>JBFWXW010000108.1:0-17366 GCA_050187075.1 Kofleriaceae bacterium | reverse complement strand
CCAGAGTGAACCGATCGCGGCGCAGGCGCGACCTGCAGAGACTCGCGATCGCAAGAGCGCGCCGATCGCGGCGCAGGCGCGACCGTCGGAGACTGGCGAGCGTCATAAGAGCGCGCCGATCGCGGCACAGGCGCGGCCGTCGGAGACTCGCGAGCGTCACCAGAGTGAACCGATCGCGGCACAGGCGCGGCCGCCGGAGACTCGCGAACGTCACCAGAGTGAACCGATCGCGGCGCAGGCGCGGCCGTCAGAGACTCGCGATCGCAAGAGCGCGCCGATCGCGGCGCAGGCGCGGCCGTCGGAGACTCGCGAGCGTCATAAGAGTGAACCGATCGCGGCGCAGGCGCGGCCGTCAGAGATTCGCGATCGCAAGAGCGCGCCGATCGCGGGGCAGACGCGACCTGCGACCGGGGGGCGCGACCGTCGCAGCGATGCGATTCCGTCGGTGACGCGCCCGTCGACCGGGGCCAGCCAGCGCACGAGTGATTCGATGACCGCAGTGACCAGACCACCGACGAACGGTCAATCACGTCCGAGTGATGCGATCCCATCGGTGACGCGACCGTCGTCGAACGCGCGTGAGCGGCAGACCGACGGCATGGTTCCGATGGCGCCCACGATCGGAGCCTCAGACGGCGGCAGCGCGCGTGCGCGGCCACGCAACGATCGGATCAGCGAAGAGGTTCCGACGGTCTCGCTGCGCCCGGACGCAGTGCCGGCATTCGCGCGTGGGCCGATCGGATCGTTCGATACATCGGATGAGACGGGTTTACCCGTTGAATCGCAGAGCGGAGCTGACCGGCCGAGCGGATCGATCACCGCGATCGAGCAACCGGCTCACGATCGCTCAGCGCCGAGCTCGCAGGCAACCCGTGGCAAGACCACGATGATCGGAATGCTGGCACCGCGGTTGCCCGATGCGCCGCCATCGGCCGATGCTCCGAACATCGTCGGGCAACCGCCAGCACCGCTCGAAGTGTTGCCGCCGGTGGTCGCCGCGCCGGTGCCCAACGTCGAGCTCAGCGACGAGCTGATCGCCGGGCTCGAGCGCGACACCTTGGTCGACATGGCGCCCATCGAGCGACCCGTCGCGGCCGGCGCGATCGGCGCACCTTCGCCGGCGCAGCCCGCGGGTGAGCCGGTGCAACGCGCGACGGAGCGAGGGTTTCATCCGCTCAAGCCGGTTGTGCCGGCGCCAGCCGTGGAACCCGGCCAGGCACGTGGCGCGCCGTGGAACGCCGAGATGGAGGCCTCCGTACGCGCGCACGCCGGCGCCGTTTCGGCCACCCAGCGCGCGACGCCTGTCCTCCGGCGTCGGTGGCTTGTACCGGTCGCGATCGCGAGCGCGATCTGCGCCGCCGCAGCGGTCGTCGGCATCATCATGAGCTCGTCGGGATCGTCCAAAGGTTCGACGGTGAAAGCCCCTGCGATCGCGCCAGCCCCGGCGGCACCAGCTCCGGAGCCCACGCCCGAGCCGCCGGCGCCCGAACCGCCGGCGCCCGAACCGATGGCACAGCCCGCTCCAACGCCCGAGCTGACGCCCGCAGCAGTCCCCGAGCCCGCACCGACGCCCGCCGTCGCAACGCCCGAGCCGCCAGCACCACCGGCTCAGCCTACCGCTACGCCCGCCGCGGATCCCACCGCCGCCGATCCCCAGGACGAACCGCCTGCGACCAAGCGAACCAAGGCGACCAAGAAGCGTCCAACGAAGAAGCCGGCCAAGAAGGTCAAAAGATCCAGGCGCGCCAAACCTGCGGCGGCCCCGTGCAGCGGCCTCGACTGCTTGTAGCGGCGCTCAGCCGTGGCGCAGGTGCTACCGGTAGCCCTGCGCCTGCAGGTTGAACAGCTTCGCGTAGCGGCCGCCGTCGGCCACCAAGCTCTCGTGCGAGCCGCGCTCGATGATCGAGCCGCGGTCGAGCACGATGATCTGATCGGCCATGCGAACCGTCGAGAATCGGTGCGAGATCACGATCGCGATCTTGTCGTCGGTCAGCTCGCGGAACCGCTCGAAGATCTTCACCTCGGCTTCGGCGTCCATCGAGGCCGTCGGCTCGTCGAGCACCAAGATGTCGGCTTCGCGCCGCATGAACGAGCGAGCGAGCGCGACCTTCTGCCACTGGCCGAGCGACAGCTCGCGGCCATTTCTGAACCACTTGCCGAGCTGCGTGTCATAGCGATCGGGGAGCTGATCGATCACCGGGCTCGCGAGGCCGCGCTCCGCGGCGTCCGACCAGCGATTGCGATCCTCATACGCGCGATCGTCGCCCGCGCCGATGTTCTCGCCCACGGTCAGCTGGTAGCGCACGAAGTCCTGGAAGATGACGCCGATCCGGCGATGCAGTGCGGTCGGTGACCACTCGCGCAGATCGCGGCCATCGAGCGTCACTCGCCCCTCCGTGGGCTCGTACATCCTCGTGAGCAGCTTGATCAGCGTGGTCTTGCCGGAGCCGTTCTCGCCGACGATCGCGAGCTTGCTGCCGGGAGGAATATGCAGATCGATGCGTTCGATCGCGTACTCCTGTGAGCCAGGGTAGCGGAACGACACTTTCTCGAATCGCACGCCGTCCCCGGGCTTGGGGCCCGAGGTCTCGGTACCACCGGGAGTCATCGTCGGTGTGTCGAGGAACTCGTAGAGGTTCGACAGGTACAGGTTGTCCTCGTACATCCCGCCGACATCGCCGAGCGCACTCGACATCGCGGACTGGGCTTGCTTGAACACGACCACGTACATCGTCATCGCGCCGATCGAGATCGCACCTTCGATCGTCGACAACGCGATCCAAAGATACATCCCGTAGAACGCGATCTGTCCGAACGTACCGAGCACGATCGCCCAGAACGCCCGGCGGATCGTGATGGCTCGGTCGCCGGCGTACAACCGATCGAAGATCGCCTTGTAGCGGCTGAGAAATCGCGGCCCGAGCCCGAACAGCTTCACTTCCTTGGCGTGGTCCTCGCGCGCGAGCACGGTCTCGACGTAGAGCTGCTCGCGGGTCTCCGGCGTGCGCCAGCGCGAAAGCCGGAACGCATCGCCGGAGAACTTGAGCTCCGCGACGAACGGCGGGATCGCTGCGGCGATCAAGATCGCGAGCGCAAACGGCGAGAACGCGGCGAGCAGCACGCCCAGACCCACCAGCGTGACCAGGCTCTGACCGAGCTCGAAGGTCTGCGACACCAGCGACAGCGGGCGTGACGATGCCTCCCGGCGGGCGCGCGTCATCTTGTCGTAGAGCTCGGAGTCTTCGAACTGTGTCAACTCCAGCGTCAGCGCCTTCTCGAGGATCACGACGTTGATGCACTGACCCAGTTGCTGGCGCAACAGGCTGCGCATCATCCCGAGCGTGCGCGTCGTGATCGCGAGCGCGACGACCAGGCCGAGCTCCACCACGACCCACTTGATCGCTTCCTCGCGACTCGTGCTCGCGATCGCGGTGCCGTGCGCCGCGGCGGCCGCGATGATCGCGTTGATCAGGTGCTTGCCGACCCACGCGATCGCGCTCGGCAACAGACCCGCGATCAGGCTCCCCAGCGCGAGACCGATCGTGAGCGCACGGTTGGTCGACCACACCAGCTCGATCGCGCGCTTGCTGAACCGGAACACCCCGAGGTAGTTGCGCCACGGGATCTGGTCCGGCGGAGGCGGAGCTTGGCCGCTCTTGTGCGGATTCCCGCTGGTGCCGGCCTTGCCGCCCGAGCCACCACCACCGCCACCACCGGCACCGCCGCCACCGCCACCACCGCCACCGCCGCCACCGCCGTAGGCCGCTGCGAACGGCGATGCAGTGATTGCGGAGCTGGACATGCACGCACTGTAATGTGAGAGCGGTCGGCTGTCCTACTCACCAGCTGGCTAGTGCTCGGCACGACTTGCACCCTGACGGCGCCGGGCGGCGAGAAATGCCGGGCGGAGGCCCCGGCAGCGCGTGATACCCTGGCTCGAGCCGTGCGCCGGAGTGTGCGATGTGTGGTCGGGATCGTGTGGCTCGTCGGTGCCTGCGGGCGCCTGGGCTTCGATCCCGGGGGCGGTGTGCCCGGGGGCCAGCTCGCCACCGATGCCGGCCCTGAAGACTCCAGCAGTGGGATGTCGCCCGATGCGCCTGGTTCGACGCTGAACGATGGTCTGATCGCGTACTTTCCGCTCGATTCGATCACTGCCCAGGGCTCGATGTCCGCCGTGGGTTCTCATCTCGCCGACTGCGAAGCCGCGTGCCCGACCGCGATCGCGGGCAGGATCAATGGTGCGCTGTCGTTCGACGAGACCGTGGTGCTTCGCGTGTCCGAGACCAGTGCATTCCAGACCACCGGCGGCTTCAGCGTGGCGCTGTGGATCTACCCGTCGCGCGCGACGAGCTCGACGCCGGTCTCGAAGATGTTCATGCAACCGGCCACCAACTTGAACAGCTGGCAGGTCGAGCTGACTGGCTCGCTCGATGTCGGCGCCACGTCCGCGAATGCCGCTGGCGACAAGCAGGTCGATTCCACCGGCGTCGTTGCTCCGCTCGATACCTGGACCCACGTCGCGCTGACCTGGGATGGCACCACCCTGCGGCAGTACGTCAACGGCACGAACGAGCTCTCGGCCGCACGATCGATCGCGTTTGATGGTGGAGATCTGATCATCGGCGGCGACGAGAACAATGGCTCCCCCGATCCGACGTACTTCTTCAACGGGCGGATCGACGAGGTTCGGATCTACAACCGCCGGCTGATGGAGAGCGAGATCGCAACGCTGGCGGCCCCGCCATGACACGCGGCGCGGGTCGTGCCACGGTACCGGGCCAATGGCGGTCACGATCCGCGAGCTCCATCGGGTCAACGATCGGCGTGCTGTAGAGGCCATCGACACGTCGTTTCAGACGACGTCGGTGTTCGATCTGGAAATCAGCGATCGCCGCATCGATCTGGTCGAGCGAACGCTCGCCCAACCGATCACCAAGCGCTACTCGATCGCGGAGGTGTTCGCCACGTGGGCCCGCTGGGACGCCGGCTGGGTCGCCGACGATGATGGCGTGCGAGGATTCGCCACCGTCGAGTACGAGCCGTGGCATGGCCGGTTGATCCTGTGGTTTCTGTACATCGCGCCCACGTGGCGCCGCCGTGGAGTCGGCCGTGCCTTGCTCGAGCGCGTCGAAAGCCACGGTCGCGAGCTCGGGGCGACCCATGTCTGGCTCGAGACCAGCAACGTCAATGTCCCCGGGGTCACCGCATACAACCGCCTCGGTTACTCGCTGTGTGGCGTCGATCGGCTGTATTACGGCCAGTACATGCCCGGCGAGACCGCGATCTATCTCGCCAAGATGTTGTGATGGAGCCGCTCGCAATCAGTCCCAGTCGTCGCTCGAGTTCGACGAGCTCACGAAGGCCACAAAGCAAACAGTTGTGGCGAGCTCACGAGATAGGTGCGCGATCAGCGGCGGCGATCCCGAGCAGCTCTGGCGCGGATTTCGGAGCGAGTGCAACAAGCATCGTCTTCACGTGCTCTGCGCGCACATCTTGATCGATCCAGCGGTAGATGGTGGCGTCAGCTCCCATGTGCGTCGGACGCATCTCCTGCGTCGGAGTCGCGAGACCCTTGGCAAGCCCGGTGAGTGTCAGCGCTTGCGCTTGGTGGTCGTCGATTGAACCTTGCGCCGCCGCAGCCGCGTGGCTTCCTTGAGCCGCCGCTCGGTGCGCTCGATCATCTGCTGCTGGCTGTGCTTGGCGGCCATGCCGGTGCGCCGGACGTAGCTGCCGTCGGGCTGCATGTCCCACGCGCCGCGCTGATCGGACAGCTGGGTGTCGAGCACGTTGCGCAGCTCGGCCTGGAGCTTCGGCTCCTCGATCGGCCACAGCACCTCGACGCGCTTCTCGAGGTTGCGCTGCATCGCATCGGCGGAGCCCAGGTAGAACTCGGGGCGGCCGTTGTTGCCGAAGTAGTAGATCCGGCCGTGCTCGAGGAACCGGCCGATCACGCTGACCACCTTGATCGTGCTCGAGACACCTGGGACGCCGGGGCGCAGCCGGCACGAGTCGCGAACGATCAGATCGATCGTCACCCCGCGCTGCGAGGCGCGATACAGCGCGCGCACGATGTCGACGTCCTCGAGCGCGTTGAGCTTCCACTGGATGTGGCCGCGGCCGCCCGAGCCCTGGATCGCGATCTCTCGCTCGATCTTGTCGAGTAGCGCCTGCTTGAGCTGCTTGGGCGCGACGAGCAGCTTCTGGTACTTGCGCCGTGGCTTGTAGCCGGTGGTCAGATAGTTGAACAGCTCGGTGAGATCGCGGCCGATCGCATCGTCGCAGGTGAACACGGCGAGGTCGGTGTATTGACGAGCGGTGCCCGCGTGATAATTGCCCGTCGACATGTGCGCGTAACGGCGCAGCCCGTCGAAGTCGTTGCGGATGACGAGCGTGATCTTGGTGTGGGTCTTGAGGCCCACGACGCCATAGGTGACGTGGATGCCGGCGCGCTCCATCCGGTTGGCCCACTTGATGTTGGCTTCTTCGTCGAACCGCGCCTTGAGCTCGAGCACCACCGCGACCTGCTTGCCGTTCTTCGCGGCGCGCACGAGGTGCTTGATGACCTCGGAGTCCTTCGACGTCCGGTACAGGGTCATCTTGATCGCGCGGACTTTCGGATCGTCGGAGGCTTCACGCAGGAACCGCTCGACCGATTGCTGGAACGACTCGTAGGGGTGCTGCACCATCAGGTGCTTCGCGTCGCGGATCGCGTGAAAGATGCTGCCGTCGCTGAGCAGATCGATGGGGGGCACCGGCGCGTGCGGGACGTCGCGGAGCTCGGGGATATCGAGGGTGGCGAGCTCCATCAGGTCGCGCTGGCCGAGCATGCCAACGGCCTCGAACACATCGGCGTGCTCGTCCAGTCCGAGCTCGGCGGCGAGCCGGCCGCGCAGCATCGGCTGCATGTTGCGATCGACCTGGAGCCGGACGACCGGGGCGAACTTGCGCTCGCGCAGCTCGATCTCGATCATCTCGAGCAGATCTTCGGCCTCTTCCTCGTCGCGCTCGGTGATCGCATTGCGGGTGACCCGGAACCGCGAGCACGCCTCGATCTCCATGCCGGGGAACAGCAGGTCGAGGTTGTTCGCCATCACATCGGCCAGATCGACGAAGGTCCGCGACGTGCCGATCCGCACGAACCGCGACGTGCCACCACTGGCCGGAACCTTGACGCGTGCGAGCAGCGACTCGCTATCGTTCTCGTAGCGCAGCGAGACCAGCAGGTTCAGCGACAGGTTCGACACGAACGGGAATGGGTGCGCGGGATCCATCGCCTGCGGCGTGACCAGCGGAAAGATGTTGCGCAGGTAGTACTCGCGAACCCACGCCTGCTGCTGGGCGTCGAGCTCCTTGTACGGTGCGAGCCAGACGCCGACCGCGCGGAGCTCGCTGCAAATCTTCTCGAGGATCTGCGCCTTGCGAGTCTCGGCGGCGGTGATCAGCTCGAGGCACTCGGCGATCTGCTGCTGCGGCGTGCGTCCATCGGGGGTGACCGCGTGGAGCTGAGCGCCGACCTGCTGCTTGAGGCCGCCGATCCGCTTCTGAAAGAATTCGTCGATGTTCGAGGCGACGATCGCGATGAACCGCATGCGCTCGAGCAGCGGGATCCGCTCGTCCTCGGCCTCGTGCATGACCCGCCAGCAAAAGTTGAGATACGTGAGCTCGCGGTTGAGATAGAGCTCCGGCGCTCCGAGGTCCGTCGGCACCACGTCACCCAGACCGGGTGCGCCGGGCGTGCGCCCCGCCGGCTCGTGAGCTCGCTCGAGGACGCGCGCGGATGTGCGCTCGCGCTCGATCGGCGCGTCGGGAACCAGCTCCAGCCGGTGCAGTCCCGACGCCTCGGGCGTTAGAGGAAGCGGTCGCTCCGCAGGCATCGGCCACAGTATACCGGTCGAACCTCGGATCCGTGACCCTCGGTCCGTGGTGAAAGTCGGCGGATTACAGCTGGTTGGTAATCGTTGGCTGCCCCGTACGGGTATTCCAGCCGCGCCGCGTTCCGGATTGCGTTACCCAGATCGTGTCGCCCTCGAGCACGGCATCGTCGACCGGGTCGGCGCCGAGGTCGATGTCGATGTCCCACGCGCGCTTCCCGGACTGCAGGTCGACTGCCACCAGCACGTGCCAACCCGTGCCCGCGACCAGCTCGTAGGACCGCACGTGGTCGGTGAGGGTCAGCGGCCCCGTGGCCGTGCGATCGATCGGACCGCGGCCGCTTGCCAGGATCACCCCGCCCAGCTTGGTGGAGTCTCGGAACGAGAGTGCAAACACCTCGGCGCGGTCGCCGCGGATCACGCGGATCGACAGCGCGAACTCGTTCCACGCAACGCCGCGCTTGTTCGCCGCTCCCGCGTACGCCGGGATCAACGCCTGCCACGTCATCGAACCGTCGGTGATCAGCTCGACGAACGAGCGCGGGCCGCCTTGCTCGGCGCGGATCACCACGGAGCGATGCGGATCGAGCGTGATCGTATCGATCACGTCGCCGGGCGTCGGCCGAGCGGACACCGCGTACCAGACGCCGACGGCCGCGATCGCAGCCCCGACCGCGACGATTGCCGGACCTAGCCAACCGAGCCGTCTGGACACGCGCGCACCCTAGTCGGGCCCGGGCGTGCTGACAACAGCCCGTTGGGCGCGCTTCTTGTCGCGGGCCGAGGACCGGGCATCAAGCCGTGCGGTTGGCCGACGCATTCCGATGCACATGCGCTCGGATCGCAGCGTCGTCCAGACACTGGGATCGTGGATCACGGCGCGGGCCTCGCGGCTGCTCGCGGTGGTCGCGTTGGAGACGCGCATCGCCAGTCGCAGCGCTGGTTCGTGGAGCCGCGGCGTCGCCGTGACCCGCGCTTGGCAAGTTGCCGCAGCCATGGCTGGTCGAGTTGCCACGGCGAGGTCCGCGACATCGCATAGGTTCGTGATGGCCCTCGAATTGCTGCTTGTACACCGTCGTGCGATTCCGAACCTTGGCTGTCACCGCGAGCCTGATGCTCGGTGCTTGCTCCGGCGACGTGCCCGATCTCCCCGATGGCGAAGACTCCGGGCTGTTCGACGATTTCGTGGGGGACGGCAAGTACGACGAGTCCGGCCATCCGCTGAACTCGCGGGTCACCGACGCGGCCGAGATCTGCTCGTCGACCACGGTCGCTGGCACGCTGGGCGTGATGTGCGAGGGCGAGCTCGAGGGCAGCGACCAGAACAACACGCTGGTGGTGAATGCCCGCTTGCGCGCGAGCTCGGACCTCGTCGCCGGCGAGCTGGTCCGGCTCACGGTGCTCAAGGCCGGTCAGGCGGTGCGCTCGGTGTCGCTCGATGCAGCCGCCCTGCGCGGCCACTGGCAACACCTGTCGGTCGAGATCTCCAATCGCGAGCACCCTCAACCACTGCAGGTGCGGCTCGAGCTGATCGCGAGTGCGAGCGTCGAGGTCGAATACTTCGAGGTGTTCCCGAAGGTGTTCGGCATCGTGATGGCGCCGGGATCGGGCGTGTACACCGATGATCAGGAGCTATCGATCGAGCTCGCGCCAGGCAAGCCGTTGCTGCTCCAGGCCGACGGTGTCGACATCAGCTCGACGCTCGACGCACTGCTCGCCTCGAACATCGCGCGCCAGGAGCTCACCAGCTTTCGCCGGATCGTGCACGTCCCCATCGGGATGCTGTTGCCGGATCGCCCCGATGTGGTCGAGCTGCGCGCGCTGTCGAATACGCTCGCCGCGCGCGTGCAGATCCGTCGAACCGAACCCGCGTGCCTCTATGAGGGCAGCGGTGCGCGCAAGGTGCTGGTCACCGGGTTCCAGCCATTTCCAGCCAACGGCCGGCACGACAACGTCTCCGGCGTCGCGGTCAGTGCGATGGATCCGACGCGCGTCATCGGCGCTCAGGTGATGCGGCTGGTGCTTCCCGTCGAGTTCAATGCGGCTGCGGCCGAGGTGGTGTCGGCGATCGATCGCTGCCAGCCCGACGTGATCGTGAGCTTTGGCCAGGGCAACTGGCAGCTCAAGCTCGAGCAGACTGCGTACAACCTCAAGGACACCAGCGAAGTGGCAGGCGGCGTTCCCGATAATCGCGGGGTGATCTCGCTCGCCGACAAGATCACGGAGGGCGGATCTGCCGAGCGCAGCACGCTGCTCGACCTGGACGCGATCGAGACCGCGCTCCGCGGCGTCGGCGAAGCGCCGGTGCGCAGCATCGATCCCGGCCGCTACGTCTGCAACAACGTGTTCTACGAGGCCGTCGGCCGGTCACTGGCGACCGGCAAGCGCGCGGGCTTCATTCACCTGCCGTACACGACCACGTTCCCCGACGCGACGCGTGCGCGATTTGCGAGGGCCGTCGAGGCGGCGGTCACGGCAGCTGCCAGGCCGTAAATCAAGGAAGTGCTCGTGCACGGCGTCGGGCACCCGTCGGGGGTCGCGACCCGCGCAACCTCGACTCAGTTCTCGTTCACGGGCTTACCGCCCGCGGGAGGATTCGAATGATCGAACGGCTTGGGCCGGCTGAGCCCGCCAGACGCGGCTTCCTTCGCCTGGACGAGCACGCGCCGCCCGGTCGCGAAGAACACGGTGATCTTTCCCGATTCGGTGAGCTCGACGATGCCCTGGCCAAACGTCGGATGCTGGATGCGCTCGGAGACCTCAAACCTTTCGCTCGCGCGATAGGTGCGCACCGGCTTGCTCAGGTCCGCCTCCACCGAGGACTTTTCGAACCGCTCGACGGGAGTCTTGGTCTCGCGCGGCGGACGGTGAGTCGCCGGCAGCTTGGCCTGCGCAGGCGCCCCGTGCGGCGACTTGTAGCGATGATAGCCACCACACTGCTTGCACTGCACTTTGGCAATCTTGGGCCCCTCCATCGCGACGACGACGTGCCAGACGTCTCCGCATTTGGCGCACAGGGCCTCGACATCATCTGCCACTCCGGCGCTCATCGCTGAAATGATACAGCCAGGAGCAACGCCGGTGGGTGCGGTTCTATGAAGCGCTCGAGACGACTCAGGTCGCGTTCGCGTAGATTTCGCTTGATCTGATGACGCTGGTTTGGGCCAGACGTAAGGCGGCACGCCGTCCGTACACCTGCGCGCGCACGGTCGCATGCGCTGGCGTTACATGTGACGGACACGCCGAAAATTTCGGCCAGGTGATGTAAGAAACGCAGCAACTGAATCAGACTGCAGCAGCGCTACGAACGGCGCTCGCTGAATCATGGACTCGTCGGTACACACGTTGGCGGCGTCGGAGAGGCAGGAGCTTGCGTGCTCGGCGTGTGGTGTTGTTAGCGACGCTCCGTTCTGTCCGCTGGATGGTGCGCTGATCGGTGGCACCTCGTTCGTGATCGGCGGACGCTACGTCGTCGGTGAGTTGATCGGCGCGGGCAGCTTCGGGTTCGTGTTTGGCGCGCAGCACCTCGTGCTCGGCAAGCCGGTCGCGATCAAGGTTCTGCGTGGCGGCCTCGGTGGTTCCGCGGTCGCGCTGCGATTTCTTCGCGAGGCGCGCACCGCGAGCCAGCTGAGTCACGAGAACATCGTGTCGATCCTCGACTTCGGTCGCGACGACGCGGCGAACCTCGCGTACCTCGTGATGGAGCGCATCACGTGCGTGCCGCTGATCGACGTGATCCGCGCGTCGGCACCGATGCCGGCCTCGCGCGTGATCCCGATCCTCGTGCAGATCGGCCGCGCGCTCGCCGCTGCGCATGCAGCGGAGGTCGTGCACGGCAACGTGACCGCGCGCAACGTGCTGCTCGGTCGCGGCGATTTCGTGAAGCTCGCGGACTTTGGTCTGTCGCGGTCGGCAAGCCCGGCGGGCCCGGCGGGCTCGGCGGGCTCGGACGGCTCGGCGGGCTCGGACGGCTCGGACCGCGGCGAGCGCGATCCCGCGGACGATGTCTACGGGTTTGGCTGCATCGCGTACGAGATGCTGACTGCCAGCGCACCGGGTAGCTCGGCGACACCCGCGCGGTTGCCCGCCGAGCTCGAAGATCTGGTGATGCGCTGTCTCGAGCCCGATCCGCGCGATCGCCCCCAGACCCACGAGCTCGAGATCTGGATGGCGGCGGTCGCGGCGGGTTCGGGTCGGGTCGCCGCGTCGCTCGATCCCGGTGCACAGCGGATCGGCAGCTACGATGTGATCCGGCTCCTCGGCAAGGGTGGCTCGAGCTCGGTCTACCTGGGAAAACATCCGGTGATCGGAGCTCAGGTCGCGATCAAGGTTCTCCATCCCGAGATCGCGGCGGTGGCGGGGATGGCCGATCGCTTCATCCAGGAAGCGCGCGCATCGGGTGAGCTCAGCAGCCCGCACATCCCGCGCTACTTCGACTTCGGCATGCTCGAGACCGGTCAGCCGTACTCGGTGATCGAGTATCTCGACGGAGAAACGCTCGGGCAGCGGCTGGCACGCGAGCATCGGCTCAGCCTCGAAGACACCGCGTTGATCGTCGCGCAGGTCGCGACCGCGATGGCCACGGTTCACGATGCCGGGATCATTCATCGCGATCTCAAGCCCGACAACCTGTTTCTCACGACCGATGCGAACGGATGCCTGCTGGTGAAGATCCTCGATTTCGGGATCGCGAAGGCGCTCGCTCCCAGCGGTTCGGCGGCGCAGACCAGCATCGGCCTGGTGCTCGGTACGCCGTATTACTGCGCACCCGAACAAGCGATGGGAATGGCAGTGGGCGCGTCGGCAGACATCTACGCGCTCGGCGCGACCGCGTTCGAGATGCTCGTCGGTGCGCCGCCGTTCTGCGGTGAGATCTCGCTGGTGATGGGCGCGAAGACCACGCGATCCGCGCCTGCGATCCGGTCGATCGCGTACACGGTTCCTCCTTCGGTCGCGTCGACCATCGATCGAATGATCGAGCGTGAGCCGCGTGACCGGATCGGCTCGATGCGCGAGGTCGCGGACGCTGTCGCGGCGTGGGATCTCACCCCCGCCGTCGATGCCACCAACATCGAGACCCCGGCACCCGACGGTGCGACCGGCGAAGAGCTCGCACCCAAGCCCCGTCGCGCCGGGCGATGGCTGGTCATGAGCGCCGCGGTGATCGCAGTCGCCGCCGGCGGTGTGCTGTGGATGGCGCGCGAGTCATCACCCAAGATCTCGGCGCCGGGGATCACCCCGGCGCCCAGCACCGTGGCTCCCGCGTCGCCGGCCCCCAGCACAGCGGCCCCGAGCCGACCGTCGCCCCCACCCGGGTCGCCCACGCGGCCATCCTCGACCGCGCCTGCATCGACGACGCCGGCATCATCCACCGCGCCTGCATCGACGACCCTCGTACCGTCCACCGCGCCCCCATCGACGACGCTACCGGACCCGCCACCTGCGTCACCCGCGGTGGTTCGCGAATCGCCCGCCCCGGCCGCGCGACCCCGCCCCGCCAGGCCCGCCAAGAAATCTCGCCGCGCCACCAAGCCAGGTGGTGCGGCCATCGATCCCGCCCCCCGCGATGACGCGGTCATCGTCGACCCGTTCAAGGACGACGCACGATGACGGTCCTCGCGGTTCCCCGGGTGCTCGGCACCCCGACGATCGCACGCCACGCTCGGAGCTCCGCGCCATGAAGTTGTTCGTGATCACCATGATGTTGATGCTCGCCGGTGTCGCGACCAGTCACGCGGACTCCGCCCTCGACGCGAAGGCCAAGGTCCACGGCGAGCGAGGGCAGCGGCTCTATCGCAACGGCAAATACGCCGAGGCGCGGGCCGAGTTCTCCGCCGCGTTCGATCTCAGCGGCCGCGCCGGCTTCGTGTTCAACATGGCCGAGTGCTCGCGGCTCGCCGGCGACGACACCGTCGCGCGCGACCACTACGAGAAGTACGTGCAGCTGGAGCCGCGCGGCAAGCTCGCCGATCTCGCTCGGCAGCGGCTGTCCGACTTGCCTGCTCCGATCGAGCCACTGCCGCCGATCGCACCGCCGGTCACCGGAGTGCCGTCTCCGGCTGCCGCGGCGGCCAACGCTGCCGGAGCTCAGCCTGCGATCACGGGTGTCGCCGACCTCGGCCACAAGACCGAGGACCGCTCGATGTGGACGCGCTGGCCGATCTGGGCGGTGATCGGCGCCGGGGTGATCGCGACCAGCGCGGTGATCATCGTCGCCACGCGCGGACCTGACTGCGGCGCGAACTGCGTCGATTGGCGCGAGGGCCAGTAGCGGTGGCGACGAAGCGCGCGGGGTCCATGCATCTACCGACGAGTTGCGCGCGCGCGTTCAAGCCGTGGTGCGCGCTCGCCGTGCTGAGCAGCGTGCTGCTCGCGTGCGGAGAAGCGCCGACGGCGATCGAGCTGTCGGTTGCATACGATGACACCTGGCAGCTCTCGGATCTGCGGATCGCTTCATCGATGCAGGCGACGACGATCGCTCCAGCTCACCGCGTCAGGCTCCTGGTCCCCGACGGCTGGGCCGACAACACCGTGCACATCGAGCTGTGGGGGATGCGAGCGGCAGATACCTGGGCGTACGGCGACGTGATCGTCACGCCGGTGACCCAGGAAGTGGTGACCACGAGCGTGACGCTCGAGCGCGTGCCATGTGGTGCATGGTGCGAGCTGGGCGCGACGATGTGCGTCGGAGATGGTGTCGCGATCTGCGAGCAGCGCGACGACAGCTGCAACCAATGGACCGACCCGGTCGCGTGTGGCGGCGATACACCGTACTGCTCGCTCGGCACCTGTCTCGCGGAATGCGTCGACGAGTGTGCTCCGGGCGAGATGCGATGCTCGGGGCCGCAGGGCGAGCAGCAGTGCGGCAACAACGATAGCGACGCATGCAGTGACTGGCTCCCGGTCGAGCCGTGTGGCGAGGGTGAGACGTGCAGCAACGGCGGCTGTCGCGCCAGCTGTCAGGACGAGTGCCTCGACGGCGCCGCTTCGTGTTTCGGGGGAGGGCTCGCGACCTGTGCTGACCTCAACGGCGACGGCTGCACCGAGTGGGGGCCGATCGCGCCATGCCCGACCGGCAGCTGCGCGAACGGCGAGTGCCAGGAGACGTGTATCGACGAGTGCTCCGATGCGGTGTGCACCGGACTCGACGACCTCACGCTCCGCACGTGCGGCCAGTACGACCTCGATCCATGCAAAGACCTGTCGCCGGGAACATCGTGTGTGCCCGCGGATGGCTGCCTCGAAGGTGGCTGCAGCGCGACCTCGGGGTGTACCAGCGCACCTCGCATCTGCGAGGACATTCCCGAGCCGACCTGCGCCAACGCGCACACGGTTCGCACGTTCCACGGTGCGTGCACGGCCGGAACGTGCAGCTATCCATCGACCGAGATCGATTGCTCGCCCGGCAACACGTGCGCGAACGGCGTGTGCGTTTGCGCTGATCAGTGTGTTCCGGAGGTCGTCGGGATCGGTGACGGCCCGACCGACGTGGTGGTCGATAGCAACTACCTCTACTGGACCAACTCCGGCGGCATGACCGGCACGGTCGTGCGGAGGGCGAAGAGCCTGGCGAGCGCCGAAGAGCTGATCGCTAACGAAGATCACCCGACGGACGTCGCCCTCGACGATGGATTTCTGTACTGGACCGACAGCGTTGCGGCCACCGGCAATGTCTCGCGCTCGCTCGGTGGTGCACCCGGTGGCGGCGTGATCGCCGCTGATCAAGACGGCGCCAGCGCACTGACGTTCGATGCACTCCACGTGCTGTGGGGCACCAACACGCAGGTGATGTGGCGGCTCAAGATCGGCGGCAACGCGACACAGTTTGCCGCGCAGGCCGAGAACGTCCGCGGCATGGTGGTCGCAGGTAATTACGTCTACTGGACGAACTCGGGGACCGCGACCGCCAATGGCAGCTGCGTTGCTCGATCGCTGCGCTCGGGCGGCGGCTTCGTCGAGAAGTTCGCCGATGGTCAGCTCGGTGCGTACGGCCTCGCGAGCGACGCGACGCACATCTACTGGACCACCGCGATCAACGGCACCGTGATGCGCAAGCCCAGGGTCGGTGGCGCGATCGAGACGATCGCGCTCGATCAGAATGGCGCCATGGGGATCTTCCTCGACGGCGCGTACGTGTACTGGACCTCCAGCCTGGACGGCAAGGTCATGCGCGCGCCCAAATCAGGCGGCACGCCGGAGGTTGTGGCCGAGATGCAGGGCTCGCCACAGAGCGTGGCCGTCGATGCGACCCACGTGTACTGGACCAATTTCGACGGCGATCAGGTGATGCGGTTGTCACGCTGCGGATGCGGGTTGTAGGGCTGTCGTCCGAACCTCGTTGAACCGGCGCGCCGCCCGGCAAATTCCCCCATCGCGACAACCGTGATGCGAACAACAACCGCGGGTTAGCGGGCGAGGTCGGTCGCCACAACCGCGGTGGAATCCCTTGGCAGAGCCTCCACGGCGTGCAAGAACCGTGGACCATGAGATCGCTCCCCATCCTTGCGCTCTTCGTCGGGTCCGTAGCTGTCGTCGGCTGCGAGAACGCTGCTTCCAAGCTCGACGACGTCAGCAAGACTCCGGTCTCCAAGGTTACCGAGAACGGCAAGAATGCCGAGGCACCCGGAGCCACCCCGGTGCAGGCCGATCACAGTGGCACCGTCGAGGAGCGGCTCAAGCGCCTCGAGGACTACCAGGCCAAGCACGGCGAGGCGATCGACTTCCTCGAGAAGGTGTACGGCCAGCAGAAGGCGCAAGAGCAGGCGCAGCAGCGTCAGCAGCACGCGCCCGACGCGATGTTCGCGGTCGATGTCGCCGACGATGTCCGGATCGGCGCGGTCGATGGGCCGGCCAACGCTCCGGTCACCATCGTCAAGGCGTTCGACTTCGCGTGCCCCTATTGCGAGCGCGTCAGCGGCACGATGGAGGAGCTGGTGAAGGAGTACGGCGGCAAGGTTCGCGTGGTTTACAAGAACCTCGTCGTTCACCCGCAGGTCGCCACCGATGCGCACCTCGCGAGCTGCGCGGCCGCCAAGCAGGGCAAGTACATGCCGTTCAAGGAGCTGCTGTGGGAGAAGGGCTTCAAGGCCTACGCCTCGGCGCGTGACCCGTCGAAGCTCGCGGAGGCGAACTTGCTCGCGATCGCAGGCGAAGCCGGGCTCAACGTGGATCGCCTGAAGACCGACATGCGCAGCGATGAGTGCAAGAAGCTGCTCGCGGTGGACGCGGCCGAGATGCAGAAGTTCCAGGTCAACTCGACCCCGACGTTCTTCATCAACGGCCAGCACATCGGTGGGGCGCTCGACAAGGCCTCGTTCAAGCAGATCATCGACGAGAAGCTGAAAGAGGTCGAGAAGTCGGGCGTCCCGGCGGGCGAGTACTACGCGAAGGTCGTGCTCGGTAAGGGCGAGAAGAAGTTCCGCTCGATGATGGATCCCAAGCCGAACTGACGCGCTCGGAACGGGGCTTTTTCGCCCCCGTGCCGAGGCAGCGCCC
>JBFWXW010000107.1:0-17649 GCA_050187075.1 Kofleriaceae bacterium | reverse complement strand
ATCGCAATCAGGTCGTGTTCATCGAGGACTACGGGATGACGATCGGCGCATTGCTGACGCGCGGCGCGGATATCTGGCTCAACAATCCGCGCCGGCCGCTCGAGGCGTCAGGTACGTCCGGGATGATGGCGGCCATGAACGGCGTGCCGAACTTGTCGATCCTCGACGGCTGGTGGCCCGAGGGCTGCGAGCACGGCGTCACCGGCTGGAAGATCGGCGATCCGGATCCGAGAGACGATCCGTTCAGCGAGAAGGACAACGCGCGCGTCGACAAGCGCGACCGCGAGCTGCTCTATCGCGTGCTCGAGAACGAGGTGATCCCGGCGTTCCGCGACCGTGCTCGCTGGATCGAGATCATGCGCGCGAGCATCGCGATGTCGCAGTGGCGGTTCTCGTCGGATCGGATGATCCAGGACTACGTCGCGAAGGTCTACTCGCCGGCGCCGGCGCCGGCGCCGGCGTCGGCGTCGGGCCGGTAGAGGATCTGCTTGCGCTTGCCGCGCCACTCGAGCACGAGGTGATCGCCGAGCTGTTCCGCGGTGGCCTCGTCGAGCGCGCGCGACGTCGTTGCGGCCAGACACGGGTGATCGCCGCGATCGACAGCGCGCTCGTGGAAGTGCCAGTGCTCTTCCTCGCGCTGACCTTCGAGCACATAGGCGTCGTCGAAGCTCCACGACGGCCCGTTCGCGCAAACGATCGGTGATCCGTCAGGGCTTCGCACGGTGACCCGGCGCCGGTAGGTCGCGTCGAGCTGGGTATCGCTGCGGCGCGTCAGCTGCCACCACTCGCTCTCGTCGCGCAGGTTGCCGTCATCGTCATAGGAGGTCGCATCCCATCGCCAAGCACCGTCGAGCGGCGGCGATGCGAGCCATGGGAGCTCGGGCAGGCTGTCAGGGGCCTCGTCGGTACGCCACAGGGTCTGCTCCCCGGTATCCCGGTCGGTGGTATCCCAGCGCAGGTGCAGCCGCGTGCCGTCGAGCTCGGCGGTGTAGCTCGCGGCATGGCGGAACGCGCGATCGCAGGGCCCGGGTTCCGTGCGGTAGTCGGTCTCGTGAATCGTGAAGCCCGTAGCCGTGGCCTCGGCGGCGAGCTCGAACACGGCACGCTGGCGGTACCATGGCCGTTGATTGCATCGAAACGGACGGCGATCATCGGACACCACGTCGACCGTGCGGACGTAGCGACCGACCATGCGGTGCGTCGCCGGATCAGGAAGGAACCTCCACTGCTCGCGTTCGACGCGCGTGGTGCCGGCCTCGCTCGTTCGCAGCACCCAGCCCCAGCCGCCGATCAGCTCGGTAAGCGCGAGCTGACGTGCCCGTGACACCGGACGCTCCGCGGACGCACTGCTACCGGACTGGCACGCCACGAGGAGCCAGACCGCGAACCACCTGACGATCGACACGCCGTCACCTGGTGCGGCGGCCTGCCTTGGCGAACGCGTCCGCAACGATCTTTCCGATCGCCTGGTCGGACAGCGCCGCGGGACGGCGATGCGATCCGGCGCTCGGATCGTATTCCCATGCGACCCGCGCGATCAGCCGGCGCGTCGCCGCGGGCTCGGAGAATCCGAGTCGATAGAGCAGGGCCGCGCGGCTGGTCAGCTCGGCGACCGCCGCGAGACTGCGTTGGTCCGAACCGTCACGTCGCGGTTGCGTGCAGGAAAGCCAGGGGAACGGCATCCGGCGAGTATACTGTGGCGGATGAGGCGCTTGATCGCGTGCGCGCTGGCCATCGCGATCCCCAGCGCGGCGGTCCCTCGCATTGCGAGCAGCGATGGGATCGGCGTGATCGCGGCGGGGACCTATGATCCTCGGAGCGCGGCGTCGGCGATGGCGGAGGCGATGGCCGGTCGGTCGGATCGCATCGTCGACGATGCGATCGGCGAGGCGCGCCGTGCGCTGGCGGCTGGAGCGGTTCCGATCGACACGATGCGTGCGTTCCGCCGCGTGCGCGAGCAGATCGACGAAGGCTGGCGTGCGTACCTGCGCGTTGCGGTCGAGCTGGCGGCGTCGCGGCTCGCCGGCGCGCGTTCCGAGGCCGAGAACTTGCTCGCACTGCCCGGTGGCGCCGAGCTGTATGCCGACGCGGCGCTTCGGCTCGGTGCGGTGCTCAATCATCTCGGGCGCACCGCGGAAGCGCAGATGGTGCTCGCGCTGTCGATCGCCCTCGACGACGCGCGGCCGATCACGCTCGCCGAGTTCTCCCCCGATGTCATCGACGCCGTCGCAGCGGCACGCGCGGCAGGGGTGGCATCGCACCGCGTTCGCATCGCGACTGATCCCGCCGGCGCGCTCCTGCGGGTCGATGGCAAGGACGTCGGTCGCGCCCCCGTGGTCCTCGAGCTCGGTCACGGCCAGCACGTCGTGGTCGCCCGTTCGCCCCTCCACGAACCGGGGACGCGAGGCATCCAGGTGACCGGGGACACCACGATCGAGCTGTCGCTGGTGCCCGCCCACGATGCAATCCGATTGACGGAGGGGGCGCAGCTGGGCGTCGATGAAGCCACCGCACAGGCGCTGGTCGATGCCGCGGTCCGGTTCGCGGATCTCGACGAGATCGTGATCGTGGCCGACACCGTGCGCCGCGGAAGCCCGGCGTTGCTGGTCCAGCGCTGTGCAAATCGTCCGGCGCGATGCAGCGCGATCGCGGAGATCGGATACCCGGATCGCCGCGGTCTGCCGGCGGCAGCGCGTTCGGCGTGGCAGGCCGTGCTCGCGGCGGAGCTGCGCTATCCGCCGACAGTGCTGTCCGAGCGCGGCGGCACGCTCACGGCAAGCAGTGGGTGCAAGCTGTGCAGAAGCCCCTGGCTGTGGACCGGGCTCGGTGCGGCCGTGGTCGTCGGTGCGGCGATCACGTGGGCGATCGTGGCGGCGTCGAAGCCGGCCCCGATCGTGGGTGTGGATGGGTCACAGTGGCGCTAGCCCGGATGATTCATCACGACGTCGAGCGAGACCGAGCAGTGCGAGGCAGATCGAGGCGCACGCCCGGAACCGCAGCGACGGTTCGTACGCGCCGTACGGACCGAGCGAGAACCGGCCGTACGCCACGAGGTGTTCGCAATGCGACGGTCGCAGCCGGCGGCGTGGTGAATAATGCGGGCCCACAGCCCGGGTCATCGCCGGCTGCCGCGCGGGGTCAAGGCACGGTGAAATCAGCCGACAGCTGCTTCGTCTCGCCATCGCGCACGTCGATGGGGAACGTCTTCGTCCGTGGGGGATCCTCGCCGCGAAACACGATGTCGATGACGTGACGTCCCGCGGGGATCGTCAACACGGCCGGCGTGCGGCGGGGCGCGCCGTTGGCGATGCTCGGCTTGCCGTCGATCACGATCTCGCCCCATGGATTGGCACCGATGCGCAGCGTCGCGGTGCCGGTCGCGGGCCGGACGCGCACGGCCGCGTCACGAACCGGGGCAACGATCCCGCCATCGATGGCGCCGGTGTGGTTCGCATCGGCTGGCGGCATGGCCGCATCAGGAGCCGCCACGGCCGGCGTCGCGTCGTGTGCGGTCACCGCTCGATCTCCGCCTGCGTCTGGACCGCGATCCGCATCGGGTGCGAGCACCGCATGTTGGCCTCGGAAAAACAGCACGACCGCAGCGATCGCCAGGACGAGCGCGCCGAGCGCGACGACGATCAGCCATGACGGCGTCCGCTGATCACCGCCATTGGCCGCGCCGATCGACGGCGGAGCAACCTGGTCCTGAACCGCGGCGATCGGAAACATCGGGGTGGCGCGATCGAGCAGCCCTTTGAGCTCGACGTGGGTCGCGAACGTCTGCTGGCGGGGAGGGCGCTTGCCCATGGGCCCCTTGGCGCCGCGCGGGACGACCGCGGTACGCGGCCCGAGCGGGCCGGACCGATCGCGGCGCGCGGTGATGTCGTGATCGGTGTCGCCCACCACGCCGTCGCTGTGGGTCGGTAAGCGCCGGGTTTCGGCGGGGCAATAGCGCGCGACCAGCGCTGCGACGTCGCGCGGACCGGGCGTCTGGTCGAGCGTGTAGAGGAAGCGCTGGAGCTCGGCGAGCATGTCGCCGGCCGTGCGCCAGCGCGAGGTCGTGTCGCGCTCGAGCGCGCGCATCACCAGCGCCTCGAGCTTGGCCGGAATCTCCGACCGCAGACTCGATGGCGGCATGATCTCGCCGTCGACCACCGCGGCGAGCGTCGCATCGGCCTCGGTTCGCGCGAACAGCCGCTGGCCGGTCAACATCTCCCACAGCAGCACGCCGACCGAGAACAGATCGCTCTGGCCGGTCAGCGGCTCCTTGCGCACCTGCTCGGGTGACATGTACGGAAACGACCCTGTGGGCGCGGAATGGAGCTGATCATCGTCCGACGCGGCGCCGAGCGTCACCGCGATTCCGAAATCGACGAGCTTCACCTCGCCATCGCGCGATAGCATCACGTTGCGGGGCGACAGGTCGCGGTGAATCACGCCTTCGCCCTTGCGATGCGCGTAGTCGAGCCCCTCGAGCACGCGCGCCGCGATCCACGCCGCGACCGCCGGGTCCATCCTCGCATCGCGACGCGCCAGCGTTTCGGTCAGCCGGTAGAGCGTGGGACCGTCGATGTACTCCATCACGATGAAGTAGGTGTCGTCGATGACGCCGAGCTCGTAGACCGGAACGATGTTGCCGTGGGCGAGCGTCACCAGCGTCTTGGCTTCGGCGACGAACAGGTCGACGAAGTGACGCTGGTCCGAGAGCTGGGGGTGGATCTGCTTGATCACCAGCTGCTTCTCGAACCCACCCGGACCGACGATCTTGGCGAGGTAGATCTCGGCCATCCCCCCGGTGGCGAGCTTCTCGGTCAAGAAGTACTTGCCGAACGTCGTCGGCAACTCCGGCATCGCCGCAAGAGTATCATGTGGTGCGTGACCGCTTCTCGCGCGCCGAGCGCTGTGACCGCCTTGCTCGCGGTCGCGGCGTGTAGCGAGCCCGCAGCGCGGGTCCAGCTGGTGCGGAGCAATCCCGACGATTGCGCCCGTCCGATGGCTCCGGTGATTGCAACCGGGCTGCGGGTCATCGCGTACTCGACGAGCGGCGAGGTGGTGCGCGCGGTGGCGCTCGACGAGAGCGTCCAGATCGATGATTTCCCGGAGACCACCGAGCAGCTCGGGGTCGAGCTCTTGGTCGGCGGTGGCGCGGCGGGGGCGATCGGAAAGTCGTATCCGCTCGCCTTTCATGACCTTGCCGATGGCGTCGCGATTCCGGTGTTCATGACGCCGCCCGGCGGGGCGTGCCGGACCGGCGCGCTCACCACACCGCGCGTCGCGCCACTGGTCGCGCGTGCCGGAGCGGGCGTGCTCGTCCTCGGCGGCACCGATGGCGCGGGTGGCTGGCTGCCCAGCGCCGAGTATTACGATCCGGCGACCGCGTCGTTCAGCCCGATCGAGGTGCCCGAGGTGCTCGGCCAGAACGGCTTTGCGGGCACCGCGCTCGCGACGATGCCGGATGGCCGGGTCGTCGTGACCGGCGGACCGCAGCCCGTGATCACGGTGTTCGATCCCCAGACTCGCACGTTCGGCGAATCGGTGCTGATCGAGTCGCGTGCGTTTCATAGCGCGATCGCCATCGATGCAGAGCACGTTCTGGTCTCCGGTGGCTGTTCTGGCGTGATCGGCGGCGCCTGCGCCGGTGGCGTGATGCGCCGGAGCACGAAGATCTACGACCTGCGCAAGCTCGGCACCTTCGAGGTCGGGGGGAATCTCGCGGCGGCCCGGCTCGGCGCAACGATGATCGATCTCGGGATCGAGACCACCGGCTCGCGGACGTTCGTGGCCGCGGGTGGTACCCCGAGCCCGCTCGATCCGACGGCAGCCGATCGGCTCGCCCTCGGGGACGATGCGGTGGCGGTGCCGGGTACGCATGTTCAGGTCGCGGAGCTCGACGGCGGCGGCGTGCTGACCGCGTTCGCGGCCGACACCGATCCGGGAGACGGCGCTGCATCGGTGATCGTGCCCGGCGCAAGCTCGGCGATCTCGATCGCGCGCGCGCCCGACGTCCGCGGTGCCCGGCTGATCACGCTCGAAGATGGCCGCGTGCTGGCGATCGGTGGTGAGCTCGCCGGTGATCTCGCGATCTACGATCCGACGCTCGACAGGTGGCAACGCGCGGCGCCGGCAACCGGGCCGCTGGTGATCGATGCGCCGCAGCTGGTCCGGCTCGGCGATGGCAGCGTGCTCGTGCTGGGCGGGACGACGCCATCGACGGATGCATGGCTCTATCGACCCTCGCTGGTCGGGCCGGCGACGGGCTCGGTGACGGTGTTGCCGCGAAGCTCGGATCCTCTGGCCACGTTGACGGCGACCGCGCCGGGCTCGGTGACCCGCGGCCCCGACTGGCTGCTGACGGCGAGCACGGAGCTGGCGCGCGCCTTGGTCGGCGGACCGCGGATGGTCGCTGGATCGGTGAACGCCACGGTGCGTGTCCACGCCGGCGGGGTGGGGTTGATCGCGCAGCAGACCGCGTCCGGGCGCGCGCTGCTCGCCGAGCTGGTTCCGGGACTACCAGCGCGGTTGGTCCGGATCGCCGGCGATGCGATCGAGCCGTTGTGCACTGGTTCCACCGTCGAGCCGTTCGACCCGGCGACGGCGATAACCGTCCGGCTCGCCATCACGAGCGGCGGCGTCCGGTTGACCCGCGACGAGGCGGAGATCCTGGCGTGCGACCTCGAGGCGACCGATCGCGGAGCGTGGGGAATCGCGGCGGTCGGAATCGCGGCGCAGCTGGCGGTGGACACAATCACCGTCGCGCGATGACGTGGTACCGTGCAGGGCGATGCAACGCGTGTGCGTCGCCGCGGTGCTGATCGCGGCGTGCGCTGTGGTCGTGCTCGAGCCCACGCCTGCATACGCGTACGAGTTCTGGCTTCGATCGCGGACGATCGGACAGGCCTATCAGCTTCGCGCGTATCGGCTCGTCGGGCCGGATCTGTTCCTCGGCCGCCGCCGATATACCCAGACGCTCGCGCTGCGCATCACGGACATCGGCAATCTCGCCGAAGCCAGGCGCGAGTCGCGGCTGCCCGATCGGGGACTGACGATCTCGTGGCACAGCTATCTGCGCGTCGACCACGACTTCGGCACCTACACCAACGGGCGGATCCGGTTGTCACCGGCGACCACGCGAGATGCGATCGACGTGATCCCGGAGCTCGAGGACTCGATGGCGGGACTCGAGCTGATGTACGGCTACATGGAGCTCGCCGGGCTCGCCGGCGATCGGCTGACCGCGCGAGTGGGACGGATGTTGATCGATGACGGCTGGGGAAGCTCGGGGGTCGATGGGGCCACGGTCCGTTACGAGCTACCGGTGCCGCTCGCCGTGTCGGCCGGCGCGGGGCTTGCTGTCCGCGCCAGCTCACTGATGGCGGCGTCGGCGTTCGAGCTCGACGGCACGACGGGGGCGGCCTGCCAGGAGTATGTCGCGGGCCCGACGCCGGGCACCGGCACCTGGCAGCTGATCGATCGCGGCCGCGCGGTTCGCAACACGCGTCTGACCAGCGATTACGAATTCTGCCCGCAGCGCGAGATGCGCCAGCCGACGATCACGGTCGCGATCGCGACCGCGCGAACCCGGCGGATCGGCGCGGAGCTGAGCTATCGCCGCACCTGGTCCGAAACCGTGGGACGCATCGATGACGGCGCGGAGCTGTATCCCGACGACGTCGGCCAAGCGCCGGCGTCGGGGCTCAACGCGCACCGGCTTGCGGCGCGCGTGCACGGCGTGGTCCACGCAGATGGCATGGAGCTGTCGCCGTATGCCAACGCGAGGTTCTCGCTGCTTCACGCGGCGTTCGATCGCGCAGATGCGGGCATCCGGTTGCGCCGAGGAGACCACGAGCTCGAGCCGTCCGTGGAGTACTTTCTCCCGACGTTCGACGGCGACTCGATCTTCAACGTGTTCTCGATCGAGCCCACCGCCGATCTGCGGCTCGGCTATGCGTATACCGGCGCGGTGCGAGCCACGGCGAGCGGATGGTTGCGGCGGTACCTTCATGCCGAAGGTGGCTCGTCGGTCGCCGGTGGTGTCGACGCTGCGATCGAGCACGCGCTGACGAGCCGGCTGCGCGGTCGGCTCGATGCACTGTGGGATGACGGCTATGGTGGGCGGAGGCTCGGCGGTACGGCCGAGCTCGGATGGCGACCGCGGCGCACCCTCTGGGTCAGCGGCAGGATGATCGTGCTCGGCGTGCGTCGCGAGGATCGCTCGGCGTTCGTCACCAGCTCTGCCGTCGCATCCATGAGCTGGCAGCTCGCCGATGCGGCCGCGCTGCACGTGGTCGGTGAGGTCGACCACGACGAGATCCACGAGCTCCAGACTCGTGCGCTCGCAATTCTCGACCTCGCGTTTGCACCGGAGCTATGACGATCGCTCGGCTCACCGTCCTGATGACGCTCGTCGTTGCGCTCGGCAAGACGCTGGTGATCGGCGCGCCGGATCGCACGGGCAGCGATGCGGGGGCGTCGTGGTCGCCGGTGGTGTATCCGTCGCAGCGGCTGCCCCTGACGTTCTCGCACAAGCAGCACCTCGCGCGTGGCGCGACGTGTGTGCAGTGTCATCCTGCCGCGACCACCTCGCGATCAGCGGTCGACAACCTGATCCCGACCGAGGCGGCGTGCCGCGGATGTCATCCGATCGATCGCAGCCAGCCCGACCGCATCGTCACGGGCGCCCCGGTCGCCGCCTGCCGTGGCTGTCACCCCGGCTGGACGCCTGGTCGCGTCGTCGAGCGCGTGTATTTGCCGCCGCCACCGCTCAAGTTCGCGCACGCCGCCCACGCCGCGATCGAGTGCGCACGCTGCCACGGCGACATGGCCACCGTCGAGCTCGCGACGCCCGAGCAGCTGCCCACGATGGCATCGTGCCTGAGCTGTCATCCCGATGGAGCGAGGCCCGAGCGCTGCGGCGACTGTCATCTCCAGAAACGCGGCGGGCTCGTCGAGACGCAGTTCCCGCACGGCGAGCTGGTGCCCCGCAATTCAGGGCTCGGCGACGCCCATGGCCCCGACTTCGAGCGGCGCCACGCGCAGGAGGCCTCGCAGGTCGGTGCGAGCTGCCACGCGTGCCACGACCAGTCCGAATGTGTCTCGTGTCACCAGGGGGTGGCCAAGCCGTTCGAGTTTCATCCAGGCAACTACCTGCTCACGCACGGCGTGGACGCCAGGCGCG
Organism: Kofleriaceae bacterium; assembly: GCA_050187075.1. Classification (GTDB taxonomy): domain Bacteria; phylum Myxococcota_A; class Polyangia; order Haliangiales; family Haliangiaceae; genus JABFXX01. The sequence continues at coordinate 8,474 of JBFWXW010000107.1, read as the reverse complement.
GCAAGCCCGACTGTTCGGCATGTCACCGCGCGCAGTCGTTCTGCGTTGGGTGTCACGAGCGTACCGGCGTCGCGCCGCGGATCACGCCCGGATTCGACGCGGGAGGACCGTTTCATCCGGCCGGGTGGGCGACCGCGGGCGTGGGACCCAATCGCCACGCCGCCGAGGCGCGCCGCAACATCGCGAGCTGCGCGTCGTGTCATCGCGAGAACGACTGCCTGTCGTGCCACCGCGCCGCGCCCGGCCAGCTCCGCGCATCGCCGCATCCGCCCGGCTGGCGCGGCAGTGCGCGGTGCAACGCGCTCGATCGCGGCAATCGCCGGATGTGCTTGCGCTGCCACATCACCGCGGCCGAGCTCGGTTGCAACTGGTCGGCGAGGTGAACCCGACGATCAGCGGTCGACGATCAGCGCGGCGTTGGACCGAGCTGCCAGGACGATCGCGCGCAGGTATGGGATGAACCCGCCGGATGCCGAAGCGTCGGCCGCCGGTACGATGAGGCGCGCGACCAAGGTGCGGGGAAAGCTGACCCAGCTGCGTAGCGCGTCGGCGGTGGCATCGGTCGCGGCCACGAGGCCGAGCAGCACGGCGGCGGGGACAAATACCTGTGCGCGCGCTTCTGCAGGGAACAGCGCGAGCTCGATCAGAAGATCGGAGGTCAGCGGCCAGAACTCACCGTCGGCCATCTTCCAGCCTGCGACCACCGGCTCGCGCGAGCTGAACATGCTGTCGCGCGTGCGCAGCTGAGCGACCTGAGCTCCGGTGACCCCGAGTCGATCGAGCATCTGCACGGCGATCAGGGCCGCGGGCCCCATCGCGAGCGCCCGCGAAACCAGCCAGTGCTCGGTCGCCGGCTGGATCGGATAGGAGATGTAGCCATAGCAACCGAACGGCTCGTCATGAACACGGGTAGGGCAGCCATCGCAGTGCTTGGCCCATGGCGCGAGCCGGCGCTCGATCGCGGTCAGCTGCGCCGACGACTGCGCAGCGGTGGCGCTCGTGGCGATCATCGGCGGGTCCGGCTGCACGGGGGCGAGCTCGAGCGACCGGCCACCGCGGAGCTGGACCAGCTGCTCGCCGAGATAGAGCTCGCTTGCGGTGACGACCTTGCACTGGCGTCGGTGCATCATCGTCTGCAGAAACCCGGTTGCGGTCTGCGCACGCTGTAGCGGACACGGCCGGTTGACGAAATAGTCGACGCCCATGGCCCCGGCTGTACCAGACCGCCCCGAAACCCGCGAGCACTAACTCGGTCGCAACGGCGCCACCCATCCAATGGGCAGCGGGCAGCGGGCAGCGGGCGCCGACGCACACGTGCGGCCGCTCACAGTGATCGCGGTTCGGATGGCGAGGATGACGGTTTACTCGCGATGTACGCAGCGCCGATGGCCATGAGAGCGGCCGCGGCCGCGATCGCCCACAGCGGTGCGCGGCCGAGCCACATGATGCCCAGGCTGGCCAGCATCGAGGTCCACGCGATCAGCTTCACCCGGCGCGGGATCACGCGGTGGGCCCGCCAGGCGACGAGCCGCGGGCCGAACCGCGGGTGGTCGAGCAGCCACGCCTCGAGCCGTTTGCTCGACAGCGAAAAAGCCCACAGTGCGCCGATCATGAACACCGTCGTCGGCATCACCGGCAAGAACGCGCCGATCACTCCAAGCGCGACAAACACGCACCCGAGGATCAGGTAGCCGATTCGCGCGGCGCGCCCGAGCACGCCAACAGTGTTACACGCCGGCTCACGTTCGCGCGAAGAATGGCGTGTGCGTCGAGCGGCTACTTCGCTCGTTCCGTCGAGACGACGACGTCGACGATCGGCTCGAGGTTGTCGGCGTTACCGTGCGCGTTCGGTCTGGCGGCTACTTGCTGCTCGTGCGTGTCGGGACATGTAGCTCGCAGTTGCGCTGTCCGAGCTCGATCGCCTCGCTGTCGCCGACCACCAGGGCTTCGTCGTACAGCCACTTCGAGATCGCGTGCGACAGCGCATACTCGTCGAACGTGTTCCACAGCCACGCCGCCATCGCGGTGCCGGCGCTGAACGCGTGGGGAAACGCGAGCCGGCGAAGCTCGAGCCCACCCGCGCGGCAGGTGGCGTCATAGGCCTCCTTGAGGGCCACAAACTCGCGCCACTCATCGATCGCTGGATGGGCCGCAGAGGCTCGCGATCGGCGGACGTACTCGTCACGTCGGGCGACCCATGCCGTGAACCCAGCTTCCAGCGCGTCGAGACGGCCGTGGCGGAGTCGCCGCGCGAGCGCGTTGCCGATCGGGCCGTGAGAGGTGGGGGCTGACAGCTCGGCGGCGTCGGCGATCCTTGCGATCTGATCGGTGATCGCCGTGGTCAGCTCGCGCAATGCGCGATCGACCGAGCCGAGCGGAGCATCCAGCTCCATCGCGCGCCGGGCGAGCCAGCCGTGCGTGGTCGAATCCGCGAGCGCGGCGTCCCATGCGCGAACGGTCGTGCCGAGCGTGACCGCGGTGGCTTTGCGACGTGCGAAGGCGAGATGCGAGCTGATCGCGTGCGGAAGCGGGGCGCGTACCGGCGCTGCGACGGCCTCGGGGGCATCCACGTCTGGTTCGGGCTCCATCGGTGCCATTGGCGCCCGGGGTGAGGCCGCGAGCGACTCGTCGCGCAACGCGCGGGTGTGTGCGCGGTGCGGCGCGAGCATCCAGCGGGCCCACAGCTCGATGACACCTGGCGCGCTTGGCGTACCGGCGCGACGGGTCGCCACGCCCTCGAGGAAATAGGTCAGCGGCGTCGCCGGCCACCGTCCCGCGGTGGCGTCATCGGCAAGCTCGTGCCACGCCCCGCGCGCGGCGGCGTCACACGCCAGCCACTCGCCGGCGAGCTCGCGCACGGGCTCGTGCACCTCGACGATCATCAGCACCGAGCGCAACAGCTGGCGCGCGCCATCGGCGTCCCCGCGCGCCGCGGCGAGCAGCGCCGTGGCGACCACCTCGGCATCCCCGAGTGGCATCCGCAGCTCGCGCTTGCGGGCGACCCATGCTTCGCCGGTGCCGGTCGGCTTCGTCGCGACCGCCCATGCGGCCATGCACAGCGCGTACGCTTGCGCATCGGGACCGGGCCGGCTCCACAGGGCGCTGTAATAGCTGAACCGGTGTGCGCCGAGCGGCACGAGCACGTTGCGCGCGAGCGAGCTGGCGACCAGTGGAAAGACCAGTGCGCCGACGACGATCAGCGAAACCCACCAGGCGCCGCCGAGCCACAGCAGGGCCGCGACGCCGGTGACGGTCAGCAGCATGATCGTGAACAGCACGCCGGCGGCGAGCGACCACGCCAGATAGCGCGAGGTGCGGTCCCGGCGGCGTGCGGCGATCGCGGCGCGATGCAGTCGGGCGAGCAGAAGGTAGGGCAGGGCGAGGTACATCAGGGCCTCCAGCCGAGCAGCCGGCGCAGACTGGGTGGTGGAACCGGCTCCGGTTCGGGTGCCGGCTCGGCCGGCTCGGCCGGCTTGGCGGGCGGTGCGTGGCGCGCCCAGAGCTCGGCAACCAGCCGCTTGTACGGATCGCGCAAGGTCGCGACCGCCGCGCGGACCGCCTCCGCTGTGCGCGTGCGATCGCCCAGCGGAGTCCGATAGGTCTGGGCCTCTGCGAACCCCAGCTCGAGCATGCCAAGGAGCTTCTGCGCCTCGCGCTCGGTCTCGATCCGGCTGGCGTCCGGCGCCAGGCCGAGCACGAAGAACGGATTGTCGTCGATGCCGAGCTCGCTCATCGTGCTCCTCGAATCGAAAGACCCTGGTACCACCGTGCGGTCATCGCACTCCCGAGTCAAATGACTTCTTACGCGCCTCGCTGTCCTCCGGCAACAATTGCCACAGCTCCTTCACGATCCGCCGGAGCTCGGGAGTATCGCCGCGATCGATGGCCGTCTTACCCTGCGTGACGAGCTTGTGCGCACGGGGCAGATCCTTGGCATTGCCGACCTCCGACGCCGCGTGCTCGAAGTACCACTCCCAGGCTTCACTGGTTCGATTGAACGCGGCGTTCGACAGCCGGTTTGCGAGCTGCATCTGGCGCTCGAGCTCGGCCGCGTCCTTGTCGCGCCGCGCCTTGTCGATGGCCGCGAGCACGTCCTGGAGCAACGTGCGCTCGGCATCGGTGCCGTGCATCCCGACGGTGGCCGACGCGGAGATCGCCGCGTGCTGGGCCGCGCTGTCGAGCTCGGGCCATTTGCGCGCGAGATCGGCTTCCGCCATCGTGGCGTCGATGTCGATCAGCGCGCGGCGTGCGCGCTGGGCGGCGTCGGCGTCGCCACCGTGCGCGGCGTCGATGTCGCGCTCTGCTTCGGCGAGCCGGGATTCGATCTTGTCGAGCTTCTCGATCGTCTGGCCTAGGCCGTGCCGGAACGCGTCCGCGCGCAGCTCCATGAGCTGGCGCTGGAGATCTCGGATCGTGGCCTCGAGGGAATCGGGCGAGGCGTCGGGGACAAGTAGATGCGCGACGTGCTCGAACACCTGACCGATCGCCGGGACCAGGGCGCGCGCGGCCAGCCGGCCACCACGGTCGAGCTCGATCGTGACCTCGACGGCAGCACCGGTCGGCACGGTGTCCGTCACCGCGTCACCTCCGATGTCCAGCGTGCCGACCAGCCGGCACAGATCGGCCTGCGTCAGCTCGCCCTGGACGATCGGGATCCTGAGCACGCTGTCGGAGCTGCCCTTGGCGATCGTCTCGATCGTGTGATGGGTGAACGTGCGACGAGCCGGCAGTGGTGCGCCGCGCTCGAGGTAGACCTGGACGTGGCCGTTGGCGAGGGCGACGCCAAGCGTGCGCGACAGCGGCGGATCGCCGATCGTGAGGCCCTGGACGATCGTGATCCCGGCGGGCGTGACGTCGACCGGATCGCCGGTGGCCGTACGAGCTTCGATCTGAAACGTGCACGCGCGGCGAGGAAGCAACGTGACGCTGGTCATGAACGTGCCATCGGGCCCGACCGACGCCTCCGCGCTCGACCAGCCGCCGTCGGCGCGGACCAGCTTGACCTTGGCAGGCGGGTTGTCACCGACGAACTTGCCGACGACGTGCGGCGTGAGATCGGCCGACACGGCCGGGTACTGCAGCCATACCTGCCGCCCCGGCTTCGCCGTCGCCGACAGCGTCGTCGCGCGACCGTCGAGCCCGGCGGTGGCCGCATACAGCGCGGCGCCTTGCGCGACCAGCGTCATCGGATCGTGACCGTCGACGATCGACGCTTCGAGCCGAGCGGCCACCCGCTGGCGAACCATCGGCATCACCGTCGGTCCGCCGACGAGGACGATGTTCGCCAGCCGGCCCGGGCCAAGTCCATTGGCGGTCATCAACCGGACGCAGACCTCCAGCGCGCGGTCGACCAGCGGCGCGCACAACTGCTCGACCGTACTGCGCGTGAGCTCGAGATCCACGTCGACGTCGGTGCCGTCGATCGACAGCGGCTGGGCCAGCGACACCTGTGCGCGATCGTTGCGAGAGAGCTCGATCTTGGCGTCCTCCGCCGCGAGGCGAAGCGCGCGCAAGGCGGCCGCGTGCTCGGGGTTGTTGCGGCGCGGAACGATCGCGAGCTGGGAGGCGAGGTGCTCGGTGATGGCCCAGTCGAAGTCGCGACCACCGAGGAAGTTGTCGCCGTCGTGGCTGACCACCCGGAGCAAGCCGTCGCGGGTCTCCAGCAGCGACGCATCGAACGTGCCGCCGCCGAGGTCGAACACCAGCCAGGTTCCCGCGCCATCGTCCTCGGCGCGCCATCCGGCGGCCAGCGCCGACGCGATCGGCTCCTGTAACAGCTCGACTCGCGCAAACCCTGCGAGCCGCGCTGCCTCCGAGGTTGCCGAGCTCTGCGGCAGCTCGAACAGCGCGGGCACCGAGATCACGGCGCGCTCCACCGAGACGCCGAGCTGATCGGTGATGTCCTGGCGCAATGCCTTGAGGATCTCGGCGGACAGCTGCTCGGGCTTCTTTGCTGCGTTCGCCGCGGGAAACTCGATCGCCTTGCCAGTGCCCATCAGGCGCTTGAACTCGCCCACCGTGTTGGTCGGGTCTTGCTCGAGGAACCGCCGCGCGCGCGTGCCCACGGTGATCCGTCCCTGCTTGTCGATGCGCACGACCGAGGGCGTCACCGTCGCGCCTTGCGCGTTGCGGATCACCGAAACCCGCTCGCCGTCGAAGACCGCCGCGGCGGAGTTGGTGGTGCCTAGATCGATACCGACGTAGAGGGGCGTTTCCACGCCCGGCAGTCTAACCCCAGACTCGGTGCATGCAGCCGGAATGTCGCGCCTGCGCCGACAGATAGCGCTGTCGCTACCCGCGCGTTAGCGCTGGCGCCCACCGGCGCGTTAGCGCTGGCGCCCACCGGCGCGTTAGCGCTGGCGCCACCGGCGCGTTAGCGCTGGCGCCACCCGCGCGTTAGCGCTGGCGATAGACGATGAATCCGCGGGTCGGGTCGTACGGCGAGACCGCCACGGTAACGCGGTCACCAAGCACCACGCGGATGCGGTGACGTCGAACCTTGCCCGCGAGCTTGGCCAGCACCTCGTGGCCGTTGTCGAGCTTGACGCGAAAGTTCCCGCCCTTCGCGATCAAGATGACCTCGCCGTCGAGATGGACTAACTCTTCTTTACTCACGGTGTTCCTGGACCCCCCAGGGTGGAGGGAGGCAACTGGTTAACACTAACTGGGCGCCAGGAAAAGCGTTCCGGAGCCAAGGGTGATCGCCCCGGGGGCGCGGTCCGTGGCTTGAGTGAGCCCGATTTTCAACCCGATGTCCGCGTCATGTGGCGCGCAGAGCGGGCGAGGACGCGCCGGTCGTCTGCCGGCCGTGTCTTGGATGGCGTGCCGGCATTTGTAGTCAAGAGGAGACCCGTGATGACGATGAGATTTGTTGTTGGTGTGTTCGGTGTGCTCACGACGCTGCTTGGTGCGGCGGCATGCGCGGACGGCGGTGGCGAGCCCAGCGATCCGAGCGAGGAGCCCGATCAGAACGAGCCGATCATCAACGGCGTGCCGGCGAGCGAGTACTATGACCAGTTCGTGTGGGCCAGCTCTCACACGCACGTCGTCGGTCAGGGTTCGTTTTCTGACGATCCGAGCGGGCGCAACGCGTTCAGCATCCAGATGTTCCTGTTGCCCGACGGTGAGGCGCAGGTGTTCTACTGGGAAGGGGTCGAAATCGACATCCCGCAGGGAACCTCGACCACCCCGGACGCGACGACCAAGACGACGAAGCATTCGACCTGGAGCGTCGATGGCGACACCCTGCGAATCGGGTCGCTCATGCACTGCGATGGCCTCACGTCGAGCGGCCATCCGGCGCTGGCCTGCCAGCTCGACGCAGCCATCGTCAGCGAGCAAGCCGTTGATCGGCTGGTGATCCTCGTCAACCAGTACGGCGAGAACAGCCCGGATGACCCCGAGTTCGACGGGTTCGAGGACGCCCGGTAGCGGCGAACCCTGCCGCAGGTGGGGACGCCGGGGCCGCGGCTGATCTACGCTTGCACCGTGGATCGCCAGCCGCCTCGCGCCACCAGCGACGAGATCGATCTCTACATTCGCACGTACTACTCGCTGCTCCGATCGAGCGGCGACGTGCGAGTGCGCGCGTTCGAGGAGTCGCACCTGTTCTCGCGCTCGAGCCTTCACCTCGGCGCCGAGGCGCCCGAGCCGGATCTCGCGGCGTTCGCGTACAGCGCCGGTCGGCTGCCCGAATGCATGCCGAAGATCCGCCGGATCGTGCTGGGCCAGAGCCTGGCCCAGTTCGAAGCCGCGGGCTTTTCGGTCAGCAAGTGGCAAACCGTACGGACGCGTGGCCGGCGGCGTCCGCTGCGCTGGGGCGGTCAGGACACGCTCGCCGCGTTCATCGCGTCGGCGTCGGACATCGACGATCTGGTGCCGATCCTCACGGCCTATCAGATCGAGTGGAACAAGCTGCGCGAGCGGTTGATCGCCGCCCGGATCGACGACGTCACCGATGATGTCGCGCTCGCCGGTGCGCTCGGAGACGATGTCGCGGTGGCGCGGCTACGTGGCGCGCTCGGGCCGCGGTCGAGCGACATCCTTCGCGACATGATCGCTCACGACTGCGATCTGTTCGTGCGCTTGCTCGATGGCTCGTTTCGCGAGTACCAGCGCTCGGCGCTGCGCTGGTGGCAGGCGATCGCGCCGTCGATCCCGCCCGCCCGACCGGTGTACTTCGTTTCGTCGAACAGCCACTCGCTCGCAAACCTGATGGGCGGCTACGCGCGCGCGCATCGCGACGAGATCGTCGCGTTCCTCCATCGCCACAACCCCGAGAACCTCGCACCGGTCTACGACGAGGCGCTGGCCAAGGGCGATCACGCGCTTGCCACCAACATCCTGTATTACTCGCTGCGCGCGTTCATTCACGAGCCCGGGCTGGCCGCGAGCGAGCGGCTGGCGCAGGTCCAGCAATCCGACGCCGCGGCGGGCATCCGTGCGATCTCATCGCCCGGCAAGATCGACGTCGA
>JBFWXW010000106.1:0-17825 GCA_050187075.1 Kofleriaceae bacterium | reverse complement strand
ACCGGGTGCGACCACGGGCGCGCCAGCGGCCGAGGAGAAGACCGAGTTCACCGTCGTTCTCAAGAACGGCGGCGCCAACAAGATCTCCGTGATCAAGGTCGTCCGCGAGGTTACGGGCCTGGGTCTCAAGGACGCCAAGGACCTGGTCGATGGCGCGCCGAAGGACGTCAAGGCCGGCGTCAACAAGACCGAGGCCGACGACATCGTCAAGAAGCTCAAGGAAGCCGGCGCCGAAGTCGAGCTCAAGTAGTTTCTTGCTCGCGTAGTACGCGTGCCTCGGCGCCGGACCGACCCAGTCGGTTCCGGCGTTCGTGTCTGGTGATCCCTGTTCGACCGATCCGTCCTTGCGGACCCGGTCATTTGGGTTCAGCCGGTTGGGCAGCCCGCCCGGGCGTCCGCCAGCTCGACCCCGCAAGGTTGGCAGGGAGATCTTGGCACGGGCACTTGCGTTGCAGATTTCGCTTCCATTCTCCGTGGCTGTGCTATACGCAGCCCCGGTTTGCGCAGCGCAGTCAGTTCCAGGCGTCACCGACGAGAAAGCGCGCACTCGTCGGCCTACGCGAGCACATAAAGCCGTCGCTCACCGAGATCCCCCAGAGCAGGGGGATTGCTGGTGATCGACGGAAGTTCCGTTTCGGTTCGTTCACGTTCGGCGGCACCACATACCCAGCCCAGGTCCAGCACCCGTTGCCACGGGACCACCAAGGGGAACCACGCACATGGCGTCACAGATTCAGAAAAACTTCCGGGCCCGAAAGACCTTCGCGAAGCTTAAGCAGGTCATCGAGATCCCGAATCTGATCGATATCCAGAAGCGTAGCTACGACAAATTTCTCCAGATCGACGTTCCGATCGAGAAGCGCGAGGACATGGGCCTTCAGGGCGTGTTCAAGAGCGTGTTCCCGATCAAGGATTTCTCGGAGACCAGCTCGCTCGAGTTCGTTTCGTACAACCTCGAGAAGCCGAAGTACGACGTCGACGAGTGCCGCGCGCGCGGCATGACGTTCGCGGCGCCGATCAAGGTCATCATCCGCCTCGTCGTCTGGGACGTGAACGAAGAGACCAACGTCCAGTCGATCCGCGACGTGAAGGAGCAAGAGGTCTACTTCGGCGAGATCCCGCTGATGACGGACTCGGGCACGTTCATCATCAACGGCACCGAGCGCGTGATCGTCAGCCAGCTGCATCGCTCGCCGGGCGTGTTCTTCGATCATGACAAGGGCAAGACCCACTCGTCGGGCAAGTTGCTCTATTCGGCGCGCGTGATCCCGTACCGCGGGTCGTGGCTCGACTTCGAGTTCGACCACAAGGACATCCTCTACGTCCGCATCGATCGTCGCCGCAAGCTGTACGCAACGGTGCTGCTGCGTGCGCTCGGCTACTCGACGGAAGAGTTGCTCAACTACTTCTACGACACCGAGACGATCCACTTCGAGCCGCAGAAGAAGTACAGCCGCCAGGTCAACTACGAGCTGCTCGTGGGCCAGCGCGCGACCCGCGACATCAAGCACCCCAAGACCAAGGAAGTCCTGGTCAAGAAGAACCGCAAGTTCACCAAGGGTGCGATCCGCAAGCTCCAGGAGTCGGGCGTCGACCTGCTGCCGATCGATCTCGATGAGCTCGCCGGCAAGGTCTCGGCGCGCGACGTGATCGACGACTCGACCGGCGAAGTTCTTCTGCAGTGCAACGAGGAGCTGTCGGAGGCCAAGCTCGATGAGCTGCGCGAGCGCGGCGTCGAGAAGGTCGAGGTGCTGTTCATCGACAACCTCAACGTCGGCCCGTACCTGCGCAACACGCTGCTCGCCGACAAGCTCCAGGGTCCCGACGAGGCGATCATGGAGATCTACCGCCGGCTGCGTCCGGGCGATCAGCCCCAGCTCGACGGTGCACAGAACCTCTTCCAGAACTTGTTCTTCAACGCCGAGCGCTACGACCTGTCGCGCGTCGGCCGTTTGAAGCTCAACTACAAGTTCAAGATCGACGAGGCGATCGAGACGCAGGTCCTGACCAAGCGCGATATCCTCGAGACGGTTCGCTACCTGATCGAGCTGCGCAACGGCCGCGGCGTGATCGACGACATCGATCATCTCGGCAACCGGCGCGTCCGCGCCGTCGGCGAGCTGATGGAGAACCAGTACCGCATCGGTCTGGTCCGCATGGAGCGCGCGATCAAAGAGCGCATGAGCATGTCGCAAGAGATCGAGACGCTCATGCCGCACGATCTGATCAACGCCAAGCCGGTGAGCGCGGTGGTCAAGGAGTACTTCGGCAGCTCGCAGCTGTCGCAGTTCATGGACCAGACGAATCCGTTGTCGGAGGTCACCCACAAGCGCCGGCTGTCGGCGCTCGGACCGGGTGGTCTGACCCGCGAGCGCGCGGGCTTCGAGGTGCGCGACGTGCACCCGACGCACTACGGCCGGATCTGCCCGATCGAGACGCCGGAAGGTCCGAACATCGGACTCATCGCGTCGCTGTCGACGTTCGCTCGCGTCAACGAATACGGCTTCATCGAGACGCCGTACCGCGCGGTCGAGCAGGGCAAGATCTCCGAGGAGGTCCAGTTCTACTCGGCGCTCCAGGAGGAAGGTCAGATCATCGCCCAGGCCAATGCCGACGTGAAGGGCGGCAAGCTCGCGGGTGACTACACGTCGTGCCGCAAGGGCTCCGACGTGATCATGACGAAGCCCGACGACGTCACCCTGATGGACGTGTCGCCGAACCAGCTGGTGTCGGTGGCCGCGTCGCTGATCCCGTTCCTCGAGCACGACGACGCCAACCGCGCGCTCATGGGATCGAACATGCAGCGCCAGGCGGTGCCACTGATCCGCACCACGTCGCCGCTGATCGGTACGGGCATGGAGGGCATCGTCGCCCGCGACTCCGGCGTCACCGTCGTCGCCAAGCGCGAAGGCACGGTCGACTGGGTCGACGCCAACCGGATCGTCGTGCGGCCGTCGAAGGTGGATCCCAAGGATCCGAACTCGGTCCGTCCCGACATCTACACGCTGGTGAAGTTCCAGCGCTCGAACCAGAACACCTGCATGAACCAGAAGCCGATCGTCCAGCCGGGCGATAAGGTCAAGGCGGGTGACGTGATCGCCGACGGTCCCGCGACCGAGACCGGCGAGCTCGCGCTCGGCCAGAACGTGGTCGTCGCGTTCATGCCGTGGGGCGGCTACAACTTCGAAGACTCGATCCTGATCAACGAGAAGCTGGTCAAGAACGACGTGTTCACCTCGATCCACATCGAGGAGTTCGAGTGCGTCGCCCGCGACACCAAGCTCGGCAAGGAAGAGATCACGCGCGACATCCCGAACGTCGGCGAGGAAGCGCTCAAGGACCTCGACGAGTCGGGCATCGTGCGCATCGGCGCCGAGGTCAAGGCTGGCGACATCCTGGTCGGCAAGATCACGCCGAAGGGCGAGACCCAGCTATCCCCCGAGGAGAAGCTGCTCCGCGCGATCTTCGGTGAGCGCGCCGGCGACGTTCGCGACACGTCGCTCCGCGTGCCGCCCGGTGTCACCGGCGTGGTGATCGGCGCCCGCGTGTTCGCGCGCAAGGGTACCGAGAAGGACGAGCGCGCTCAGGCGATCGAAGACGCCGAGAAGGAGCTGCTCAACCTCAACAAGCGCGACGAGATCAAGATCATCTCGGAGGCGTACTACAACAAGATGCGCGAGCTGCTCGTCGGCAAGACGACGGTGTCGCGCCTGGTCGACGACAAGGGCAAGGTCCTCGTTCCCAAGGGCGAGAAGATCACGCTCGAGATGCTGGCCGAGACGCCGCATCGCTACTGGCACGAGATCCAGCTCGACTCCGGCGACGGCAAGGTCGAGGAGCAGCTGGAGCAGCTCGCCGCCAAGCGTGAGGAAGACGTCCACAACATCGAGCTCCAGTACCAGGAGAAGATCTCGAAGCTCACCAAGGGCGACGAGCTGCCGCCCGGCGTGATCAAGCTGGTCAAGGTCTACTTGGCGATCAAGAGGAAGCTCTCGGTCGGCGACAAGATGGCCGGACGCCACGGCAACAAGGGCGTGGTGTCGCGCCTGCTCCCCGAGGAGGATATGCCGTACCTCGAGGACGGAACGCCGGTCGACATCGTGCTCAACCCGCTCGGCGTGCCGAGCCGTATGAACATCGGCCAGATCCTCGAGGTTCACCTCGGGTGGGCCGCCAAGTCGCTCGGCAACCAGATCGAGGCGTATCTGCAGACCAACTGGTCGGCCGACGTGCTCAAGGAGAAGCTCAAGAAGCTGTTCCCGGATCACACGCCGATCATCGACAAGCTCGCGCAGGAAGACGTCGGCCGATTCGCGAAGACGCTGATCCACGGCGTCCACCTCGCGACCCCGGTGTTCGACGGCGCCAACGAGCACGAGATCAAGAGCGCGCTCAAGATGGCAGGTCTGCCGGTGTCCGGTCAGGCCCGCCTGATCGACGGCAAGACCGGCGAGCCGTTCGACAACGCGGTGACGGTGGGCGTGATGTACATGCTCAAGCTGCACCACCTCGTCGATGACAAGATCCACGCTCGCAGCATCGGCCCGTACTCGCTCGTCACCCAGCAGCCGCTGGGCGGCAAGGCGCAGTTCGGTGGCCAGCGCCTCGGCGAGATGGAAGTCTGGGCGATGGAGGCCTACGGCGCCGCGTACGCGCTGCAGGAGTTCCTCACCGTCAAGTCCGACGACGTGCTCGGCCGTACTCGCATGTACGAGTCGATCGTCAAGGGCGAGCACGTGCTCGAGGCCGGCCTGCCGGAGTCGTTCAACGTGCTGCTCAAGGAGCTCCAGGCGCTTTGCCTCGACGTCGAGCTCATCGAGGATCCGAGCATGCCGCAGCGCGCGCGAGAGCAAGCGCCCGGCATCCCGGCCGGCCTCGCCGCGCTGGCGCGCGAAGTGGCCGACAAGATGGGGAGCGCGGGATGATGGACGCACTGGCTCGTCTCAAGCGCGAGCAGCACACCTCGGCTCAAGCAACGTTGCGCATGACCGGCGACGTTGCGCTCTCCGCGGTGCTCGGGCTTGGCGCCATCTTGCTGGTCCGCCAGGAGCCCAAGCAGGAGGGCGCGCTGTCGGCCTATGTCGACTGGGTACCCGCTCACCGGGCCTGGACTGACCTGCAGTCCGCACTCGAAACGACCCTGTTCATCCTCATCCTGATTGCGTCGGCGCTGCTCGTGTTCCGCGCATTCTTCGGATGGCGTATTTCCACAGATTCTCTCAGCCCCACCGCTGTGACCGCCGCCGCCAAGGAGACCCCGTGAAGGACATCTTCAACTTCTTCGAGAAGCCGAAAGATCCGCGTTCATTCAGCGCGATCCGCATCATGCTCGCGTCGCCGGAGAAGATCCGCGAGTGGAGCCATGGCGAGGTGAAGAAGCCCGAGACCATCAACTACCGGACGTTCAAGCCGGAGCGCGATGGTCTGTTCTGCGCGAAGATCTTCGGGCCGGTCAAAGACTACGAGTGCAACTGCGGCAAGTACAAGCGCATGAAGCACCGCGGCGTGGTGTGCGAGAAGTGCGGCGTCGAGGTGATCCAGGCCAAGGTGCGCCGCGAGCGCATGGGCCACATCTCGCTGGCCACTCCGGTCGCGCACATCTGGTTCTTGAAGAGCCTGCCGTCGCGGATCGGTAACCTGCTGGACATCCCGCTCAAGGATCTCGAGAAGGTTCTGTACTGCGAATCGTTCATCGTGATCGATCCGAAGCAATCGGGTCTGACGAAGGCCGAGCTGCTGACCGAGGACCGCTACGCCAAGCTCCACGAGGAGCTCGGGTTCGACGCGTTCGACGCCGGCATGGGTGCCGAGGCGATCCTGCAGCTGCTGAAGGATCTCGACATCGTCTCGCTCGCCGAGACGCTGCGCGCCGAGATGCGCGAGGTCACCTCGGAGGCCAAGCGCAAGAAGATCGCCAAGCGGCTCAAGGTGGTCGAGGCGTTCCGCGAGAGCGGCAACAAGCCCGAGTGGATGATGCTGACCATCATCCCGGTGATCCCGCCGGATCTGCGCCCCCTGGTTCCGCTCGACGGCGGCCGGTTCGCGACCTCGGATCTCAACGACCTCTACCGCCGCGTGATCAACCGGAACAACCGGCTCCGCCGGCTCCAGGAGCTCAACGCGCCCGAGATCATCATCCGCAACGAGAAGCGGATGCTGCAGGAGGCCGTGGACGCGTTGTTCGACAACGGCCGCCGCGGCAAGACGATCACCGGCCCGAACAAGCGGCCGCTGAAGTCCTTGTCCGACATGCTCAAGGGCAAGCAGGGCCGGTTCCGCCAGAACCTGCTTGGCAAGCGCGTCGACTACTCGGGTCGTTCGGTGATCGTGATCGGTCCCGAGCTCAAGCTGCACCAGTGCGGCCTGCCCAAGAAGATGGCGCTCGAGCTGTTCACGCCGTTCATCTACAACAAGCTCGAAGAGCGCCACCTGGTCACGACGATCAAGAGCGCCAAGAAGCTGGTGGAGAAGGAGCGTCCCGAGGTGTGGGACATCCTCGAAGAGGTGATCAAGGAGCACCCGGTGCTGCTCAACCGCGCGCCGACCTTGCACCGCCTCGGCATCCAGGCGTTCGAGCCGGTGCTCACCGAGGGTAAGGCGATCCAGCTGCATCCGCTGGTGTGCGCGGCGTTCAACGCCGACTTCGACGGCGACCAGATGGCCGTCCACGTGCCGCTCTCCATCGAGGCGCAGATGGAAGCGCGCGTGCTCATGATGAGCACGAACAACATCCTGTCCCCCGCCAACGGCAAGCCGATCATCGTTCCGTCGCAGGACATCGTGCTCGGCCTGTACCACCTCACCCGCGAGCGTCCGTTCGCGAAGGGCGAGTACAAGGAGGACAAGAACGGGCGTCCCACGCAGGGCGTGTTCGCGTCGATCGACGAGGTCCGGATGGCGTACGACCACCAGGAGGTCCACCTCCAGGCGGCGATCAAGCTGCGGATGGCGGCTGCCGACGGTGGCACCGAGCTGGTGATGACCACGGTCGGTCGCGCGTTGCTCAAGGACATCTGCCCCAAGGAGATCCCGTTCGACGCGATCAACCGGGTGATGGGCAAGAAGCAGCTCGCCGAGCTGATCGACCTCGTCTATCGCGAGGCTGGCCAGAAGGCCACGGTGCTGCTGGCGGATGCGCTGCGGACCACCGGATACACGTTCGCGACGCGCGCAGGCATCTCGATCTGCCTCGACGACATGGTCATCCCGCCGTCCAAGGAGACCCTGCTCGACGAGGCCAAGAAGGAAGTCTCCGAGATCGAGGAGCAGTACACCGAAGGGCTCATCACCGACGGTGAGCGCTACAACAAGGTGGTCGACATCTGGGCGCAGGTCGCCGAGGCGATCGCCAAGGACATGATGAAGGAGATCTCGACGGACGAGTTCAAAGATCCGCAGAGCGGATCGATGAAGAAGGCGCCGTCGTTCAACTCGATCTACATCATGGCTGACTCGGGTGCCCGCGGCTCGCAGCAGCAGATGCGCCAGCTCGCCGGCATGCGCGGCCTGATGGCCAAGCCGTCAGGTGAGATCATCGAGACGCCGATCACGACGAACTTCCGTGAAGGTCTCTCGGTGCTGCAGTACTTCATCTCGACCCACGGTGCTCGTAAGGGTCTCGCGGATACGGCGCTCAAGACGGCGAACTCGGGTTACCTGACGCGCCGCCTCGTCGACGTCTCGCAGGACACGATCATCTCGGAGTTCGACTGCGGTACCCGCCAGGGCATGGAGATGATGCCGCTGATCGAAGGTGGCGAGATCATCGAGCGGCTCGGCGACCGGATCCTCGGTCGCGTGGTGCTCGAGGACATCGTCGACCCGTACACCGGCGAGGTGCTGTGCCCGGCGAATGCCGAGATCACCGAGGATCACGTCAAGATCATCGACAACGCCGGTATCGACCGCGTGAAGATCCGCTCGGTGCTCGCGTGCGAGACCCGGCGCGGCATCTGCTCGCTGTGCTACGGACGCGATCTGGCGCGCGGTCACATGGTCAACATCGGTGAGGCGGTGGGCGTCATTGCCGCCCAGTCGATCGGTGAGCCAGGTACGCAGCTGACGATGCGGACGTTCCACATCGGTGGCGTCGGTCAGATCGGTACGGTCCAGAGCTCGCTCGAGGCCCGGAACGAGGGCACGGTCAAGCTCAGCAACGTGCAGCTGGTCAAGAAGAAGGACCACTGGGTGGTGATGAACCGCCAGGGTGAGCTGCACCTCGTCGACGACATCGGTCGCGAGCGCGAGAAGTATGGCCTGCAGTACGGCGCACGCCTGATGGTCGCCGACGGTGCCCGCGTCAAGGCGGGTCAGCTGATGGCCGAGTGGGATCCGTTCGCGATGCCGATCGTCACGGAGGTCTCCGGGTACGTGAAGTACGGAGACATCATCGACGGCGTCACGATGCAGGAGTCGCTCGACGAGGTCACCGGCCTGTCGCGCAAGACGATCATCGAGTCGAAGGACGCGGACAGCCGCCCGCGCATCACGCTGAAGGACGCCGACGGCAACACCGTCAAGCTGCCCAACGGCGAGGGCGAGGCCCGCTACTTCCTCCCGGTGGGTGCGAACATCTACGTCAACGACGGCGACTTCGTCGAGGCCGGCGATGTGATCACCAAGATCTCGCGCGAGACCACGAAGACCAAGGACATCACCGGCGGTCTGCCGCGTGTTGCCGAGCTGTTCGAGGCGCGCAAGCCGAAGGATCACGCGGTCATCTGCGAGATCGACGGCACCGTGCACTTCGGCAAGGACACCAAGGGCAAGCGCAAGGTGCTCGTGGTTCCCGAGGTCGGCGATCCGAGCGAGTACTTGATCCCGAAGGGCAAGCACCTGTCGGTCCGCGAGGGCGATCGCGTCCGCGCTGGCGAGGCGCTGATGGACGGGCCGGCGAACCCGCACGACATCCTCAAGGTGCTCGGCGAGCGCGCGCTGGCCAAGTACCTGGTGGACGAGATCCAGGAGGTCTACCGGCTCCAGGGCGTTCGCATCAACGACAAGCACATCGAGGTGATCGTTCGCCAGATGCTGCGTCGCGTGAGCGTCTCGGATCCGGGCGACACCAACTTCCTGATCGAGGAGCATGTCGAGAAGCACATCTTCGAGGAGGAGAACGAGCGCGTGATCGTCGCAGGCGGCCAGCCGGCCAAGGGCGATGCGCTGTTGCTCGGGATCACGAAGGCGTCGCTGTCGACCGAGTCGTTCATCTCGGCGTCGTCGTTCCAGGAGACCACGAAGGTGCTCACCGAGGCGTCGATCAACGGACGCGTCGACTACCTCCGCGGCCTCAAGGAGAACGTCATCATGGGCCGGCTGATCCCAGCCGGTACCGGTCTTGGCGCCTACAAGCGTCTGACCGTGGATGTCGCGCCCGAAGAGGATGAGGACGATGACATGGACGTCGAGCGCTACAGCAGCGCGATGCCGACCCCGGACGACGTCGGTGACATGGCGGAAGTCGCCGACGCGACGGCCGAGTAAACAGGCTCGCGGCTAGGCAACAGGCAGGCTCGAAAGGCCTGCCTGTTGTCGTTGGTGCGCTCGGATGCCGTCGAGCACTACCGGATTTCCATCACACGGGACCTGTCGCCGTCGCGTTTTGGACGGCGGACGTGGCCCAGGCCGGTCGACGAGCAATAGGGGTCAGACTCTGTTTGCGCAACTTCGTGTCCGAAATCCGGACGGCTTCGAGCAAGCGAGCCAGCTCGAACACGAGCAGCTGCGCCGGTTGCTGGCGCATGCGCGCGCCGGGCAGCCCTGGACGCCGGTGTCGTCCTGCAGATGACGGTTCGCGTGGCACGGTCGGCTCGATACGCTGACCAACATGGTGCGACGAGTCGTCGGTGACGTGGCGAACAAGGCCAAGCCGTGCGACTTGCGCAACGACGAGGGTTGACGCGATCACGGCCAGCGAAGCCGAGCGAGGCGAGCGCGTTGCAGGCGTTGAAGCTTTCGTTGCCACCGAGGGGCTATCCCTATTCGCATCGCCGGCTTGATCGACGGACCCCAACGGCCGGTTTCGGTATCGGCAGAACACACTGCGGGTTCGCGGAATCCCGCTGCGGCGGAACGGGCATTGGCCGCAGCTCGTCTTGCTCGAGCTCGAGCAAGGCGCTGCTCGGAGTGAATCGGATTGGCCACGCGTTGTTCGCGAAAGCTCACGAGCTCTCG
This sequence comes from Kofleriaceae bacterium, assembly GCA_050187075.1. Classification (GTDB taxonomy): domain Bacteria; phylum Myxococcota_A; class Polyangia; order Haliangiales; family Haliangiaceae; genus JABFXX01. Next base: position 7,652 of record JBFWXW010000106.1, on the reverse strand, counting down.
CGCGGGCCGATGAGCGGCACCCAGCTGGGCAGCGGGACCCAGGCGGGCAGGGGAGCGACGCGCTCGCGGCGAGTCTCCTCTTCGAGGTGGCGGCGGCGTGCGACCAGCACGTCCTCGAGATCGATGACGCCCACCGGGGTGCCGCTGCTGTCGACGACGCGCAGCGTGGTGATCCGCAGATTGGCCATCCGCAGCGTCACGGTGCGCAAGGTCTCGTCGGCAAACGCGGCGGCGGCGATCGAGGCACCCGCACCGGCGTCGGGGCGCATGACCTCGCGCACGAACAGCACCTCGAGCGGATCGATCTCGTATTCGCGGGTGACGTGATAGCCGCGGCGCGCGACCTTTTCGGTGAGGACCGAGCGCTTGAGGACGAGCACGGTGAGCCCGTGCGCGATGAACACGGCGACCGAGAGCGGCAGCAGCGCATTGAAGTCCCCGCTGACTTCGGCCGCGAACAGGATTCCGGTGAGCGGCGAGCGCATGGTGCCGCCAAGGATGGCCCCCATCGCCACGAGTGGCCAGAACCCGATCGGCGCGCCCGGCAGCGTCGGCGCGAGCAGGGCGCCGAGCGATGCCCCGAGCATGAGCAGTGGTGCGAGCACGCCACCCGACGTGCCGGACCCCAGGGAGACCGCCCAGATCGCCCACTTCGTGAGCACGAGCACGACGATCGCCGCGATCGCCAACCGGCCATTCAATAGATCCGCGATCACGTCGTAGCCAACGCCGAGCGCGCGGGGCTCGATCAGACCGCCGAGACCGATGACCAAGCCGCCGAGCGCCGGCCACCACATCCAGTGGATGCGCAGCTTGGGGAACAGATCCTCGAACACGTAGACGCTCTTGGTCATCGCCGCCGACAGCAGCCCGGCACCCAGCCCGACGACCACGCAGCCCAGCAGGACGCCGATGTCGTCACCGGCCACGAGCGCATTGACGGGGAACAGCGGGATCGCATCGAACAGGAAGTGACGCGTCGCCATCGCACTCGCGCACGCCATCGCGACGGGGATCAAGCTACGCGGCTTCCATTCGAACAGCAGCAGCTCGACCGCAAGCAGCGTCGCCGCCAGCGGCGTGCCGAACGTCGCCGCCATGCCGGCGGCCGACCCGGCGACCAGCAGCGTCTTGCGCTCGGCAGCCGTCAGATGAAACCGCTGCGCGATCAGCGAGCCGAATGCACCACCCGTCATGATGATCGGTCCCTCGGCGCCGAACGGGCCACCCGAGCCGATCGAGATCGCCGACGATAGCGGCTTGAGCACCGCGACCTTGGCTTCGATCCGACTGCCTCGCATCAGGATCGATTCGAGCGCCTCGGGAATGCCGTGGCCGCGAATCTTGTCGGAACCAAACTTCGCCATCAGTCCGATGAGCACGCCACCAATGATCGGGACGAGCACGACCCCGACGCCGAGCTGGTGGCCTGCCGGCGAGCTGAGGTCGGTCTCCCAGCGCTGGAAGAAGAACAGATTCGTACATAGCCCGATCAGCTTGAGCAGCGCGAGCGCGACAAACGACGCGATCACGCCGACACCGGTTGCCACCATCGCGATTGGAATCACTCGCCGTGTGGCCGTGAAGTCACCTAGTTCTTTCATGCTGCCTTACCTGTCGATGCGCGGAGCACCGCGTGGAGAGACTCGAGCAGAGCGGGCGCCAGCGAGCGCAGCTCGTCGAAGTGAGCGTCGGACAGCTTGCGAAGCAAGGCTGCGCCGCGCGCGGTCAGCTTGATATGCGAGCGCCGTCGATCGTCCGCCGCGCGTTCGCGCCGGATCAACCCGCCGGCCTCGAGCCGATCCAGCAGCTCGACCACCGTGTGATGGCGAAGCACCATCTGATCGGCAAGGGTCTGGACGCTGGGCTCGGTGTTCTCGGGTAAGCCGCGGAGCGCCAACAACAGCTGGTGCTGGCGTGGCTCGAGCCCGACAGCACGAGCAGCGCCCTCGGAGAATGCGGTGAAAGAGCGCAGGTGATGGCGGAACCCCGCCAGCAGTCGATACTCGTGGTCGGTGATTTCGCGGCTTGGCACTAGGATCTCTCACAGGATGGTGTTGGCAGGGCGCAAACGGTCGTAATGGGTCGTAACTGATCGAGCGGCACGATATATATCGCAACACGATATGATTGACGAGGTCGGCGTTCACGATCCCGGCACCGCGCCGGGGCAGGATCCCTCGCGGGGTCCGGTGACCGATCGCGATCGCGCGCTGGGGATCCTGCGGCGTCATGGCTGGACGACCGTGTCGTTTCAACTGCTCGAACCGGAGTTTCGCTACTGGTTCTGCGATGACGACGCGTTCGTGGCATACGTCGACACCGGGTCGGCGTGGGTGGCGGGTGGTGCGCCGGTTGCGGCAGAGCACCGACTGGTCAGCGTGGCCAACGCGTTCGTTGACGCGGCGCGTGTACATCGCCGGCGCGCGTGTTTCTTCGCGTGCGAACAGCGATTCGTGACCGCGGTTGGCTGGTCGACGCTGGCGATCGGTGAACAACCGGTGTGGCGGGCGGGGCAGTGGGAGGGCGTGATGCGGTCGGCGTCATCGCTGCGCTATCAGCTCCGTCGCGCCGCAGCCAAGGGCGTCACGGTGCGGAGGCTCACAACCGGCGAGCTCGATCAGCATCGGGTGGCGATCCACAACCTCGCGCTCGAGTGGCTCGCCGCGCGCAAGATGGCGCCGATGGGGTTCTTGGTCCAGCTCGAACCGATCAGCTTTCCGGACGAGCGCGTGATGATCGTCGCGATGCAAGGCGCGCGGCTGGTCGGGTTCTTGTCGGCCATCCCGGTGTATTCGCGCGGCCGCTGGTTCATCGAGGATGTGTTGCGGACCAGCGATGCACCGAACGGAACGCCGGAGCTGTTGATCGATGCGGCGATGAGAGATCCGCAGATCGCCCAGCACGACACCGTCACGTTGGGACTTGCTCCGCTCGCAGGTGCGGTGCCGGCGCTGCTTCGGTTCGCGCGGGTGATCTCGACGCCGCTCTACGACTTCCGTGGCCTCGGCACGTTCAAGCGCAAGCTGCGTCCTCACGCGTGGGAGCCGGTATATCTGTGTGCCCCGACCTGGCGATGGCGGGCGCTCACCGACTCGCTATCGGCGTTTGCGGGCGGCAGCATCGTGAGCTTTGCGGCGAGGACCCTGTTGCAACGCCGGCCGCGCTGGCTCTTGCCGGCGCGTTCGACGGTGGACGCCGAGCCTGATCGCGGCTGAACCATCGGCTGATGGCAACGCGTTGACCGCCGTGACGTGATGCACGACATTCGCTCGATGCGACGGCTGCTCGGAATCCTCGTCCTGGTCACTGGCTGCTCGAACAAGCTCAGCGGCGATCTCACGATCGATGGCACGGCGGTCACCCTCGACTCGTGCCGGTCAGGACAGATCTATGGATTCGCGGGCGTCGAGCTCGTGACCACGGCGGGGTTGAAGCTGCGGCTCGTCGGCAATCCCGACGGCACCGCCAACGCGCTGGTGTCGATGGGCGAGAAGACGTTCGCCGAGATCGGAAAGTGCGGGCCGATGGACAACCAGCCGCAGAGCTCGACGATCAATGACGTTCGCAACGTGATGGGCAATGCCCGGCTCGATTGCGAGGGCAGCGGTCACACCATCAAGGGCACGATCAACTGGGAGAATTGCCACTGACCCGCGCGGACATTTGCGTGGCGGAGTCGCGACGGCGTTGCGAGCAGCTACAGCTGGCCGTCGAACGGCTCGATGTGAATGTTGCGGTCCTTGGGATCCGGCTGCCGGACCGCCTCGGCGAACCGATCGCTCACGTTCGAGGCGATCTCGACGCGGGTCTCGCGCGCGAGGATGTGGATCTTCCCGATGTCGCGCTTGCCGATCTGGCCGCGGCGGCATAGCAGCGGCACCAGCCACTTGGGATCCGCGTTCTTCGATCGCCCGATGTTGATGGTGAACCACACGCCGCGATCGTTGGCAGCCGCCGGCGCGAACGGCCTGCGACTTCCTCGATCGCGGCTCGGCTCGTCATGACGGTCTCCGGCTCGGGCGTCACGTCCGCCGTGACGGTCTCTCGGCGGCCGTTGGGCTCCGGTTCGCGCATCTCGCACGTCGTGGCCCCGCGCTGGTCGCGCGTGATCCCGTCGTGGGTCTTGCGGTGGGCGCGGCCGCATCGACGGAGGAACGGTGAGCTCCTCGGGCGCCGGACGGGCCTGGCGGCGCAACCGCACCAGCGAAGCGACCAGCTGCTCGGCGCTGCGCTCGGCGAGGAGCTTGCGCGCGACGTCTCGGTCATCATCGGTCGGCTCGGTGAGCAACGATCCGATCTCGGCCACGATCTGAACGCCGTCGCGGGCGAGGATCTGCTCCGAAGACGGTGCGAGCTGCCAGGTCGCCGCGATGTGCGCGGCCTGCAGCATCCGCTCGACGTAGCGGCGCGCGGGATCGGGGACGAGCAGGATCGCGACCCCGTGCTTGCCAGCGCGCCCGGTGCGGCCGCTGCGGTGCACGAGGGTTTGTTTGTTCTGTGGCAGGTCCGCGTGGATGACCAGGCCGAGGTCGGGCAGGTCGAGGCCGCGGGCCGCGACATCGGTCGCAACGCACACACGCGCTCGGCCATCGCGTAACGCCTGGAGTGCAAGGTTGCGCTCGCGCTGGCTCAGCTCACCCGACAGCGCGACGACCGAGAATCCGCGTTCGTTGAGGTTAGCGGCAAGGTGGGTGACGCCGTCCCGCGTCTGACAGAACACCAGCGCGCCGGCCGCCTCGTGATAACGGAGCAGATTCACGACCGTCAGATCGCGTTCGCGCGGGATGATCGGGATCGCGTGGTACTCGATGTCGACGTGGCGCGCCGCTTCGTTCGTCGCCGCGATCCGCTGCGCCGACTGCTGATAGCGCTTCGCGAGCGCTGCGATGTCCTTCGGGATCGTGGCCGAGAACATCAGCGTCCGGCGGGTCGGAGGGGCCGCGTCGAGCAGCCGCTCGAGATCCTCGCGGAACCCCATGTCCAGCATCTCATCGGCCTCGTCGAGCACGACCGCCTGCAGCCGCTCGAGCATCAGCGAGCCGCGGTCGAGGTGGTCACACAACCGTCCCGGGGTTCCGACCACGATGTGCACGCCCTTGTCGAGCGCCCACCGCTCGCGCCGTGGGTCCATGCCGCCGACGCACGTGGTGAGCGTGGCGCCCGCGTCGGCGAACAGCCACGTCAGCTCGCGATGGACCTGGATCGCGAGCTCGCGCGTCGGTGTGATCACCAGCGCGAGCGGCGCCCCGGGTGCGCTCAACCGGGTCGCGGTACCCAGCAACGGGCGAGCGAGCAACATTCCGAACGCGACGGTCTTGCCGGAGCCGGTCTGCGCCGAGACCAGCAGATCGCGGTCCTCGGCCGCAAGCACGGCCGCCTGCACGGCCGTCGGCTCGGTGTAGCCGCGACGCGCGAGCGACGTCTGAAGAGCGGGATGGGCCGTGGAGAACGACAAGGTCGCGCACCCTAGTCGCAACGCCGTCGACACGCAACTGCGTTCGGAGGCCGGGACAGGCCCGGATCCGGTGATTTCGTGTTAGGTCTCCCACAGACCATTTTCCGAGGGAGACCGATGTTCAATCTGAAGCAAGGGACGTTGATCGCAATCGCTGCCGGCTCGCTGTTCGCAGGGGCATGCGCGAAGTCGGATACCAAGGCCGCCGACACCATGCCAACCGCGTCTGAAGCGCCTGCGGACCCGTCTGCCGCGGCTGCGCCCGCGGATCCGGCTGCCGTCGAGGGCGAGAAGGTCGCCAAGATCTGGTGCTCGGGTGTCAACGAGTGCAAGGGCAAGGGCGGCTGCAAGACCGCCGCCAACGGTTGCGCTGGCCAGAATGCCTGCAAAGGTCAGGGCGTGCTCGAGATGACCGAGGACGACTGTTCGTCGAAGGGTGGTCAGGTCGCGCAAGGCGCGGGCATGTAACTGTCATGTTCCCCCGGCTTGGATACGGCATCGGACTTCGTCCGCCGCACTTCCAGGCCGTGCTCGATGGCCACGGCGGCGTCGACTGGTTCGAGGTCATCACCGAGAACTACTTCGGCGCCGGCGGCAACCCGCTGCGAGTCCTGCGCGCGGTGCGCGAGCGGTATCCGGTGGTGCTCCACGGGGTATCGCTGTCGATCGGCTCGGTCGATCCGCTCGACGAGCGCTATCTCACGGCACTCGCCCGGCTGGTCGCCGAGATCCAGCCCGCGATGGTCTCCGATCATCTGTGCTGGTCGAGCTTCGGCGGCCACACGGTGCACGATCTGTGGCCGCTGCCGTACACCGAGGCCGCGCTCCACCACGTGGTCGAGCGGCTCCAGCGCGTCCAGGATCGACTCGGCCGGCGGATCTTGCTCGAGAACCCCTCGAGCTACGTCGAGTTTCGCGCGAGCGAGATCTCGGAACCGGCGTTTCTCGCCGAAGTCGCACGCCGTGCCGATTGCGGGATCGTGCTCGACGTCAACAACGTGTACGTGAGCGCGCGCAATCACGGCTTCGACGCCGAAGCGTATCTCGCGGCGATCCCCGCCGACCGGGTTGGCTACATCCACCTCGCCGGGCACAGCGATCACGGCGATCATGTCCTCGACACCCACGACCACCCCGTCCGCGACGAGGTGTGGCAGCTGTATCGCTCGGCCATCCATCGCTGCGGAGCGGTGTCGACGCTCATCGAGTGGGACGATCGGGTCCCCGCGATCGACGTGGTGATCGCGGAGGCCGAACGCGCGCGCCAGAGCGCCAACGAGGTCGCGCGTGGCTGATCTCGCCGAGCTGCAGCGCAGGTTCCACGCGATCGCCACCGGCGGGCTGGCGGCCACGGATGCCCACGAGTTGCTCTCCAGTAACCCGGCGCGGATCGCGATCTATCGATCGATGTATCGCGATCGACTGGTCGATGCGATCGCGGCGGACTATCCCAAGCTCGTCGCGGTGCTTGGAGACAGCTGGTCCGAGATCGCGTATGCGTACCTGCGCGCATGCCCGCCGGCGCACCCCGATATCCGCGAGGCTGGCCGGCGGCTCGCCGAGTTTCTGCGCGACCGCGGCCACACGCATGACGCCGAGCTCGCGCAGCTCGAATGGGCGCGAGCCGATGTGTTCTACGGCGCCGATGCCGTGCCGCTCGCGCGCGCTGACCTGGCCACCCTCGATCCGGTCGAGTTTCCCAACCTGCGGCTTCGCCTCGTGCCAGCCTCGGCGATCGTCACGTTGACGTCGAACGCCGATGTGCGGTGGAGCGCGATCGAAGACGACCTCGAGCCGCCGGAGGCCTGGGCTGCGTCGCGCGCCGTCGTCGTCTGGCGCCGTGGGATAACGGTGATCCACCGGACGCTCGATCCCGATGAGATCACCTGTGTCGAGCTACTCGGCCGAGGCACCACGTTCGGAACGATCTGCGATGCGCTCGCCGCTGCGCCCGATCCGGCAGCACGCGCCATCGAGCTGTTGATCCGCTGGCTCGACGCAGAGCTGCTGCAAGCGTAGGTCCGTCGCCGTCGTGGTGATCGAGCCCCTTGGCAGACGTCTGCCGCACCACCGATGGCGCACCTACATGTCGCCGTCTCCTGGACGAGACGATCCCAGCGTTCACACCTGGTGGAGAACGCGACGCTCGTGGATTTGCCCTACACCCGATCGAGGCGACAATCTTGCACAAGCA
>JBFWXW010000105.1:0-18240 GCA_050187075.1 Kofleriaceae bacterium | reverse complement strand
CTGCAGCTCTTGCTGAGCCCGACGTCCGATGCCTGATCTCACCACCAGCAATGGTCGTCGGGCGAGTCGCCGGGCACCGCCGATCACCACCACCAGTAGTAGTCGTCGGGGGAGTAGCCGGGCAGCACCGCATCGTTCACCTTCGCCAGATCGCTCAGGTTGTGGACCGTGATCGCCTTGTCGCTGATCGCATAGATGTAGTCACCCATGAAGATGCTGCGTCTGATGTCGTTGTAGTACCAGTACTGGTCCGTCGGGTAATACGCGCTGTGATCGATCGAGCCCTTGCGGGTGAGGCCGACACCGGGCTCCACGCTCACCAGCTCGAGCTTCGACAGGTAGCGATAGTTGCCGACGCTATCGTTGCTGTAGTTCGACTGGGGAACCGCGAGCAGCTGCTTGGGCGCGAAGTACTGAAACGCCTTGTGCTCCCACAGCGCCTCGGACCAACCCCAGCCATCTTCACCCGCGATCGGCAGCGCGGCGGTCAGCGATGGGTGTGCGAAGTCACCGACGTTGAACAGCGAGATCGTCGTTCGCCAGTTCACGCCGTTCTGATCGCCGCCGACGCCGATCGACAACAGCTCGGTGTCGCCCAGCGGATGCAGGTACGTCGAGAATCCGGGAACCTCGAGCTCGCCCACCACGCGTGGGTTCGTGCGATCGGAGAGATCGATCGTCCACAGCGGATCGATCCGCTCGAACGTGACGAGATAGCCCTTGTCGCCGAGGAATCGCGCCGACTGAATGCTCTCGCCGGTGGCGATATCGCCGGCGTGGCCGACCGTGGTGACGGTACCGGCGCCATCGCCTTCGAGCACCCAGATATGGTTCGTGACCAGCGGCGGGTCGTCCTCCCACCAGCGCCATCGGTTGGTGGTGGTTGCCAGGCGGATCGCGCCTTCGTGCTCGGAGATCGAAAACTGATCGACCAGCGTCCCTTCAACCCGCCCCGAGCCGGTGTATCGGGTCTGACCCGGCACGGAGATGTCGAACGTGTGAACGTTGAGCTGGTCGGGGTCCTCCGGGAACCACCAGTACCACCACCACGAGTGCGCGGTTTCAGCCAGCACGAGCGTGTCGGCCGATGAGTAAAACGTTGCAGTGTTCGAGATCACGTGGTCGGCGTCCCACGCGAACGTATCGCCGAGCAGATCGAGCGAGATGATCGACGAAACGCCATAACCGTGGCTATCGGTTGGCCGGTGGAACGCCTGGCAATCCTGCCGGCTGAGCGAATCGGTGACGATCCGACCGTCGGGCGTGCGCACGTACATCTGCGGAATCAGCTCGTCGAGCGACAGCGCGTGGATCCGGTTCGCGACCATGCGCTTGGCGACCGTCTTGTTGCCACCTGCATTCTCGAGGATCTGCCACCAGCTGTACGCCCACTCGTGCGCGAGCATCGCAAACGTCGAGACCCGGACCGAGCTGTCCACCTTGCGCGCCGTCTGATACCAGCCTTCGTAGTAGACCTCGCGGATCAAGCTCGGGTGCGCGCGGTCGACGATGTCGAGCACCGTGATCTTGGTGAGCGTCGGCGATCGCCAGTAGTAGTACCCGGTGTCATCGCCAACGCCGGTGAGCGCTCGCAGCGGATGGCCCACCGGCAACTGCGACGGCACGATGTACGAGAACACCACCGCGCGCCCCGCGTCGCCGTCGATCAACATCTCCCTCGGCATGCCTTCGAGCTCGGTCTCGCTCTCGGGAACCAGATCGCCGAACTGAGGGACGCCGAAGATGTGGAGGCGATTTCCGTTGAGCGAGTAGATGTGATACCCGTCCGTCTTCACGAAGTCGGCTTCGTCGACGCCGTCCTCCTGGTTATTGGTGCCGGAGTAATCCTCGCCTTCGGCACGGCCATCGCCGCCATCGCCGGCGCCGTTGTCAGCGCCTTCGCTCGCATCGTCGACGCCGCCCGCGAACCCGCCGGCCCCAGACATCTCGATGTACGCCCACGCCTCGCGGATCAACATCGACTCGAGGTCGGACTCGAGCTCGCTGCATGTCGAGTACTGGACCAGCTCGGTGGTCCGCGACAGCACGTGATCATCGGGCGGGCCGAATTCGTCGGAGCACGCCACGAGAGCCAGGCCAACCAACCCGATTCGCGCAATACCTCGAAGGTCGATCATGGCGGCGTAGTCGAGCAAGAATGCTGCCAGTGCAGACCCGAGTGATGGCAGAGACTTAGCGGCGACAGATGTGGGGAGACAGCGGTGCCAGCCGTCCCCAGGCTCAGAATTCTGAGAGCGCGCGATGCTCGGGCGCGAGAGCGGAACGCTGGACGAAGCGACCGCATGCCGAGGGAACCTCGCGCTCGCGAGCGGCACAGCTGAGCGGGTTTGGGACGACTCCACCGTGTGTGGCGGAGCGTCGCGACGCTGATCCGACCAGCTGTCTCGCGATCCGCCGCCGTGACGTTGGAACGTCCGTTGCTCATTGCCAGGACATGGAGTCACTACAAGCAGCGCGCAGCGGGTTCAAGGACGTGGATCGAAGCCACATCGCGGTTGCCCGCCGCGTCGGTTGGTTCAGCGTCGCGCTCGGGACCGCAGAGATTGCGATGCCGCGCGCGGTCGCGAGGTTCGTCGGCGTTGCGCCCGACAGCTCCGCACCGATGATCCTGCGGATCCTCGGTGCGCGCGAGATCGCTTCGGGCATCGCCACGCTCGCACAGCCGACGCGCGCGTGGCCGCTGTGGCTCCGCGCAGTGGGCGATGCCATTGACCTCGCGTTGCTCGCGGCAGCCAAGCCCCGCCGCGTCAGCGTGGGGCGGTGGATCGGTGCAACGCTTGCGGTCGCCGCGGTTGGCGCCGTGGACGTGTGGGCGGCGCGGCGCACGCGTGCGCGGCAAATTGCGTCACCGGTCATCTACGCGGTGACGATCAACAAGCCGCCGCATGAGGTGTACGCGTTCTATCGCGATCTGTCGCGGCTGCCCGAGTTCATGGATTATCTCGAGTCGGTCACCGAGCACGGGGCTGTGTCGCACTGGGTGGCGAAGCTGCCGCTCGGCAAGACCGTCGCGTGGGACGCGCAGATCGTCGAGGATCGTCCGGGCGAGCTGATCACCTGGCAGACCGTCAAGGGATCACCGATCAAGCTGCGAGGTCGCATCGAATTCGCCCGCGCCCCGGGGCGCAACGCCACCGAGGTTCGCGTCGAGATGCAGATGGGCGTCCGTGGGATCGGCGCGAGCCCGGCACTCGCCAAACTGTTGACCAAACCGCAGGTCAAAGGCGACCTGCGCCGGCTCAAGCAAGTGCTCGAGACCGGCGAGGTGTTGAAGTCCGACGCCAGCGTGCACGCGCTACCGCACCCGGCGCAGCCGGCGACGGCGGACGAACGGGACACGGTGGTGCTGATCGAGCCCGATCGGCACGCTCCGCAGAAAGGGCTCGAACCATGAAGGCGACCTGTTGGATGGGTAAGCAGAAGGTCAGCGTCACCCAGGTGCCTGATCCGGCGATCCTCAACGCGCGCGACGCGATCATCCGGGTGACGGCGACCACGATCTGCGGTTCCGACCTGCACCTGTACAACGGTTACGTCCCGACCATGCAACGCGGCGACATTCTCGGCCACGAGTTCATGGGCGAGGTCGTCGAGGTCGGCAGGGCGGTGAACAACCTGGAGGTCGGCGATCGCGTGGTCGTGCCCTTCGCGATCGCGTGTGGCGGCTGCGAATCGTGCGAGGACGGCAACTTCTCGTGTTGCGAGAATTCGAACCCCAATGCGTGGCTGCCGGAGAAGCTGATGGGGCACCCCTCGTGCGGTGCATTCGGCTATTCGCACCTCACGGGAGGGTTCGCCGGCGGCCAGGCCGAGCTCGTCCGCGTGCCGTTCGCCGATGTGGGCCCACTGAAGGTCCCCGCGACGCTGAGCGATGAGCAGGCGCTGTTCCTGTCGGACATCCTGCCGACGGGCTACATGGCCGCGGAGCTCTGCGACATCACCCCGCGCAAGGTGGTGGCCGTGTGGGGCGCGGGTCCCGTGGGGCAGTTCGCGATCGCGTGCGCACGCATGCTCGGCGCCGAGCGGGTCATCGCCATCGATCGATTCCCGTACCGGCTCAAGATGGCCGTCGAGCAAGCCGGTGCGACGGATGCGATCAACTACGAGCAGCAATCGACCCAGGAGGTGCTGCGCGATCTGACCGCCGGGCGCGGACCCGACGCGTGCATCGACTGCGTGGGCCTCGAGGCTCACGGTCACGGACTTCAGTTCGCCTACGACCGGGTGAAACAGAAGGCGAAGATCCAGATGGACCGGCCGCTCGCGGTGCGCGAAGCGATCTTGGCGTGCCGCAGCGGCGGCATCGTCTCGATCGTGGGCGTCTATGCCGGCTTCGTCGACAAGTTCCCGCTCGGTGCCCTGATGAATCGCGGGATCACGATCCGGACCGGTCAGTGCCACGTCCAGCGCTACATGCGGCCACTGCTCGAGCGGATCGAACGCGGCGACATCGATCCGAGCTTTGTGGTGTCGCACCACATGGTGCTCGACGACGCCGCTCGAGGCTACGACATGTTCCTGAACAAGCAGGATGAGGTCATGAAGATCATCCTGCGTCCGGAGCTCAACGGTGCGCCCCGCAGTTTCGCGGTCTAGCGGGCTCGTTACTGGATGATCGGCGCATCGGTGGCGACACCGGCGCCGAACCAGCGGACGTCGCCCTCGTCGAGCACCGTGCCGGCACCCGTCGCCGGATCGATGTCGATGATCTTGCCGGTCGCGGCCATGAACCCGCCGTCGACGAATCCGTAGATCTTTCCGTCCCAGTACGCGAGACCGAAGATGTTGTCGAACCCCGTGCCCGCGCCGATCGGGGTCGCCTTCCAGCCGTTGGCGGGATCGATGCGCGCGAGGTAATCGTTCTGCTCGTTGCCCACGTTGACCGTCGCGTAGATGCCGAAGCCGCGGACGCCGATCAGATCACCACTCGAAACGACCGGGTCACCGGAGCTGGTACCAAAGCTGCCGAGCTCGGTCGCGTTGCCGGTCAACGGATCGATCTCGAACACCACACCGTCGTCGTTTGCCGAGACCAGAATATCGGCGCTGCTGGGGTTGGACAGATCCTCGGGCACAAACGACAGGCTGGTCAGCCCGCGCGCGCTCATCGAGAGATCCTTGATCAGCGTGGTCTGACCCGTGGTCGCATCGACCTTGACCAGCTTGTTGAAGGTGATGCCCACCATCATGTCGTTCTGATCGATCGCGAGATCGGTGAGGCTCTGCGTTCCAAGACCTGACATCGCGCCGATCGGCGTCGCGGTCAGCGTGGTCGAGTCGAGCTGATAGAGCGTTCCGCCGCTGTGGGCGTACACGCGCGAGATCATCTCGAGCGGCGGAGCGTCGGTGTCATCGCCGGGGGCATCCGGCCGGCCGGCCGAGCCATCGACGCCGGTATCCTGACGGCCCGCCGGCCCACAAGCTGACAACATCGCGAGCCCCGCTCCGAGAGGAAGCCAGCCTGAGCGCTTCATATGGGCCCGGACTTTATCCACTAGGGCCGACAGAAACACCTCAAATCTGTGACCCGCGGCGAACGAATCCGGTTCTGCCGATCTTCGAGGGCCTGGGGATCGGCCGAGCAGGCGGCCATACGGTTATTTCGCGTGCCATTTCGCGAGCAGCTCTTGTTCTCGCTCGCGGGTCGGGCCTGCGCGCAACGCGCCCGGATCCGGTGGCGTCTTCGGCGGTGGCTCGCCCTTTGCCTTGGCTGCCTCGACGAGCTCGCGGGTGACCCGCACCCGCCGCTCGACCTCGCCGGGATACCAGTCCAGGATCGCCTTCAGCGTGTCGTCGAGCGGCCGGAACTTCAGGCCGCTCGCCTTCGCACGCTCGTTGTGCCAGCGATGGAATCCGGCGAATTGGCCGGTTGACGGCGTCCAGATCGGAAACGAATCCTCGCCGTCCATCCCGTTGCGTTCGAGCCAGTCGGTCGGAACCCATTCGAGCTTCGTGGTGTGGCCGCCAGCCGCGACGCAGCGTTCGAGCACGTCGCCCCACTTGCCGGGCGCCGCGGGACCGACCGCATTGAACGTGCCGGTGGTGTTCTGCTCGACCAGCGTGACCAACCACTCGGCGAGATCGCGCACGTCGATCCATTGCAGCGGGTCGGTGGGCGCACCGGGCGCCAGCATCTCGCCGCCGCGCGATGCGCGCACCGGCCAGTAGGTGAACCGATCGGTGGGGTCACCGGGTCCGACGATGAAGCCGGGACGCACGATCGCCGCGCGCTCGGGGAACGCCGCGGCGGCCGCGCGCTCGCACAGCACCTTGAGGCCGCCGTAGTTCTCGAACTGCGCACCCATGGTCTCGACCTTGGGATCGGCGAGCTCGGCGAGCTTGGTGTTCTCGTCGCCACCCGTGGGCGGGTTCTCGCCGTACGCAGACACGCTGGAGATGAAGATGTAGCGGCCGACGTTGTTCGACAACAGTTGCGCCGACGCTCCGACCATGCGCGGGAAGTAGCCCGAGTTGTCGATCACCGCGTCCCAGCTGCGCCCCTCGAGCTGTTCGAGGCCCTTGGGGCTCGCGTCCGGGTGGAGCAGCTTGCCGTCGGGGCCCCGCTCGTCGTCGGCGGGCAACAGCGGATCGCGGTTGCCGTAGAGGTGCTCGACCTTGAATTGGAGTGGCAACATCTTCTCTCGCTTGCCGCGATTGAAGATGGTCACCTGATGACCGCGCGCGAGGGCGGCGGCCACGGTCTTGGGACCGAGAAACCCGGTGCCACCGAGGATCAGGATCTTCTTCTTCGCAGCGGGCGCGGGCGTCGCCGCGCTCGACCCTGGAGATCCCGAAGGCGCAGCCTTCGAGCAAGCAGCATAGGTGAGTCCGAGCGCCGTGGCCGCGACGCCGCCGCGGATCAGGTCTCGACGCGTGAGCGTTCGCCGAACGTTTGACATGCGCGTCGAACCTAACGCGCCGCGATCGTCGACGAGAAACAAATCGCCATGCGTCGCATGCGTCGCACGTGGTCGCACGGAGCGATCGCTCCGTCGCACCCAGCCGTGCGCCGCGACGTCACGGCCGCAGCCGGAGTCCCTCGACGCCCCACCGTCCGGAAGTGAACTGCGGATTCGTGAGGCCGCTCGCTTCGCCGATGGTGACCACGTCGCAGTTGTGAGGATTCGCGAGCGTGTCGAACGTCTCGACCGACAGGTGCAAGAACCGCATCGCGAAGCAGCGAATGAACAGACCGTGCGTCACCACGAGCACGCGCTCCGCCGCCTTGCGCTCGACCTGCCGCATCATCGATTCGAGAAACGTCGACGCGCGGTCGTAGCAGTCGGCCGGGCTCTCGCCGCCGCGAAACCGATAGTAGAACCACCCGTGGCGCTCGCGTAGCTCGCCCTGCGGCGAAACCTCGTCGTAGCCATGCTCGACCTCGCGCAGCCGCGGATCTTCATACACGCGAACCGAGCTGGCATCGATCGCGCAGCCCTCGAGGATGTTGGCGAGCGTCTCGCGCGTCCTGAGGTACGGCGACACGTAGACCAGCGAGCCCGCGATGAAGCCACTGCCGATGGTTCGACCGGCTTCGCGCGCCTGGATCTGCCCGCGCTCGGAGAGCGGGATCAGGTGGTCGCCCATTTGCTGGGACGTGACCAGCCCGAGGTTGGCGTGCGACTCACCGTGGCGGACGAGCTTGATCGTCAGCATGACGACTACGATGCCCGATTCGCGCCGCGGGTACGAGCGCCGGCCGGGGTGGCTTGCCGAACAATCCGGGCTAGGGTGCGGGCATGAAGCTCTACGCGACGATCGCGATCTACGTGCACGCCGAAGATATCCTTCGCGCACCGGGGTTTCTCGACAAGCTCAAGCGCGCGTTCGGCGGCAAGCCCGATCTTCGTACCGGGCGGATGAGGTCCGCGCTCGAAGCCACGGCGGTGGTCGAAGCGGCGCGCGACGCGCTGCGCCGGATCGGCGTGACCAACGGCGTGTCGCTGGTGATCGACGGCACCGTGCTGTTCCACGATCGAGAGGGCAACCCCGACGATCTCGGCGACCTGTTCATCGCGTTCCACGACAACGAATCGGTGTTTGGTCAGGGATTCACGGAGCTGCGGCTAGCGGTGGAGCATCACGAAGCCGGGCTGCGAACGATTGTCGAGATCCAGGCGCGCTCGGAGCACCCGCGCGAAGCTGCCGCCGCGCGCGTCATCGTATCGGGGCGGGTCGACGCGCTGAGCCCGCGCCCCGGTGAGACCGCCGAGCAATATCGGGCGCGCGCCGAGCCGGTTGCGACCGACGCCAAGGCGCTCGAGTTATTCAAGGTGCAGTTCACGTCGCAGGTCGATCGGATCCGCGAGGCGCTCGCGAGCGCAATGCCGACCGCCCGGGTCGAGACGGAGGTCGCGGAGCAGCGAATCGTACGCCCCGGCACCGAGCCCGCGCGGCAGCCGCAGCCCGAGGACCGCGGCTACGATCCATTCGACTACTACTATCCGAGCCCGCTCGGCATGGTCGCAAACGCGTTCATGTGGTCGGCGCTGTTCTCGATGGCGATGCCACCCCACGTCGTGGTCGTCGACGGTGCCAATCACGTGCAGGGCCACGCAGACGATCCTGGAATCACCGACGGACCGACGTCATCAGCGGACACCAGCGAGGCCACGGGCGACAACTGGTGGGATGCCAATGCAGCGGATGCGCCCGCGGCGGCGCCGGAGGTGAGCGAAGCCCCGAGCGATGGCGGCGGCTGGTGGGACGGGTTCGACGGCGGTGGCGGTGGCTTCGATGGCGGTTTCGACGGCGGATTCGACTGAGTAGGAGCCTGCGGTCGTTAAGGGTGGGTGAAATACAGATTGGCCTGGCTTCCGACCACGACCTCGATCGCTCCTGCCGGCACCATCACGATCGCGCGATCGAACCGCATCATCCATGATGGGTGCTGTTCGAGCCCGCCCTCGGGCTGCCGCGGGAAGTCCGCGATCAAGCTGCGCGGAATCATCAGCTCACCATCGTCGTCGGTCTCGCAGCGCAGCATCGCTTCGTACGGGGCACCGTGCCATCCGGTCACCAGCGCGATCGCGATCCGCGCATCGCCCGCGGCGGTCCATTCGATCCTCGCATCCTCCTCATCATCGAGCGTCAGGTTCTGGGTGGAGCCCGTGAGCCGCGCGACGCCGGTGAGGTCCGCGACGAAGCTCGGCGTCACGTCGCCGGCAGCCTCGATGTGAATCGCCGCCCCGGCGTCGAATAGGTCGAGCGGAGGCGCTGGTTCAGGCACGTAGCCGAACTGGCCGGTCGTGAACGTGAGCGGCTCGCGCAGTCCGGTCACCTCGATCGCCCCGGCGCTGGCGTTCTGTGGCCAGGGGGTACAGGTGCTGGGCGCCGTGCACGCGGTGGTGCCAGTGCAGGGTGGATCGCACAGCGGGATCTGCGCCCGCAGGTAGATTGCGCAATCGCCTTCGCGCGCCGTCAGAAGGGGTGGCGGCTGCTCCGGCCGATCGTGGATCAACGCGTAGACGCCGCTGAAGCCCTCGATCAGCTCGATGTATCCGACTCGATCGGGATGATGCTCATCCGGCCCGCCGACGAGCCGAGGGGCATCGATCGTCGAGCCCCCGGAGCTCCCGCAGCCAAGCGCGGCCGCGCAGGCAGCCGCGAGCCTCGCGCTCATGGGACTTCCTGCATCGTGTAGCCCGACACGTCGAGTGGATCGAGCGCCACGTGATTTGCATCGAGCGTCCACGCAGCTTCGAGCCCAGTGGATAGCTCGGTCTCGTCGATCCAGAGCCCGAACACCGAGTGGCCAGCGTAGCTGACCGGCGTAGCGAACACGATCCAGTACTGGTTGTTCCAGTTGTGGTGCTCGGCCGCGTAGACGAGTCCGAAATAGTCATCGACGACGGTCGTGTGACCATCGAACGTCACCTCGGCGCGCGTCACCAGCATCGGACCGGATCCCGCGTTGGGCACCTGATATCGAAGATCGAGCACGAACCCGTCGCCATCGGGCAGCTGCCCGCGGACCTGCCAGTGATCGAGATTGGCCGCGCTACACGACGCGAGCTGCGCGATCTCGTTGTAATCGGAGCTGCCGGTTGGACCTAGTAGGGGATGGACGCTCCCCTGGATATGCGGCTCGGCGATCTGCACGCCGCCACCAGCCCCCCACACCGACCAGCTCAGCTCGTATGGTTCGCCGGCGACGTCGAAGACCTGGCGATATGTACGTTCGCCGGGCTCGCCGGGCTCGATCTCGTACGTGCCGGTGGTGCCGGCCGGCGTGAGCGCGACGTGGTCCGGCCCGAGGACGCCCGCGCCGAACAGCGCAGGAATCGTGTGTGACCCAGGTGCTTGTTCGATCTCGTAGATACCCGGCACCACTGCGACCTTCGCCTTGCGCGCGAGCTCGGTCTGGATCGATCGGTTCTCCATGAACTGGCCGCACAGCGAGACCGGCGCGGGTACGACGATGCAGTCGATGTCAGGTCTGGTGCACCGCGCATGGTCACACGCGCGCGGAAACTGACAGGGGACGCGCGTGAAGGCGCGAGCTGCCTCGATGGCCTCGGCGGTTGTCGGCGCATACACGAGCGGGAGCCGAAACCTCGTTGCGAGCTGCGCCTGGATCGCTTCGATCTCTGTCTCGGTCAGCGCCTCGTCGCGCAGCGTGCGATCGACGATGACGTCGAAGCCATAGCCGGTGATCGCGCCCGCCCCATCACGCAGTTGAAACATCGCGCCTGCCCAGTACTGGCGGGTCGCGCGCAGCTGGACCAGCGAACGGTAGGTCTGCGGCGCCATCCCGCCGAAGTACTCGGTCAACACCTGGGTCATGAACGTGAAGTGCAGCCGGTGAGCCTTCACGTCGTGAAACACGATGTCTTGCAGCGCGGCCGCGCTGTTGGCCGGGGCGATGTACTTGGTCTCCTGCGCGAAGTCGCAGCGAGTGCCGGTGTGATCGGTGCTGACCGCAGTCCAGTCTTGCTCGGTCGCGATCTCGGTGCGGCATGGTCGATTCGCGCAAACGTCGCTCGGCTCGCTGCTGGCGGTGCACGCCGCGATCACGGCGATCGCGAGCGCGTGCGTGGTCACCGATGTCACCGTCCGCGTCCCGGGAACGGTCGCGCCTGCTTGATCCACACGCGCCTGACGCCGGTGCCGTCGTCGACGACCTTCCACTCGACGTCCATCGGTAGCCGGCCGTAGCCTGCAGGCGGGTCATAGATCGGCGCGAAGTGGTTGCGGATCGCGCGAAGCGCCTCGCCGAGCTCGAACAGCTCGCTGCGTGACAGCACGGGCTGGCCGCCGCTCAGGTTCGAGCGCGTGTAATAGGTCGCCGGCTGGCCGACGTGGAAGTGGTAGTACATCAGCGAATCGGCGATGTCGCCCGGCTCGGGCTGGACCACGCTCTCCTCGCCGACCTGCGCGTTGATGAACAGGCCGTCCTCGCCGCCGGGACGCGGATCGTAGACGTTCGCGGTGATCGCGACGCCGTTGGCATCTTCATCGGAGAACGACGGGTTCGCGAGCACGCCCATCGCGACCTTGGTGTGATCGATGCCTGCGTAATCGCGCTCTTCGAAGGCGCGGAGGTTCCACACGCTCGCCCACACCGTCTTGATTGCCACGTCGATCGGCCGATTCGGGTCGCCGACCTGACCGGCCTTGGAGTCGTACAGCCCAGCGCCGGTATGGCGTGCGAGATCCTCCGCGTTGGTCGACGACCGGAACTTCATCCGGGTGTCGGGAAAGTGCTCGGTGAGATAGGCTTCGATCGCGGCGAGCGCGGTTGGGTCGACGGGCGCCGCGAGCATGTCGGCGCGCAGCTGATCGAGCATCTCCCGGCGCACGTTGCCGTCGCCGCGGAACCCTGGATCGGCCAGCATCGCACCGATCCGGGTGTCGAACGCGTTGTCGATCATGAACTGGCGATAGAACGCCACCGGGATCGCGAGCGCCGGACGGATCCGCACCATCGTTCCGATGTCGCGCAGCTCGCCGTAGTGGGCGGCCTTGCCGCCGATCGCGGGGATATCGGCGACGCCGACGCTGTCGATGTCGAGGACGCTGGTTACCGAGTAGTCGGGCTCGGGAATCTGGGCGGGCGGTGGACGGTGGGCCTGAAACCACGCTTCGGCCTCATCGGCGGAGACCTCGACGACCTCCCAGTCGAACGCGCGGACCGTGAGCCGGACCCACCGACCCTCGAACGCGCTGAACCGCTCCGGCGCGCCGTCGAGCCCCATGTTCGGCGTGCCGCGCTGCTGTGACAGCACGTTGATGTGAGACAGCGGGGTCTGGAACTCGTCGGTGACGACCCCGGCCACCACCGAGAGATCGTTGGGAACACGATCGAGCACGGCGATCTCGCGCGGGCTGATGTACGTGGTCTCGAGCTGCTCGGCGGTGAGTACGCGGACGCGCGCATAGGTCTCGCCGAGGTTGAGCGGCTGATACGTGATGCCGCTCCACAGCTGCTCGGTGGTGATGGTCTTGACGTCGGGCGGTAGCTGCGCCACGAGCGCGGCCTGCTCCTCGGAGGTCGGATGGAACACGAGCTGGTCGCCGAAGTACGTCGCGCTCGCGATCGCGCGGAACGCCGCCGCGATCATCGCCGGATCAGCGGTGTCATACGCCGCCAGCTCGTAGGCGTATACGCGAGGTTCCTCGTAGTAGGTCAGCGAACCAAGCAGGAACCGCCGCTCGGGCGCGAAGTATTGATCGAGAAACGGTGCGCCCGCCGGCCAGCCAAGATGATCGATGGCGAACGAGCTGTGCAGCGGATACGAGGCGGTGTCCTGGAACGTCAGCGCGTCGTCGTCGGCCCGGTCGACGATCGTCTTGATCGTGATCGCCCCGGGCAACGAAGCATCAAGTGGTCGAGCTGCCTGCGCGCGGAGCTCGGCCTCACAGCGGAGCTCGCTACGCGACGCAACCGTGGCGCTCTCGCAGGTGGGCGACGCCTGATCGCCGCAGGCTGTAACTGCGGTCGCGAGAACCAACCCTACGAACGTCGATCGATGCACGCCGGCTTTGACAGCAAGGCGCACGCCAGATCCGCACCGATGCGTTTCGCGCGGTTGTCGGTACGCGAGCACCGACAGTCTCAGGATTCTGAGGGGCAGGGCGGGGCGGCCACCAGGTAAGCGCGATCCCGTTCCGTTCTCCCGCTCAGCCTCCGGGCTTGGGACACCGCCGCAGCGCCTCGCGAAGCAGCTGTTCGAACGTCGCCTCGCGGCCCACGTGGGCCATCGCTGTGTTGACGGTGGCCGATGCTTCGTGGGCCTTGAACCCGTCGTCTCGTCGCTAGCGCCGAGCGTTCTCCTCAGGTCGCTGGTGAAGAAGCGAGACGCCATCGCGGCGGTCCCGCGAGCCTCTCTCAGCCGCGCGGCTTACCCTCGAAGAACCCGCGGTCGACCCGCAACGTCTCGGGGATCCGCTCGCGACGAGCACGCACGGCTTGTTTGGTCGCCGAGTAGCGCAGCGGATGGTCAGCGGGCAGCGCCACGCCGCGCGGCAGATACAGGGTCGCGCACGCGGGACCGCCACCGGCCTTGCCGAACAGCTCGAACAGCGGGACGCGGTGCGTGGTCAAGCCCAGCGATTCGAGCGCGCTCGTGAACGCCGTCGACACGCCGTCTGGCACGAGCACGCCATCGCGGACCTGCCGCGAATTCCCCGCGTACTGATCGACCGCATCGCCGCGATCGATCTCCACGATCCGCTCGCCGCCGAGCGCGCTCGTCACGGTGGATGAGCCGCCGTCGTAGAGGCCGCCGGGATAGTGCACGAGCACGGCCGGGCGCTGGCCAGCAGGTCGCGCGCCGAAGTGAACGGTGTCGCCGTGAAAGTGCGGATAGACCAGCTCGACGAAGATCCGCGCATCGTCGGGCACACCCGCGAAGCTCGCTGCGAACGCCACGCCTTCGCGCGTGCTGCGCGGAGTCTTGGGCGACGTTTTGCCATCGTAGTGGCCGGGAACGGCATAGGTGAGCACGACGCGATCGCCCACCGCCGCGATGTCTGCCATTCCTTCCCAGCGGTGAGGATTGTCCGCGAGCTCGAGGCCCATCCCGGTCGCGCCGCCGAGCTCGCCGAGCAGGTCCCGGTAATACGCGGCCTCCGCTCGGCGATGCGCGAGCATGTTAGGCATCACCGCCCGGAGCGTCCGGTCACGTATGGTGACCCACGGGCCATTTGCCGCGAACACCCTGCCGGTCATCACCTCGGCCATCGTGCCGATGATCTCGCGCGAACCCCCGGGGCGGATCGCGCCGTCCGCGTCGACGTCGAGCGCACGGTGGCCGAGAAACGGATCGTCGAGCGTTTCGAACCGATACAGCGCGTCGCCGCCACATGCCACGATCGCGTCGAGGATCGACAGCCACTCGTCGAACGCCCGCCGCGGCGAGTAGTCGAGATGCGTGACCTCGCTCTTGTAGTTCGCACCGGCCTTGTTGCACGTCGCCGGTACGGGCGCGCGAACGATCAACAGGTCGCCATAGACCTCGGACAGCGGGTTCATGGCGAGAGCGTACCGTGAGCGAACGGACGTTAGAACCCGCGCAACGGGAGCTCCGGACCGCGTTGCAGCCAGTTGTCGGCGCGATAGCTGGCCGTGCCATCGATCACGTGGACGGAGTACGCGTGGCGCGACCGCGCCGAGCGATTGGGCCCGCTCTTGTGCGGCAACAGACCGTGCAGCACGACGCATGTTCCCTTGGCAACCTCGAGCGGGATCATGTCGTGCTCGGGTAGCGGACGGTCGTCGAACATCTCGTAGCGGGTACCGCCGGTGGACGCGCGACTGAACCGCTTGCGCGGGGGCTCGTGGTGACCGCCCGGCGTGACCCACAAGCAGCCGTTCTCGAGCGTGGCATCCTCGAGGGCGAACCAGAATCCAGTGACCGAAGGCGGATCGGTCCACAAGAACGTGTGGTCCTGGTGCGCGGTGACCTCGCCGCCGATGAGCGGCTGTTTGAAGATGTACATCGATTGAATCAGCAGGGGGCGATCGAGGCCCAGGGACACGGCGAGGTTCGCGAGCCGCGGATCGCGGGATGCTCGCGCGAACACCGGATCGAGATCGTGCAGCGCATGGCCGATCTTGTTGATCGCCTGATCCACCGGCCGTTGCAGCGATCCGCTGCGATCGAACGCGTCCTCTTCGAAGAAGCATCTGATCTTATCGCCCGACTCGAGGAAGTAGTCGTCCGAGCGCCGGATCTGATCGTGCGTCGTGAAGATCGAGACGGTCTCCGGGCGAAATGCGCCGACGATCTCGGTGGCCCGCGCGCGGAGCTCGTCGCACGCTGCCTCGCTGAAAAAACGCTCGAGCACGACGAAGCCGTCGCGCTCGTAGTCGATTCGATGGGTCACGGCACGCGAGTGTACTCGCCCGCCGCGGAGGTCACGCACGCGCCAGGTCGGTTCGTGATGTTCCGCTGTCGGCCGCGGCGTTCCACTCGTCACCCTCGGTAAAGAACCGGAGCTCGGCCGTGGTGAACGAGGGTAGCGTGGGGCGGCGGGCGCGGCGCGGAGGATCATCGACGATCAGGGCAGGGGGCAGGCGTCGGTCGTAGAGCTCATCGTCCAGCTCGGTGTCGAGCCCACGGTGGTCGACACGCAGGTACACGGCGAGCAACCGCGCGAGCGCCACGAACGGGATCAGGTCGATCAAGCCAAACGCGAGGCCGTACGCCGCGGCACCGAGTGCCAGCGTGGTCGCCTGGCCGGCGGCGAATGACTCGCGCTGCCCGAGCAGGTCGCTGGCCGCGAGGAAGCTGACCAGACCATAGACCGCCCACGCGGCCGCGTGCGCCATGATCATCGCGAGCGTCTTGCGCAGCCAGCGATGGCCGCTGCCGATGTTATGCAGCGCACCGAAGATCACGCCGTGCACGAAGTGGCCGATCAGATACGCAGCACCGAACGCAGCGGACCACGCGATTACAACCAGCTCGTCAGCGGCAGCGATGTACGAAAGCCACGTCGCACCCACCACAGCGATCGCACCGGCGATGACCAGCATCGTTGACCGGCGACTGCCGTAGAGCTCGCGCACCAGCGCGGCGGCGAACAGCGTCATCGGGAATGCCAGCGCACCCACGGGCACCTCGAGTGGGATCGGCAACTCGAGCGACGGCGCAAATCGCGCGACCACGCCGCCGAGGTCGAGCACGCGACCCGCGCCGAGCATCACCATCGCAACCGTTGCGCCGACGAACAGCGTGGCCAGCAACAGAAAGCTCGCTTCGCGGCGGCCGTGGAGACGCTCGACGGCGAGCACGTCACGCAGTGGAAACTCACGCTGACGTGTCGGAGCAAGCCAGGGATCGTGAAACTCGGTCGTCGGCATAAGGCACCCTTATCTCGAAAATTCTTGTCGGTCGCTGAAAACCTAGACGAGCTACGAAGTAGCCAGAACCGTGCCAGTAGGCGACTTCATCGACGCTGACATTTGGATCAACGATTCCCGCACGATGCCGGCGCGATGTCGTCGAATGTTTCGATCGAACATGACCGACCTTGGTTGCACCGCGGACAACGTGTCGCAAGCACCACCACTGTGCGCAGGATCGCGGGCGGGATCGGTGCGACCGCGCCAGGCGCGATCACGGTGGTCGATGCGAGGCGCGCCCGAGGACAACCAGCGCGGGACGACCCGCAGGCCGCCACTCGGCGTCGAGATCTTCCCATCGCCGGACTTGCCAACCGCGGTCCTTGGGACGGCCTGGATCGATCGTGATGAATTCACCGCTCGCTCCGCGCGTGCGCATCGCGATCACGACCTCGAAATGCGCGAGCTTTCGATCGCCATACGGCCGCAACAGCCCGATCATCACCGGCCGGCCCGATCGGATCTCGTGCTCGAGGACGCCGCGGTCGCCTTCGATCGCATACGCGATCAGTCCGTGCGCGCGCGCGTGGTCGCGCAACACGCGCAGCCGAACGCCCTCCTTGGTGACCGGGATGCTCTCGCGGTCGATCGCGGCTTGCCACCTTCCGGCGACCATCGCGAGCGCCGCCGGCCCGCAGTCTCCGAGCTTGCGCTGGCTGACCGTGGGCGTCGGGGGAACCACGATCCACCCCGACTCGGCCTGAACCTGCGCGGGCGCGATCGGGCGTGCATTGCCGGTGTAGCGTGCACAGCCGGACGCTGCGAGCACCACGACCATGAGAGCTGTGATGGCGGCCGTCATCGTCGAGCTCAGGTGATGAGCAGCAGAACGAGCAGGGCGATCACCAGGCCGGTACCGGACAGCACGATCACCACGCTGCCGCCCTGGAAGTCACCCGCGCGCTTGCTGTCCTTCTCGCGCTGTTCGTAGCGTTCGGCGTCCGACTCGGCGATCGCCTCTGGTGTTGCGGGCGTTGCGGCCGGTGCTTGCGCGCTCGCCACCACGGTTGGGCTCGCCATGTGCGCGGGCGCCGCAATCGCGGGCGCGACGGGCGCACCGAGCGCCATCGCACTGGCAAATAACAGAGTTGTACGTCGAAATCGCATGGTCGCTCCTTTGCCGGAACACCAAAGCAAGCTGCAGACCACGCGTGCGCTGTGAATGGCATCACGCGTGCACGATGCCGCGCACGCGCGACGTTCACGCTGGCGCTACGGACCGAACGCTTGCACTGCAGCCGACTCGACCTCTGAGGCCTCACTACTCGCCCGCGAGGGGTGGTCGCGCCGTTCGTGTGACCCGCGGTATCGCGCGCCGTCACACCGAGCATCTCGTCGATCGACGTGCGGCGTCCGGCGTCGAGCTCGGCGTTCGGGGTTCGGGGTTCGGCGTTCGGCGTCGAGCTCGGCGTTCGGGGTTCGGCGTTCGGCGTTCAGGTGATCGGGTGATCGAGGATCGAGTGATCGACTGATCGAGCGATCGTGGAGCTGATCGCGCGGCGTCTCGATCGCGATCCACCCGGGCTCGAGTTGCGGCACCCCACCCATTCGAAGGCAACTCTCGCCGACTGAAGCATCCCTCGATGCTTCACATGTGGCAGGTCCTGGAACGCAAGCGGTAACCGGCGATCAATTTTGGTGGAGATCCAGCCGGATCGTTAGAATCCGGTGAGGGGCTAGGCGCCGCGCCGCGATGGCCTGATGATCGAGGCTCACCTCGGGGGAGGTTTCATGCGTCTCTTGGTGGCTACTTTGGCGCTCGGTGCCTGCAGCTTCTCCAACTATCAATCCGCGAAGATGTTGCCGCGCGGCGGAACAAACCTGACGGGTGCGTTCTCCAGCTACGACTATCACTCCGAAGGCGAAAG
>JBFWXW010000104.1:0-18958 GCA_050187075.1 Kofleriaceae bacterium | reverse complement strand
GGATCAGCGTGAGCGGCGTCCGCAGCTCGTGGCTGATGTTGGCGATGAACTCGCTCTTGGCGAGCGCCGCCTGCTCGGCCTGTTCGCGTACGCGCTTGAGTTCCGCCGCGGTTTGCTTCTGCTCGGTGATGTCGACGATGACACCCAGCAGGCCGATCACCTCATCGGTCTGACTGCGCAGCGGAACCTTGCTGACGAGCATCACCAGCTCGCAACCGTCGGCGGTGCGGATGATCTCTTCCCGATTCAGTACGGCCTCACCGCGGGCCATGATCTCGGCGTCGTACTCTCGATATTGATCGGCGTACGCCTTCCACGTCGTATCGTGGTCGGTCTTGCCGATCAGCATCGACGGATCGTCGAGGCCACCTCGCGAGGCGAAGTACTTGTTGCAGCCCAGATATCGCGACTGCCGGTCCTTCCAGAAGATCAGGCACGGAATGTTGTCGACGACGTGCTGAAGGAACGCTCGATCCATCCTGTTGGTAAGTCGGTCATTCCGAGCGAACCGAAAGACATTCGCCGGGTAACCGCCCGACTCCAGCAGTTCCGCCACGATCGCGGCCTACCACTGCGACCCACAGTCAGAAACGTGGAGCAAAACGAGGCAGTTAGGCGGCTCCTACGGATCGAAATATCGCATCCGCAGGGTTCGTCGCGCTCCGCCTCAGAACCGCACGCGTTCGAACTGCGTGAGCTCCGCGAGCTCGTCGAACCGCTGCTGGATCTTCGCGATGGTGAGGCCGCGGATGCCGTCGACCGAGAACTGCTCGACGGCGAAGCTGCCCATGACGCTGCCCATGATCATCGCCGTGCGGATCGTGGCCGGGGACAGATCGCCCGCGTACGCGAGATAGCCCATCAGGCCACCAGCGAAGCTGTCGCCTGCGCCGGTCGGATCCTTGACGTCCGCGAGCGGCATCGCCGGTGCGGCGAACACACCACCGCCGTGGAACAATAACGCGCCGGCATCACCGCGCTTGATGATCAGCGACGTCGGCCCCATCTTCAGGATGTGCGCGGCGGCGCGACGCAAGTTGTGCTCGCCAGCGAGCAGGCGCGCCTCCTCGTCGTTGAGCATCAGCGTGTGGACCTTGGCGAGCACGCGCTCGAGGTCGCTGCGCTTGATGTTGATCCACAGATTCATCGTGTCAGCGGCGACCAGCGCCGGCGCGCGCACCTGGCGCAGCACGTCGAGCTGGAGCACGGGGTCGATGTTGCCGAGCAGGACGAGCTGGGCGTCCTTGTGGGCCTCCGTGATCTTGGGCTGGAACTCGGCGAACACGCCCAGCCGGGTGTCGATGGTCTCGCGGGTCGCAAGATCGGGCGCGTACTTGCCCACCCAGTGGAACGTCTCGCCCGGGCGGTGCTCGATGCCGGAGACATCGACGCCGAGCTCCACCAGCTCGTCGATGTGCGGCTTGGGAAAGTCGTGGCCCACCACGCCCACGACGGACACGTTGCGGGTGAAGTACGCGGCCGCGCGCGCGATGAACGAGGCCGAGCCTCCGAGCAGATCCTTGTGGAACCCGAACGGGCCATCGATGT
Source organism: Kofleriaceae bacterium (assembly GCA_050187075.1). Classification (GTDB taxonomy): domain Bacteria; phylum Myxococcota_A; class Polyangia; order Haliangiales; family Haliangiaceae; genus JABFXX01. The sequence continues at coordinate 17,410 of JBFWXW010000104.1, read as the reverse complement.
CATCGAGAGCGACCGAGCCGACGACGAGCAGGGAACGATGAGCGCTGCGCTTGTGCATGTGTGTCTGACTCCGAGGAGGCTTGGCCCCTGGTACCATCGGTCCGCGGTGACACGCAATTCCGACGAGCCGTCGATCGATGCTCTGGTGGCCGGCGGCCAGTACGCGCAGGCCGCGGCCGCGGCGGCCGCCGCGGGAGATCATGCGCGCGCTGCGGACCTCTACGAGAAGCTGTGGGATTTCAAAGGTGCGTACCAGGCCGCGCGCGCCGCCAACGACCTCCCCCGTGCGTTGCGGTACGCGGTCGAGCTCGGCGATGCCGCGGAGATCGCCACCATGCTCGCCGCGCTGACCGCGACCGACGAAGGCGCCCGCGCCGCGCTCGACGTGCTGGCGAGGATGCGGCGCCATGCCGACGCTGCACCGCTGGCCGAGCGGCTCGGTGATACCGCCCGGGCGATCGAGCTCTACACCCGCGCGCACCGTCCACTCGACGCAGCTCGGCTGCTCGAGGCCAGCGGACGCGATCGCGATGCCGGCAAGCTGCTCGAGCGGGCGCTGGATCTCGCGGCCCCTGCCGAGCGGGCGCCGCTGCAGCTCGCGCTTGGCCGGATCCTCGCACGCCGCGGCGCGTACCCGGAGGCCGCTCGGTTGCTGCAAGACGCCCGCAAGGTGCCGGAGGTCAGCATCGACGCGCAGCGGCACCTCGTGGCGACGCTGGCGGCGATGGGCCTGCGCGACGGTGCGCGCGACGCGCTCCTCGAGCTCCGCTCCCAGGATCCCTCGGTGTCCGCCGATCTCGACGGCTATCTGCGGAGCTGGCGCGACGAGGTGGCCGAGCGCAAGACCGGCCGCGATCGCGAGGTCGTCGCCGGTCGCTATCGCCTCGATCGGTTACTCGGCGCGGGCGCGTCCGGCCGAGTTTTTCTCGCCACCGACGAGATCGCGGGACGCCAGGTCGCGATCAAGATGTTCTTCGCCGCAGGTGCGCGTGGTGGCGCAGCCTACGAACGGTTCGTGCGCGAGGCGCGACTCGCGAGCACGTTGCGCCACCCCTCGCTCGTCGAGGTCTACGACGTCTCGGTCGAGCGCGGCTTTCTGGTGATGGAATTTCTTCCCGGCGGCTCGCTCGCGCAGCGGATGGCCTCCGGCGAGCGGCTGGTCGCGGCGCAGGTCCGCCGGATGGCGCTCGACATCATCGGTGGGCTCGAGGTCGCGCATCACCGCGGTGTGGTGCATCGCGATGTCAAACCGGCCAACGTATTCTTCGACGCTCGCGGCACCGCAAAGCTCGGCGATTTCGGAGTCGCACATCTGGTCGACCTCGGTCAGACGCAGACCGGTGGGTTGATCGGCACGCTCGCGTACATGTCGCCCGAGCAGATCACCGGCGCGCCGATCTCGATCGCGGCCGATCTCTATGCGCTCGGCATCACGCTGTTCGAGGCGGTCACCGGGCGGCTGCCGTTTCTCGGGCCCGACTTCGTCGCCCAACACCTCGGCGAGCCGCCACCCGCCGCGAGCGGCGTGGCAGACAACGTCTCGCCCGCCTGGGATCCGATCCTCGCGGGCCTGCTGGTCAAGAATCCGCGCGAGCGCACCGCCACGCTCGCCGATCTCCGTCGCGAGCTCGAAGCGCTCGACGTCGGCGGTGGGCCACGGATCGGCGCCCGCCCACGGCGCGACAGCCGTCCGCATTCGATCGCGCAGCTCGCCGAGGAGGACGAGGTCAAGCCGCGCTATCAGTTCGAGACACCGCTGGGCGCGACGGGAATCTCGCAGCTCTCGCGCGCCGTCGATACGGTGCTCGATCGCTCCGTCGTGATCGAGCGGTTTGACAGCAGCGACGAAGCCACTCATGCACTCGAACGCGCACGCATGCTAGGGCGGGCGCAGAGCCCGTTCGTGCAGCGGGCGCTATCGCTTGATCGCGCGGGGCGCACCGCCGTATTCGAAGCACCCGCGGGCGCCTCGTTCGCCGATGCTCCGCCTACCCTGCCGCCGTCGGAGGCGCTGCGGCTGTTGAAGCGGCTCGCACGTGCAGCCGCGGCGATCCACGAGCTCGGGGATTGTCACGGTGCGATCTCGGCGCGGACCGTCGTGCTCGATGACAGCATCGTGCCGACGGTGATGGCCGCAGGCCTTGGTGCGGTACCCGACGCCAAGCCGATCGACGACGTCGCGGCGATCATCGCGCTGGTCGCGGGGGTCGTCGATTCCGGCCCGACGTTCACCGAGCTTTCGCACGCGATGGTCGATTCCGTCGGAGCCAAGCTGCCCGCGTTCATGCCGCCCAACGATGGCGAGTCGCTGTATGCCGCTGCGGATGCGATCGAGATCGCCGTGCTCTCGGTCCTCGGCTCGCGCTAGGAACGGACCGACGGCGCCTACTTGCTAGCAGCGGCGAGCAGGTGGGGTCACCGCTTGACCGCGAGCAGCAACACGACCCAGATCGCACCCTCGCCGATCTCGGGATGAGGCCCCTGCGCGACGCCGATTCCGACGTCTTGGGGTCGCGCATCGCCGAGCAGGCTCTGACCGTCGAGCGCATCGAGCTCGGACACCGCGGTGATCACGCTGGTGACCTTGCTGTACACACCACCAAGTGCATCGACCTGCCGCTTCACGGCGGAATACGCCTGCTCGCGGGTCGTGCCCTGCGCCAACGCGGCCGCCATCTCCTGGGCGATCGCCGAGACCCGCGGGTTGTCCTGGATCGACGGATGCACTGCGCTGAGCCGTTGGAGCACGGCTTTCGCGGCGGCTACGCGATCGACCTTGGGAGGGATTCGCGTGAACACCTGGGTGATGAAGATCTCGCGCCTCCCGGAGATTTGGTCTCCAAACACCACGCCGATGCCGACGTGCGTCGCCGATGACGCCATCATGTTTGCGCGATGCCCCGGGCTGTTCATCAGTCCTTGATGGGCCTCGCCGAGGCCATAGGCGCGCGCGACATTCTCGAGTACCACGGCGGTCCTGATGCTTGCCGCACGCACGCGATCGGCAGCGGAGCCGGTGGTCGGCGAGATGTGCGCCACGACCTTGGTGCGTCGCATTTCGTCCGAGTGATTGCGCGCGACCGCGGCCACGCGATCGTCCCACGCAAGAGGCTGCAGGTTGGCGGCCTGGCGATCGCGATTGATCAGCGCGAGCAACCGGCGTTCGGCGTCGGCAGGCTCGGTGAGCGGCAGGTCATCCATCGACGCCGTCACCGTGAGCGACGACGGCGGCGTCCCCCCACACCACACGGGAAAGTTGGCGAGCACCGTCGATCCGTTCTGGTCACTCGCCGTGATCTCGATCTGCTGCTTTCCTTGATGCGCTCCACATTCCACCGTCGAGCGGAACCCGCCCGCGTGTCCGAGCTTGAGTGCCAGCCGCTCGGTTGTACCGGTCTCGCGCGTCACGAACAGCTCCGGGTCGCGATACCGCGCGTCGACCACAGCGTCGATGGGAAAGCTGTCACCCGCGCGGACCGCGCGAGGGATCGGCAATGTCGAGACTCCCGAACCTTGCAGCGCAAACACGACCGCTCCGGCGCCATCCGCTGTGCGCTTCGCGGCGCCGATGCCCAGTCGGGCGGTCGCACCATCGGCGAGGATCTCGGCGATCTTTGGCCGCAACTGGTCGACGATGAGCTCCGGCGATTCGATGTCGCCCCACACGACGAGCAGGTGCGGCGATGGCTCGATGATCCCGTTACGCTGGAGCGCGAACTCCACGAGACTGTAACCGATGATCCCCTCTTCGGGCACGACTTCGGCGAGCTCGACGCATGCGCGAAACAGTCGTGCGTCGGGGGTTGGCGCCACGATCCCTGCTTGCATCGCGGCCTGCCTGACTGCGGCGATCGCAGCGTCGCCGAGCGCAGTCCGCGGAGGTGATCGCACGGGCTCGTTGTAGCGAGTGGCGGGCTCGGAGGTCGGCGCAAACGTCACGGGTCCGGCCGGACTCATACGTGGCCCTGTTCCGCCGGGGCTGTCTCGCCAGCTCGGCTGCGAGCCGACGCGTTCGGGACCAGCGCCCGAGCACCCGGCAGCGATCGCGATCAGGGCCAAGACGATCAGCCGACGCACCACGCCGAAAACGTACCACGCCCCGCGGCGACTCGATGTCACGGCTTACTACCCGACCCGGCCGGTCCCGTCGAGCCCGCGGAGCCAGACCCGCGCGGAAGCTCGACGGCGCGCACCGCACCCGTGTCGGGTTGAAGCATCATCGGAGGACGTTGCACGGCCGCGCCCCGTGCGCCGCTGCCCGTCCCAGCAGCCGCGCTGCCACTCCCAGCGCCCGCGCTGCCGGTGCCCGCGGCGCTGCCACTCCCAGCGCCCGCGCTGCCGGTCCCGGCGGGAGCGCCACGAACGGGGACCGATCCGGGAATCGTTCCGCCGGTCGTGTCCGCGAACACGACGGTGAGCATGCGGTCGAGCCCATGAAAATCGCCGATGCTGATCCGGTTCCACGACGACGCCGTGACCTGGGACGCCCCGGTCCGCTTGTCGACCCGCACGACATTCATCCGCCAGCGATCACCCACCTGCGGCGGCAGCTTGATCTGCATCGCGGGATCGCCGCCCTTGATCGCCTGCCATGGAATCGCGATCTCGGCGTCCCAGCCGTGATCGTTGTCTCCTGCCTTGTCGCCCGTGCCGCGAACGTTGACAGCCGTCACCATTGCCGAGTCCCACGCCTCGTCACCTTTGGGCGCACGTCCCCCCGCGAACCATGAATCGAACGTCGCGTTGTTGGGATTCACCTGCAGCTCGACATAGCCACGGCGATTACCATCCGCGTCGATGAACAGCTCCACGCAATCCTGCTTCCACAGCGGATCGTCCTGATTCTTGAACTCGCTGAACACGTCGCTATCGGTCACCGAAACAAAGAGATACAGGTGGTCCTGATCCCAGGTGATCTTCGCGGTCGCCTTGCCCACCGGATCACTGCCGCCCTCGGCGGTGACGAATTCTCCCGACGCCAGCGCATTCGCCCAGCCCTGATCGCCTGGCGTGCCATCGATCTGGATCGCGGCCAGGGCATGCGGCACGTGGATCGTGCCGGCCGGCGGGGGCGCACGCGCGAGATCGACCTCGAACGTCCGGGCGATCACTGCGCGATCCTGAACGCCGGGTCCCGAAGCGGCCATCCGATCGCCAGCGCCGTGCTTGTCATCCTGGATCAGCCCGACGAGCATCGTCGCCGACGCCGACTTCCAGTCGGGCCGCAGCGTGAGCTCCTGCTCGTCCTCGATGATCTCGCCCGCGCGCCAGGTCGCCGGACCATGCGCGCGCTGCATGTCGGTGGCAGGCAGGTTCATGAAATCGGCGTACCCGGCGGGGCCACGCAACAGCGTGAACACCCGCCAACCCGGCCCGATCGGCTGGAGCACCTTCCAGTAGTGCCTGACCTTCACCGGCGTACCCGGGATGATCCGGCTCTGAGACACGTTGTTCCCCAGATAGATCACCTTGCCGCCGATCGTCACATCGAGGCGCGTCAACGGGCTCGGCTCCTGCGCGAGCAAGTGCTTCGGCACGTAGCCGGGCTCGATCTTCTTCGGTGGCGGTCCGTCGCCGCGATCGACGCAACCCGCGCACGCCAGGGCCAGGCCGATCGCGATCAGCGCGCGATGACGGGTCATACGATCAGATCCGATGCGTCGTGAAACAACGCACGATTCGCGGTCTCGCGCTCGACCACCAGCTTTTCGACCTGCGCGAGCAGCCCCGGATGCTGGGCGGCGACCACGTCGAAGTCCCGCTTGGATAATTTCAGGACGATCGCGTTCTCGACGGCCGTCACGTCGGCCACCGCGTTGCCGCCACTGACGAGCGAGATCTCGCCGACCGCCGCCCCCGGCCCGAGCTCCGCGATCGCACTGCCCGCGCTCTTCACCTCGCAGCGTCCCGAGACGACCACCCACAGGTGATCGTTCGGCGTTCCTTCGCGGATGAGCGTCGTACCCGCGGGCACCATCTCGCTCGAGAACTTTCCGAGCAGCGTGTCGCGCGCGGATTCACCGAGTGCACGAAACAGCTCGCTCGTGCGCGTCAGGTTCGCGAGCAGCCGCGCGCGCGCGTGATGCGCGAGGACCTCCGCCAGCTTCGGTTGCTTCTGTGCTGCGGTCTCGATCGCGCGCGCGGGGATCTCGAGCACCCACACCTCCGTGCGAGCGGTGACGCGGGCGGTGCGCTGGGTGCCGCCGACCAGCGCGATCTCACCGAAGAACGCGCCGGAGTGGAGCTCGCCCAGCTCCGCTTCGCCGCGCGACACCTTCACGGTTCCGTGCGCGATCCAGTACAGCGCGGTCGCCGGCTGACCGATCTCGATGATCGGAGCATGCGCGGGAAATGCTCGCGCCGTCATCACGCCGACCAGCGCGCGCGCTCCAGCCTGCGAGAGCGCCGACAACAGTGGAGCGGGCGGAAGCTTGGCGACCTGGCGCTGGGTGAGCCAGTCGCCCAGCTGCTTGACCACAGCGCGAGCCTGCTCGACGGGAGTTCCGTTGATCTCGGATAGCTTCGGCGGATCCTCGGGAGCCGGAGGCGCGGTGAACGCGAAGTGCGGCCCGCCGGTGGCATAGGTCTCGATCACCTGGTCGATCAGCTCCGGACCTCGAACGCTGCCGAGCTCCGCGAGGTGACGTCCACACGCCACCGCGAGCGCGACCTGCCCGCCGACCCGCGCGCTCTCGCCGAGCGTCGCGAACGTGGTCTCGGCGTCCTCGAGATTGCCGAGCGCGTGGTGGATCGCCGCCACCTCCAGCCACGCACCGTAGTCGAGCGGATGCTCACGCAGCCTGCGGGTTGCACGGGTCAGATCGTCGACTGTGACGCTCACGCGCGGAGCATACCTGAACCTCGACGCGTCAACCGGTCGAGGCGCGCGTGGTCCGCATCCGAGCTGTGACGGAGCGCGTGGTTCCCCCGACGTGACGAGGCGCCCGAACCGCGACGATCTACCAGCGCATCAGCGTGAAGCCGCCGTTGCTGGTCGCCCCGGCCGGTCCCATCGGCAACATCGTGCGTGCCCGGGCGGAGTCCGAGTCCGAATCCTCGGTCGCGACCTGATACACGACATACGCGCTGACCGCGACCACCGCCCAGAACCACCACTTCTTGTAGACCGGCTCGGCTTGCTGATCCTGGTTGGCCGGCTGACCCAGGGGAGCTCCACCATTTGCAGCCGCGTCGGGCGACGGTTGCGGTCCCGCTGCCGCCGTCTGGTCGGGCGCGGCGCTGGTCGGGCCCATCGCTCCAGATGGCGCAGGCTGCGGTCCCATCCGTTGATCGCGAACCTGATTGATGTCGATCTGGTTCACGCGATCGAGCTGCGGATCCCCGGTCGATGGCGAGCCGCTGCTCGGGGTTCCGAGCGACGACCCGGTCGAGCCCGGCTGACCAGAAGGCCCTCCACCTTCGATCGGAGGCGCCACGGGCACGGCGGGTCCAACTGGGACCGGCTGCCGCTTGGCCTCCTCGGCACGCCGCGCTTCTTCCGCCTTTCTCAGCTCTTCTTGCTGGCGCGCCTCTTCGGCTTTCTTCGCCTCTTCGGCTTTCTTCGCCTCTTCGGCTTTCTTCGCCGCCGCCGATTTCGCCGCCGCTTCGAGTCGCGCGACGCTCGCTTCGATCTCGCGCCGCTTGTCGGTGTTCGGCACGCGATCGAGGTACGCGCGGTAGTACTGGATCGCAGGCTCCGCCTCGCCCAGCTTGTCGTAGCACAGCGCGAGGTTGTAGTTGTTGAGGTCAGCGGGAGCGAGTTGCTGCGCAGCCGAGAACTCGCGGATCGCGCTCTTGTAATCGCCACCGCTGTAGAACTTCACGCCCGCCTGGTAGTGCGCACGCGCTTGCTCGCGGTCATCCGCGAACGCTGGCGAGGTGCGCGCGATCACCATCGCGAACGCGAGCACCCACAGCGAGGCGATGGAACGTAGAACCGACGGGGCAAGCTTGCGCATTGGAGTTCCTCTTCGCGAAGTGTGACCCAGGATTCCTGCCACGTATGCCAACGATCGGCGACCCCGTGCGAGCGGTCACTCGACCAGGCAGGTTGCGTTGTCCGGGTGGGCTTTACAGAAGATGGGTCGGCAAAAATCGTCCTTCAGATCTGCCGCCGTGTTGGTGCAGCGAGGCGCCGGCGGACGCGTCGGGCCAGGCCCAGGACCGGGCGCATGCGCGAGCTTGAAGTCGAACGTCGCCTTCTTCGAGTCGACCTTGATCTCCTTGTCCTTGTAGCCCTTTGCCTTGATCACGAGCGTACGCTTGGCCCCTTGGGGCACCTCGACGATGTTTGGACCGTCGATCAGCTTCTTGCCATCCTCCCAGATCTCGAACGAGGCGACGTTGCCCCGCACCAGCACGGCCACGCCCTCGGGAACGACCACGCCGGCGTCGATCGGGGGCGCCGGATGGGTATCCGGATTCGAGCCCACATCTGCACCCGATCCCGCAGCGTTGGAACCCACGGTGTTCGAGCCGTTGTCGGCGCCATCGCTTCCAGCCTGCGGCGTGTCCGAGCCGGCCTGATTCGATCCGTTGTGCACGATCGGCGATCCGGCGTCCGAGCCGTGAGCCACGGCAGCGGCCTTCTTACCGCTGTCGAGCACGAAGAACGCTGCAGCGCCGCCACCGATGACCAGCACGGCGACCAGCGCGATGATCAGCCCTGCCTTGCTCTTCTTCGGCGCGACGTACGACGAGCCCGGATCGTACATGCCCGACCCGGATGCAGACACAGGAGCGGAGGCGGACGGCGGCGGCGTCGCGTGGTGATGGGGTGGCGCGCCGTAGCCCGGGTGTGGGGTGCCGTACCCGCCTGGCGTACCAGCGGAGATCGTCGGTGACTGCGCCGAGGCGAAGTTGGCGGTCGGCGGTGGCGTCGACACCGGATGCGATGAGCTGACCGGGAACGCCTCCATGTACGTGCTCATGCCGGGCCCGGCGACACCGCGATAGATCTGGACCAGCGCATTGACCAGCTCGTCCATCGTCGCGAACCGATGCGCGGGATTCTTCTGCATGCACCGGGTGACGATGTCGGCCAGCGCGGGCGGCAGCTGACGTCCTGCCTTCGCAGCACGCTGCGCCACCGGCTCTGGCTCGGTCGTGATGTGCTGGGTCAAGATGCCCATGAAGGACTCGCCCTGGAACGGCAGCGAGCCGGCGAACACCTCGTACATGATGACGCCCATCGCATAGATGTCGGTGCGCGCGTCGACGGGGTTTCCGAGTGCCTGTTCGGGCGCCATGTAGAACGGCGTTCCGAAGATCGTGCCGGTGCGGGTGAGGTTGTTCTGGCCGTCGTTGCCCGAGACCTTCGCGATGCCAAAGTCGAGCAGCTTGGGAACGTCCTCGCGATTCGGCCCGACGGTGACGAAGATGTTCTCGGGCTTCATGTCGCGGTGCACGATGTTCTTGGCGTGTGCCGCCGCGAGCCCGTGCCCGGTCTGGATCAAGATGTTGAGAAGTCGATCGAGCGACTGCGGCTGGGTGATCAGCTCGTTGAGCGGAGCTCCCTCGAGGAGCTCCATGCACATGTACAGCCGGCCGTCGGGCAGCTCGCCGAAGTCGTCGATCGCGATGATGTTGCGATGTCCGATCGAGGAGCTCGAGCGCGCCTCCTGATAGAACCGCTTCACCGCGTCCTTGTTCGAGACGATCTCGGGGCGAAGCAGCTTGATCGCGTAGCGCTTCTCGATGTGCTGGTGCTCGGCGGCGTAGACCTCGCCCATCCCACCTTCTCCGAGCTTCTTGACGAGTCGATAGCGTCCGCCGAGTACTTCACCAACCAGCGAAGGCGACTCGGCTTGGGGCATCGAGCCCGAGGCTGGTGGTCCGTCCGCGCTCATGAGGTTGCGATTATAACGCGTCGCAACGGCCGGCGGTTTCCATCGGGAGCGGTTAGCTCGCCGCTACACACACACCGACGCCATGAGCCGAGCCCGGCTCGTTGGCGTTGATCGTGCAGACCGTGCCTTCGGGGCACGCGGGAAGATCGGGGCGGCCGCACGCAGCTGGCGGCACCGGCAAGGCCAGCTCGCAGCTGCCCTGAACGCATTGCGGGGTCAACGCGGGATTGCAAACGTTGGTGTCGGTCGGACATTGCGGCGATGCCGGGCAGCTCAGGCCGCTGTCGTACGTCGCGACGGTGGAGGCCAACACGGCGGTATCGCTCCCGCCGTGCTCGCAGCCGCAGCAGTCCGCACGCGTTCGAGTGCACTGGGTATCCTCGCTACAGCCTCCGTCCGCGACCGTCGCGCATTCACATGACAAGCAGCCGGTCGCCGACCTGGCGAACCCATGCTGACATGACAGCTCGCACACCATCGCAACGCACGCGAGCTCGCAGCGCTGGTCGATGCAGACCGCCTCGACATTGGCCGGACAGCTCATCGGGGATGGACACACGACCCCACTGCAGGCATCGCTGGCGGTGTTGCGGCTCGCGAACGTCGGACAATCGCAGCACGTCGCGCTGTCCGTCATGCAGTCGTCGTCGACCTCGCACTCGACCGGCCCGTTGGTGCCGCCCTGGTCGCCGTCGTCGAAGCTGCCCGCTTCCTCGCTGCCGCTCGACAGCGAGCACGCCGTCACGGCGACCCAGCAGGCGAGCATCCAGCGCATGACCGGTAGCTAAGCACGAGACGTGCCCGCTGTAACTGCCTGAGATCCGAGACTGCGGTCTCGAAAAACTGAGCATGATCAGACCCCTCACGTAGCGTGCCTCGCCGTGGGCGCGAAGATCATCACCAAGACCGATCGCAAGATGGAAGATCGCCTGCTCGCCGTCGCAGACGACCCGGAGCGAGCCGACACGATCCAGAAGGCGCGCGCGTTCAAGCGCACGTGGCTCGAGCTTGCCGAGGCGCTGAGCCGGGTCAACGAGAAGCGGTCGTGGCAACAGTGGGGGTTCAACGACTTCGATGAGTACTGCCGCAAGGAGCTCCATCTCCGCGGCTCCACGGTGGCCAAGCTGCTGGGCAGCTATCGGTTCCTCGAGACCAGCGCGCCGCGCGTGCTCGAACGCGCGCGCACCGATCAGCTCGAGGCGCCGATCCCCAGCCTCCCAACCGTCGAGTTCGTGAAGAAAGCCACCGAGGAGGGCTCGGCCGACGCCGAGACGATCCGCACGATTCATCGCGTCGCGTTCGACGAGGGTGCGGAGCGTCCGGTGCTGGCCCGCAAGTTCGGCGAGCTGGTGTTTCCCCAGACCGATCGCGACCGTCGCGAGAAGCTGCGCGCGCAGATCGCTCAAGCCGCGCGCCGGTTGTCATCGCTGGTCGCAGAGAATGATTCGCCGGTCGACAAGAAGCTCGCGATTCGCATCGAGGAGACGGTGGGGGAATTACTCGAAGCGATCGAGAACTAGAGAACCGATCCTGAAAATCGCAACGTGCCGTTCTCCTTCCCCGGTTCTCGGTTGGCGTTCAGTACTCACGATTCGCTCGACGGATCCCGGCGGCGGCGAATAGGGAACCGAAGAACGCGAACCGAGAGCCTGAATTTCAGTCCGTTCTAGCTAAACACGAACGCATGGGTCGGGAGACATCGTGACGGTTCGCGCGACGCGACGCACGGAGGGGTGAATGGACCGGCTTCGCCGGGCCAGGCGACCACGCTCAGGCAACGAACCCCTTTACCGCCCGAGCGAGCAAGTACATGGCATACGCCATCAGCGCGATGCCGATGACGCGCGGAATCCACGAGGCCTTGTCGCCGAGCAGCGACTTGCCCTTCTGCGTCAGATGGGCAACCAGCGCAAACCATCCGAAGCTCCCCGCCGCCACACCGATCGCAAACGCCAGCGCCTCGAACGAGGTGGCCTTGGGAATCAGCTTGCCCATCAGCACGACCCACATCAGCACGGCGGCCGGGTTGAGCACGATCAGCCACAGGCCCACCCAGAACCCGGATAGAAGCTCGCGACGGTTGACGTCGTGTGCGTGCGGTTCGGAACCCGACGGCGTCGTGCTCGGCGGCTGGCTTCGTGCGGTCACGAACCCGTAGATCATCAAGATGACCCCCGAGATCGCAAACAGCACCGGCTTGACCCCGGGATAGGTATCGAGCCACGGCGTGACCCATGCGACCCCGACGGCCGAATACAGACCGTCGGCGAACGCGCCACCCAGCGCGACGCCGATCGCGCGGCGCAGCGTGTGACGATATGCTGCGTCGATCACCGCGACGTTGACGGGACCGATCGGCACGCCGGTCAGCGCGCCTGCAGCGAGGCCCATCAGCACGAAGCTCAGCACAGTAGCCCCCGTGCTATAGCAGCACTGTGCCGTCCACTGGTAGCCCCTCGGTAACCTGGCTGGGACATGCGACAGCCGTCGCCGAGCTGGGCCCTGGGCGGGTGGTGTTCGATCCATTCATGCGGTCGCGCGCTCGCGCTGCTGGTCGCGTGGATGCGGTGTTGGTCACGCATTCGCATGTCGACCATCTCAACCGCTGGAGCCTCAAGGCGATCGACCGCGACACGCACCTGGTCGTGCCGCAAGGCGCCAAGCCGATCGTCGACGATCTCAAGTTCGCGCGGGTCACCGAGATGACTGCGGGCGATCAGCTCGAGATCAATGGTCTCCAGATCACCGCGGTCCCGACGCGTCATGATCGCGGGCGCTGGCGCAAGGCGAGCTCTCCGGAGGCGCTGGGGTACGTGGTCTCGGGTGGCGGTGCGACGATCCACCACGCCGGCGACGTCGATTTCTCGGATCACGCGGTGTTCGACGAGATCGGCAAGCGCCATGCGATCGACGCCGCGCTGCTGCCGATCGGGGGAATGATGCCGGTCTGGTACTACCGCTGGCGCAGCAGGCTGCTCGATCGCGGCATTCACATCGATCCCGATTGCGCGCTCGACATCTACGAGCGCCTGGGTGCGAGGACGATGATTCCGGTGCACTGGGGAACCGTTCATCTGCGGCTCGGGCTCCCGAGCATGCCGCGCCGGCGGCTCGCGAAGGTCGCTGCCGCGCGCAGCGTGGCGGGGGTCCAGATCCTCGCGCATGCCGAGCGCTTCGAGCTCGGCGCCTGCGTCAAATGACGTCTTGAAACCGCAGCGCGCCCACCACGCCGACGATGGCCATGACGATGCCCATGCCATAGCCGAACCGGCGATCGCCGGTGATCGGATCGCGAGGGTCGGCGCCGCGCAGCCTGATCAGATTCACGATGTCGTAGACCAGCCACGCCGCGGACAGCCCACCCGTCGCAATCGTGATGAACCACTTGAACGCAGGTTCGGATAACAGATTCATCGGGCCGCTCCAGGTACCGCGTCGACCAGCATTCGCTTCGCATCGTGAACGACGATGATCACCATCAGCGGTACGAACATCCAGTAGAAGTAAGCGACCTCCATGCCGCTGGTCGCGAAGCCCACGAGGTAGCCGGTGTACGCGACGATGCGTTCCATCGCGTACGACTTGTAGTTGACCGTTCGCCCTGCGCGCTTGGTGTAGATCGCGCGCAGCAGGCTGTTCGCGACCCCGAGGAAGATGATCGACACGACCGGGATCACCGGCGCCCAGCCGTATGCCGCGACGAGGATCAGACAGAACCCGTAGCAGACTCCATCGGTGATCGCGTCGAACATCTCGCCGAACGGGCTGCGGCAGTCGAACACCTTCGCGACCAGTCCATCGAGCTTGTCGAGCAGGCCACATACCAGGATCAGCATCGTGGCCAGCTGGTGATGACCGTTGTCGACCGCCCAGAAGAATGGAGGAAGCGTGAGGAAGCGTGAGGCGGTGACCGCGTTCGCCGGGTTGAACGGAGACACGATGCGCTTGCCGCTCGCGGGCGCGCGCATCTCAGACGACCTGGCTGACCGCGCGGCCGAGGCGTGGGTTGGCCCCGTCGGCTGGGGCCGTAGCCCTGGATCGGTCATGACCGGGGGTTCGATGCTCGATTGAGAAATCCGCTCCACAGCTCGACTCCATCGCGTGCTTTCAGCCGGCCTTGGCATCCGGCTCGTCCTGGGCGGCAAGCCCGGGATCGACGAACCGGTAGCGCTTCCACGCAAACCGCACCCGCTGGAGCAGCGAGACGTGACTCATGATCGCCACCGCCCAGCACCCGGCGAGCAGCGGCCGCGGATCGTTGAGCAACGCCGTGAAGAACACGCCGGTGCCGTAATAGATGATGAACTCGGCCGAGCCAAACAGCCCGACGACGTCGACGGGGTGGCCGATCTTGCCCTCCTTGCGCCAGACGTCTTGCTGACTCTCCGCATAGATCGAGAGCTTGATGATGACGTTGGTCAAGGCGCCGGTGATGCCGAAACCCAGGACGATGAGGATGTGTGGATAGTCGGCGGCCAGGTTGAGACAGCCACCCGCAAACATGATGCCGAGCACCCAGCGGTCGCACACGTCATCCATCACCGCGCCGAACGTGGTGCGCTGGTTGAAGTTGCGCGCCTTGTAGCCGTCGACGTGGTCGATCAGTCCGCGGGCGATGAGCAGCACGAAGCCCGTCCACCACATCCCGTAGAACAACACGACCCCGCCAACGAGCCCGATCGCGGCGCCGAGCAGCGTCCACGAATTCGCGTGCAATGGCAACTTGGCCATCGTTCCCACGACGGGGTTGAGCACGCGGTCTGCGTGCTTACGAGCAGCGAACAGGTTCATGTGGGCAGGATTCTATTGAAAATCGAAGCGAGTAACAGCGCGAACAATGCGCCAGTCCGGATCGCCATCGGCTCAGCTGCCGCGAACTGCCTGTAACGTCGTTCGAAGCGCGGCAATGAACTGATCGATCTCTGCCGTCGTGATGCTCAGTGGTGGCTGCAGGCGCAGCACGTTGCCATGCCAGCCCGACACCGTGATCAGCATCCCGAGCTCGTGAAGTTTGTCCTTGATCTTGCCGAGCTCTGCCTTGCCGAGGACCTCTTTGCTGGCGATGTCCTTCACCAGCTCGATACCGCCGAGCAAGCCGGTGAACCGTACATCGCCGATCCACGGATCCTTGAGCGCCCACGAGGCCTCGGTGAAGTATCGCCCCATCTTGGCGGCGTTTTCGACGAGCTTTTCGTCGATCAGCACGTTGATCAGCGCGAGCCCCGCCGCCGCGGACACCGCGTTGCCGCCGGAGGTTGGCGTCGTTCCGCCGAAGAACTTGGCGCACACCGCGTCGGACGCTGCGGTCATCGCGAGCGAGCCAACGCCACCGGACAGCCCTTTGCCGCCGGTCATGATCTCGGGCTGTAGGCCGTAATGCTCGACGGCAAACATCTTGCCGGTTCGCCCCAACCCGGTCTGGACTTCATCGGCGATCAGCAGGGCGCCGCGCGACTTGCGAATGCGATCGAGCCGGTCCCACCACTTCTGGGGCGCCGCGAGCCCGCCCACGGCCTGGACCGGCTCGGCGATCACGGCCGCCGTGTTGGGCCGCGCTGTCATCTGCGCTTCAACGCCGTCGAGACACTCGACCTTGCACGTGGTGTTGGGACCGTACTTGCAGCGATAGCAATACGCGGTCGGGATCGCGTAGTTCTCGCTGCCCATCGGCTTGCCGGCCGACTCGCGGTACTTCTCGCTCGACGTGACCTCGAGCGATCCGAGCGTCAGGCCGTGGTAGCCGTTCTCGAGGTACGCGACGTCGGTCTTCTTGGTGTACTGGCGCGCGCACTTCAGCGCGAACTCGTTGGCTTCGGATCCGCCGGTCGAGAAGAAGACCTTGTTGACGGACTTCGGACCGAGCTGGATCAGCTTCTCGGCGAGCCGCACCACCGGAATCGTGCCGTGCTTGCCGGACACCTGGAGGACCTCGTGGACCTGCTTGCTTGCGGCCTCGGCGATCTTGGGATGGCAGTGACCGGCGTTGTTCACGAAGTAGCCGGCGGTGAAGTCGAGGTAGTCCTTGCCGTGGACGTCGGTGACGACACAGCCTTTGGCCTTCGCGACGATCACGGGCTCGCCGGCTGGATGAGGCCACGGCCGCATCACGAATTTCTTGTCAGCGGCTTCAATCGCGTCCGCGTCGGGAACTTTGTCAGCCATGGTCGCTTCCTGGGTTAGCGAGGTATCTCAGGTAACAAAGCCAAGTCAAGTTCCGGGGTTAGATCTGCCGCGGAGTGCCACGGTCATCCGTCGGATCCCGCGCTCTGCTCGGTGATGAACCGCTTGTTGTCGCGATCCCATACTCGAACGAAGTCGCTGTGGATTTGCCCGCTCCCGATCTCGAACACGCGATACCGAGCGGTCCGATCTGGCTTGTTGTGAAAATAGGTTCCCGAGGCGACCCCACGGACGGGAACCTCCCCGGTGGGGCCCGAGAGCGCCTCGACCATGTCACGGTGCTCGTGGCCGTGCACGATCAGATGCGCGCCGGTCTGACCGATCACCTCGGCGAACGCCGCGTGGTCCTTGAGCCCGCGGATCTTGCTCGCGGCGCGCTTGCCGGCGGGCGGATGGTGGATCGCGACGACGCGAACCTTGCCGGCGATCCGCGGGTCGCCGAGCACGCGGTGAAGCCGCGACAGCTGACCGGCGCCGATCTTGCCGTAGGCGGTGAACCACGGGGTGGCGCGGCTGGTGCTGAGGCAAACGAGCGCGAGCTCGCCGCGGACGCGGACGATCGGCCAGTGGAGATCGTCGTCGGGATCGTCGGGGAGCCTGTCGGACTCGGCCCACTCCCATCCGGGGTCCGTGGTCGAGTAATCGGCGAAGACCTCCGCGAACAGCGGGATTCCCTCGGCGACGTAGGCGTCGTGGTTCCCTGGGATCACGGTCACGCCAGTCGGCCCGTTACTGATCCGATCGAAGCGACCGCGAGCGAACTCGAACTCCTGGCGCAGCGCGAGGTTGGTGACGTCGCCGGTGCACAGCACGTGATCGATCTGCTGCGCGTTGAGATCGTCGATCATGTGATCGAACGCCTCGACGTGATAGTGGCGGCTGCGGTTTGACAGTAGGTTCATCGCGCCGATCCAGCGCTTGTTGGCGAGGTCGAGCCAGCGCGCACCGTCGTGCGACAGCAGATGGAGATCCGAGAAATGCGCGAGCCGCACGGAAGGGAGCTTCATACCACGCGGTCACTGTGCGCCAATCGCGGTCGGCTGCCATCGTGCGCCGCAGGCGAAGCCCATCATGCGCACGGCACGATCGTGCCAACCGTCGCTGCGCTTTCGGATGGTCCACGGGCTGCGCCGCTTGCTTGGTCTCCCGGGAGAACCACGGCGCCGGTGGAGATCGCCCACTCGCGTAGGACGCTCTCCGCCAGTACGAAACGATGCACCGCTGCGCGCTCGCCACGCCCGTGAACCACCCGAGCGCGACGCTCCGCTTGGCACGCTCGTGCATCGTGCGCCGCATGCGATGCCCATGAAGCGCATGATCGCCATCATCCGCACGGCACGATCGTGCCAACCGTCGCTGCGCTTTCGGGTGGTCCACGGGCT
>JBFWXW010000103.1:0-19175 GCA_050187075.1 Kofleriaceae bacterium | reverse complement strand
GCCGGGAGTCGAGGAATGCGATGACAGCAACGCGGCGAATAATGACGACTGTCTGACCACGTGCCGATTCAACAAGTGCGGCGACGGGTTCATCGATCAGCAGGGCGCAGACGTCGAAGCGTGTGACGACGGCAACACGACCGACGATGGCAACGGATGCTCGACGACGTGCACCCAGAACAGCGTGTGCGGCGATGGGATCGTCCAGGCGGCGTTCGAGCAGTGCGACGACGGCAACACCACCGATGATGGCAACGGATGCTCGGGGACCTGCCAGCGCAGCGCGGTGTGCGGCGACGGCATCATCCAGCCGCTGTTCGAGACCTGCGATGACGGTAACGCCAGCGACGATGGCAATGGGTGCTCGGCGACGTGCACGCGGCTTGGGTACTGCGGGGACGGCGTGACCCAGGACACCAACGGCCTCGAGCAATGCGACGACGGCAACCTGTCGGACACGGATGACTGCTTGACCAGCTGCCGGCTCAACGTGTGCGGCGACGGCTTCGTCGACAGCGAGGGTACCCGTACGGACACCTGCGATGACGGCAACACCGCCAACACCGACAACTGCGTCGACATCGCTGGCGAGTGCCGGCCTTCGAGCTGTGGCGATGGCTACACCGACACGCTGCTGCCGAACGTCGAGCAGTGCGACGACGACAACGGAGACAACAGCGACGGCTGCCGGAACGACTGCACGCTGCCGTCGTGCGGCGATGGCGTGGTGCAGAGCGGCGAGGAGTGTGACGATGGCAACGACATCAACATCGACGACTGCCTGAGCAACTGCAAGAATCCGTTCTGCGGCGATGGTGCGACTCACAGCGTGGGCACGGGAACCGAGCAGTGCGACGACGGCAACTCCGACGACGGCGACAACTGCGTGCAATGCCAGATCGCGACCTGCGGCGATGGCTTCATCGATCTGTTGCTCCCGCACACCGAGGATTGCGACGACGACAACGGCGACAATCAGGACGACTGTCTGAACACCTGCGTGGCGAACACCTGCGGTGACGGGTTCGTCGACATGCAGGGCCCGCTCACCGAGGAGTGTGACGACAGCAATGGCGCCGATGACGACGACTGCCGCAACAGCTGTGCGTTCAACGTGTGCGGCGATGGCGCGCTCGATAGCGAAGCACCGCGCACCGATACCTGTGATGACGGCAACAGCCTGAATGACGACGACTGCGTCAACATCTCGGGTCAGTGCCGTCCGGCGAGCTGTGGTGACGGGTTCGTGAACGCGACCGGCACGCTGCTCGAACAGTGTGACGACGCGAACTTCGATGACGACGACGACTGCGTCACCGGTTGCGTGTCGAACGTCTGCGGCGATGGGTTCCTTGACTTCGAGGGGACGCGGACCGACGTCTGCGATGACAGCAACCCCAACGACGATGACGACTGCGTGAACGTCGGCGGCAACTGCGTCGACGCCACCTGTGGTGATGGCTTCCTCAACACCAGCGGCAGCAACGTCGAGGAGTGTGAGCCGCCAAACACCGTGACGTGCGACGCGGACTGCAAGATCATCCTGTAGCGCGCGTGCTAGCCGGCGGCGCGCGGCCGGTGGTATCAACCGCGCATGCAGCTGTCAGCTCTCAAGATCATCGTCACCGGTGCGGCTCAGGGCATGGGCGCGCACTTCGCCAAGCGGCTCGCGGAGGCCGGCGCCACGGTCGCGGCCGGCGACGTCAAGGAAGAAGGGCTCGTCGCGCTGGCCGAGTCGACCCGCGGTCTGCCGGGTAAGGTCCACACCCGCAGGCTCGACGTCGCGAACGAGGCCGACATCACGGCGTTCGTCGACTGGGCGCACGGCGCGATGGGAGGCCTCAATGGCCTGATCAACAACGCCGGCATCCTGCGCGACGGGCTGCTGGTCAAGAAGGACCGCACCACCGGCGAGATCACCAAGCTGTCCAAGGACCAATGGGATGCGGTGCTGGGCGTGAACCTCACCGGCGCGACGTTCATGGTGCGTGACGCCGTCGCCAAGATGGCCGCCACCGAGCAGAAGCCTGGCGTCGTGGTCAACATGTCGTCGGTGGCGCGCCACGGCAACCGCGGCCAGTCCAACTACGTGTCGGCGAAGGCCGCGCTCGCCGCGAACACGGTGACCTGGGCACGCGAGTTCGCGCCGTTCGGCATCCGTGTCGGAGCGGTGGCCCCCGGCATGGTGGAGACGCCGATGACCCAGGGCATGAACCAGAAGGCGCGCGATGCGCTGGTCGCGAGCATTCCGGTCGGCCGGATCGGCGTGCCTGAAGATCTGTGGATCGCGGTGAAGTTCGTGATCGAGTGCGACTACTTCAACGGGCGCGTCATCGATGTCGATGGCGGCATGGTGATGTAGCCCGTCTCGGCTGGTCACGCCGTTTCGACCAGCCGAGCGAGCATGCGCATCCCCTCGGCGATGCGCTCCGACCACGGCGACCCCGCCGAGATCCGGATGAAGTTTGCAAACCGCTGGCGGGCCGAGAACAGCGGCCCCGGTGCAATGACGATTCGCTTGCGGAGCGCCTGTGCGTACAGGGCAAGCGCGTCCACGCCCGGGGAAAGCTCGACCCACAGCAGGAACCCGCCGCGCGGATCCGACACCCGCGTGCCGTCGGGGAATTGCGTCGCGATCGCTTCGCGATAGCGTTCGACGTTTCCCGCGAGCGCTGCGCGCAACCGGCGAAGATGCCGATCGTAGCCCCCCGAGGCGAGAAACTCGGCGACCGCCATGCCGAGCAGCGACGGACAAGCGAGGCTCTGTGCGTACTTCACGCGGACGATCTGATCGTGCCACCGTCCGCCCGCCACCCAGCCCACCCGGTAGCCGGGTGCGAGCGTCTTCGACACCGAGCTCACCCAGACGACGTGACTGTCGTCGCTGTGGCCGGCAAACGCGCGCAGCGGGCGCGGCCGCGAGCCGTCGAACACCAGCTCGCCGTAGACATCATCTTCGATCACGGCGACGTCGTGGCGCCGAGCGATCTTGACCAGCCGCTCGCGCTCGTCGTCGGGCATGATCGAGCCGAGCGGATTGGAGATCGTCGGCGACACCACGAGCGCGCGGATCGGCTGGGTCCTGGCCACCTCCTCGAACGCCGAGACCTCGAGGCCGGTGCGCGGATGCGACGGAACCTCGAGTACGCGCATGCCGAGCCCTTCGATCGACTGCAACACCCCGAAGTATCCCGGCGACTCGACCGCGATCACATCGCCGGGCCGCGCGACCGCACGTAGCGCGAGCGACAGTCCCTCGGTCGCGCCGATCGTGGTGCACAGGTCGTGCTCCGAGACCGCGACGCCACTATCGACGGCTCGCCGCGCGATCTGCCGGCGTAGCGTGAGCAAGCCGGGTGCGCCTTCGTAGCGAGCACCCACCGTCGACATCTCGCGGGTCACCTGGGTGACGATCCGGTTGACCGCGGCGATCGGCAGGTAGCTCGGATCGACCGTCGCGCACCCGAACGGCAACAACTCCGGGTCGCGCATCGCGGACAGGATCTTGGTGTACGCGTCCGACACCGACACCTTCGATGCCGTGGTGCACGCCCGCGGCATGCGAGGCTCGGCGGTCAACGCCATTCGCTTGCGCACGAAGTGGCCGGACTTGGGTCGGACCTCGATCAGGCCCGCGTTCTCGAGCCTCAGGTACGCTTCGAGCACGGTCGCGACGCTGACCTTGCGCTCTTGCGCGAGCCTGCGGACCGACGGCAGCCGATCGCCGGACCGCAGGGCGCCGCGGTCGATCGCCTGGCCGAGCTCGTCCGCAAGGTGCTCGTAGAGAAATCCCGGGGCGCTGTTCACGACGGGCCGAGTGTACTTATCGCGCCACGGCCGGACCAGCACAGTTTCAAGACCCGCGGCCAGCACAGAGTGCGTGTACTGGCCATCGCTGCGATCTCGTGTATCTGTACCGTAGGCGGATTTGGCTCACGATGAACCACATGGCTAGCGCTGGCTTCGCGGATCCTGCCGTCGTCACGTCCGCTAGCTCGCCGAGCGCCGCGCAGCCGGGCCGCCGAACCATCGATCCGAAGCTGATCGCCAGCCTCGCCGCGGTCTACGTGATCTGGAGCTCGACGTACGTCGCGATCCGGATCGCCGTCGAGAGCTTGCCGCCGCTGCTGATGGCGAGTGCACGGTTCTCGACCGCCGGCCTGGTGCTGCTGATCGTCGCGATCCGGCGCGGATCGGCGTGGCCGAGCCTCCGCGAATGGAGGCGGGTGTTCCCGATCGGGCTCTTGCTGTTTCTCGGTGGCAACGGCTTCGTCGCGATCTCGGAGATGACCGTGTCGTCGAGCGGCGCGGCGGTGGTGTGCGCGCTGATGCCCCTGTGGGTCGGCGTGCTCGGCATCATGACGCGCGAGATGCCTAGCCGGCGAGAGTGGTTCTCGCTGGTCGTCGGCTTCGTCGGCGTGGTCGTGCTGATCGGAAGTCCATCGCTCGCGGGCAAACCGCTGCACGTCGCGCTGCTGCTGGCGGCGCCGATCTGCTGGGCGGCCGGCTCGATGTATGCGCGCAGGCTGCCTCCGTCGGGACCCAGCGATGCATTCCTCGCACCTGCGATGCAAATGATCACCGGCAGCATGGTGTTGCTGGTAGCGGGAATCGCGACAGGTGAGCAGATTCCCGACCACGTCACCACGGCGTCGTGGCTGGCGTTTGGTTATTTGTGGCTGTTCGGCTCGATGATCGCGTTCACCGCGTACAACTGGCTGCTACGCCATGCGCGACCCGCCGTGGCCACCAGCTACGCGTACGTCAATCCGATCCTCGCGGTCATCATGGGCGCTGCGATCTCCGGTGAGCCGCTCGGCGCGTCGATGATCATCGCCAACGTGTTGATCGTGGGCGCGGTCATGCTGGCGCTGATGCGACGCAGATGACGTGCGCTCGCTCGGCGGGGTGGCGAGCCGCGGCAGGGTCCGATACGCTAGCGCGCGATGTTCCGCCGGGGCCGCGCTGTCGTGCTCGCGTTGGTCAGCATGACCGTTGCGGACGCGTGCGGCGGCCCACCACCACCGGCACAGCCCCCGCCGGTGATCGCGACGCCCGACGAGCGCCTGCTCGTGATCGACGCGCGCCGGCACGCCCACGACCGCAACTTCGAGGCGGCGGACCGCAAATACGAACAGGCGTACGGCGTCGCGCGCTCGTTCGACGTCCTGTCCGAGCGCGTCGAGCTGTTGCTGCACATCGGCCATGCGACCCGCGGTCAGGAGATCGCGAGGCAATACTGCGACCGCAATCCAACCGATGCGCGGGGAAGCCACCTGTACGCGGAAGCACTGATCGCAGGCAACAAGGGCCAGGAGGCGCTCCAGGTCATCGATCAGCTGCTGCGCACCAACCCGCAGGACGCGGCGGCACACGACAAGCGCGGTCGCGCACTGTCGCTGTATGGCACGACGCAAGAGGCCCTCGACGAGCTCCGCCAGGCGGTTCAGCTCGATCCAGCCAGCCCGGCATTTCACATGTCGCTCGGCAACGCGTTGCACAAGCTCGGCCAGATCAACGAAGCCGCGCTCGAATTCCGATCGGCGCTCAAGGGCGCGCCCGACGATCCGATGGCGCACGTCCTGGTCGGGATGGCTCTGCGCGACCAGGATGAGCTCGACGAATCGAAGAGCTTCCTCGATAAGGCGCTCGAGATCGATCCCGAGAACGGCCGCGCATACTTCGAGCTCGGGTTGCTGTACAACCGACAGCTCAAGCAGGTCGAAGCGGAGGCGGCGCTCGCCAAGGCCGTCGAGCTCAGCCCGAACGACTCGCGATTCTGGTACGCGTACGGCGAGATCTATCGGCTGCAGCAGCGATTCGACGAGGCGATCCGAGCGTATCGCCGCGCGGTCGACAGCGATCCACCGTACGGCAAGGCGATCGGCAAGCTGGGCCAGCTGCTCGTGATGCGCAAAGCGTTCGATGATGCCGAGCCGTTGCTGATCAAAGCGATCGCCCAGGACCGCGACGTCGCGGCGAACTACTTCAGCCTCGGCCTGGTTTACGTGGCACGTGGCGAGGCGAAGCTCGCTGCAAAGAACCTTGCGAGGTTCCTCGAGCTCGCGCCCAAGAACGATCCTGACCGCGAACATGCCCGCGACGTGCTCAGGCAACTCAGGCGGAACTAGCGATGACCGTTGATGATTTGACGGGATCTCCGGATCCGCCGATCCGGTCCGGTCATCCGTTATAGTTGACACCATGTCCGCTACGCTGTTAGTTATCCGTTATGACGGATTTCTCGCGATTGTTAGCGGAGGATGATGTCGACGCGGTCGCAGACGAGCTCGAAGGGACGCAGCCCGACGAGATCCTTCGGTGGGCAGTCAGAGCAATCCCCAGGCTGACATTCGCGACCGGGTTCGGCGCGGAGGGCTGCGTATTGATCGATGTGATCGCGCGCCAGGCGCTGCCGATCGATCTGTTCACGCTCGATACGGGTGTGCTGTTCCCGGAGACCTATGCGCTGTGGCGACAGCTCGAGACACGCTACGGCCTCTCGATCCGCGCGGTCGTGCCGGAGCAATCGATTGCCGATCAAGCGTTGAGCCATGGCGCCGCGCTGTGGGAACGCGATGCGAACCGTTGCTGCGAGCTGCGCAAGATCAACCCGCTGCGCCGTGCGCTGGCCGGGTTCGACGGTTGGATCACGGCGATCCGTCGCGACCAGACGCCGGAGCGCGCGAATGCCCGGATCGTCGAGCGCGATCGCAAGTTCGGCCTGCTCAAGGTCAACCCGCTCGCCGGCTGGTCGCACGACGAGGTGTGGGCGTACATCTACGCGCATGACGTTCCGACCAATGCGCTGCACGAGCAGGGCTACGCGTCGATCGGTTGTCAGCCATGCACCTCGCCGGTGGCGCTCGGAGAGAATCCGCGCGCGGGCCGTTGGCGCGGCATGGCGAAGAAGGAATGTGGATTGCACGTGGTGCCTTCCGCGGAGGAGAAGCCCGATGCCGCATGAGCCGGTGTATCCGGTGTTTCTCCGGATCGCCGGAGAACCGGTCGTGCTCGTCGGTGGCGGCACGGTCGCAGCCGGCAAGCTCGACGGGCTGCTCGCCGCGGCAGCGCGGGTGACCGTGGTCGCGCCCAGCATCGCGCCCGCGATTCGCACGCGCGACGTGACGATCGTCGAGCGCGCGTTCGAGCCGAGCGATCTCGACGTCGCGCGGTTCGTGATCGCGGCGGCGACGCCGGAGGTCAACCGCGAGGTCGCCGCGGCAGCGCGGGCGCGCAACCTGTTCGTCAACGCCGTCGACGACGTACGAGCCGCGAGCGCGTTCTTGGGTGGTGTCGTGCGGCGCGGGGATGTCACCGTCGCGATCTCGACAGGCGGAGCTGCTCCAGCGCTCGCGGGAATGCTGCGTGAAGCACTCGACGCGATCTTGCCCGCCGAGCTCGAGCGCTGGGTCGACGTCGCGACCGCTGCGCGGGCCGAGTGGAAGCAAACGGGGGTTCCGATGGCCGAGCGCCGCCCGTTGCTGTTTCGCGCGCTCGACGGATTGTACGCGCGGCTCGTACGAGGTGCCGCGGAGGAGTCACGATGACCGGGTTTGTCTCGATCGTTGGCGCTGGTCCCGGGGACCCGGAGCTGTTGACCGTGCGTGCAGCGCAGCGGTTGCGCAGCGCCGATCTCGTGCTCCATGACGCGCTGGTGCAGCCCGAGCTACTCGAGCTCGCCCCCCACGCACGCAGGTTCTACGTGGGCAAGCGAGCCGGTCGTCACTCGATCAGCCAGGACGGCATCAACCGGCTGCTGATCCGGTCGGCGACGCGAGGCTGGCGGGTGGTACGGCTCAAGTGCGGCGACCCGTTCGTGCTCGGACGTGGCGGCGAAGAGGCGCTCGCGCTCGAGGCCGCGGGTGTCCCATACGAGATCGTGCCCGGCGTCACGTCGGCGGTCGCGGCGCCAGCGCTCGCCGGGATTCCGGTGACCCATCGCGGCATGGCGTCCGGGTTTGCGGTCGTGTCCGGCCATGACGAGGCGGTCTATCGACCGATGCTCAGCGGGATCGCGCCCGGTTCGATGACGGTGGTGATCTTGATGGGCCTGCGGACGCGCGGCGCGATCGCCAGGCTGCTCCTCGAGCACGGCTGGAGCTCGAGCACCCGCGCGGCGATCGTCTACGGCGGCTCGCATCCCGACGCGAAGACCTGGACGGGAGACCTGACCGGCCTCGGAGACGCCAGCTTCGATACCGAGCTTCCCGCGATCGTGGTGATCGGCGAGGTCGTGTCGCTCGCCACCCAGATCAGCATCGCCCACGCACCTGCCCCCCTTGCACGGAGGTCCTGATGAGCGCATTCGAACGAGAAGGGCCGTACACCACCGACGCTGGACCCTCCGATCTCGGCGTCACCCACGAGCCAACTGCCCCCGCTCAACCCGGGCGCCTCGGGTTCGCGCGTCACTCCGATGTCGATCTGTTCGTCGAGCGACTCGCTGCGTTCGAGCGCGGCGAGCTGTCGCCGGACGATTGGCGAACGTTTCGACTGCTCAACGGCGTCTATGGCCAGCGTCAGGACGGCGTGATGATGGTCCGGGCCAAGCTGCCAGGCGGGTTCGTGTCGCCCCGCCAGCTGGAAGCGCTCGCGGCCGTGGCCGAGCAGTTCGGCGGCGGCAAGGGCCATGTCACCACCCGCCAGAACGTACAGTTTCATTTCGTCCCGCAGGCCGACGTCGAGGTCGCGTTGCGGATCCTCGCGGACGCCGGGATCACGACGCGCGAGGCGTGCGGGCACTCGGTGCGCAACTGGACCTGCTGCCCGTTCGCGGGCGTCGCACATGACGAGCCCTTCGATCCGACGCCGTACGTCGACGCGCTCGCTCGCCACCTGCTGCGGGGGCCGTATTCGTCGACGCTGCCGCGCAAGCTGAAGCCGTCGATCGGCGGCTGCTGTGGAACTGATTGCTCGCAGGCCTTCATCAACGATCTCGGATTTCTCGCGCGCAAGCGCGAACGGTCCGACGCGCCGGGACAGACCGAGATCGGGTTCAAGCTGATCGCGGGCGGCGGGCTGTCGACCTTGCGCCGCAGCGCGCTCACCGTCGAAGAGTTCGTGCCGGCAACCGAGCTGCTCGAGGCGGCCGACGCGGTGGTCCGGGTGTTCCATCGGATCGGCAATCGCACCAACAAGGCCAAGGCGCGGCTCAAGTGGGCGATCGACAAGATCGGCGCAGACGCGTTCCTCGCAGCGTACCGAGCCGAGCGCGAGCAGATCCGCACCGAGGGCGGCGTGCCTCTCGTGCTTCCGACCGAGCCTCCACCTTCAACCCGCGCCAAGCGACTCCCGGTCGCCGAGGAGGCCGTCGCCGATTCGCCCGGATACGCCGTCTGGGCCGAGCACAACGTTCGTTCGCAGAAGCAGGCTGGATTCTCGACGGTGACGATCCGGTTGATCCTCGGCGACATCACCGCGCCACAGCTGCGCGCACTCGCCGGGCTGGTCACCCGGTTCAGCGACGGTGAGCTACGCACCACCAACGAACAGAACCTCGTGCTGCGCTGGGTACCCGACGGCCGGTTGCGCGCGCTTCATCGCGAGCTCGTCGCGGTGGGGCTCGCGGTCGGCGGCGCCAACACGATCGCCGATGTCACCAGCTGTCCCGGCGCGTCGAGCTGCAAGCTCGCGGTCACCGCATCGCGCGGCCTCGGCGGCCAGCTCACCGCACTGCTCGATCGCCGTCCCGACCTGATCGCCGCGACCCTCGGGCTCGACATCAAGGTCTCCGGCTGTCCTCACGGCTGCGGACAGCACTACATCGCCGGGATCGGCTTTCAGGGCGGCATGCGCAAGCTCGCCGGCAGACCCGCGCCGCAATACCTCGTCTACGTCGGCGGTGGTACCGCAGCCGACCGCGCCGACTTCGGCCGGTTGATCGGAAAGGTCCCCGCGCGCCGCGCCAGCGCGACGCTCGAGCGCCTGCTCGACTTCTACATCGCCGAAGGCGGCAAGGGACACGCGTTCTGGGCCAGCGTTCCGCTCGATCGGCTGAAGACGTTGATCGAAGATCTGGCCGAGCTCCGCGATGAGGACGCGAGCGACGCGGACTTTGTCGATCTTGGACAGGACCGCGCGTTCGAGGTCGCGACGACCGACGGAGAATGCGCGGCGTGACGAGCTAGCTATCTCGACGTCTTCACGATCGGCCTGGTCGCGTTGATCACGATCCCGACGAGGCCCGCGACCGCGAGCACCGCGCCTGCCACCATCATCCCGCGAAGCGGCGATTCATATGGGCAGTACATCGTCGCGGTGTCCATGCACGGCTCGGGCTTGGTCATCAGATCGACCGCGATCGCGGCGCCGCCGCCAGCGATCAGCACCGTGTTGCCCGCGTACGCCCAGCGCTTGGCCGATCGGTTGTAGCCGAAGCACCCGGTGAGCAGGGACAGCGTCAGGAGCACGCCAATGCCGCGTACCCCACGGCAAGGAAGCCGCATCATCGGCTTCAGACTACCGCACCCGGTAGCCCCGATGCGAAACACCGCGCACGGGATTTCGGATCTTCGAGGATTTCGCCATTCTGCCGTCGACGTGAGTACCCGGTCGCCCCTGCTACCGATCTTTCTGATCGTCCTGGTGGACGTGCTCGGGTTCACGATCGTCATCCCGCTCCTCGCGTTCTATGCCCAGGAGTTCGGCGCAAGTGACCTCGTGGCAACGTCGATCGTCTCGGTGTACGCCGCGTGCTCACTCATCTCGACACCGATCATCGGCCGGCTGTCGGACCAATACGGCCGGCGCCGGTTGCTGCTGATCAGCCAGTCGGGGACCTGCATGGGGTTCTTGCTGCTCGGATCCGCGACATCGCTGTGGATGGTGTTCGCCGGGCGAATCCTCGATGGCCTCACCGCTGGCAATCTGTCGATCGCGCAGGCCTACATCTCGGATCACACCAAGCCCGAGAATCGCGCCAAGGCATTTGGCGTGATCGGCATCGCCTTCGGGATCGGCTTCGTCTTCGGCCCGGTGCTCGGCGGTGTGTTGCTTGCCGATCACGGGCACGAGATGCCATTCCACGTCGCTGCCGGGCTATCAGCGCTGTCGATCGTTTGCACCTACGCACTGTTGCCGCGCGAGCTACCGCCCAGGGGCGCAACCGCCGACGCCGGCCCCGCCGGCCGCCGTCCCGGTGCGTTCGACATCTCCACCTACGCCGAGTACTTCCGGAGGCCCGGGCTCGGCGCGATCTACCTCCAGTTCTTCCTGTTCACGTTCGCGTTCTCGCTGCTCACCAGCGGCTTCGCGCTATTTGCCGAGGGCAAGTTCGGCTGGGGCAAGAAGGAGGTCGGCTACTTCTTCGCCTACGTGGGCGCGCTCGGCGTGATCCTGCAGGGCGGCCTGCTCGGTCGACTCGTGAAGAAGTTCGGCGAGCGCTCCCTGACGCGCGCCGGGTTCGCCAGCCTGTTGATCGCCTATCCGCTGTTATCGATCTCGACCCACCTGGGTATGCTGGCGATTGCAGCGACGTTTGCGTCGTTTGGCAATGGCGTCTTGCGACCTGCGTTGACCAGCAGGATCACCCAGGCGGTCGGTCGTCACGAGCAAGGCGTGGCGCTCGGCCTGTCCGGTTCACTCAGCTCGATCGCGATGATCCTGTCGCCGGTCACTGGCGGCACGATGCTCGAGATGGACTGGCTACTCGCGTGGACGCTGATCCCTGCGGCGGTCAGCGCGCTGGCGTTGCTCGTGGGCAAGATGAGCACGAACGAGCAAGAACCACGATCGACGGACACCAGGCCTAGAGCCTCGGCGCCGTGAGATGATCGGTTGAATCGGCGCGGCGAGCGCGAGGCGCTCACCAGATCTCCGTCCGACCGAGCCCCGATGTGACCTGGATCAGGGCTTGACGGTGAACTTCCACTTCGCGCCGTCCTTGCCGATCCCGTCGCCCCCGCTGGGCACCTTGTAGCCGAACTGGATATCGCCGCGCGCCTCGTAGCTGCCCCTGGGGGCCGTGCAGCTGACCTGGGCGGTCATCGTGTGATCGACGATCTTGAGCTGATCGCCCTTGAGCGTCTTCGTGTCGCACTTGAAGTCCGGCGGCGCGGTCAGGCTGAACACCGCCGGCGTCTTCGCGCTGAACTTGAGCCACTTCGCGAGCGTGACGTTGATCGAGAGCGTGAACTTCGCCCCGGCGGTGAGGTCCTTCGGGGGGTCCGACGCCACGGTGGTGTAGTCCTTGATCGCGGCGACCAGCGAGCGGACCTTGGCATCGCGGGCATCGAGCTCTGCGGGAGTCGCGCCCGTGGCCACCATCGCGACCTTGCCGTGGACATCGACCACGATCGACACCGGCCCGGTGATCCCCAGCTGCTTCATGATCGACGTGACGTTCTTGCCGAACGACACCGTGCCCTGCCCGACGCCCTCGCTCTCGCGGATCGGATCGAGCTTCTTCGCATCCCGCTTCGAGCCCGGGATGTGGGCAACGATGTAGACGCGGCCATTCTCCTTGAGGGTCACGATGCGCGCGAGATCGTCGGTGCATGCCGTGACCTTCGGGCTGCAGAACCAGTGAATGACCACCTTGCCCGCCGATTCGGTCAGCGAGGGCACGTCATACAACCAGTCCATCCGACCCCACGCAGGCGCGCCATTGACGGTGAACGGATCACCGACGGCCGGCAAACCCTGAGCGCGTGCCGGCAGAGCCAGGGCTCCAACAGCCGCCATCGAGAACACGAGTGTTGCGACGAGTCGATTCATGGGGGTGAACATAGCGCGAGGGAAACCGGGCTGGTTGGGCGACGCCGGGGTCTCGCGCGTCACCCTCGGACGTTCGATCCCTGGCCTCTATTCACGGCATCGCTCACGATTTATCGGGAACAGTTCCAACGATTCCGCGGCTGTTCAAGCTGGCCGCGGTGTCCAGACGACAGGATCGCTACTGCTCCATCGCGTACTTGATGATCGACGCGACCACCGCGACCAGCGCCTCGCCAGCGATCAAGCCGGAGGCGAGCGGAATCAGGTAGACGCTCGCAGACCTCGGGCTCGTGCGTTCCCAGAACCGGCCGGCCACCGCGCCGAGGAACATCGTGAACACGTACATGAACGGCACGAGGATGCCGATGCCGATGCCCGTGGGCGACGGGATCCACGGCTTCAGCTTCTTGTTGGACTCGAGCACCGTGAGCACGACGCCGAGCACCGAAAACGCCAGCAGCGCATAGAGCGCAGATGAATGGAGCGACGACACACCGTCTTGCAGGAGCTGGGCAAAGCCGGCCCACTTGATCGAGATCGGCGAGCTCAGATCGGGCGGGATTTCCTTGCCGTCCTTGATCACCGGCACGATCCGGTACGCCTCGACGAGTCGTGGATAGATCCATGACACCGCTCCAGCGCCGATCGGCACGGCCATCAGTTGCATGATCGTCAGATTGCGCGGCCGCGTTCCGACCATGTGCCCGCACTTGTAGTCCTGCATGATCGCTTCCGATGACGTCGCGATCGTGCCGGTGGTGCCACTGGCGACCATGTTCGCGGCGATATTGCCGGGAGCGATCACCGCGAACAATCCCTGCATCATGTTCGACACGGCGCTGATCGGGCCCCAGTTGGTTTCCCCCAGGACGCGAAGTCCGACGAGCATCAACGGGATCGACATCACGATCGCCAGGACGGTCATCCAGATCGGCAAGCCGAGCAACTCGTACTGCACGATGCACAGCGCGACCGCGCACCCGATCACACCGGGAACCACGATGCGCAGCGGGAACTCGGTGGACCCGATCGAGGCACCGCGCAGACTGCGGAACGTCTCGACCAGCAGGCGCCAGCGCAACGCCAGCGCGGTCAAGCCACCGGCGACCATCATGCCGGTGGCCGGCCACATCACCCAGAACAGCACTTCGTCCTTGGTCGGCTTGCTCGCGTAGACCATCTGCGCACGCTGCACGCCGGCTTCGAAGTAGGTCTCGCGATGAAGCGGTACGCCGTACTCCATCAGGAAGTAGGGAACGATGATCCAGGCGATCGTCCCGCCGAGCAGCATGCTCGCCGTGACCCGCAGACCGACGAGCATCCCCGAGCCGACGCTGAGCACGCTGAACGCGATCCCGACGCTGAACGTCCCCAGCACCAGGCCGATGACCTCGTCCTTGCCGCCGATGTACGCGGTCCCTTCGCGCAGGACCCAGGGCACCTTCCACGCCTCGGGCGCGAGGTGGCCGAGCTGCAGCGCCATGATGAACCCTGACACCACCACGCCGCCCATCACGGCCCATAGCGCACGGAACGCGTTGCGCCGGATCTCCGGGGTCGCCGCAGGTGGCGGATCGAGCACCGTGATCGTGGCAGCTGCGGACAGGCCGTCGACGTACGGCAACTTCTCGTCCACGACGAAGTGACGTCGCAGCGGTGCCGCCATCAGCACGCCGAGCGTGCACGCGACGGTGAGCCACACGAACGACGTGATCGGCGTGATCTCCATGTGGAACGGCGACGACGACTTCGCCGTGTGGTGCTGCAGCAGGTCGAAGGCGCCGAGCAGCACGCACATGAACGCGGTCTGTGCTGCGCTGGTCCCGGCCGCCTCGGCGAGGTTGTTCTGCCATCGGGTGAACGCGCGCTTGCCGGTCAGCAGATCGAGCGCGCGCAGAAACAAGAACCCGAAGAACGCGGCGACCACCGAGACGTTGGGGCCAAAGCCGAGCTTCAGCACCATGTACGGATAGGACAACCCCATGATGATGGCCACGATGATGCCGACGACCACCGCCTGCCACGTGATGTCGCCGCGAAGCTCCGTGGGTGGGTCGCCAAGCTTGACGTGTTCTTCCTGGCTCACGGACCGAGGCATAACACGAGCGAGCTCCCGTCGCGGCCGTGACCGTCCTTCTGCAGGCGGGAACGGCTCAGCTCAGGCTCGAGGGTTCGGAGCACGGACGCGTTGCGCGGTGCAGCCCGGGCCGGGCCGACGCGCGACGCCAGACGGCGCGACCGTCGCCTTGCGAGCACCTCGCGGCGTACGGCGGGGGCCGTCGTGGTGCGATCGGGCTAGCGGCGTTTCCCGGCGTTGCCGGTGCCGCCTTCTCCCTGGTGCCGCTTGCGCTCGTCTTCGGCGCGCTTGCGCTCCTCTTCGGCCTTCCGGCGCTGCTCGTCAGCCTGGCGACGCTTGTCCTCGTCGAGCTTCTTGCGCTCATCCTCCGCCCTGCGCTTCTCGTCCTGCGCGCGCTTGCGATCGTCCTCGGCCTTGCGCCGCTGGTCCTCCTGCGCGCGCTTGCGATCGTCCTCGGCCTTGCGCCGTTGCTCCTCCTGCGCCCGCTTGCGGTCTTCTTCGGCGCGCTTGCGATCGTCCTCGGCCTTGCGCCGCTGCTCCTCCTGCGCGCGCTTGCGGTCTTCTTCGGCGCGCTTGCGATCGTCAGCCGCGCGCTTGCGATCCTCCTCCGCCTTGCGCCGCTGCTCCTCCTGCGCCCGCTTGCGCTCCTCCTCGGCGCGCTTGCGCTCGTCAGCCGCGCGCTGCCGATCTTCCTCGGCCTTGCGCCGCTGCTCCTCCTGGGCGCGCTTGCGCTCCTCCTGTGCGCGCTGCCGATCTTCCTCCGCCTTGCGCCGTTGCTCCTCCTGCGCCCGCTTGCGCTCCTCCTCGGCGCGCTTGCGCTCGTCGGCGATCCGCTTGCGGTCCTCCTCCGCCTTGCGCTTCTGCTCCTCCTGCGCGCGACGGCGATCTTCCTCGGCGCGTCGCTTCTGCTCTTCCGCCTGGCGCCGCTTCTCGACCTCGGCCCTCCGTCGATCTTCCTCCTCCTTGCGGCGGCGCTCCTCCTCGGCGCGGCGGCGCTGTTCGTCCGCGGATCGCCGCTTGTCCTCGTCGAGCCGCTTGCGGTCTTCCTCCGCCTTGCGTCGCGCCTCAACTTCACGACGGCGCTGCTCCTCCTGGATCCTGCGCTGGTCCTCCGCACGGCGGCGCTCGACCTCCTCGCGCTGCTTGCGGATGTCCTCCTGGCGCTTGCGTTCGGCCTCGGCGCGCTTGCGCTGCTGCTCGTCGCGCGCGCGCTGCTGTTGCTCTTCGAACCGCTTGCGCTCCTCCTCGTAGCGCTTGCGCTCGGCCTCGATGCGACGGCGCGCAGCTTCATCGCGCGCCTGACGTTGCTCCTCTTCGAGCCGACGCCGGCGCTCCTCCAGCCGCTTCTGCTCGTCCTCGCGACGCTTGCGATCCTGCTCGGCGCGGCGCCGTTCGTCGGCTTCGCGGCGGCGCTCCTGCTCGAGTCGACGCTGTCGCGCATCACGATCGCGCCGGACCTGCTCGGTCCGGGCGCGACGATTGTCCCATTCACGCCGATGCTCGCGTGCGCGGCGCTCGGCTTCGCGCTGCTCTTCGCGGGTGTAGCGCCCGACCTCGCGCAGCTCGAAGTACTCGCGACGCGGCTGGAGCCTCCAGCGTGCGAACCAATCGTCATCGGGACCGACCACCCAGGTGTGGTTGCCACGACGGCCGTAGCGCTGGATCGGCGTGGTGCCGCGCAGGTACACCGTCCAGTTCGACGTCACGTACTGGCGCCGTAGATCAGGGTTCAGGAGCTGCGACGATGGAACGAACCGCCACTGCTCGTCGGGAACATAGCTGTCATCCTCGAAGCCCGCGGGCGCCCAACCAACCCAGCCATCGCTCACACGCCACTGGACCCAAGCCGGTCCCCAGTCCAGATCGGGTGCCCAGACCCAGCGGTTCACCCAGACCCAGCGACCATAGTGCGAGGTCGCCCAACCGAAGGGGTCGTTCGAGATCCAGGTGAGTCCGTAGTTCGTGTATTTCCAGTGGCCGTTCGCGTACGGCTGGTAGCCCGCCTGATACGGAACGAAAACCCAACCGTACGTGGGATCGTCGTACCAGCTGCCATAGGGTGCCAGCTCGGTATAGAACTGGTCGATCGACGCGACGCCGGCACCATCGATGTCCGTGTTGATATCGACGTAGATCGGCCCGTACGGCTCGGGCGGCTCCGGCGCTGGTTGCGGCTGCGGCTGCGGTTGGGGCTGCGGCTGCGGCTGGTAGGGCTGCGGCTCGGGCTGCGCTGGTTGCTGCGGATCGGGCTGCGGCTGCTGCGGGTACGGCTGGTAGCCGACCTGCTGCGGCGGTGGATTGTTCGACCGCACAACGCAGCCGGCCAGAAGAAGCGAGCACAACCATTTTCTGGATCGCATGCCATCACCTTTCGACGGGTCCGGGGTGTGACGGACCTCCCCCGCCCGGCATTCAGAGATCGGAGAGTGAAGGCGTTCACGCCTGGTTCCCCCGAACGGCGAAAATCATACCTCGCAGGTGGGTCCAGCTCCCAACAACGACCACCAGATCGCAGCTACGACGACGCTTTTCGTAGCTTCTTGCCGATCGCCAGTAGACGCTGATGCAACGCATGCGCCTGGGTCGCGAGCTCCTCGAAGTCGGCGGCGTGCGCTTCCTCTGCGAGCTTCGCCGCACGCTCCGAAACCCCGAGCACGGCCTCTGATACGTCGTTCGCGTTGACCGGTGGCGGCTTGGTGTTGTTGCCATTCTCCGGTCGCCCCAGCACCACGGCGTTCAGCCCGCTCACTTCGTTGGCAACCCCGCCGAGCTCTTTCATCAAGTCCTGGAGCTTCTGATTGCGGGCCTGCATCGTCGGGACGTACGCGATCACGCTCTTGGCGAGGCTGTCCTGCTGATCGCGTACCGTGGTGAACGCCTTGACCAGCACCTCGCCGAGCTTCTGCAAGCGCTCCTCACATGCGGCGAGCTCGGTCAACGTGGTGTTCGCGCGCTCGAGGTGCTTGACGCTGTCGAGCGGGGTCTTGAGGAACTGTTCGCCGAGTCGCATGTACTGAGCAAGCTCGTCGTCGAACGCAGTTGCAGCCTCCATGAGCGGCGAGCTCGCTTGCTTGACCATGCGGCACTGTACCGGAACGCCCGGCTCGCGAGCTATTCCATGCCGGACGAGACGCCGTCGACCCCCGGTGCCGCAAGCCGCGGCCCGAAGAACCGCATGCTGGCAAGGATCAAGGTCTCGTCACCGCCCCGAACCTCGCGACGCGCGCCGACGTCGACCCCCCATCGCATGCCGACGATGCCGAGGCCACCCGTGATGAACGTGGAGCCGAGGCCGTTGTCGTGAACGGCGCCGACCCGCAGCGGATATCCCATGGCGCCGTTCGACCCACGCAAGAACAGCTCGCCACCACCGCCAAACCTCGCGCTGTGATCGCCGTCGATGAGCTTCCAGCGCGAATCGAAGCTGACGGAGAGGATCGGCATCGGCCGCGCCATGAGGCCAGCGCCGATCGCGCGAGGAAAATGGGAGGAGTCCGTGGTGGTCCACAAGTTGTGGGCCGCGACGCCGACGTTGATCATCTCGCTGACGCGGACGGTCGCGCCGAGGTCGACGCCGAAGCCGCGCGCACTGGACTCACTCATCACGTTCGAGTCGAACCGGTAGTACTTGGTCGTCGTACCGACCAGCACGCGGGGCACGAGCAACCGAGACAGCGAGACCCCCGCGAGATGCGTGGTCCGGCTCATGTTGTCGCCACCGAGGTCCGGGCTCGAGGTTGCGTAGTCGTAGAAGAAACAACCGGGCACCGGCGTGGTCGAATCGCATGCCGACACACCAACCAGCGATGCATTGTCCGATGCGCGGTAGCCGTAGCCACCTTCGAACACGAGCTCGCGATTGAGCGCGAGGCCGGCGGGATTGAGCGCGACCGCGGATTGTCCGGTGGCGGCCCCGCGCAGCGCTTCACCCACTGCGATCTCGCGCGGGCCGAGCAGATCATCGAGCGAATCGGGCTCTGCGTGCGCGCTGCCGAACACGCACATCACCAGGATCACAGAGGCAGCTGGACGCATGCCCGAGTGTTGGCGTGGATTGCGCTCGAGTGCAAGAAACCCGACGCTGCGCGACAGATCGGCAGTGGCGCCCGGCCCGGCGCTGCCGAATTGTCGTCGAGCGGAGGGCCGAAAATGCCGACCGAAAATGCCGACCGAGAATCCCGACCGAAAATGCCGACCAAATGCCGACCAAATGCCGAAAACGAAGACGGCGCCGAGACCGGCGCCGCTCCTCTCACCATCGTTTGATCGAGTCGTTGTTACCAGCGATCTCCACCGCGTCCGCCGCCCCGGCCGCCGCGACCGCCGCGACGTCCGCCACCGCCCTCACCGAAGTCACCACCGCCACCGCCACCACCGAAGT
>JBFWXW010000102.1:0-19289 GCA_050187075.1 Kofleriaceae bacterium | reverse complement strand
TGCCGGAGGTGG
The DNA here is from genome assembly GCA_050187075.1 of Kofleriaceae bacterium. Lineage (GTDB taxonomy): Bacteria > Myxococcota_A > Polyangia > Haliangiales > Haliangiaceae > JABFXX01. The sequence goes on along the minus strand of JBFWXW010000102.1, from coordinate 19,277 downwards.
GCAGCCATCGTGCTGCCGATCAGCCGGCCGAGCTCGGTATCCGCCTCACCCAGGTGATGGATGCCGGGCGTGCGCTTGCGCAGCAAGATGACGCCGAGCGGACGGCCGCGCCACTGCACCGGGAACACCGCGATGCCTCGGACCTGGCGATGTGCCAGGGTCTCGAGCACCGGCGCGGTGAGCGGATGGGCGAGCGCGTCATCGATCAACACCGGCTGAACCGTCCGGATCGCCTCGGCGATCTCGGGATACTCGGCGATCGCGAGGGTGAACCGCTCGAGCGGCTCGGCGTCGGTCGCCGCGATCACGAACGCGTGATCCGAGCCCTCGATGTGGGCGACCAGCGCCGCGCGATCGAAGCCGAGCGCGCCGGCCGTGATCGACAACACCTGCACGAGCGCCTCGGCGTCGTCGCCGTTGGCCGACATCACCTCGTTGATCCGGGTCAACGCGCGCGTGCCGTCGGTGCGGGCGATCCGCGACAGATTTCGGCACCGCGCCGCGAGTGCCGCGGGGGCGATCGGTACCTGCGCGATATCGGTAGCGCCGGCGGCCAGCGCGGCCGCCGCCACCGTCGAGGGGATCGCCGGCACGATCGCGAGGATCGCCACATCCGCGAGCGCCGGGATCTCGCGCGCCTCCGAAACCAGCTGGACCGCCTCGGGTCCGGTGACGACGATCAGCGCCGGAGGCGCTCGATTCCCGATCGCGAGCTGAGCCTCGGCGTGCGCCCGCAGCCCACTGGCGGCGAGCTGGTCCTTCAACGCGGCCCGTTCGGACTCGCTACCTCCGAGCACGACGATGGTCGCAGCCTCCACCTCGACGCACGGTACCATGGGGCCGAAGCTCAGGTTCCCGGTTGCGGTTTTTCTATTCGCCGCTGGTGTGCATCGCCTCGTACGCCGCCAGCGCCGCAACAAACACCTGCTTGACGGCGACGCCGTGGGCCTTGGCGGCCGCGGCGCACGCTTCATATTCGGGCGCGGCATTGCGAATGGCATCCCCATCGCGCGAGACCTTGACCGCGATCGGGCCGTAGCGCGTCGCGACCTCGACGGTGTCGCGCGCGAGCACGACGCGATCGCGCAGCGCATATCGCACTCCGATCGTCGTGGTCTCGCGCAGGATCGCCGCGACCACGGCGTCGCGCGCCTGCGCCTCGGCGAGCGCCGACACCATCAGCGCGGGCCGGCCCTTCTTCATCGTGATCGGCGACCACCACACGTCGAGCGCGCCGGCGGCAAACATCGCGTCGCTCGCCGGACCGCACAACTCCGGGCTCATGTCGTCGAGGTTCGCGTCGATCTGCCAGACCGCGCTGGGGGTCGCGACCGCGGGTGCGATCGCGGTGACCCGCAACACGTTCGCGCGATCGGCGAGCTGCGCATCGCCGGCGCCCCACCCGACCGCGATCGGCCTTCCCGTCGGGGCCGCGGTCCAGCTGGTGACCGCCGCGGCGAGGATCGCCGCACCTGTCGGCGTGCACAGCTCGCGCGCAAGCCCACCATCGGCCATCACGCCGTGTGCCTCGCGAAGCACTTCGAGCGCGGCCGGCGCTGGCACCGGCAACACACCGTGGGCGCAGCGTAGCGTCCCGTGCCCCATCGCGACGCTCACACAGCTCACCGACGCCGGTTGCAACCAGTCGAGCGCGGCGGCCGTGCCGACGATGTCGACGATCGAGTCGATCGCGCCCACTTCATGAAACGCGACGGCGTCGACCGTGCTGCCGTGAAGCTTCGCCTCCGCGCGCGCGATCCGATCGAACATGTCCAGCGCCCTCCGCCGCGTTCCGTCGGGCAAGCCTGCCGTGTCGATTCGTCGCCGGATGTCCGCGTAGTGGTGATGCGCGTGCCCATGGCCGTGGTCATCGCCGTGGTCATGGTCATGATCGTGGTCATGATCGTGGTCATGATCGTGATCGTGCTCGCGATCGTGCGTATGCCCCGATTGCAGCGGCACATCCGTCTTTACCTTGACGTCGAGCGCCGTGATCCCTGACTTCACGACCTTCGCGATCACCAGGCGTTCGCGGCCCACCCCGATCCGATCCAGCGCATCGCCGATCACCGCCACGGGAACGCCCAGATCGATCAGCGCACCGAGCGTCATGTCACCCGCGGCGCCGCTCGCGCAATCGAAATGGAGATGCAGCCCGCGCAGCGTCATCGCGCCACCGCCAGGCGAGCGATCCGCGTCGCCGCCACCGCCGCGCCCACGCCATTATCGATGTTGACCACCGTGATCCCCGGCGCGCACGACGACAGCATCGAAGCGAGCGCGACCAGGCCGTCGATCGAAACGCCGTAGCCGATGCTGGTCGGAACCGCGATCAGCGGGCGTTCGATCAAGCCGCCGAGCACCGACGGCAGCGCCGCCTCCATCCCGGCGACCGCGATCACGACGTCCGCGCTGCGGATCTCGTCGAGCCGCGCCAGCAGCCGGTGCACGCCCGCCACCCCGACGTCGGAGATCCGCAGCACCGGAGCACCCAGGAACTCGGCCACGATCGCGGCCTCCTCGGCGACCGGCAGATCGCTGGTCCCGGCGCACACCACGGCGATCGTCGCCGCGGCCGGGCGCGCGATCGGTCGGCCGAGCGTCACGATTCCCGCGAGGTCGTGCGAGGTCAGCTCGGGCACCAGCTGAGACAGCGCCGATCGCTTTTGGCCATCGACGCGCGTCGCCATGGCGCCGCCGCTGACCCGTGCGAGCTCGCGCAGCGCTGCCGCGATCTGCTCGGGCGTCTTGGTCGCGCCGTAGACCAGCTCCGGCACCCCGGTGCGAAGCTCGCGGTGGTGATCGATCACCGTGGTGCCGACGGCATGGGCGACCTCCACGAACGGAAGCTCACCGAGCCGGCGCGCAGCCTCGCCGGGCTCCAGCGCTCCAGAGCGCACTTGCTCGAGCACCTCGAGCAGCTGCCGGTTATCCATCGGGCGTGCTTACCACAGCTGCTGCTACTTCTTTTTCTTGGTGATCCGCACGGTCTCGACGGCGCGGTCGGTAGCGGCGGTTACCTCGATCGAAAGTGCCCCGATCGCGATGGTTTCTCGCACGCTTGGGATGCGCCGGAGCTTCTCGATCAACAGCCCCGCGATGGTCTCGTAGTCCTCGCTCTCGGGCAATCCGAGATCGAGCTCGGCATTGAGCCGGGCGACGCTGGTGCGTGCCTCGACGCGCCAGATCCCCGGGCGCTCGGCCCGGATCGGCGACGGCTCGGTGTCGTACTCGTCATCGATGTCGCCGACGATGATCTCGAGCAGATCCTCGATCGTGACGATCCCCACGGCCCCGCCGTATTCATCGACCACGATCGAGAGGTGCTGCTGCTCGGTCTGCAGCTCGACGAGCAGGTCGCTCGCCTTCATGGTCTCGGGCACGTACTTCGGCGGATGTGCGAGGCTGGCCACGTCCTTGCCCGCGGCCTTGCCCGATGACGCGGCTTGCAACAGGTCGAACACGTGGACGATGCCCACGACATCGTCCACGCGCGAGCGATAGATCGGCATGCGCGAGTGCTGCTTGTCGGCGACCTCGACGGCGGCCTCCGAGATCGGCGAGTCCTCGGGCAGCGCGGTGACCTCCGACAGCGGCACCATGAGCTCGCCGACCTTGTACTCCGACAGCTCGAACACGTTGGCGATCATCTCGCGCTCGTCGGCGCTGATCTCCGGCTTGTCGGTCTCCGGCTCGCTCTCGATCAACAGCGCGAGCTCATCGCGAGTGACGAACGCCTTCTTGCGGTCGGTGCGCGTGATCCTGGTGAGCGCAGCCGCGTACCCACCCACCAGCACGACGATCGGTCGCAACACGAACGAGGCGAGGCGCAGCGGCGTCGCGAGACCATCGACCACGCGGTCGGCGTGGATCTGCACGATCGACTTGGGCACCAGGTGGCCGAGCACGAGCAACGGCGGCACCGCGAGCACCGGCGCCCACAACAGCGGAAGCTGGCGCTCGTGGAGCTCGATCCCGAGCGTGAGCACGGCGATCAGCGTCGCCAGGTTGGCGCCGACCAGCGTCGTCGCCAGCGTCACCTGCGGCACCGTCAGCATGCGCTCGGCCCTGCGGGCGGCGGACTTACCACCGGACGCACGCGCGCGTAGCCGATTGCGATCACACGCCGACATCGCGACCTCGGCACTGACGAAGAACGCCTGCAGGAACACGCAGGCGATCAACAGGATCGCGAGGGTGGACGTCCCCATCATGGCGAGCGCTTGGTCCCCTCTGGTAGGTCCGCCGGATCGATCGCAGGTGGCGTGAGCTCGTCGTCGTCGCGGTTGAACCCCGAATCGACGGGTGGCAGCGGGGTCACCGGCGTGTTGAGATCGCTGCCATCGAGCTTGGTCACCGGTACGCTCGCGTCTCCAGGCTCGATGCCGGCCGGTGGTGTCAGGCGGTCGCCGGAGCGCTGAACGGCGTCGGTCGGCACCGGGGTTCCGGGGGTGCGCAGGCGGTCTCGCCGGATCGGCTGGGAGCTCTGAAGCTCGGCGCGCTCGTCGCGCAGCACCCCAAAGATCTGCGCCAGCAAGTCGTCCATCGTGACCAGCCCGAGCACCTTGCCGTACTCGCTCACCACGATCGCCATGTGGACCTTCTTCTGCTTGAACGTCAGGAACAACCGCTTCACGGGCGTGGTGCGCGGCACGAACAGCGGATCGTGCAGCAAGTTGTTGAGCGGGCGTCCGAGCTGACCAGCCGCGGCCTGCACCAGATCCTTCGCGTTGAGCACACCTCGGATGTTGTCGAGCGACTTCTGGTAGATCGGGACGCGCGAGAACCCGCGGCCGGCGACCTCCTTGACCAGGCGCTGGGTCGGCAGGTCGTACGACAGCGCGAACATCCGATCGCGGGGTGTCATCACTTGCCCGACGTTCTTGTCGGAGAACTCGAACACGCGGTGGATCAGCCGCCGCTCGCGCGCATCGACCTGGCCCTGCGCGGAACCCGCGTCGAGCAGGTTGCGAAACTCCTCCTCGGACAGATCGCGCGCCGGTCGCGTACGTGCTGCGTCACCGAGCGGTGCCAGCAAGATCCCGGCGATCGCCTGCACGATCACGCGCAACGGCGTCACGACGAACGAAAATGCGGCGAGTGGCAACGCGCATACCCGCGCCCAGGTGAGCGGCGCCTTCGCGGCGAGCGTCTTGGACGTCACCCCGGCGATCAACACCACCAACGGAAGCGTCACCGCGAGCGCCAGGCCGCCGATCGCCCACGGCGAGGTGCCCGGCCACATCGTGAACACCATCCCGAGCGCGAGGATCGCGAGCACGCTGTTGAACGCCTCGTTGCCGATCAGCACGGTCGCGATCAATCGACGCGGCCGCTCGAGCAGCGCGAGGATCCGGCGATCCGCGGTGCCTTCCGATCGCGCGAGTTGCTCGCGATCGACGCGGCGCAACGAGAACAGCGCGACCTCGGTACCCGAGCAGAACGCTGATACCAGCACGCAGACCGCAGCGAGCGCGATCGCGACCGACAGCTCCGTGATCACGACGTCGCCGCCTCTCCTGGTTCGGACCGCATCGGAAAGCTCGCGGTGAACGTCGAGCCCTGCCCCGGCGCGGTGTCGACCCAGATCCGACCGCCGTGCGCCTCGACATACGCCTTGGCGAGCGTGAGCCCCAGGCCTGTGCCCCCGAACGCACGCGTCGAAGACGAGTCGACCTGAAAGAACGGCTCGAAGATCTTGGCGACCTGATCGCGCGAGATCCCGATGCCTGAATCGCTCACCACCAGCTGCACGGCGCGCTCGCCATCTTCGTTTCCGGGATCGAGCGGCCCGGTGCGCACCGCCACGCCAACGTTGCCGCGGTCCGGCGTGAACTTGACGGCATTCGACAGCAGGCTGGTGACCACCTGGCGGATCTTGCGGCGATCCCCGATCACCGTCACGGCCGCTTCGATCGCGACCTGGATCGCGATGCCTCGGCGATTGGCCTGCGGCTGAAACGTTGCGATCTCGCTCGCCACCAGCTCCGCGAGCGACAGCGAGCTGCGTTCGAGCGTGAGCTGACCGCTCTCGAGCGAGGACACCTCGAGCACCGACGTGATCAGCCCCAGCAGCTGGTCGGCCTTGCCCAGGATCGTGGTCAGGTATTCGCGCTGGTCGGTGCTCACCGGGCCCGCGAGACCTTCGGCCATCATCTCGGCGTATCCGATCACCGACGTGAGCGGCGTGCGAAGCTCGTGCGACATCGTCGCCAGGAAGTTCGACTTGAGCCGATCGAGCTCCTCGAGCCGAGCCACGGCGCGCTGGAGCCGCTGATTGTGCTCGGTAAGCTCGGCGAACGTCAGCCGCATCGCTTCCTCGTGCGTCGCCGCAGCGAGATCACGAGCATGCGCATGGTGGATCAGCAGGCCGAGGGTATCGATCATGAGCGTGAGCGCGGCATCGGCGCCGTTACCACTTGCGGCGAGCCTTGCAACCGGCTCACCGTGGTACTCGAGATCGCGCGCCGGCGACCCGGCCACGGCGCTCCCGGCGAGCCTGTTGCCGTCGAGATCGAACACCGCCACCGCGCACCCCAGCGCGCGAGCGACCCCCGCGATGAGCTCCTCGAGCTCGCTCGGCGGCACGAGCCGCGCTAGCTCGATCCGATCGTCGAGCATCCGCCGTGGGGTCACCGGGGCTACTGTATCAGGGCGCCGGACTGGATGCGCCCACGTGCTCGGCGAGGGCCATCTTGAACACCGCGCTGTCGATACCGAGCTTTTCGGTCAAGTGAAGGTCGTTATCCAGGCCTTCCCATGCTCGCTCGACCAGCTGGAAGAACGTGGGAACGACGCCATCGCCGGTTTTTGCGCATGCCTGTTCGATCCGGCGATCGGGATCGCCAAACCGATCGACCTTCTCGATCGCGACAGCATCCGCGAGATCGCGCTTGTTGTACTGGACCACGATCGGGATCCGCTCGAGACCCAGGGTCTTGAGGTTGGCCTGAAGGTTTTGCCACGCTGCCCGGTTTGCGGCGACCTGGGCCACCGACGAGTCGGCGACGAACACGACGCCGTCCGCCCCATGGAGCATCACCTTGCGAGTGGCTTCGTGCACCGGCTGACCCGGCACGGTGTAGACCTTGATCCCGAACGAGAACCCCGACCGCCGGAAGAAGATCGGGAGCAGATCGAAGAACAGCGTGCGGTCGTCGCGGGTGTCGAGCGTCATCAACCGGCCACGGTTGAGCCGGTCGACCTTGTCGTGAAGCGCTTTGAGGTTGCTGGTCTTCCCCGACAACGGCGGCCCGTAATAGACGAGCTTGAGGGTGAGCTGCCTCTCCAGGAAGTCGACCTGCGCCACCGCTGTTTACCCTACCTCATGGAAGCAGGCCGCGAAACTCATGGCGCGGGCGCGGGCGGCACCTGCAAGCCAGTTGGCTGTGGTGCGAAGTTGGTGCCCGCCGGCGCAACCCCGGTACGTCCACGCAGCTTCATCGCAACCACGATGCCAGCCACGAGCATGGCGAGCAGCATCGCAAGGATCACCCGGCTCACCAGCTTGCCCGATGACCCATCGGTGCGTGTCGCGGTGACGAGCATCGAGGCTTCCGCGCCGCGCCGGATCCGGTCGAGCCGCTGTGGGGCGATGAGGTCGCCGGGCCGCGCCTCCTGTTGCTCGCGATAGCGCGCTGCCGCCCACGCGTAACAGCCATCCTGCACGATCAGCGCGAGCAGCGCCTCGTGCGCCGCGGCGTCGTCCCAGTGGTCGACCACCCGCTGCCATGCGCCCCGAATCGCGGCCGGTGTCTCGGCGCTCTGCGCCCGCGCGTACTCGGACATTCGGTCGGCCAACAGCCCACAACGCGGACACGCCGGTTCGCCGCGGCGCGGTGTCCCACACTTCGGACACTGCGTGGCCTCCGGTGTCGGTTGGATCGCGGCCATGCTCCGACGATCATCCTGTCACACCACCGGGGGCGCTGTCACAGCACCGGGCGAAACGGAACCGGCGTGAGCACCAGGATGAAGATCACGAGCATGCCGATCGCGAGCACGCGTCGCGTCGGGGTGAGCGGAGCGTGGCCGACCGGTGGATGGTACTCGCCGGCCTGCCTGCGCATCGCGTAGAGCAGCGCCGCCCACACCAGCCACGGCGTCAAACCGTGGACGCCAAACCGGAGCGCACCACCGACGTCGCGGCCGGCGTCGAGCGCAACCGCGAACATCGCGCCTCCGATCAAGAGGCCGACCAGCGGCAACACGACATTGAGGCGAGACGACCACCGCTCGTGGCGCTCGCCGAGCGCCGCCTTGGCGATGTGACCTCCATCGAGCTGACCGATCGGCATCAGGTTGATCGCCGTGACCAGCAGACCGACCCACGCCGCGAATGCCATCGGATGAACGGAGACATCGAACCCATCACCCGGCAGGTATTGCCCGAACACCAGATACTTGATCGCGATGTAGAGCAGCGAGTTGCCCTCCAGGACCTGCGACGTTGCGAGTGGCTGGATCTCGGAGAGTGTCAGGCCGATCACGAGCAGTGGGACGGCAACGATCAACCCGGCGATCGGTCCCGCCGCGCCGACGTCGAACAGCGCGTTGCGATCCTCGATCGGACGATTCATCCGGATCACCGCGCCCAGCGTTCCAAGCGTGATGCCGGGTGGCAGCGGGATGAAATACGGCAACGACACATCGACCTGGCGTCGGCGAGCCACGACGTAGTGGCCGAGCTCGTGACACAGCAGGATGCCCATCAGGGTCGCCGAGAACGCGATGCCCTGGCTCAGATAGGTCGTCGCGCACGCGGCGACGAACAGCCCGAGATGGATCCACGCGCGCCGCAACGTGGCGACAGCTTACCCGCAATTGATCCCGGCGCTCGTCTGGATCGATCCGGATCGCCACGATCTCCCGCGAGGTCGACGCGATGCGACCAAGCACTGCACGCCAGACGGGAACAGCGAGCATCGGCAACGAAGCGATCGCCTCGGCAGCGTGCGGTGTAAGCGGTACGCGGGGTCACGACCGGCGAGCTCCGGGCTGCCCCTTAGCGCGCCGGCACGAGCTGGTCGTCTTCGACCTCGAGCAGCGCGGGCTCACGTACCAGCTCACCATCGCTGGCGATCGAGGCTGGGCCACAGGCGCCATCGTCGAGCGTTGCTCGCGCCAGGGCCGTGCGAATCGCCGAGCGCGGCTCCGGGCTCTGCGCAGCCTGGTTGCGCGCGTTGGCGATCAGCGTGGCCGCGTCGTAGGCTTGGGCGGCTGCGCTGCTCGGGTCCCGTCCGGTTCGCTGGCGGAACTCGGTGGTGAGCGCTGCCGCGATATCGCCACCACGCTCGCCCGCAAATACATCGACGATCAACGCGCCTTGGACAGCCTCGCCGCCGCGCACCGGCAGGCTGGGATGATTCCAGCCCGCCCCACCGATCAATTGCACCACCTGTGGCGTGTGACCGCCGTGCTTGCGCTGCAGCTTGGCGAGGTCGGGAAACTCGGTGGTGCGCAGCTCGACGCCGAAGTACGGCAGGAACGCCGCGACCAGCGCGGCCCGATCATAGCGGTCCGGAACGTAGAGCAGCGTGAACGGAACGTCGGGTGAAAACGTGGTCCAGCCGTTCTTGCCGTGGCGGGCGAGATGAGCGGCGAGCCGTGGGTTCTGCGCCGGGATCAGCCCGAGAAACGCTTTGACATCTGCCTCGAGCTTGCCGCCGGTCGGATCGTAGCTGCCCTGCGCGGTGATCCGCACGCCGAGCCTGCCGGCCTCCGCGGCGAGCGCATCGATCGCCTGCTGACCTGCATCGTCGCGCGGCACGAGCACACCGATGGTCGGGAAATTCTCGCGCGCCGCGAGCCGAGCCACCGCGCGCGCCTCGTCGGCGATCGAGTCGACGAGCCGAAACACACCGACCGCGGGATCCGCGCCATCGCCCGGCGCGAGCAGCGCGATCGCGATCCCGCGAATCGCCGCGGCGCGGGCCGCCGACACCGCCTCGCGTTCGCCGACCGGCCCCAGAATCGCCACCGCGCCCTGCTTGACGGCGGTATCGACCGCCGCACCGGCTGCCTCGGGATCGCCGGTGGTGTCGAGGAACATCCAGCGGGTCCCGGCGGCAGGTGCGAGCTCGATCGCGGCGCGAAGCTCCTTACCGATCGCGGAGAACTTGCCCGTGAGGGGCAGCAACACGGCCACCTTGGTCGGTTCGATCGGAGCCGCCGCCAGCGCCGCCGCGAGCTCGGTCAGCTCATCGTGAACCGCTGGCTCATCCGCGGCACTGGTTGCCCGCGCGACCCACGCACGCGCCTCCGCGTCGTCTCCGCGATGATATGCGAGCCGCGCTGCGCGCAGTGCGAGCCGTGCTGCGGGCTCGGCATCGCCGATTCGATCGAGTGCCGCACGAACGCCAGCTTCATCGAGCCGGTCGATCGTCGCCGCATCGAGGGCTGCTGGCACCGGCGGCACGCTCGCGGTCGTCGCGTGCGTGGTCGTGTAGTGCGTGTCGTGCTCGACCCAGCTGGTCGCGGGAGCCCGTGAGCCGCCACAGCCCGCGCAGGCAACCACCACCATCGCCGGCGTCGCGAGCCACCGCGCGAGCACGCCAGCCATGCTCATTCGTCGAGCAGCGACCGGACGACGCGGTCGAGCAGGCCCTTCTTGCTCACCACCGGCCGCACCTCGTCGCCCGAGGTCCGCGCGAGCTCTTCGATCAGCTCGCGCTGCCGCGGTGACAGCGTCGTGGGAACGACCACCTGGACCTCGACGAGATGATCGCCGCGCGGCGCCGACTTGCCGGCGGCATGTGGAATCCCTCGACCGCGGATCCGCAGCACCTGCCCGGGTTGCGTCCCTTCGGGGATCTTGATCTTGACGTCACCATCGAGCGTCTTGACGTCGAGCACCGCGCCGAGCGCCGCCTGCGCGAAGGTGATCGTGTGCTCGCTTCGCACGTCGAGCCCATCGCGGCGGAACGATGGATGCGGTGCCACTCGAACCTGCACGTACAGATCGCCGGCCGCCGCGCCGCTCTTGCCCGGCTCGCCCTCGCCCTTGACCGTCTTGACCATGCCGTCGTTCATCCCGGGTGGGATGACCACGGTGAGCTCGCGGGTCTTGCCCGGCGGCGTGCCCGCGACGTCGGGGAGCGTGATCGCCTTGGTGGCGCCGAACGCCGCCTCCTCGAAGGTGACCTCGAGCGTGTAGCGCAGGTCCTTACCCTTGTGCTTGGTGCGCCGGCGACGGAGCACGTCGTTGATGATGTCCTGCGCCGCGTCGACCATCGCGCTCAACCCGCTGCCATCGTCGGGGTGCCCCCAGCGATCGTAGCGGGCGCGCGCCTCGTGGTCGCTGAGCACCGCGTACGCTTCGTTGATCTCGCGAAACAGCTCGCCGCCATCGGCGGGCTTGACGTCGGGATGGTGCTTGCGCGCGAGCTCGCGAAACGCGCGCTTGATCTCGACGTCGGACGCCCCGCGTTCGACCCCGAGCACCATGTAGTAATCGCGCTTGCGCTTCGCCATCACGAACCACCCTCGGCGGAGGGTTCTGCAGGCGGCTCGGCGGCCGCGTAGATCGCTTCGCCGATGCGTTGGCCAGACACCTCGAGCCGATCCACCGCCTCCTGCACGAGCGGTAGATCGTTGCCCTCGAGCGCGGCGCGGCACTCCGCGAGCTCGTTGGCGAGGAACTCACGCTCATCGTCGGGGAGCAGCTGGCCGAACTCCGCCATCGCCTTCTCCGACGAGTACAGCAGGCCTTCGCCCTTGTTGCGCGCCTCCGCGAGCAGCCGTCGCTCTTGATCGGAATCGGCCATCGACTCGCCCTCGCGGACCAGCCGCTCGATGTCGTACTCGGTCAGTCCGGTCGACGGCGTGACCGTGACGCGCTGGACCCGACCCGTGCCGTGGTCGCGCGCCGATACGCTGAGCACGCCGTCGGCGTCGATGTCGAACGCGACTTCGATCTTTGGAACACCGCGGGGCGCCGGGGGGATCCCGGTGAGCTCGAAGTGCGCGAGCGACTTGTTGTCCTGCGCCATCTCGCGCTCGCCCTGGAGCACGTGCACATTGACGAACGGTTGGTTGTCGATCGTCGTCGAAAACACCTCGGTCGCGCGTGCCGGCAGCGCGGTGTTGCGCGCGATCAGCCGTGTGAACACGCCACCTGCGGTCTCCACGCCCACCGACAGCGGCGTGACGTCGAGCAGCAGCACCTCTTGCACCTCGCCGGTCAGCACGCCGCCCTGGATCGCGGCGCCCACCGCGACCACCTCGTCGGGGTTGACCCGCCGGCTGGGTTCCTTGCCGAACATCTCGGCGACCAGCGCCTGGATCCGCGGCATCCGGGTCTGGCCACCGACGAGGATCACGACGTCGATGTCGTGCGGTCCCAGGCCAGCGTCCGCCAGCGCACGGCGGCACGGCTCGAGCGACGCCTGAACCAGGGGCTCGACCAGCTGCTCGAGGTTGTCTCGCGTGAGCACGGTCTGCAGGTGACGAGGTCCATCGGCGGCCGCGGCGATGAACGGCAGGTTGATCTCGGTCTGGTCGGCGCTGGACAGCTCGATCTTGGCGCGCTCGGCGGTCTCCTTCAGCCGTTGCAGCGCCATCCGATCGCCGCGCAGATCCATACCTCCGTTGGCCTCCGAGAAGGTCGCGAGCAGATGCTCGACGATCGCGTTGTCGAAGTCCTCGCCGCCCAGGAACGTATCACCCGCGGTGGCTCGCACGCGGAACACGCCATCCTCGAGCTCGAGGATCGAGATATCGAACGTCCCGCCGCCGAGGTCGTACACCGCGACTCGCGCCGCATCCTCGGTCTCGACCCCGTACGCCAGCGCCGCAGCGGTGGGCTCGTTGACGATGCGGAGCACGTTGAGACCGGCGATCCGCCCCGCATCTTTGGTCGCCTGGCGCTGGGCGTCGTCAAAATAGGCGGGGACCGTGACCACCGCCTCCGTGACCTGATCACCGAGCCAGTCCTCGGCGGTCTGGCGCATCTTCGCGAGCACCAGCGCCGAGACCTCGGGCGGCGAGTAGTCGCGCCCGCGGATCCGCACGTGCGCGTCGCCGTTGGCTGCTGCGACGACCTCATACGGACAGGTGAGCAAGTGCCGCTGGACCTCGGGATCCTCGAACTTGCGCCCCATCAGCCGCTTCACTGCATAGATCGTGTTCTCGGGGTTGGTCATCGCCTGACGCCGTGCGGCCTGGCCGACCAGTCGCTCACCCGATTGTGCGAAACCGATCACGGATGGAGTCGTTCGCGATCCTTCGGAATTCGCGATCACGACCGGTGCGTCGCCATCGATGATCGCGACGCAAGAGTTCGTCGTTCCGAGATCGATCCCGACGACTCGGCTCATTCAGTCGAGCTCTTTGGCTTGGCCACGACCACCATCGCCGGCCGCAGCAATCGGTCGCCGGACTTGTAGCCACGCTGGAGGACTTGCACGATCGTGCCGGGCGGCGCGTCACTCTCGACCTGCGAGATCGCCTCGTGGAGGTTTGGATCGAATGGTTGGTTCGCCGCGTCGACCGGCGAGACGTCGAGCCGCTCGAATGCGCTGAGCAGCTGGCGCAGCACCAGCTGCACGCCTTCGACGATCGGGCCGCCGCTGCCGTCACCGGCCTGGGCCACGGCGTGCTCGATCGCGCGCTCGAGGTTGTCCACGACCGGCAGCATCTCCTTGAGCACGCGGTGCTTCGCATCGTACTTGGCGTCCTCGACCTCGCGCTTCTGGCGCTTGCGCAGGTTCTCGACGTCGGCCGCCGCGCGCAGGTAGCGATCCCAGTTGTCCTTCTTCTCCTTCTCGAGCACAGCGCACTTCGCTTCGAGATCCTTGAGCGGATCGCCGCCCGCCTCCGCCGTGCCAGGTGGTTCGACCTCGACCGGGATGGCGCCCGAATCTGCACTATCCGGGATGCGCTCGGGGTCGTCAGGGCTGGGTTCACCGCTCATGTCGCGACCATAACCAGCTTTCGCGGATCAGGCCAGGGCGCGAGCGCGTCTCGTATTGTGGCCAGTACGCGCGCTGAGCGTCGCGACCGTGCGCTACCCGGACGACGACCCGCCGAGCTCGGCCAGGAGCTGCGACACGGTCTCGGCGGTGACGTCCACCACCGACATCACCTTGCCGTAGTTCATTCGCATCGGACCGATGACCGCGAGCGCGCCGATCGGCTGCTCCTCGGGCCCGTACGACACCGCCACGACCGAGCTCGATGCGAGCGACGACATCGCGGTCTCGGCACCGAGAAACACCTGGAGTCCCTCGGCGTGGCGCGTCCGGTCGAGCAGCCGGATCAGCGTCTCCTTGTCCTCGAGGGTGCGCAACAGATCCCGGACTCGATCCTGGGCGAGCGCATCGTCGAGCAGGTTGGCCTGCCCGCTGACCACTACCCCGGCCGAGCGATCGGGGCGGGACGCAAACAACGCCGCGCCGAGCCGCAGCGCGGCGGCAACCGCCTCATCGTAGCGGTTCTTGTCCTCACCGAGCTCGCGCAGCACCCGCTCGCGCACCTCGTCGAGGGTCATCCCCTTGAGCAGCCCGTTGAGGTAGTTGTGAATCGTTTCGAGCCGCCGCGGATCGACATCATCGACGATCAGCCGGTTCTCGATCCGGCCGTCCGTGGTGACCAGCACCGCGATCAACTTGCCATCGCGCAGCGGCACGAACTCGATCTGACCGAGGCGCTGCTGATCCGGATCGGGCGCGATGATGATCGCGGCGTGATGCGTGAGGTCCGACAGCAGTCGCGAGGCGCGCTGCACGACCTCATCCGGCGTGGGCGCCGCGACCCGACCGCGAATCTCCTCCTTCTCGCGCGCTGTAAGCCCTCGGACCTTGAGCAAGCTATCGATGAAGAACCGCAATCCCGACGCCGTGGGAACCCGTCCTGCCGAGGTGTGGCGCTGCTCGAGCATGCCCATCTCTTCGAGATCGGCCATGACGTTACGCACCGTCGCAGGCGAGAGCCCGAGATCGTGGCGACGCGTCACCGTCCGCGAGCCCACGGCATCACCGCCGTGCAGGTACTCGGTGACCACCGCGTGCAGGATCTTCTGCGCCCGGCGAGACAGATCGGAGCCACTCATCGGCTTTGGTCGAGCTTACAAAGCCCGCTAGCGGACGTCACGCCAGGTCTGCACGATGCGCGCCGCGATCCGATCTGCCATCAGAAAGCCGCGCAGAGTCGGGCAGATCCGGCCGTCTCGGCGCTCTGCCAGCCCATCGTCGACGAGCCAGTCGGCGATGCCCGGGGCATGGCAGAGATCCGTTTCGGCGACACCATCGGAGGTTCGCAGCCCGAGCCACGCCCGATCGGCGGCCATCTCCGAGGCTCCGATCTCGACGCGTTCGGCGGCCTCGCCGGGGGCCGAGGCATACGCCGACCATCGCCGCGGATTGGTCGCGCGCGTTCCGCTGCCGTCGGCGTTCACCACCAGCGATGCCGCGCCCACGCCAAGCCCGAGAAACGGGGCACCGCGCCAGTACAAGCTGTTGTGAACCGCTCGCTTGCCGGGCCTGGCGTACGAGCTGATCTCGTAGTGCTCGAACCCGGTCGCGACCAGCGCGTCGTGCATGGCCACGTAGAGCTCGGTCAGGGAGTCCTCGTCGAGCGGGGCGAACGTCCCGGCCTTCACGCGCTGCGCGAACACCGTGCGCTCCTCGATCGTCAGCTCGTAGACCGACAGGTGATCGGCATCGACGGTCTGGATCGACCGCCCCGGCCTGCCCGTCACCGGCGTGCCGAGGATGAAGTCCGCAGAGGTGGCGAGTCCGGCCGCGCGCGAGCGCTCCACCGCGGCGCCGCCGTCGCCGAACCGATGATCGCGCCCGAGCACCACGAGCTCCTGCGGATCGAGCGACTGCACGCCGATCGACACGCGGTTGATTCCCGCCGCCCGCCACGCATCGAGGTTGGCGCCGGTGCAATCCGCGGGATTCGCCTCGATCGTCACTTCGATCGGGCGCGCCGCGAACCGCGCGGTGATCGCGTCGACCATGCGTGCGAGGCAATCGGCTCGCCACAGCGACGGCGTGCCGCCTCCGAAGTAGATCGAGACCAGCTCGCCCGACACCTCGTGGGCTCGCGCTGCGAGCTCGCGGGTCAACGCCGCGAGATACGCGTCGTGCGGCGGCTCGCCCACCTCGACCGCAAAGTCACAATACGGGCAACGCTTGCGACACCACGGAACGTGGACGTAGACGCCGAGCGAGCTCAATAGCCCTGGAACGCCAGCGTGATCCGCGACGTGATGCCCTTGGGCGACGCGCGAAACCTCCAGCCGCTCACCGCCGTGACCAGGCATCGGCCAAACGAGGTGTTCTGGTGCTGCGACAGCCTGACGTCGGTCACCGCGCCGGCCTTATCGACGGTGAGCGTGACCTCGATCTTTCGGATGTCGCCGATCAGGATGCCCTCGGCGCCCTTCTGCGCGCGCATGTAGCAGCGCTGCGTGGTCAGCGCGTGCCTCGCTGCTTCGGCCTCGATCTCGTCGCCGCGAAGGTCATCGCCGGATGGCAGGTCCTCGATCTGGCGCGGTGGCGGGTTGCTGGATTGAGTGCGTGGCCGCTTCGGCGCACCCGGCGTCTGAGGATCGGGCGTATCGGCGGTCTCCGCGACCTGCCCCGTCTTGCGCAGGATGTCGTCGGGACGCGTGGTGTCGATCTCTCCCGAGCGCCGGAGGCCGGTGCTCGATTGCTGGCGATTGCCGAACAGCACGATCACGGCAACGACAACCCCGGCGAGCAACACCCCTGCCACGGAGAGCAGCGTGATCATGTGGCGGCGGTGGGTATCGATGACCGGCGCAGCGATCGCGGAGGCCTCCGCCCCCGGCTCGCCCGCAGCGTCGCCGAGCAGCCCTGGCGCCATCGCGCCGGCGATGGCCTGGGTGGTTCCGGTTCCGCCGGTCCGTGCGATCGGAGTGGTGCGCGCGATCGGCGTCGTACGCGTCGCGACGTTGGACGCCGAGGTTCGCGACCGCGCGAGATCGGCGAGGTTGACGACCCGCGAAACCTCGCCGATCGCGAGATCGTCACTGGAGTCGTCCTCGGGCGCCGGCGCGATCGGAGCTGTCGCGATCGTCGGCGCGTCCTCGATCGCGTCGGCACCGAGGTCAAAGCCTTTGACCGCGGGCCTGGGCGCCGGTACCTGATGTGGCAGCTGGTTCGGCACCGGTGTCGAGCGCGCGATCGCTGCACCCGGAACCTTGGCGCCAGCGCTCGGGGCCGGAATCTTGTGGCCGACGGCCGGCAGCGTCGCCGAGCCGTTCGGCCGCGCCTCGGCGCCGGGCATCGCCGGCTGGCCGAGCGAGGGCGTTCCGTTGCTGATCGCCGGAACGCCGAGCCCGGCGGAGCTGGTCGCAGGCGCTGACTTCTCGAGCGACGCCATCGTCGCGGCGAACAGCGGCTTGGGCTCGTCAGTTGCGTCCCGCGCCGACAGCCGACCCGACGCCGACGCACGCGCGGGAATCGGCGGCGGCGCGGCCGTCGCCGGCCGTTTTCGCAGGCCGCGGAAGTGGCTCACCTTGTCGACGGGAAGCCAGTCATCGAACCCCTCGCTCCAGCAATGGAGCTCGGCATCGAACGCGCGCGCGGCGATCCAGCGCTTGGCATCGGGTAGTGACAGCGGGCCTTCCTGCTCGCCGTTGATCGAGACGTACCACTCCTCCTCCAGCTCGGGCGCCGGCTTGGTCATCGCAGACGCGAACGCTGCACCGAGCGCGCCCCTGGGCTGCGCGGATCCACCGCCGTTGACCGGAGTGCTCGACGTCGCGGCCGGCGCCATCGTGGTTGGCTTCGGAGACCGCCGGCCCGACGGGTCGTCTGCGGTCATCCCCTCGCGGACGGTGATGACGTTCGCGCAGTTCTTACAGCGGATCTTGAGGATCTTTCCGCGTACGCGATCGTCGCCGATCGTGTAGCGAGTCTTGCAGCGGTCGCACAGAAACTTCACGCCCCGCTCCCCGCTAGGGCCAATCGAGATCTGGACGCGGCAACCCCGCGATGTGCACCGCCGAACACGAGCACCTATTGTGCCGAAAAACCTGGGACATGGCAAAGCCACCGCACCGACGACACTGGCCGCTGCTCACGGCTTGGATCCGCTCCCGGACGCGCGATCTGCGCCTGGTGTCCGCGCGTCGGCCGGTGGCGGCTCGCTCCCATCAGGCGCCGCGGACTTACCGTGCTTCCGGGTGATGGTGACCGTCGAAATAGTTACCACGTCGCCCCAGCTGACCCGGGGAGACCCGGAGTTGGGGCGCGCGGTGAGGAGACCTCCGACCTCGATGGCGTCGCCCCGGCTCGACATCTCGAGGTAGAGATCCACCTCACGAAGCTCGGCGCCGATCCAGCGAACGTTCGAGCTGGACAGGCGGTACAGCAGGAACGGGTCGACCGATCGAACAGGCCGGCCCTGCTCGAAGCGATACCCGATGAGCGACCACGTCCGGGTGTCGTTGTCGTCGCTGTGGGTGATCGCCACCAGCTCGTCGCGCGTGTCGCCAAGGTGGCGGATCGGCAGCGCGTACAGCACGTTCGGGATGCGCAGCGTCGCCAGCACACGTTCGGTCTCCTTCGCTCGCACGATGACGTCGTTGCCGGCGACCTCGATCAGCTCACCACTGCCGACCAGACAAGCGCCCACGGCCCTCGACGTGGACTGCGGCCGAACACAGCTGGCGTCCAGCGGGGGCTCGCGCGGCGGGGTCCACGCATCCGTCGTCATCACGATCGCCCCGACGGTGCTGGCGTTCCCTACACCCGACATCACGACCCGCGCGTTCGGAAGGCTGGTCGGGATCAGCAACCGCGGATCCTTGGCGCGCGTGGGATCGGCGAGCTCCGGGCCAAGCGCGGCGATCAGCTCGCTGCGGGTCGATCCCACGTGAACGCCAGATTCGGTCCGGGCGACCTCGCTGCCGACGACCGCGACGAACGCTACCGTCCCGGTGGGCTCGCCGCCGATCAACACCGCGCCGTCCTCCGCGCGGATCAAGCCGCGATGCACCAGCCCCGGCACATCCAGCAGCGTCAGCCGTGGGCCTGACGGGAGCTGCTCGAGCATCTCCGCGAGCCGCTCGCCCAGCCGATACGGGCCAACACCGTCGGCGCGAATCGCATGAGGCGGCAGTGGGCGCACCACGCCTGCCGGCGCCTCGATGACGCGGTGCTGGCGCTTGGGATCACTCGGGGGCTCGGAGACGCCGCCATTACGATCCGAGCAGGCAGCCGTCGTCAGCCACGCCGCTGCGGACGCGATCACCAGGGCCGCGAATCGTGCTTCGGTCACGCAAAGACGATATACGCCAACAA
>JBFWXW010000101.1:0-19513 GCA_050187075.1 Kofleriaceae bacterium | reverse complement strand
TGCGCGCGTTCGGTTGCCGCTGAGCGGCGACCGCGCATCTAGATGGCATGCTGCGCGCGTTCGGTTGCCGCTGAGCGGCGACCGCGCATCTAGATGGCTTGCTGCGCGCGTTCGGCTGCCGTTGAGCGGCGACCGCGCATCTAGATGGCATGCTGCGCGCGTTCAGTTGCCGCTGAGCGGCGCGTTTGGATGTCTCGATCGCGCTTGACTCCGGCCGCTGCTCCGGGTGAGCTGCGCGCCATGCGGGTTAGCTCGTGCTTGGTGGCTGTGGTCTCGGTCGTGGTCGGCTGCAACAGCGATCCCGGCGATGGCGACGCGCTTCCTGAGCGTCAGCTCGCGCTCGATGCCGTGGTCGGCGCCGACGGCCGCTCGGACGTCATCGAGCTCGAGATTCCCGAGCACACGCGCTCGCTCACGATCGTCGTGCAAGGCGACGCGACGGCGTTGCTCGCGCTGGCCGAGCTCACGTTGAGCGACGGCGCCGATCTCGTCGCACTGCCGGCCGGCGCCCCCGGCGATGCGATGAAGCAGCGCTACGAGCAGGAGCAGATCGGGTTGATGCCCGGCGCGCTCTATCAGTCGATCCGACTGGGGACCTTCAGTCACCTCTACCCCCATCGCCCCGACCAGAAGCTGGTCCATGGCCGCGCTCGCCTCCGCGTTGCGTCGGATCGTCCTGGTCCGGTTCGTGTGATCGCGATGATGCCCGAGGACGATGCCGCGGCGATCTTGCCGATCAACGTCATCGTCGTGTCCGACGTGCTTGGCGATCCTGTGACCGCTGAGATGACCAGCGAGCTGCAACGGATCTACGCCCAGGTGGGCATCACCGTGGCGACTCAGCGCGTCGAGCAAATCACCGGTAGCACGCTGTCCCAGATCAGCCAATCCACCGAGCCGCAGGAGTCACCGGCAAGCCAATCCGCCAGACTTCCGTCGCTCGTTGGTGATCGTGACTGGACGGGTCTCGACGTGTTCATCGTCGACTCGTTGCCCGCTGGCATCGCCGGCCTCGCGCTCGGCACACCCGGACCACCGCTGCGTGGCAGCTACTACTTCGGCATCGCGATCCGCGGCGGCAGACCTGCGCTCGAGCTCGCGCGCGTGATCGCCCACGAAGCAGGGCACTTCCTCGGCCTGCAGCACGTCGAGAATCGCGGCGTCTCGGGGATGATCTATCCAGATCCGCTCGACGATACCCGACCCGGCGAGCTCAACTTGATGGAGGCTGGCACCGTGCTGACGCCCGACCAGGGCTTCGCGCTCAGCCGCAGCGCGCTGCTGTCACGGTAGTCCCACGATCTTGTGTGTCTGCAGTGACAGCCGCCACACAGGTCGCGCATGGATCAGCTCGATCGTCCTGGCGAGGTGGTGCTGATACCGATCGTCCATCCACGGTTGCACGAAATAGTGCTCGCAACGCCAGCGGGCCGCGTACCGGTCGAGCACGGCCTCGTCGACGGTATCATCGACGATCACCTTGAGCTCGCTCGGCGCGAGACCATCGGCGAGCCTGACGCTTGCGGGGTGATGCTGCGGCTTGGGCGACAGCGTCAACCAATCGACGTGACCTGCGAGCGGACGCGTCGCGTTGGACTCCATGTGGACGACGAACCCGGCGCCTCGCACGGCCGCCGACAGCGGTTCGTCCCATTGCAGCGTGGGCTCGCCACCCGTCACGATCACGCGCTTCGTGTGACCGCGGTCGATCGCGAGCAGGTTGGCGACGATCTCATCGGCGCTCAGCCGCCGCGCACCCGCGGGCGAAAAGTCGGTATCGCAACCCGTGCAATCGAGGTTGCACGCCGCGAATCGCAAGAAGACGCACGCACGCCCGGCGTGGGCGCCCTCGCCTTGCAGCGTGGGGCCAAACATCTCTTTCACGAGATACCGCCGGTCGGCCATGCGAACGCAGCAAGCTATAGCAATTTCGCGCTACATCTCCAGCGGTATGAAGCCATGGCTCGCGATCGCCTTGATTTGCGCCGGTTGCAAAGCGAACCCGACGAGCCCCAGCGGCCAGGAGGCCGCGGCTACGACACCCGTTGCCAAGTCCGGCTCCGGCGCGACCACCGCACCGCAGCCATGTGAGGCGATGCCGTTCGCTGAATCGACACCGGTCCCGGAGGCGTCAGGTGCCGCGTGGTTCGAGCTCGACGGCAAGCTCGCGCTGGTCGTGGTGGCCGATAGCGGCCACGATGGAGCCTACGCGGTCGTCGATCCCGACAGCGGCGCGACGCGCGATCAGGGCACGTTCCCGCTCGGCGACGCGAGCGATGATGTCGAAGGACTCGCCGGCCGCGACGCGACGATCTACGGGATCACCTCGAGCGGCTGGATGCGCGCGTGGCAGCGCAAGGATGGAGCGTTTGCGCTGATCGATGGGCCTTATCCCGTCGGCAACGTCGAGCCGGGCGGCATGGCATGCAAGGCTCGTGGCATCAACTGTGGGCGCAACTACGAAGGGCTGTGCATCGTCGAACGCGCGCATGCGAACGGTCCGTGTGCGGGGTTCGCGGCCTCCAAGGAGGACGGCGCGCTGTATTGCTTGCGCGAGGCCAGCGGCCGGTTCACCGCCGATCGGTCGCTGTCGATTCCGATCACCGGATCGGAGCGGATCGCCGACTGCGCGTTTTCGAACGACGGCACGCTGTGGGTGGGCTCGAACCTGATCGGCGGCGCATTGGTCTATCGCATCGATGGCTGGAGCGATCCAGCGTCCGCAAAGGTCGTCGAGATCGGCTCGCTCGGAACCGGGTTCCCCGAGACCATCGCCGTGCGAGACGACGCGATCTATCGAATGTCCGACACCGGTGGTGACTGGCCGAGCTCGATGAAGAAGTACCGGTGCCGACGATGAAGGCAACCGTGCCACAGGACCGCGTGCCCATTCGATCGACGTTGGTCCGTCAATGCGACGCCCGAGGACCTCTAGGGTCTTCTAAGGTCCGAAGCAGAAAGCTCGCGATCTTCAGCGGATCGCGGCGTCTCCGGATCCGTGCGATCCCGCGAATTTCGCCGCGCGCGCCATAAGCGCTACGATCGATTTCGTGCAGTGCCCGTATTGCAGCGGCGACTCCAGCGTGAGCGAGACGCGCGTCACCGCGGACGGACTGCGCAGGCGCAGGGTGTGCACGGTGTGCAAGCGCCGGTTCACCACCTACGAGAAGCTCGGCGCCCCGGGTTTGAAGGTGCAGAAGCGCGACGGCTCGATCGAGCCGTTCGACGCCGAGAAGCTGTTCGCCGCCTTGCAGCGGGTGTCCGCTCATCGCAACACGGTCAGCGATGACGATCTGCGCCGGATCACCCGTGATATCGAGGCGACCCTGCTCGACAGCGGCCGCAAATCGGTGGCGTGGAGCGACATCGTCACCCTCGCGCTACGCCGGCTCGCGAACGTCGATGCCGTGGTCGCACAGCGGCTAGCCGCCAACTACACGGATGAAGGCGGACAGCTTCGGCTCGACCAGAGCACCTCCGAGGTGCCCAGCTCACAGCTTGGCCTCCCGCTGACCGACGACGACTGAAAACGTTCCGTTCCACGCACCGCGTTGGCGCACCGCGGCATCACAGGCCGCATCACAGGCCAAACCCTGGAGGTGTGCGATGTCGGCAAAGCTACAGGCGAGCAGCAGCGGGCTCGAAGGAATCGAAGTGGCGGCGACCGCGATCTCGGATGTCGACGGCGAACGCGGCCGGCTGATCATCGCAGGTCTCGACGTCGAACAGCTCGCCGCCTCGCACACGTTCGAAGCCGCCGCTGTTCGGGTGCTCGCAGCAGGTGGCGCGAGTGCCACCGAGCTTGCGCTCGGCGAGGCGCGAGTGCGCGCCTGGGAGCTCGTCCCCAGCCTCGGTCGCGCACTCGATGCGTCCGACGGCATGGATGCGCTGCGGGCCAGCCTCGCACAGCTGTTCAGCTCGAGCGATGACCTCGCAGATGCCACCACGGTGATCGGAGCTGCACCGGTGTTCGTCGCGGCATGGAGTCGGCGCCGTGCAGGCAACCCGCCGGTCGCGCCCGATGCGTCGCTGGGTCACGCCACCGACTACCTGCGGATGACGATCGGATCCACGCCGCGCCCCGAAGCAGCGACGGCGCTCGATCATTATCTCGTCACCGTGATCGATCACGGGATGAGCGCATCGACGTTCACCACGCGCGTGATCGCATCGACCGCGTCTGACTTGATCTCGTCCGTGGTGGGCGGCATCGGTGCACTCAAGGGCCCGCTGCACGGCGGCGCTCCCGGTCCCGTGCTCGACATGCTCGATGCGATCGATCAACCCGAGCGCGCGGAGCCATGGCTACTCGACGAGCTCGCTGCCGGGCGCCGGATCATCGGGAATGGGCCATCGCGTGTATCGGGTGCGCGATCCGCGCGCCGCGGTGCTCGAAACCGCGGTCCGTCCGCTCGCCAGCCGCGGGCTCGAGCTCGCGCGCGCCGTCGAGGTCGCGGCGTCGAACATCCTGCGTACCAGGAAGCCCGACCGACCGCTCGCCGCCAATGTCGAGTTCTACACCGCGGTGTTGCTCGACGCCGCCGGCCTGCCTCGCCAGCAGTTTGCGCCGACGTTTGCGGTCAGCCGGATCGCTGGCTGGTCGGCGCATGTGCTCGAGCAGCGCCGCACCGGCAAGCTGATCCGACCGGCCTCGACGTACGTCGGCACGATGCCTCCCGCGAGCTGACCCTTTCGTCGCGTGCTCGCACGCGCGACAATGCCGCGGTGAGCCCTTCCATGTCGCGCATGATGCTCGTGGCCATCGTTCTCGGCTCGCTCAGCGGATGTGAAGACAGCCGCGGCTCGGGATTGGACCCCGGGCGAAAGATCGTCGATCTCACTCAGCAGGAACACGAAGCGCTGTGCGGCTATGTCGCCGAGATGACCGAGGGCCCACGCACGGTCACGTGTGACGACCAGGACCTCGAGCTTCCCGGCAAACAGGAGTGCCTCGAGGAGCTCGTGACGTTCTTTCCGACCCTGTGCACGGTCACCGTCGCCGATGCCGAAGCGTGCTGGGACCTGGTCGGTGACGATCCGTGCAACTACACCTCCGACGAGTGCGTTGACTACTACTCGTGCGGGGTGTTCGCAACGGATCAGGTCGGCCAGCCGAGGCGCTGATCGTGGATGGCGAGCATGCGGAGGTCCGGTAGCTGGGCCGCGTCCTCGCGCAGCTCGACGAACGCCCTGGTCGCAGCATCGAGCTTGGCACCCTGGCAGCGCGCCTCGATCAGCGCGAGCAGCGCACGCGCGCGCGGTTCGCCGGTGCCGTCGATCGGGTCGCCAGTCAGCTTGGTCCACGGCAAGACCCGGATCGTCGCGCCCGGAGTCGACACGATGTCGATGAACGTGACGCCCTGGTATTCGGGCGGCGTCCGACGCGCGACCGCACCGACCACGTCGCGCCACATCACGAGCTCCGACGAGCCATCTTCTCGGCGCGCGTCGATGCCTGCGGCGGTCAGCTCCGCAGTCGTGACGGCGAACTGCAGCTTGCCGCGCAGCGCCTCGTGCACCTCGACCTGTGGGCCGGGAGCAGGAGCGTCTGCAACCGGCGCGGGTCCGGCGACCGCTGCGGGCATCCCGACCGGTGTCGGCTTCGCCTGGGCCCTGGGCAACGATGACAGCGGCTGATAGGCCGCACCGGAGTCACTCGATTGGCTGATCACAGCGAAGCAGATCGCGACGCCAACGCCAAGCGCAACCATCAGCAGTAATGGCGCCCACGTCCGTTCGATCTCGATCGAGAACCCCATCATCGGCATCGGGTTGCGTGAAGCATCGGGCGCGAACAGATAACCGGTCATGAACGCGTTGCCCATGATCCCAAGACCCGCCATGTACCCGAGCTTGCTGAGCGCCTCGCTCGCGAAGCCCGAGACCAACCGCGTCACCGCTTGATATCCGACCAGGATCGCGAACACGATGCTTCCCCATAGCGTCGCGGTTGCGAAGTTCGCGTACATCCCCTTGAACGCGCCCTTCAACGGCACCGACACGCATGGACCGAGACCGGTGCACGCATGGGCCTGACGCAGATCGATCCCGACGTGAGAGACGTCGGCACCGAACAGCGGCGCTCGAATGACGAA
Source organism: Kofleriaceae bacterium (assembly GCA_050187075.1). Lineage (GTDB taxonomy): Bacteria > Myxococcota_A > Polyangia > Haliangiales > Haliangiaceae > JABFXX01. The sequence goes on along the minus strand of JBFWXW010000101.1, from coordinate 13,418 downwards.
CCAGTCCATCACCAACGTCGACGCCACCAACATCCCCACGAACGCCACGAACATGACCACGATTCGCGACCGATCCTTCCCCATGCCGGTCGATCGTAACAGCGACCTCACGACGATCGCCACTGCACATCCTGGAGCCGGGGTAGCGTTCAGGTAGACGAGCTCACGGAGTCGTTGGTTCCATCCTGAGCTCCCCGATGTCGTGCGTCTTGCCAGGTTCAAGGGTTAGCCCGCGCTTGGTGGTCGGACGTGGTCGAGTGAACGCGAACACCATCCGTTCACCGGCGTCGGCTTCGAGCCGGAACGCGCCATCGGGTCCGGTGGTCGTGGGTTCGCCCTCGACACGTACCTCGAGCTTGCCGCCGTCGCCCGGATCAGGGACCACGGTCATCATCACGCCGGCGAGCGGCTTGCCCGCGGCATCGACGAGCTTGCCGACGACCACCGCGTTGGCGGCGAGCACGATGTCCACAGTCGCGGGCTGGCCCGCGGTCACCTGCACCTTGGCCTCGCCGTTGCCGTCGGCGGAGCTGACACGCACCGTGTAGCTGCCGGGATCGACGCGAGGCAGCGTGAACGTTCCGCCAGTAAACGTACGTGCAGCTCGCGTCGGACCTTCGAGCTCCAGCGTGAACAGCGCCGCTGGACCGTTGAGACCGCGAACGGTGCCCGACAGCGAGGTCACGCCGAGCGCCTGGATCGTCAGAGTTGCATCGGGCTTCACACCGGCGATCTGACCGCGCAGCTTCCCGGCTTGCGCCTCCGCCGTCACGAGGTAGCTGCCGTGCGCAAGCCCGGAGATCTCGAACCTGCCCTGCTCGTCGGTCAATGCAGGTGGATCGTCGACGGATCCGCCGTTGCTGAGATCCATCTTGGTCATGACGTACGAGCTCGTCACGAACGAGCTGCGCTCCTCGCGCCCGCGATCGTTCGGTGACGCACCGGGGCGTGGGCCATCGAGTCCTTCGATCATGCTCTCGAAGCTGAGCCGCGCTGACACCCACGCATCGGCGAGCGGCTTGCCGTCCGGTCCAGTGACGATGCCGCGGATCACTCCATTCGCGCGCGTGATCGCCAGGTCGACGCCGGTCTTGCGCTCGGCGGCTGCGAGCGTCGTCTCGACCGGAGCGGCCATGCGCACCGGTTTGCCGCCGTCGAGCACGCTCAGGCGATAGGTCGCTGCAGCGAGCCCGCGGATCTCGTAGCGACCATCCAATGACACCAGCGCTTGGGCTCCGCTCGTGACCATCCCGTTGATGATCATGGTGGTGCTCGAAGGTCCTTGCTCGGCGGCCATCACGGTGACGCCCGCCGCTGGTTTGCCGTCGCCCTGGACCACGCGACCGGTGATCGACGCACCAGCGGTCACCTTCAACACCACCTCGGACATCCCCGGGGTGAGATCGACCGCAAGGGAGCCCTGATCACCGCTCGGACAGTTCGCTGAGAACGTGGCCTTGCCTGCCTGCATCTGTTTGAACGTGAATTCACCGTCGGCCGCTGTCGTCACCGGGCTGTGCAGCACGGCGATCCCGTTGCCAAGCCGTCCGGGCTCGACCTCCTGCTCGATCTCGCAGACCTGCCGCGGCTCGACATGACCAACGAGGCGGAGCGCGCGACGAACCATGACCTTGACACCGGTGATGTCCTTGTCATTCAGCTCGATGGCCGTGGGCGCCGCCGGGGTCATGTCATCGCTCATCGCGCGCAGGCGGTGGCGCCCCGGCGGCAGCGCTTCGAGCACAAACGCTCCCTGGTCATCCGATTCGACACCACCGCGATCGCCATCGCTCGTGACCCTCACGCCGGCCGCGGGTGCGCCGGTTTCGTCGACGACCACGCCGCTGACAATGGGGCCTGTACCGATGGGGAGCTCGACGTCGATCACGGCCTCGGCGACACCGAGGCCGACGACCGTGGGCGTCTTCGAGAACTGTTTGCCGGCACGCGCATCGAGCTCGTACGCGCCCGGCCGCAGACCGGCGATCCTGAACTTGCCATCGGCCTTCGCCACGGCACGTGCGACACCAGGCTCGGCGAGTGCGATGCCACGGCCGCCGCCACTATCGCGGCGAGCGCGAACGATCGCGCCAGGCACCGGCGCACGTGATCCTTGATCGAGCACGACACCTTCGATCACGCCGCCCGGCACGAGCGCAAAGTCGGCCGTTGCCCCCGACGCACCGACCTCCACGTGACGCGATTGCGGTGCGTATTCAGGGTTCGAAGCAGCGACCACGAGCTGACCTTCTTCGACGGTGAGTTGATACTTCCCGTCGGCATCGCTCGATGTGCTCGCGACCGCGTCGCTGGCAGCGATCGCCTGCGTGAGCTTCGCTGCGTCGATCCGAGCGCCACGGATCGGGCCGCCGGTCGCGTCGGAGATCGTGCCCGACAGGATGCGCCCTCCCGGAGCGAGCACGATCTCCAGCTTGTCATCTGCACCCGCCTCGAACGTCGTCGCGGCGAGCGCGGCGGGCTGGTGACCGGGCGCTGAACCGCTGATCGTCCATTCGCCGGCGGCCAGATCCTCGGCGCGTGCCAGGCCATCAGCGCCGGTTTGCACGATCACGACCTCGCCGTCTTCAGGCTCGAGTCGCACGGTGGCGCCTGCGATCGGACCTTTGTCATCACGCACGGTGATCGTCGCGCGTGCGGGACGGTCGCGGGTCAGTGCAGCCGATTTGCTGGCAGTCGCTGAGCCCATCGGTTGCGAGATCGCCGACGTCGCAGGTGTCGCAGCGTCGCGACCACGCTTGATCCACACCAGCGCAGCGATCGCAGCGACCACCGCAACCAGTACCGCCACCCGTTGTTTTGTCATTGCGGCGCCAAACCCAGCATCAACGACGTGAATTCCCGGCTGCGCTGGTTTCTGCTCGGAACATTGGCGTTCGCCGTCCCCCGTTCCCCAATCCCCTGTTCTCTCCGATCAAAAGGACCGGCCCTGTCCACCATCCACCGTGATCGTGGATCCCGTGATCCAACTCGCCCGGGGCGACGCCAGGAACGCGACGACATCGGCGACTTCTTCGGGGGTACCGAACCGTCCGAACGGCAGCTCGCGGTTGACCATGTCAGCGATCGCAGCGGGATCCGCCTTCATCCGGCGATCCCACCCGCCGCCCGGAAACAAGATCGATCCCGGCGCCACCGAGTTCACGCGAATCCCATCCTTGGCGTAGTCACGGGCGAGCGCCTTCGCGAGCGAGATGACGCCCGCCTTCGCCACGTTGTAGCCCGGTGCACCGCCCGCCTCGCGCCCCCAGATCGACGAGATCATCGTGATCGAGCCACCGCCACGGCCTGCGATGATCGGAGCTGCCCGCTGTGCGACCCGCGCCGCGGTCCACAGGTTCGCCTCGAGTGACCTTGCGAGGTCCTCATCGTCTAGCTGGTGCGCATCGCGCGCGAACGACTTGCCCACGTTCGCGATCACGACATCGATCCCGCCGAGCGCGGCAACGCAACCGTCAACCGCGGCCGAAGCCCCGGTGGCGCTGGCTACGTCGGCAACGATCGTCGCGTGAGGCCCACCGCCTGCCGCGGTGAGCTCGGGTGCGAGTCGCGCCAGATCTTCGGCGCCGCGGGCGACTGCGGCCACCCGCGCACCTTCACGCGCGAGCGCCAGCGCGATCGCCCGGCCGATCCCGCGGCTCGATCCGCTGACCAGGCACAGCTTGCGATCAAGTCCGAGGTCCATCGGGGATCTCCCAGGTGTGGCCCCACAGCGATCCACCACCATCCATGCGCAGCGTCGTGCCGGTGATGAACTGCGCGGCCGGCGATGCGAGGAACACGATCGACGCCGCGACCTCTTCACACGTGCCGGTGCGCTTGAGCGGCGTCTCCTTCGCAGCGCGTGCGAGCATCTCGGGCGGATACTGCGCGGTCCCCGACGATGCGATCGCACCGGGCGCAACCGAGTTGATCAGGATTCCGAACTGCGCCCACTCGACGGCTAGCGTCATCGTCAAGTTCTCGACGCCGGCACGCGCCGCACCGGTGTGCGCCATCAGCGGAAACCCGCGATAGATGTTGGCGATGACGTTGACGATCCGGCCACCGTTCGCCGGAATCATCGCCTGGCTGGCAACGGCGCGGCACATGTGGAACGTGCCCACGAGGTTGTTCTTGACCACGGCGAGGAAGCCGTTGGGCGAGATGTGCTGTGCCGGCGACGGAAATTGACCACCGGCGTTGTTGACCAGGATATCGATCCGTCCCCACGTCGTGAGCACGGTGCGTACGAAGCTCTCGACCTGGTCGGGTTCGCGAATGTCGCACGGCACGGCCATCACGCTCGCCGCTTCCACACCACGCGCGGTGGCCTCGAGCTGAACGCGGGCGGCCTCGAGCTTGGTCGGCGTTCGCCCGCAGATCGCGACGCGGGCGCCGAGCCTGATCATCTCGTGCGCCGTGGCGAGCCCGATCCCCGAGCCGCCGCCGGTGATGATCGCGACCTGTCCCTTGAGGATTCCCGGGGCAAACACTCGCTGGCTCTCGGCGCTTGGGGTCTGCATCGAGCGCAGCGTAAACGAACCGCTACTTTGGAGGCGCCTTCGCGACGCCGTTTGGCTCACCTGGATCGAACTCCGCCTTGGACACCGGGAGCCCCCGCAGCACGAGCGTCAGCACCGTCCCCGGGCCATTCACGTACACCCTGGGCAGAAACAAGAAGTAGTTCTTGACCTCGTCCTCGGGCGGTGGCGCTCCGTGGGCTTGCGTGGCCGGGTTCCCCGTGCACATCCGCATCCGGTCCCCGGGCTTGAGGATGAAGCCGGGCTCGATGATGCCGAGCAGTGACTTCTTCGCCGAGCCGCGGCGACCGACCGTCATTCCGCAACCGCGCGTGTTGAAGGGAGCTTTGCCGGCATTCTCGAGGATGACCCACTCCGAGTTGAGTGTCTCCGGGGACTCTGAACGCTTGATCTCGACGAACCTGATCGCCATGGCGGGGGCAGCATACACACCTCGGGCGTTGCAATCGGGCGCAAAGCATCGATAATCGCGGCGATGGGCAAAGAGGTGATCCGAGTGGTGGCTGCCGTCATCGAGCACGACGGTCGTTACTTGATCACTCAACGCAACTCGAACGCCGTACTTCCTGGCTTGTGGGAGTTCCCCGGCGGCAGGATCGAGCCAGGCGAGGCCGAGACCGAGGCGCTGTTGCGCGAGGTCAACGGGCGGATCGGCGTCGAGGTCGTGGTCGGTGCGAAGCTCGGCGAGCACCTGCACGAATACACCACCTACCAGGTTCATCTCACGATGTACTCCTGCAAGCTGCCTGCGGAGGCGCGGCCCTATCCGGCGACCGTCGCCGATCTGCGCTGGGTGACGTCGCGCGAATTCCTCGACTACGATTTTCCGCCTGCCGACGAGAAGACGATGTCGAAGTTGCTGGGCCTCGTCCGCAACTGATCGGGCGCAGATGAACGTCCGCAGTATCGGGCTTGCCACCGAGCTGAGCCTGGTCGCCACCCGCGGCCAGATCATCGACCGCGGCGATTACCTGGCTGTCCGGACGCCGGACGATCCGAGCTTCTACTATGGCAACGCGCTGATCCTGCCGTCGCCACCCCAGCGCGGCACCGTGGCGTCTTGGTCGCGGCGGTTCTCCGAGGAGCTCGGCGACAACCCCGAGATCAGGCACGTCACGCTGTGCTGGGACGGCATCACCGGCGATGCCGGTGCACGCGACGAGCTCGAAGCGGCAGGGTTCGTGATCGAGACCAACCAGGTGATGATCACCGAACAGCTCGTGGACGTGGTGAGGCCGCCGGGGATCCGCGTCCTCGATACCGACGAGCTCGGCGCGGTCGGCGAGCTGGCGTTTGCGGTCAGCGACCGCCATGACCAGGCGCATTGGCAATTCATCCAGCGCCGCACGGCGTGGCAGCGCCAGCTGATCGCGCGGGGTGTGGCCGAGTTCTGGGGCGCGTTCGATGGAGATCAGCTGGTCGGCAGCCTCGGACTCGTCACGCTGTCAGGACTCGCGCGCTACCAAGATGTTCAGACCGCGACGACACACCGCAAGCGGGGCATCGCCAGCGCGCTGCTGGTTGCAGCAGGCAGCCGCGCGCTGGCCCGCGGCATCGAGCGGCTGGTGATCATCGCGATGCCCGAGACCGCGGCGGCGAGTTTCTACCAGCGCATCGGGTTTCGGCCGATCGAGCTGACCGCGTCCGCGTGCCGCCATCCGTCTTCGCTCAGCGAATCAGCAGCGCGATCGTGATCGTGATGATCAGCCCCACGCCGATCGCGCCTGCGAACAGCATTCCCAGCATCCAGCGGGGTAGCGCGCGCGCGGGCATCGCCGCGGCCGTGCCCCAATCGACCTGCGGATATTGCGGGCCGACGGGCGACGCGACATTCGCCACCTGCGGGAGCTGGGCGGCCAACGGCGTTGACCGCTGGTCGGCGGTGTTGGCACCTCGCACCGGCTCGCTCGGATAGACGTTACCGCCGATCAGCTGCGCGCTCATCTGCGCATTCATCACCGGATAGCCACCGGGACCGAGTGCGACCGCGGGCGGCATCGTGGGGGCATTGTGAGCCGACGCCGCGTACACGCCCTGCATCGTCGGTCGCGATTCGCGCGCGGGGGGTCCCGCCTGCATCGCCTCGGGTCCAACGACCACGGTCGGCAACCGGGCCGCGGCCGGCCCCGGCGGCGGCGTGGGCAGCGGCAACGCACCGCTCACCGTTTCGGGTCGTAGCCGCGCGGCGCGATTGAGCTCCTCGAGCTTCTCCATCGGGTTCTCTTCGATCCGCGTCTTCTCGGCCGGCAGATCGTCGTCGCCGGTGATCAGATCGCCGAGGCCGCGATCGTGCGTCGCGATCATGTCGTCGGGCTCACCCGTCACGATCGTCTGCGCGCGGCCTCCGAGATCGACGGTGTCGACCGCAGGCTTGACGTCGGGCTCTTCACCCCAGGTGACGCCGGTATCGGCCGAGAACTCACGGCCGGAGATCAGCTCGCGCATCCGCGCGCCGTGCTCTTCGATCTCCGGACCGAAGCTCGCCTCGAAGAACCGCGCGAGGTCGCTCGAGCCGGATCCCTTGCCGCGGTGATGCAGATAGCTGACGATCGCGTCCCCGAACGCCTCGGCGGTGGGATAGCGCGCCTCCTTGTCCTTGGCGATCGCCCGCATGATCAAGCCGTCGATCGCAGGATCGAGCTCGTGGTTGACCTTCGACGGTGGATCGGGCGCGCACTCGATCACCGCCTGGTAGGTGTCGTACGGCGAGTCGCGCTTGAACAGCCGGCGACCTGACAACAGCTCGTGCGCCACGACGCCGAGCGCGAACACGTCGGTGCGGCGATCGACGTTGTTGGCGACGCACTGTTCGGGCGACATGTACGCGAACTTGCCCTTGATCGTTCCAGATCGCGTGCGGGTCTCGCGCAGCTCTGCCTTGGCGATCCCGAAGTCGACGACCTTGACGACACCCTCGAAGCTGATCACGAGGTTCTGCGGCGAGATGTCACGATGGACGATGTTGAGCACGCGGCCGTTCACGCTGCGTTCGTGCGCGTAGTGCAGTCCGGCGCAGGCCTGCGCGAGGATGTTGAGGATCAGCGGCGGAGGCACGCGACCACCAGGCAGCCGCTCGCTCGCGCGGCGGACCATCATCGCCAGCGACAGGCCAGCGAGGAACTCCATCACCATGTAGTAGCGGTTCTCGTACTCGCCGAAGTCCATGGTCTGGACGATGTTGGAGTGATCGAGGTGAGCCGCCAGCCGAGCCTCGTCCAGGAACATCTTGACGAACTCTTGATCGTCGGTGAGGTGATCGTGCAGGCACTTCACCACCACGTACTTCTCGAACCCGGCCGCACCGGCGATTCGCGCGAGGTAGATCTCCGCGGTCCCGCCGAGCGCGAGCAGCGCAAGAATCTCGTACTTACCTAGTCGCTTGCCGAGAAGCGAACCGGCCCCCGCCGGAATGCCGGACATCAGCGGGGAGCATACCCCGAGGCGGAGGGCGGCGGGCGGAACGTGGGGACGTGTGGCGGATAGCGGGTTTACGCGGGAAGACGGGCGACCGCGACCGCAGCCGTAGCCGGGACCGCAGCCGGTGCCGTAGCCGCAGCCGCATCCGCATCCGCGACCGTAGCCGGGCTTTGCCTTAGATACCTGACCTGCCCCGAATCACCGTCGGCTGCCTCAGAACTTCTATTCGCCGCGACAAAACGCAACGAGCACTTCGCGTCGCGCTGGATCTGTCACGGAACTGCACCTAATTTCGACCACCATCTTCGCGGCATCCGTTTTGCGCGTGCGTGGAACGAAAAAAGAGTTCTGGGTAAGTTCAACGAACTCCTTGAGACGTTCACGAAGCGTCGGGGTCGGCATCAAGTAAAACGTGCAGCAACATTTCGCTCCGGTAGGTAGCCCGCAACGCTTCTTCTCACATCCCTTCCGTCCAGGCGCTGGGTCACACTCGGTCAGTAACGCGGGATCCAGATCGGCCCATTGTTCGAAGCCCTGTTTCTCGATGCCGTGTCTCGATTCAGGTGCACTCTCGAGATCAACGCCCGTCGTGATCCGAACCGATACATCTTCCGTCAGCACAATCGCGGCGAAGCGTGCCCGAAACAGTAGATCTTGAAGACCGAACCCTTGCCAGGCGTCAGCGACCCTTGTTCCCCCCACCTCTACAAGTACGTCGTGGATTGGGTACGTGCCTGTGGTGGCGACTATCCTACCGTCGACCTCGACTAGAAACTGGCGTCCGTCTTGACACGCTCGTTCGACCATTTCATCGCGGCCGAGCACGTTCTTGCTCGGGTTTTCTTTGTAGAAGGCTCGTACCGCGTCAAAGTCGCTTGGTGTCGCAGCACGTAGGACCGCCTTCCATTCTGGCATATGTACCGTTCCTCCTGATCGTCATAAGATTATGACATTACACAATTTTTAGTGCGTAATAGTTTGCATCTTGCAACAGCGGTGGGTGCGCCGTATGTTGAACCATCGAGGTTCCCATGATGAAGACAACGACGATGGCTGAGCTTTCCGAGATCTGCAAGGTCTGGAACGGTGACGCAGAGGCGTTCGCGAATATCGTTGGCTCGTACCTGAAACTCAGTGGCATGAATCAGCGCATGCTAGCTGATGAGTTTGAGGCCGCGGTTTCGACCGTTTCGCGGTGGGCGAGTGGAAAGGTAAAGCCACGCCCGCTTATGCAGAAACTCATTGTCAATTGGATTGGCAAGCGAGCGGCTCGCGCCGCCGAGCCGTCCACCGCCGGCTCTTCGTCAATGCCAGCATTCCGGATCGCAGCTAAGGGTAGCTGACACCCGAATTCATTCAGGCATCGCTTGTTTACAGTACGGGCACGACGATGGCGGGACGAACCGCCCCGCCAACAGCTCGTCGATGGATGATCCCAGAAACCTAGCCACACGAAACGCGACGCTCGCTGTAACCGCGGTCCTTCCGTAGGTCATGTCAGTGACTGTGGTGCGAGCGTAGCGTAGGGTTTTCGCAACGAGCACCCAGTCTCGGAATTGACTGTGGACGTACCTTAGCGCAGCGCGCACGTGCTTCTGCTCGTCGGCCGAAAGATCGGCGGCAACCTGTAGCTTGCGAGCAAGTGTCACCGAGCACCTGCCTGAAGCCAGAACTTCGGTTCGACGCCAAGCTCGTGGATCGAGTGAACGAGTACGCTCAAGTTGTGGCAGAGGCACTTGAGCAGGACCTCGTTCAGCTGCGCGGGCAGCAGCTTCGACCGCACGCCCGTGCCGAACTTCCGCTTGAGCATCGAGAACGTGCTCTCGACGTTGCTACGTTTGTGGTAGTGCGCCAGGAACTCGTCCTTCTTGAACGAGTACAGATGCCAGAGCCGCTGCCAGGCGGCTGACCCGGTCGCACTGCTGTTGCTCTTGAACGGGACGTAGGGTACGGCACCAATTGCCTCGATCGTGGCGAGGTTGGCGTGGCCGAGATAGCCCTTGTCTGCCGAGACCTCACGCATGTTGAAGTTGGCTGCGGTCCGGTTCACCAGCGGCGCCAGCATCACCGAGTCGTGCACGTTGCTCTCGGTGACCTCGACAGCCGTGACGACGTTAGTCAGCGTGCCGACCATGGCGTGCGCCTTGACCCAGCGCTGCGACCGGCGCTCCTCGCCGTACTTGTGATCGAACCAGCGCGCGTAGGTGTTCGTCGAAAAGCCCGTGCCGTCTACGGCGAACGCTGACTCGATCGCTTTGAGCGGTGTGGCCGATTCCTCGACGAGTGTTTGGAGTAGCGGCTGCATCGCAGGCTGCTCCATGTACCGGAACAACGAGTTGTAGCTGGGAGCCTTGTCGACGAGCCCACGTTCGGCGCAGGCCCGGATGTCGCTCGTGGCGCGCCGGCCGCTCATCGTCGAGTAGACCTTCATCGTGGCGCCGTAAACGACGTCGGCGAGCGGTAGACGTCGACGGCCACGCTCTTGCTTGGGCTGCACGATACCGTCGCAGAGGCCGCGCAGAAGAATCTGAACGCGATCCTTCTCCTCGCACTGGGCGCGGTTGTAGGCCGACCAGTCCTGGGAGTACGTGATGCGCTGCTCGGTCACCACGGTCGTGCCGTCAGGCAGCGTTACCTCGTGCCGCACGTACAACAATGCCCAGATGTGCTTGCACTTGACGCCGCGATCCTCGTGGTCGGGGCAAGAGCAAGTTTGCTTGACGGTATCGACGACGTAGCCGCCGCTCGTGTTGTTCTGTGACGGCACGAGCCACATGTCGCCGTTGACTTGCTTGATGCGCTTGCCCTTCGCCTTGGCGATGTCTAGCCCACGAGCCTGACGAGCTTCCATGTTGGTATATTACTAACTAGGTACATACTTGTCAAGGATCGTTTTACGAGTTACATACCGGCCATGGGACTGGTTAAGATCGTGATGTGGGGCTACCGCTGCCTGCGATGCGGGCATGAGTGGGTGCCGCGCGGAATCGAGCCCATTCCCGACGGAAAAAAGCCGCCAGATCCGGAAGAAGAACCGCGGGTTTGTCCGAAGTGTAAGAGCCCCTACTGGAACCGCCCCAGGAAGGAATAGGCGCCGAAACGCGCCCGTGGTATAGAAAATGTGCACTCGGCGGGGCTCGAACCCGCACGCTGCCAGGCATCGGTTTTAAAGACCGCCGCGTCTACCAGTTCCGCCACGAGTGCAAAAGACGCCCGCCTCAGTACGGGGCGGGCGTTGGACTATGAGGGACCGTGCCTAGGCGTGGTCCAGCATCGTCTGTAATTGACGCCACCGAATCAGGCGCCACCATGTCGGGCTGGGCTGATGTGTCCAGAGTTACGTCATGGCTGAGCCTTCGCTTTGGCCCGTTCTTCTGCGGTGGCGAGCCGGAACCTGCCCTTCTTGAGCCAGACGAAATACGGATCCTTCGATTCGCCGAGACTGCGGCGTTTGATCGCGGTGTAGACCGTCGAATGAGCGACGGCTGGGTTCTCCTGGAGCTTCTCGGGCAACAGCGCCTCGGTCACATCGCTCGTACGGAACTTCCCGGCCGGGTTGGGCAGAGATTGACAATAGGCGACGATCTTCTCCCAATGGGTCTGGGTTCCGTCGTTGGAATCCTTCAGGGCGACGTCGGTAGAGCGGACCTTCGGAGATGTGCTAGCCCCGTTCGTTGGGGTCAGGCCGGCAAGTACGTCCACGACGACGCGCTCTAGCACGGACTTGCGATCTGCCGGCTGCAAGCGGGACAACGCCGCCTTGATTTGCTGCTCGACCTCTCGCGCGAGTCGGGCCGATTCCAGATTCAGTTCCACGAAAACGGTTATGACTGGGAATCCAATCATCGTCAAGGCGGATGATTATTCTGATAGGCAATCCGGAGATTTTAGAGGTAGCATGGCTACCTCTAAGCGTCGCGAAAAATAGTCGACCGATGAAGGAAGAGATCGCCCGATAGACGGCTATCGCGACCCGGTTCGCGGTTGCGACTGCCTCAAAACCGGAAGGCGCGCCTCAAAAATAGAACTTCACCTGGTGCTGTGGGGCAAAGCCCCGTAGCCGCAACCGCAACCGCAACCGCAGCCGGTGCCGTAACCGCAACCGCAGCCGCAGCCGCTGCCGTAGCCGCAACCGCGACCGCGACCGCGACCGTACCCGCAGCCGGTGCCGATGCCGATGCCGATGCCGCGACCGATGCCGATGCCGATGCCGATGCCGATGCCGATGCCGATGCCGATGCCGATGCCGATGCCGATGCCGATGCCGCTTCCGCTTCCGCTTCCGCTGCCGATGCCGATGCCGCGACCGATGCCGATGCCGGTGCCGGTGCAGATGCAGATGCCGATGCCGATGCCGGTGCCGCTGCTGATGCCGGTGCCGGTGCCGATGCCGATGCCGACGTGCCCGTTCCGGTGCAGTTGCCGCTGCCGCTGCCCGCTACGGCTGCCGTTGCCGATCCCGACCGCTCCTGCTCCTGCAGTGCGGATCCCGCTGTCATGCGAGACACCAACGGGCGAAGCATCTCGTGAACCACGAATGACTCTCTTCGTGATTCCCTGTTCGGGCGTCGTCGTCGCACCGCGCCTGCCGCGCACCCAACCGCGCCGAGCGCTGGGACGCCGTGCTTGAGCGCATGACCGCCGCACAGACGAAACGCGGTGCCACGCGGGGACTCCCGCCCGCGCTCGTCACGGTTCGTGCGCGTCGACGGCGCTGGGGTGCGAGACGACGACGCCCGACGGGCGTCAATCACAAGGAGCACCATCATGCCGTTTGATGCACTCGAGATGTCACTCACCGTTCTGGACTTGCTCGCGTCGCTTGAAGCGCGAATCCGCCAGCGCCGGAAGTCGCTCGCCGATGAGATCGGCCGCGCTGGCGAAAGCATCGCCCTCAACGTCAGTGAGGCCCGGCTCCGCGCTGGGCTCGATCGAGCCGACATGTTCCGGCGAGCAGCCGGCTCGGCCTCGGAGTTAACGACCGCGCTGCGGATCGCGAAAGCTCGCGGGTACATCAGCGCGGCGGAGCACGAATCCGTCGAGGCTGCGCTCGATCGCGTGCGCGCGATGCTGTGGCGACTCACGCACTGAGCACCGGCTGGGGGAACGGCGCGGTGCCCTCGGCCGCCTTCGTTGACCGCAAGGACCGGGAGGTCGAGGAGGTCGCGCCCCGGCTTTCACATGCTCCTGCACTTGCACGAGCGACTTGCACTTGGCACTTCAGCGTAAACACCTGCACCTGAGCTGCAGGCAGGAAGTGTCCATCATCAGGCGTCCTGGCGCGTCGCTTCGCTCGCGCGCTGCGTTCCGCCATCCGAGGCCACATCCGCACCCTCATCCGCATCCGCATCCGAGGCCGCATCCGCATCCGAGGCCGCATCCGAGGCCGCATCCGCATCCGCATCCGAGGCCGCATCCGCATCCGAGGCCGCATCCGCATCCGAGGCCGCATCCGCATCC
>JBFWXW010000100.1:0-19580 GCA_050187075.1 Kofleriaceae bacterium | reverse complement strand
CGTCGTCTGCGGCGTCGACTGCGGCGTCGTTTTCGGCGTCGACTGCGGCGTCGTCTGCATCGTCTTCTCTGGCCCCCGAGACCCGTGAGGGCGAGCACTCCGAGGCCGCGTCGATCCAGCGCTCGAGCGAAGCCGCTCTCGCGGACCCGGTGCCGGCGCCCCGGTCGGCACGCTCGCGACGCACGGCGGTGATCGCGATCAGTGTCGTGGCCGCGGTTGTGGCGGTGGGTGCGATCGTCACGCGCGGATCCGGCGATGAGGAGCAGGTCGCTGCGACGCCCACCCGAGCAACGGCGCAACCGGCGGTCCAGCTGCGCCACGTCGCGCTCACCGCACGCTTGCCCGCGGGTTGGCGTGAGGCCAGCGACGCCGAGCTCGCCGAGGCTCCTGCCCATGACCCCACCGGGTCCGGGACGCTCGTGTTCCGCGGCGGGTCGGCGCGGGCACCCGAGCATGGGATGTACCTCGCCGCGCTGCCCCGCACGGCGGCGCTGGCCGAACAGCCGCCGAGCACGACTGCCCTGCAGGAAGTGGCGAGCGCGGCCGAGCGCGGCGTCGCGGCCAGCCTCCAAGCCAACGGCGCCAGCTACGCGCCGGGTGGCTGCGCCACGGTCACGATCGCAGGTCGCCAAGCGGGCGTGTGCCGTGGCAGCACCGCGCACAGCGGCGCGACGGGAGTCGTGCAGACGTTCGTGTGGCCTTCCGGCGAACGCATCATCGTGGCGGTGTTCAGCGCGAAACCGACGGTGAGCGACCCGCGCGGCGAAGCCGAGTCGGTGATCTCGTCGATCGCGCCGTAGCGCTACTTGCCGGCGACCTTCTGACCCGCGATCCGCGCGACGTCGGATCCGGGGAACTTGGCGATGACGTCGCGGTAGATCGCGGCGGCCTTGTCGGGCTGCGCGAGCACGTCACCATGCAGCTGCGCCAGCGCGAGCAGCGCTTGCCCCGCGCCGCGGCCGTCGCGCGCCACGGCGTCCTCGAGGAGGCGGATGGCGAGGTCGTTGTTCTTGTTGCGCACCGCGGCCTGTGACAGCGCGATCAGCTGGCGATCCTCGATGCTCTGCGCGCTCCAACTGGCTCGGGCTCCGTACAGCCGCAGGGCGCGCTGCATGTTGCCGTTCTTGATCGCGTCAACGAGGTTCGCTGCGTCGGCACGTTCCTCGCGGGGGACGACGATTCGACCGGTGGCGGGTTTGGTCTCGCGGTCCTCACCCTCAGGCTTTGGCGCGACCTTGCGGCGGCCCTTGGCGACCAGATGCGGAAACATCGGATCGTGGTAGTGGCGCGCGATGCCCCAGCCGAACGACTCGCCGTGGACATAGGTCAACAGGCCGATCACGTGGGCCACGATCGTGATCATCGCCAGCAGGGGGATGACCGGGACGAGCTCGTTGAGCAACGGTGTCTTCACCGAGTGCCGGAGGCTGACGATCGCCGCCGCGCCAAGTGATGCCGCGGCAGCGACCATCACGATCACCACGATCACCGTCAACAGGTATGGCTTGACCACGCGGCCGCCGAACTCGAACACCTTGAACGGATTGGCGGAGTCGCTGAACGAGATGTCGGTGGCGGCGACGGCAAGCGCGAGCGGCACGTAGATCACCGCGAGCACCACATACAGCCACATTGCATAGTCCGACAGGGCCGCTTTCCCCGGCGGCCCCACCAGGTACGCGTACGCCCCCGCAGGGAACCACACGATCGACGTCGCGACCAGCAACCGCGCGAGTCGGATGATCCTCCCCGACTCCGCACCGCCGCGCACGGTGGTATCGATCACCACCAACACGTAGAGCGCGACGAGCACGGCGCGCAGCGTCGACACGACGCTGTCGAGCTGGTGGGGCGCGGTCTCGAGGATGCTCGTCACGAACGGCAGCGCGCCGAACACCAGCACCATGATCGCGAACAGCGGCAGACCGCGACTCACCGGATAGACGAGCGCGCGAACCAGCCAGTGACCGAAGCCCTTCGACGTGCGCGCCACCGTCATCTGGCGCGCGGTCTCACCGCAGTGCGAGCAGGAGAACTGGCCGAGCAGCGATGCGGTGCAGCTCTCGCAGAGCGGTTGCTTGCACGTATCGCAATGCCATCCCGCGATCGCCTCGGGATGACTGCGGCACGTCGCGTGCTCCGTCGTCATGGCGCTCCCACCCCTGCGTCCTCGGGCCGGTGCGCGCGCACAAAGATCATCTCGATCTCGAGCAGATCGATCGCGGGATCGATCGCCTTGTCCGCCATCGCCAGCCGCTCCGCGTCGAGGCCGCTCACGACGAGCGTCCCGGCGAGCTCCATCCCACGATCTGGATCTGCGTGGATCTGGTACGCGCGATCGGGAAGCGCGGATAACAGCTTGGACAACCGCCGAACCACCATCTTGCCGGCGAAGCTGAGCTCGGTCGTGCCGCGGCCATACAACAGATCGGCCCGCAGCAGCAGGACGGCGCGATGGTCTCGCACGATCGTCACGATCGTTCCAGGGTCCGCGACATCGCGTAGCTGCGCGCGTAGCTGTTCGATCTCCTCGGGACGCACCGCGGTCGGTGCGGCGTCGCCGGTGATCGCCGCAACCGCGGCGCGACCGAGCGAGACGACGTCGAAACCCATCGCCACGCGGGCGCGGGGCCCCGCGGCGGCGTGCCGACGTGGTGGTGCCGTCACCGGCGGCGCGACGCCGGCCGGGGTCCCCGTGGCGCTGGCTGTGGAGCTGGGTGTCGAGCCAGGCGTCGAGCTGGCTGTGGAGGTGGGCGTCGAGGTGGGCGTCGAGCTGGGCGTCGAGCCCGCGCTGGGGCCATCGCTCTCTGCGGGAGAGGCGCCAGCCGGACCGGTCGCGGGCCCGAGCGGCTTCGCGCTCGCAAGGTCGGCGGAGCCCACCGAGCCCACCGGACCCGCGGCAGCCACCGGCGATGCAGGCGCTGCCACTCTCGAGGCACGCGCCGGCAGGGCGACGCCGGCTTCGGCGAGCGCTGCACCCTGGTCAGCATCGTTCGCGCCCGATCCTGCGGTCGCCTTGTTTGCCTTTGCCCAGTTCAGGATATTGCCGTCCTCGCGATCGGCCCAGCCCGCGTAGGCCGACCTGCCTTCGGCAGCTTCCTCGCCGCGCAGCCACGCCAAGGTCTCCGGGTCGGCCTTCTTGCCCTTGTTGCGCTTGATCCAGCCGGCGATGCCGCCCTTGGTGACGACCGTGATCTTGCCGCTGGTTCCGGCAACGTCGCCTTCGACCTCCTTCGCGGTGGCCCGGGATTTCCGCGCTGCATCGATCGCGGCCTGATCCGGAGGTTCGTCCTCGCCTGCCGCAGCGAGGCCGTTGGCGTGCATGCGCTCGTTGCGAATGTTGTTGATCTCGTCGACGTCGAGCATCGCGACGGTCTCGCCGGGTCCGTCCGAGTCCTTGACGATCCGCGGGGCGTTCAAATGAAACTGACTTGCGCGCGCGTTGTCATCGGCGATCCGCTGCCGGACGCGCACCACGGTGACACCCGCGAACGCCACCATGCCGGCGATCCACCCGATCGCGATGCATCGGGTCGCGTTGCTGACCAGCCAGTGCCATGCGCGCCGCGGCAAGCTCTTGACGAACTTCGCCGCAGCCACGATGCGTCGCGCGATCTCCGCGAGTCGCGAACCAATCACCAGGATCCAACGTAACACGCGTGCCAGGCGGTTCGCGGCGGCCGCGAGCACCGGTCCACGATGCACACACGGCCGTACGTCGGTGATGAGCCTGCAGCGCCACGCCGCCGGGGCGCCAATGGGTCGCCGCTGGGTCCCACTGGTCGCCCGCTGGGTCGCCGCTGACGCGGTGCTGGGTAGCGTCCGGGGTAGCGCGGCGGATCCACTCGTGGCTGTAGCGATGCGATCTCGAGGGACCCGCGCTGGTAAGCGATCGTCGAGCACACCCGTGCGCTGGTCCGCCGCGATGGCGCTCGCAATGGCGCTCGCGTTGACGCGAACGCAATACATTCGCGCCCACCGACGACGTGATCGATAACCAGGGCCGCCGCTCCGTTCGTCACAGGCATGCGCCTTGCTCTCCCTAGGATCATCCAAATTCATCAGGAGAGCGTCATGTTGCAACGGACAGCGACGGCATCACGAGCATGCCTGCTGGGCGTCGCGATGTTCGCTGGCTGTGCCAGCGAGTTGCCCGCGCCCGGCGGATCGGACGAGCTCAGCGGAGGACTCGAGATTGGCGCCGGCACGGATCCGGTCGCAGCGAGCTACTTCATCATCAAGCCAGCGATCGTCGAGAACGACGACTGCGAGCTCGGGTCGTGTGGCCGTTTCGTCGTCGCGCTCGCAAATGGTGGAACCACACGCTGCGGGTTCACGGCGCCGCAGTCCTCGTGCTTGATCGAGGTCATCGACTGGTCGCCACTCGGGTTGTCGGCGGAGGCAGCCGGTGCGTACGAGCGGCGGATCCTCGACGGTGATTCTTTCGTGCTCGAGGGAGAGCTGATTCCCGAGCCCGACGATTCCGGCGTCTCGTTTCGAGCGAGCGGGATCTGGGTGCCGGGCAGCGCGCGCGGAACCATCGAGGGCGAGTACGTGCTCGTCTACGACAATGGCATCAGGTGTGTGCGAGCGCCGTGTCCGAGCCTCACGGAGCTGACGCTGAATTCCACGGCGCAGAGCGAGATCACGGATGTCGATCTCTCGCCCGCGGGTGCCAGCGAACAGGCGGAGTGGCTCGCGCGCAAGGCGTTTACCGGGGTGGGCGCAATTCTCGTTGGGGATCGGTACACCGACCAGACCGGCGTGATCGGCCGGACCGCGAATCAGTTCTTCCTGCTCGCGGAGGCCAGCGAGTCCCGCGAACCGTGAGCCAGAGCGTCGGGCGCGCCCGGTCACGCCACGATCGCGGGCGCTGCGGCGGTTACCTCACGATGTCCACGTGCGTGCCGGGCGGAATCGCACGAGGGTGTTGGACCTGCGGTCTCACGGGGTTCCGTTCCAGGCACCTGCAGCGCAGCGTGAAACAGGAGCACGGCCCAGACGGCGCTCCATACGTCGACCAGCAAGCCGATCGAGGTCGGTCAGTGCTCGCATCCGGTGATGGCGTCGATCTCGATGTCGTCGCGCGCGACGCCGGTGCCCGGACGGCAGACCATGATGTAGCGCGTGGCCTTGCCAAGGTTGATCAGCTGGCGGCCGTAGTTGGTGCGATCGCCGACGGTGTACTGGGCCACGAACTCGAGGTCCTCGGGGTCTGAATCGTTCCCGGCGAACACATCCATGAGATCGCCCGTACCGCAGAACGCTCCTTCGCAGGCAGCCCCATCGTTGCACGCCTGTGGCACGGCGCGCCGGTAGATCGCGATCGGATCGAGCAGTCGGCTCGAGCCGAAGTCGACCATGATGCAGCCCGCCTCGGTGCGGCCGTCGTAGGTGCTCAGCTCTCCGGTCGGTGCGAGATCGAGCCCTGCGGCATCGTTGTCGATCGCCATGGACCTGGTCGATCGACAGGCGTTGTCCGTGTTTGCGCTCACGTCTTCGGCGTCGACCGGAAGCACGAGGGTGCAGGCCGACGGCGGCTGCTGAGGCGGCCCCGCGGGTGGTGGCGACGGCGGCTCGCCATCATCGTCGTCTTGCGGCGGCGGGGGCGGCGGGGGCGGCGGATGCGGCGGATCCGGCTCGGTCTGAGCGTCTGGCTTTGCGTCGTCTTCTCGTCCCGGATCCTGGCCTGTCTGTTGGACGACGGCATCGCAGGCCACGCCGAACAGGCATGCCACGGCGATATGCCCCACGAGGGAGATCGATCGCTTCATCAGGAACGGTTCAGCAAGCAAGGTGCCACCGTAGACCCTCGTTCTTGCGCGGTTTGCGACGGCTACTCTGCCTGCCAGGAAGCTAGGGTGGGCTACCTGACTCGGTTTTCAGCCTGCTCACGTGCGCGTGCAATCCAGTCCAACCTGCACACTGAATCACTCACTCGACCGCGGCCATGGCTGGCGATCGCATACTCACAGCCAGCCGTGATGCTCGCGCACCACGCAATGGCGCCGCTGGCTGCCAGCGCCAACGGTCGGCCCGGCGGCGGCAAGATGTAGGGCAGGACGATGGCAGCCGACCCCACCGCGATCTCGGAAGGCGACATTCTGGAGCACGCTGAATGGGTGCGCCGGCTAGCGCTCGCCCTCGTGAGAAACCCAGACGACGCCGACGAGCTGGCGCAGGAGACCTGGGAGGCAGCGCTGTCGCGGCCGCCGCGCGAAGCTGGGTCGCTACGCCCGTGGCTAGCGGGCGTGGCGCGGAACCTAGCGCGCATGCGCGCGCGCTCGTCCGGACGTCGCGCGCGCCGCGAGGAGTCGGCGGTGCCTCTCGAGCCAGCCCCCTCGCCCGACGAGCTGCTCGCCCGGATCGAGATGCAGCAGCAGGTCGTGCGCCGCGTGCTCGCGCTGGACGAGCCATTCCGGGCGACGCTGCTGCTCCGTTACTACGAAGGTTGCTCGGCTGCCGAGATCGCGCGGCGGCAAGGCGTGCCCGCGGGCACGGTGCGCTGGCGCCTCAAGCGCGGCCTCGACGAGCTGCGCCGGCAGCTGGACGATTCACGTCAGGGCGATCGCAAGCGCTGGGCGCTCCTGCTCGCGCCGCTGCCTGGCGCCGCGATCCCGCATCCACCCGCGCTCGCCGGCGGCTCGCTCCTCGGAATCCTCGCCATGAAGACCATCTACAAGATCGGTATCGTTGTCATCGTCCTTTTGCTCGCGGTGCTCGGCTATCGGCACGTCACACACGACGACGCCCAGAGCTCCCCCGTCGCCACCGGCACAGCTCCATCGCCGGCTCGGAACCAGCCCGCCGGCGTGCCTACCGAGCGCGTCGGCGGTCATCAGATTTCCCGCGAGGACGACCCTGCGGGTGCCTTGCGCCTCGAAGGTCAGGTGATCGGCGCCGACGAAAAGCCGGTCGCCGGCGCCATCGTCGCCATCGATACCAACCCGCTGCGCACCGTGACCAGCGCGACCGATGGCTCGTTCGTGTTCGATCATCTGATGGGCCGCGACTACAAGCTCGAAGCGCGCGCCGACGACGGCTACGCCGGTCCCGCGTACCTGCGCCTGGCCGAGGACACCGAGCCGGTGATCCTGCGCCTGGGGCCAGGCGCGTCGATCACGGTCGAGGTGCGCGATGCCGACTCGGGAGCTCCGATCGCGGGCGCTGAGGTCGAGCTGCGGTCGACGCTGTCATGGACGGCGGCCACCGGCGACGACGGCATCGCACGGCTGAACGGCGTCGGTGGATCTGGCTTCGACATGTCGCTGAAGGTGGCGGCGCGCGGCTACGCTCCAGAGCTTCGCCGTGTGTCGCCCAGCCCCGGCGACGATCGGCGCGAGCTGATGACGCTGCACCACGGTGCCAGCGTCAACGGTCGGGCGATCACCATCGACGGCAAGCCGATCGCGAGCGCGCGCGTGCTGGCGGTGTCGACGTCCGAGCCGTTCCCACTGACGGACCCGCGCCGCGACGGTGTGATCACGCGGAACAACGGCGAGTGGTCGGTCGCCTCCGTAGCGGCAGGCTCGTACCGATTCGTCCTGTCGCATCCTGACTATGAGCCCGCGACGACCGCACCGGTCGTCGTCGACGGAGCCACGCCACGCAGCGGCATCGAGATTCGTGCCGCCGCGGGCGGCGAGGTTCGCGGCACGGTGACCTCGGCGAGCGGCGAACCGGTGGTGGCGGCCGACGTGCGCTTCGTGGCCAGCGGCGGCGTCATCTGGCGTACCGCGCGCCAGGCGTTCTCCGACGCCGACGGCAACTACGTCCTCCGGGGCCTACCTCGCCGCCGCGCGCAGCTGGTCGCGACGCACGCCTCCGGCGCTTCGGATCTGGTCGCGATCGATCTGACCGACGCCGCGAGGACGACCGCGAATCTGATGCTGTCGATCGACGGCGCCATCGATGGCACGGTGGTGACCAGCAGCGGCGAGCCGGTGCCCGAGGCGCAGGTGATGGCCGAGCCGGACTGGAGCGGCAACTTCACCGAGCGCGAGCGCTGGGGCGTGCGCGGCGACCAGTACCGCATCGCCGATGCGGGCGGGAAGTTCCACATCGGCGGGCTGCCAACCGGCAGCTACCGCGTGCGCGCTGCGCGGCCCGGGACGTCGGAATCGATGCTGTGGACCCAGGTCGGCCAGGTCGTCCCGACCAACACGACCGGGCTGATGCTCATCGTTTCGTCGCCGAGCACGCTCGCCGGCCGCGTGCTCTATGAGGACGGCGGCCCACCGCCAGCGTTCACCGTCGCTGTCGGCTACGGCACGCCCAAGCCGTTCGCGACCGCCGATGGTCGCTTCTCCATCGAAGTCCCGGGGGGCGCCTTCAACCTCGCAGTCTCGGGACCGACGTTCATCCGCAAGCTCGTTGCGATCGAGGTCAACGACGGCAGCAACAAAGACCTCGGGACCGTCACCGTCAAGCGCGGCCGCTCGATCAGCGGCCGCGTGATCGATGCGTCGGGGCTGCCGGTCGCCGGTGCCACCGTCGCCGCGGGCCAGCTCCTCACCGGCGACGGCCAGAAGCTGTACCTCGAAAGCGAGAGCGTCGGCGCGCAAGAGACCAACACCGACGCCCAGGGTCGCTTCGTGATGAGCGGGTTCGCACCCGCATCGATCACGGTGACCGCGGGCAAGGACGGCGTTGGTCGCTCGCAGTCGGTGTCGATCCCGAGTAGCCCGAGCAGCGCCGAGGTCGAGCTCGCGCTCGCCGCCACGGGATCCGTCTCCGGCACCGTACGCGTGGACGGCACGCCGCTGGCCGAGACGACCATCATCGCCAGCCCCGGCAACGGATCGTCATCGAACTTCTTCGTCACCACGGGCACCGACGGCAGCTTCGCACTCGACACCCTGACCCCGGGCCTCTACGCGATCACGCCGATCATTGGCGACGCTGGCGACAAACACTTCCGCCGCGTCGACATCGTCGCCGGCCAGCGCGCGCAGGTCGATATCAACGTCACGACCGGCTCGGGCTCGATCGAGGTCACGGTCAAGACCGAAGCGGGCGAGCGCGTTTTGGCCTCGCGTGTGGCGGTGGTCGGCATGCGCGTGGACGCCCCGAATCTCGCCGCGCTTCGCTACGGTGCCCTCCTGCCGTCGCTCCCACCGGGCGGGCCTCCCGTCCCGTTGTTTACCCGCAGCGCCGGCGGCGGGACTGCCCGCATCGACCACATGAAGCCCGGGTCGTACACCGCCTGCGCGGTCCCGTTGCCCGGTGATCCGCGCAACCCCACGGTCGCGCAGCAACTGCAAGAACAGGTGAACAGCTTGCCGATGAAGTGCGCACCGGTGACCATCGGCGGCGGCGAGAAGACCCTGACCATCGCGGTCCCCGCGGCGTGGGCGAAGCCATCGGAGTAGTCGCGGTCACCGATGACGCTCGACGTCGAGTTGCCGTTACCTGTCGAAGCCCATGCGGCCGGCGGCCGGGGCCGGGGCGTCGAAGGTCAGGACGCCACCCGCTCGAACTGACGGATCGGCTCGCCGGGCACGGGCATCTTGCCGGTGTACCGGACCGCAGAACCGCACGATCTCGTTGGCCTCCACTCACACCAAGCTCGCTCACAATCCGAGCGCGCGAGTACTCGTTCCCAACTACGAGTCGCGCGCTTGTCGGGTCAGGGAGGTCAGCCCGGACGTAACAGTGCGAGCGGGGGGACTCGAACCCTGAACCGAGCGACGCGAGACCTCAACCAACTCGCGAACCTGCGCTGACCACACGGCGTTGCTCGGAGCAGCTGGTTCGGTTCCACCCGGCTTGTACTCGCTGATCTCGGCTCGTCTGGCAGCCGTGTGGCAGCAAAGTCAGAGCGCGGGTTGTCGTCGTTCGCGTGCTAGCTTGGTGTCATGTCGGCGCCCAAGACGCCCATCATGTACATCCAGCAGGGCCGCACGCCTGGCCGGATTGGTCGGGTGCGTCTCTCAAAGACGGGGCGCACGATCTCCTATCGTGAACTTGTCCTCGAATCGCTCGGCGGGCGGGGCTACAAGGCGAACTTCATCGACCTGGCCACGAATGAGACCTATTGGGTGTCGGGGCCGCGCAAGGATGGTCAGGACACGCTGTATCCCGGGCGCGTCGAGATCGACGAAGACGTAGTCGAGGAGTACTGGCGCGATGTCCGAGGAGAACCCGGTCGGCGCGACAAGGAGTTTAGGTCAACTGGCGTCCACGGGAATCACGCGACCCGCTAGCTTCAATCAAAGCGGCCGTCATCGCGCGCGAGATACCGGACGAGGCAGGCGTGCAGGAGCGCCCACGCCGGAAATTGAAGCCTCGCGACAACGCGCGCGCAGTCCTCGCGGAACGCCGCCTTCTCGATCGTCACGATCTGCATGAAGTCGACGAGATAGTGCTTCTGTTCCTCGGCCTCGGGCCAGGTCGGCACATAGAACTGCCGCGAGTACTCGTAACGCCTCAAGGCGCGCAGCTGTTCGTCTGGCACAGGTTCCGCCAACCCAACAAGCGGCGCGATCTGCGACCGCAGCTCGTCGTCACGATGCATGTCGCACGTGTTGCCGATGATCATCCAGTGATCGAAGGTCACATCGGTGACGATCGCGTTGCCTGCTGCGTCGATGCAGGGAGCAGGGCTTGTCAGCTGGACGATGTCGCCTTGGCAGGCAAATCCGCCGACGAACGCGCTCGTCTGATAGAAGCGTGCGTCGAACTCCGGGCCGGAATCGAGGATCTTCGAGATGATGTCCTTGAGATCATCTCGGTCTGCGATCGACGGCCATCGCCCGGTGTCGAAGAGCTGCATCCAGCTATTTCGTGCGGGGCTTCAGCAGCCGACGCGTCGTTGCCTTGGGGAGATTGTCGGCCATCAGCTTGCTGACCATCGCTTCGGCTTCCTCGCTCACCTGGAGAATGCCTGCGGAGCGCAGCTGGTTCACGACCGCTGTCGTGTTCGACTTGATGTCGCGGCGCACGAGAGGCGCCTGCGTTGGCATCTCGCGCACGAGGGAGAGACTCTCGGGCAACGGCGTCTCGGAGGTCGCGATCGATTCCACGATGATCTGGATCTGAGGCTTACGAGGGAGTCGGCTCGGCTCCATCGTGCCCTCGGAGAGGTAGGTCACGAACGCTGCATCGAGACTCATTTCGCCGCCTCCATCCATTCGATCAGCTTTGGACCAGCCGCCATCATGAACACCTGGAAGATGTCGTCGGAGAACCGCTCCAGCAAGCCCGGAACTTCCCCGATCTTAACCGTGCCTTCCACGAAGCGGTCAGTATCCAGCCGGAAATGCTGGTCCTTGGCGCCACGTGCCATCAGCAGGCCGTATTTGACCGTCATTTTTCCCGGATCCCGGGGAGCCGTGACTTCTGCGAGATAGTTCGTCGATGTGTCGATCGACGCCAATCCGCCGGGGATCGAGGCGAACGCCGGGGTCAGCAACTCGGCCCACGGTATCTCTGCGCCGAAGTGCGCCGCCAAGGTCTTCTGTTCGATGATGTTCACGTAGCGAAGGCCGAGGCGAACTGGAACGGGGCCGTAAGCGTTGAGGGCGTCGAGGACAAGGCCAAAGTCCTTGATCAGCGTTGCTCGCTCCTTGTGAGCCGCGTACTCGATGCTGACCGAGGTTGGCTCGAGGGACGCGACAGTCGGCTCATCCACAGCGATGAATCGGTGCGTTCGTCCCGATCGCACGACACTAGCCGGGCTGGCTTGTGACCCGAAGTTCACTTCGAGCATCTGCGTCTCAACTGCTTCGTAGCCGGGGAACCGGAGCCGCAACTTCTCCTGGAAGTCCGCGTAGTGTTCGGTCGTCTTCAGAATGGGGTGGAAGCGCAGCTGCACGACGACGGTGGCAAGCGTGTTCTTGCCAAACGTCTTGACCGCGTGTTCGGAGAGAGTCCAACCCACGGTCGTGGCGTACCACATTGAGATCCCTGTGACGATCCCTGCACGGCCGCGAATGTCGCAGAGGCTATCAGGCGGCTGAATCCGACGTACCGGCAGCGCGCAACAGCGGACCAAAGAGCACGGCGATCACGTTCACGTCCTTGTCGCCGTCATCTGCCGCATCATCGTCCTCACCGTCACCACCTTCCAACTCAACCCGCAGGCCGCGCGACAGGTGGTCATGAAGTCGTGCGCCGAGGAAGCGGACGCCGAGCAGCAGGGCCTGCAACGTGCTGTCGCCGAAGATCATGTAGCTGCGTTCCAGACCTTCCATCACGACTTCGCATGCGCAGTCCTGAGCGCGAACAACGGGCGCCGCGACCGCGATCCGTCCGGCAATGCGCGTGCCGGCAAGCATATCCGCTTGTCACGTCAGGCCGTCATGAGAGCCTTGGGCTCGTGTGGTCCGCAGGACGCGAAGAAAGGGCCGTAGTTGTGCCTGTTCGACGCGATCCAAGAAATGACCGCTGGTTCTTCCGGACCACGGTCAGATTCCCCGACGGCAAGAAGAAGCGGCTGTTCGGCGTGCCCGGAATTCCCGGCGCGTATCACCGCTTCGCGAACACCAAGGTCGGGGCTCAAGCAGCCGAGCAGCTTGCAATCCAGCAGGCGTTCGGCTTCGCGGGCGACGTCCCGCAGAAAGTCGAGGTGCCCACGTTTGCGGAATGGTTCAAGGGCCGCTTCTGGGAGGAATGGGTCATTGGCCGCAAGAACAAGCCGACCGAGGTGCGCTCGAAAAACATCATCTTCGAGCTGCACTTGAAGCCGCGCTTCGGCGAGATGCGGCTCGACGAGATCACGACGTCCGAGGTCGCGCGCTTCCGTGCGCTCCTCGTGCAGTGCAAGCTCAGCGACAAGCGCATCAACAACATCCTCGCGGTCCTCTCGAAGCCGCTGAAGTACGCGGTCGACTGCGAGCTGATTCAGAAGGGGCCGAAGGTCGGCATGTTCAAGGTCGAGCGGCCAGAGATCGTCGCATGGGACTTCGAGCAGTACGCTCGTCTCCTCGCGGCGGCCAAGGTCGAGGGCGATGAGTGGTACGCCGCCGCATGCCTTGCCGGTGAAGCTGGTCTGCGCGTCGGAGAGGTCAAGGCGCTCCGTTGGCGTGAAGACGTCGACATGATCGCGAAGACCATCACGGTGAACCAGCAGACCCGGAACAAGGAGACTACGACTCCGAAGGGGCGCACCCGGCGGACCATCCCGATGACGTCAACGCTCTACGAAGCGCTCAAGCGGATGTCCGTCATCCGTGAAGGGCTCGTCGTACGGAACGTCGATGGCAGCGCCAAGACGGACGACCAGGCCGACAAGGCGATGGGGCGGATCTGTCGGCGTGCTGGCTTGCCGGTTCGCTTGTTCCACACGCTGCGCCACACGTTCGGGACGCACGCCGCGCTGTTTGGCGTGAATCCCTGGACGCTGCAGACGTGGTTCGGGCACAAGCGGATCGACGAGACGATGCGGTACGTCCACGTCGCCAGCGCGCACCACCGGGAACTGCCGGAGTGCGTGCAGCTCGCGGCGCAGGGCATCGGCGATCCAGACCGCCGCGTGCTCGCGATGTTGGGAGCGCGTGGCAGCTACGTGGCAGCAGCCGCCAGCGAGAAAACAGAAGTCAGGGAGTCAGCCTGACTTAGAAGTGCGAGCGGGGGGACTCGAACCCCCACGCGGTTAAGCACAGGAACCTAAATCCTGCGTGTCTACCAATTCCACCACGCTCGCGATGGGCGGCTGTATAGCAAGCGCGATGGCGGTCGCGCAATCAGCGCGAGCGTCGCGCGTTCGAAGGCCCGCATCGATCGGCGCCGTGAATCCGTTGCAGTGATGCATTGCTCCGATGGAGATTGCGCCCTGGCGCCGATCGCCCACCTCCACAGACACGGTGGCGAGCGTGTGAATCTCGCAGCGAGAGCGCGGCGGAGCAGTGGCGCGTGCGAGCCAAAACTGTCTACGCTGGTAGCTAGATGAAACGGTGCCCCACTTGCCAGGCGACATATTCAGATGACGCGTCGTGGTGCCCGGTCGATGGCGGAAAGCTCGAGCTCGTCGCTGCGCCGATCGGTAAACCGGGGGCACTCACGGCGGGTTGGGATATTCCCGACGTTCCCGGTGTCACGTCGGCGCCCGCACCCGCGCCCGCATCGGCAGCCGCAACGGCGCTTGCACCGGCGAAGCCAGGTGCGCTCACGGCAGGTTGGGATGTCCCTGATGTCCCGGGCGTGACGTCGACGCCTGCACCGGCGCCAGCGCCAGCACCCAGGCCGATGGTAGCCGCGGCCGTCGCAGCGACGAAGCCGGGTGCGCTCACGGCGGGATGGGATGTGCCCGACGTTCCAGGCGTAACGTCGACGCCCACAGCCGCGCCGGCTCCGGTGCCAAGACCGCTCGCCGCAGCGCCGGCGAAGCCGGGCGCGCTCACCGCGGGCTGGGACGTGCCCGATGTTCCAGGTGTGACCTCGACGCCCGCAGCGACGCCGGTGTCGAGACCAGCAGCCACGCCCATCGCCACCGCGAAGCCGGGCGCGCTCACCGCGGGCTGGGACGTGCCCGAGGTTCCCGGCGTGACCACGCCACTCGCGCAACCACCGACGAGCACACCGCCGGTGCCGATCGCCGCCGCGAAGCCGGGCGCGCTCACTGCAGGCTGGGACGTTCCGGACGTTCCAGCCGACCTGGCGGCCGCGGCGGAGTCGACCGCAACCGCGACACCATTCATGCCCAACTCCGTGCTGCAGCGACCAGGCGCCAAGGTGAATCCGTCGGCGACCTTGCTCGGCATGCCGAGCCCAGCGATGGAAATGCTGGTGCAACGCGCCACGGCCATTCATCAGCGCGCGACCCAGGTGGCGCAAGCCGTCGACATCGACGCGCTGCGTGCGCAGTCCGTGGACCCCGAGGCACCGGTGGCCGCCGAGCTTGCCCCGTATGCAACCGTCTCGGTCTCCGAGCCGTCACCGTCGGTGCACGTCGACGCACAGTACAGCTCCGCTCCGCCGCCGTCGCCCGAGCAGCCACCGGCACCTGGTTCTGCGCCGCTGGAGTCACCAGGCCCGGCGGCGGCGCAGCTGCTGCAGCCGTATGCATCGCCGGCAGCGCCGCAGCCGTATGCATCGCCCGCGTTCACACCGGCGCTCGAGCCGTCACCTCTGATCGCCCCGTCACCACAGCCCACGCACGACTCCACGCCTGTCGCGAAACCGTCCGCAGGACGCACCTGGCTGATCATCGCGATCGGATCGATCCTGCTCGGCGCGGCGATCGCGGGAGTTCTGCTGACCACGCAGTAGGGTTGACCGCGCGTGCTCGCCGAGGGCAATGATCACCGCGACAAGGGAGGTCGATCATGATGCCGACCGTGAGCGCGGAACAGAACAAGCTAGCGGAGATGTTCGTGGGGACGTGGAAGGGCGAGGAGAAGCTGTATCCATCGCAATGGGATCCCACCGGTGGACCCGCAATCGGGACCTGGACGGTTCGTCGCGGCGTCGATGGGTTCTGCATCCTCGTCGATTACGACGAGGAGCGCGACGGTAAGATCGTGTATCGCGGACATGGCGTGCACGGCTGGCAGGCGAGCGAGCAATGCTTCTACGTGTACTGGTTCGACAACATGGGTGTGATCCCGGTGCACGGAATCAAGGCGCAGCTGGCAGGTAATCGCTACAGCTATCAGAGCAACGACGGGCCCACCGGCTGGACGCGCATGACCTATGAGTGGAATGGCGATCGATTCGAGTTCCGGATCGATAAGTCCAACGACGGCACGGCGTGGTCGCCGATGCACGAAGGCAAGTACACGCGAACGCGTTAGCTCAGCAGCTCCACGTCGTCGATCACGATCGCGCTCGGACCGTAGTAGCCGTTGCGCGCGATCTTGGTCGCGGACCGCCGGGCTCGGGCGAGCGCCGCGATCAGGTCGAGGCGGATCATTCCGCCGCTGATCGGCCGCTGCTTGCCGTCGAGGTGATCGATCGCCAGCGCGATCTCGAGGTTCGCGTCCGCGGTGTAGCGATCGATCAGCAGCGAACGCAGCCATCGGATCTCGATCGCGCGCCGTGGCCCGACCCGGCCATCCCAGCTTCCCGGCGCGACGACCAGGTTGCGAACGCCGCCATTTGGATCGGCATTGCGCCGAGCTGCTTCGCGCATCGACAGCCCGAGCCCGGCCGCGGTGCCGCGATCGATCAACGTGAACCGCCGGACCGCGTCGCCATCGTCGCTGACCGGCGCCGACCGGGCTCCGAAATCCAGCGAGCCATCGCTGGCGATCGTCAGCGGCTCCGCGAGGTCGGTGGCGCCAGGTGCGATCGCGGCCCCCAGCCGGTACCGCGTCAGTCCCTGGCGCTCGAGCGCGGCGCTCGCCTGATCGGCGAACACCTGCCAGATTCCGAGCTCTCCGCCGTGGACCATCGCATCGGGTCCGAGCACCACCGCGCATCGGCCCGGCGACGCGATCGCCGCCTCGCGAAGGAGTGTCAGATCGCGAGCAGCCGTTGTCACCGCCTCGCCGAGGCCGAGATCCGCGAGTCGCCGAGCGCGGCGCGTGACCTCGGTGCTGCGGTCGCCCGCGGTGATGAGCCCGCGAACGTTCAGCTCGCTGGCCGTCCAGCTCGTATGAAACCCGGAGCGCGCCTCGACCGCGACGACATCGCGCGCGACACAGACGGTGGACGCGATCGCTGCGCCGGTGTCGCGCGTCAGCGCGTCGTGCCCGGTCTCGATGAGCGCGCGGGCGACGTCGGGGAGCGGGACGGTCTTCAGCTGAGGATCGAGCAGCTCCACCTTTGCGGGTGCCGCCGGGGGGGTCGATCGCCAGGCTGGGCCGATCGTCGCCGCGGCCTGCGACACCAGACGATCGACGACAACGCGCGCGCTGTCGCCGAGGCCACCCACCTCGGTGCGCGCGGTCCCGCGGCCGCGCGGCAGATCGTGATGAACGATGACCGTCCAGGTGGTGCGGTGCTCCGCGCGATGACGCTTGCTGGCCTCCGACCGGGTGTAGCTCTCGCGCGTACGCTCGATCAGGACCCAATCGGCCACCGTGCGTCGGCCGAGTGCGCTGATCAACTGGCGGCGCGTGATCACCTCATCCTCCGTCGCGCGCGGACCAGCGCGGTGGTCGCCAGCCACGGTACCTCGAACGATCGCCAGCGGGCATGGCCCGCGCGCTCGTCTCGCATCGTCACGGACCCGGTCTCGGAACCGATCGCAGTGATCGCCGACAACAGCTTCGCCAGGTCGCCGACCAGCTCGACCTCGGGATAGACCCGCCCGGTCTCGCTGCCCCGACGAACCTCCTTGGCGCGCGCGATCGCGACGACGATCCGATCGCTGCGCGGATCGAACGCTGCCCCGACCGCGTCCTCGAGGATCATGCCGTCGGTGATCAGCTGGGTCCGGCTGATCGGACCGGCCGCAACGCGCAGATGCGACGCAGCCGGTTCGATCGAACCGATGTGACCGGCCCGGCTGGCGCGCCCGGCGCGGAGCGCGAGCTTGTCGGCGACGCCGCGCTGATCGCTCAGCCGATCGACGAGCTTGCCGCCCTCGACGACGGTGATCGCCGCAGCCGGTTGGCCTTCGTCATCGAACGCAAACCCGCCGTAGCTGCCCTTGGCCGCCGGATCATCGATGATCGCCAGCGCCGGCGCTCCGATCGTGGCGCCCAGGGGGTAGCGTGTCGCGACCTCTGGAACACGCGCGGCCTCGGACGTGCACGCTCCGCGCACCATCGCATCGATGATCGCCGCCACCACCGTCGGATCGAGCACGACCGCGCGCTCGCCATCGTCGAGGTTCCCCGGAGTCATCAGCAGCAGCGCACGCGTGCTGGCCTGGGTGACATCATGGGCATCGAGCTCCCGATCGGTGAGACCGCCCGTCCATCCGCGTTCGACCTCGCTGACCACGGGCCGCTCACCGTTCCACGCCGCGCGGGTCGCCCGCTGGCGGACGCGACGCGCACGCTGTTCGCGATCCACCCCAGGCGCCACCGACCACACGGTGAGGTCATCGACATCGACCATCGCGGCGGCATAGACGATCCGGCTCGACCCCGTGCGATCGCTACGCATGATCGCCTCGACACGCTCGCGCAGCTCCGCGTCATGCACGGGCGGCAGCGCGTTCGACCCTCGGGGTGGTGGACCGAACTCGATCCGCGCTGGCTTGACCGACTTTCCGATCAGCGCTTTCACCGCATCGGCGATCGCGTTGCGGCTGAGCTCGCTCGTCACCTGCTCGCGCCACGCGCCGTGCGCATCACGAACGGTCAGGACCACGCCGGCCCGTTGGGCGCGAGCGATCCCGGTGCCCAGCACATCGAGCGCGGCGGTGGTCCGGCGATGGGCCACCGCGAGCGCGTGCGCCGCGGGATACACGGTGGCGAGCCGCGAGACGGCGTCGTGGAGCCACGGCCGAACCTGTTCGCTCGCCTCGGGAACGCTGGGGCCGGTGCGCCGCGGTGCCGCACAGCCCATCGCCCACAGGATGGTCGACGCCGAGGCGACCCCGAGACTGCCGAGCAGCTCGCGTCGGTTCCAGCTCACAGCGCGAGCATGCCACGGATGCCGCGATCAGCGGGCTAGGGCGCGGCGACGCGACCACGCGGCTGGCGGGGTGCCGGTCGTTGCCGCCGCCGCACATCGCTGAGCTTCGCGCCCGGCGCACCGCGCTCGAGCCACGCGGCCACGCGATTGAAGTCGCCAAACCTGGTGAGCTTGCCGTCCGCCCCCAGAAACGCCATCACCACCTTCTTGCGGTCGAACCGCGCGCCGGTGATGAAGCAGTACCCCGCAGGTGTCGTGAACCCGGTCTTGCCACCGATCACGGTGTACTTCCTCGCCATCAGAGGTTGGTTGGTGTTGGTGTAGCCGATCCGCTTGCGGCGGTCCTTGGACACGATCTCGACGTGCTGCTCGCCCATGATCGATCGCAGCACGTCGTCCTCGAGCGCTGCCTTGAGCGCGATCGCCATCTCGCGCGCGGTCGAGACGTTGCCGTGCAACCCCGATGGATCGGTGAACGTCGTGTGCGTGAGCCCGAGGTCCTTGGCGACCTTGTTCATCGCGGCGATCAGCTGATTTCGATCGAGTCCGGCGCCGCGACCCACCGCGGTCGGTGCGCGATTGTCGGATGCGATCAGCATCGCGCGAAGCAGGTCGCGATTTCGAAACGACCGGCCGATGTCGAGGCGTGTGCGTGATCCGCCCCTGGCGGCTTCCGCATCCTGCCTGGTGATCTTGGTCCAGCTATCTAGATCCAGACCTCGGCTCCTGACCGCCATCGCCACGAAGATCTTGGTGGTCGAAGCAATTGGCCGGACCTCATCCGCTCGTTTACTGAAGATCTCGGTGCCGGTCTCTGCGTCGATAACCACCGCCGCTTTCGACCGGATCTCAGGTAGGTCATCAGCCCACGTTGGGCCGGCGAAGAGCACACCAATCACTCCCCAGACCCAAAGGGCGCGCATTAATGAATATCGTGACACGCCACCGCCGGTGCCGCGACTTTTCTCGAGGTTGTGAGCTAAGATGATGCGTCGCGGAGACCTCATGGACCCTCAACAAGGGCCGCCGCAAGCAGACCACCTCATCGGTCAAACCATCGGCAACTATCTGGTGACCCAGAAGTTGGGCGAGGGCGGCATGGGTGCGGT
>JBFWXW010000099.1:0-19904 GCA_050187075.1 Kofleriaceae bacterium | reverse complement strand
AGGTTGGCGATCGTTTCGCTCGGGCACGTCGCTTGCTCGAACGTCTTGCATGCGAGCATTCATCGTCGTCGTGATCCTCCTCGGTGGTTGCGTTGTGGGTGAGCACGACGAGGGCGGGGGTGGCGAAGCCAACGGTACCGAGAATGGCAACGGCGATGGCGATGGCGATGGCGATGGCAACGGCGACGGCGACGGAAACAACGCCACGTGTCCGCTCCCCGACACCGTGCCCGATGCAGGAACGCTCGCCGCGAGCAAGGCGCAGCGCTGCAACGTGCCGGGTTCCATGGGAACGAAGAAATGGTACCGGCTCGCCGCGACCCTCCCGAGCTCGACCGATGTGGTGCAGCTCGAGCTGTGGGATGACGCAGGGCCGTTCGCTGGCGGCACCGTTCAGCCTGGCACGTACACGATCAGCGGCGTCGATGCGGACTACAACACCTGTGGCGTGTGCGTGCGCGCACTGGGCAACAAGGGCGAGCTGGGAACGAAGGAGCTGTTCGGAACCGCGGGAACGGTCGAGATCACCGCGGTCGGCGCAAACGGCGAACCGATCTCGGCGATCCTGACCGACGTCACGCTGACGGAGATCGATCCGGTCATGCACATGCCCGTAGCCGACGGATGCCAGGCGTCGCTCGCCAAGGTCCAGGTCGACGGCACCGTGATGGATGTCGGTGGCGGCGGCGGCGGTGGCGGCGGTGGGATGTGTCCGCAAGGCGTGGGCGATTAGCCGCGCTCGCGCGACGCGACGGACTACTGTGGGGACGGTGCCGAGGTCGGGGCGAGTGAGAAGAAAAACAGCGCGGGCTCGCCGACGGCCGTGTGCAGGAACGCCTTGCCCAGATAGACGCCATCGCCGACCTGCCGGAGCTCGTCGCGGATCGCCTTGACGCCGATCGGGTTCTGATCGACGTCGTAGTTGAGGTGAAGCGAGCCATTGCGGTCACGGCCGGTGCCGAGCGCGGCGGTGAAGTGCGCGACCTGGAGCTCGGTGCCGATCTTGACGCGGTTGAAGCCGGTGGCGGTCGTCGCCGAGACCGGCGAGAGGGTCTTGCCGAGCCAGGTCTTGTTCGCCACCAGATTGATCGCGTCCTGGATCGGACCGGGCAGGGGAATCACCGCGTTCGCGAGCGAGCGACCGGAAAGCTCACCCGCGAGCGCCGCGATCTCGGGGAGCGCACCGCGCGAGAACAGCGCATCGAGCTCGCTCGCGTTCATCGTGGCGAGCTCGTCGGCGGCCGCCGGCTCACACGCGAGCAGTTGATCCGCGCAGCAGTCGCCGTACGCGACGCACTCGGTATCGCAGTAGCAGTTGCCGCCCGGGGCTTGGCCGCTGCAGTCGCTGTTGGCGCAGCTGCCGGCGGCGTCGGCCTTCCCGAGCGGACCCCGATCGGCTTGTTGATCGTTAGAGGTGTTGTTCGCCGCACACGCAGCGAACAGAAGCATCGAGACAATCCAAGGGCTCCGCATGCGTCGCGCCGTGTGCAATGACAGGGCCGTACGGGCACCGAGTCACTTCAATGACATGGACTCCGGGTCTGCCGCGGGTGCCGTCGCCGGCCATCCGAGTGACCGGTGGTTTTGCGAAGGTACCTACCGTCGTTACACGAGGACACCCGTCACGAGCGGCGTTCTGGCGCCGGCCTCGCAAGGGCCGGCTCGCCCGTGGCCGGAGCCACCGCCGCGGGGAGTCCAGTCACCACTCGATGTGCGATAACGTGCTGAGATCCGTAGAGAAGTGGCGGCACGGCGGTTGCTCGAATCGTTCACGGGTGGTGATCGACTCGGTGCTCGCACGCGTTCTGGCGCTCGTCGTCGTGGGCGGCTGTGGGACCACGCTCGACCAGCCAGGCTACGCTGACGAGGGGAGCCCCGACGCAGCGGTGCCACAAGCCCCCGCAAGGATCTGCGATGGCCCCCGGGTCCGGGTCGTGTACGTCGTGCCCTCGGATCGCACGCCGGTCTCCGAGTACGTGGTCGCGCTCGACAACGCGTTCACGCAGCTTCGCGTGTTCGTTCGCGAGCAACTGGGAACCGGTGAAACGTTCTGCTTCGACGGCGTCGAGACCATCCGCACGCCGCACACCGCGAGCTGGTACATGGCGAACCCGAGCCCGCGTGGCGCGGAGCTCACGTTCTGGGACAACGCGCTCGACGATGCATTCGCGCTCACCGGCGGTGCGTTCTACGATCCAGACAACATCTGGAACTACTTCTTCGACGTCGATGAGGTCGAAGGCCAGCGCCTGGGTTCGAGCTATAGCGTGGTCGTCCACCCGTCGAGCTTGCTGCGCGGCCTCACCGGCGAGTTCGATCGCACACGCTGTCAGAGCGTCGGGCTTGCCGGGTTTCATCTCGGCTATTCGCTGGGCGCACCTGCGCCACCTGGATGCGCCGAGGGCGCGGCGACCTGCGCTGCCGATTCCCTGATGTGGCAGGGCTACACGACGTTTCCGACGACGTATTTCGTGTCCGAGCAGAAGACGTTCTTGACCACCAACCCGTTCATGGTGGCGAGCGATCCGCTGAACACCGTCAGCTCCTGCGCGCAGTGATGGCGGCTCCCGTGTGGCCTGGCTCCTGTCCGCATCGGACACCTTCCGGTGACCCGCTCCGTGCAGTAGGGTCCCCGCCGTGCGTCGTCGTGTCGTCGTCGGAATCGGTCTCGCAGTAGCCGTCCTCATCATCGTGCTCATCGGCATGCGGGTGCGCGCTCCGGCATCGTCGGAGTCACCGAACAGCGCCGCCGGGTCGGGCGTGTCGTCGATTGCGGCGAACGTTCCCAGGGCTCGCGTTCCCGCAAAGCCGGCCTCGCTGTCGGGGCGGGTGACGCGCGCGGCCGATGGCGTGGCGATCGCTGGTGCCGTGGTCGCGGTGGCGCGCGCCGAGCTGTCGCTGGACTTCATGCCCAGCGATCAGCCGACCCTGATCGCGATCACCGACGCAACAGGGGCGTGGTCGCTGTCAGGAGTGCTGCCCGGCGACTACAACGTCGGTGTGAGCGCCACGGGATTTCTCCCCGCCGAGCGCGAAAAGCTGGCGATCGCATCGGGCGAGCAGCGCAGCGGGATCGACGTCGCGCTGGTCGCTGGAGGCGTCGAGGTTCGCGGCACGGTGACCGATGTCGGCGGCGGCCCGATCGCGGACGCGCGGATCACCGCGCAGCGCCAGCAGATGACGATGCGCCGCAACCCCGAGGTGGTGGCGGTCACCGGCCCGGACGGTACGTACCGGCTGACCTTGAGCGATGGCGCGTACTCGATCTCCGCAGAGCACGACGATTACACCGACGCGGAGCAGACCATCGACATCGCCGGTCAACCCGAGACCGTCGACTTCGTGCTCACGCCGGGTGCGGTGATCCGCGGCCGCGTGATCGCGCGCGACACCCGCCAGCCCGTCTCGCGTGCGCTCGTGCAGGCTTCGGTTGGCAGTGGCAACGTCCTGGCCGGGCGTAACCACGCCTCGGCGATCGCCGATGACAACGGCGTGTTTCAGCTCCGCGGCCTCAGCTCCGGTGCAGTTTCGATCAGAGCAGTCGGCCGTGGCTATGCGAGCACAGATCCCACTGTCGTCGAGGTCTCGATCGCGGAGACCGTGGAGGGTGTCGAGGTCGTCGTCGATCGCGCGTACGCGATCTCCGGGCGCGTCGTCACGCAAGCCGATCCCAAGCACGGCATCCCCGGCGTTCAGGTCGGCGCGTTCTCGTTCGCCAACGGTGGCGACGCGCTCCCGGCGCCTGAGCCGACCGATGATCAGGGCGCGTTCGAGATCCTCGGCGTTCGCGCGGGCACGTACCTGTTGTTCGCTGGCGTCGAGACGATGATGCCGGAGATCGGCCAGAGCGTGACGGTGGTCGACCGCGATGTCACCGATGTCGTGCTCCAGCTCAGTTCCGGCGTCACCTTGTCAGGGCGCGTCGCCCCCGTTGCTTCCGCGACGATCACCCTCGAGCTGAAGGGCGAGATCGGCCTGGCCAACATGTTCGAGATGGTGAAAGCGATGGCGACCCGCGCGGAGACCGACGCCAGCGGAGCGTTTCAGCTCCACCACGCACCATCGGGAGCGTTCAACCTGGTGGCGAGGACCAAGGATGGAACGACGGGAAGGCTCGAGGTCTCGATCGGCACCACCGATCAGACGGGCCTGGTCATCCCGATCACGCCGCGCGCCTCGATCGCAGGCAAGGTCGTCGATACTCGCGGCACGCCCGTTCCCGGCATGCGGGTCACGGTGAAGCGCGACGGCGACCGCGAAGGTGCGATGCGCATCACGATGGACGGCTTGAACAACGAGGTGACCACGAGAGCCGATGGATCGTTCAAGATCGTGGGCCTTGAGCCCGGGACCTATGCGGTTCACGCCCGCGACCCGAAGGACTACAGCCACGTCACCGCCGAGGCTCGCGACAAACCGGTGGAGGTCGAGCTCGCCGAGGCTCAGGCCCGGACCGGTGTCACGCTCACGGTCGAAGCGCGCGATGGCGTCATTCGCGGCGTGGTGATCGGCGCAGATCGCAAGCCAGCCGCCGACGCGTGGGTGACCGCTCGCCTCGAGAACCCCGATAGCGACCCCGAGGAGACGTCGTTCCTCGAGCTCGCGTCGAGCGAGCCGGTGCTGACCGCGGCCGATGGCCGGTTCGCGATCGAGCGGCTTCGCAAGGGCACCTACCGGCTCGTGGTCGAAGGGCCGCGCGGCAGCTCGCGCGGCGAGAAGTCGGGGATCAAGACCGGAGACAGCGTGACGATCACGCTCGCGCCGCTCGGAACGCTCGCGATCCGGGCATCGTCAAGGGGCGCACCGGTCACCAGCTACGATCTGTCGTGTGACGGTCCGTCCGATGTCAGCCGCCACGTCTCGTCGGCCGATGGCAGCTACAAGCTCGAACGCGTGGCACCCGGCGACTACACCTGCAGCGCGAGCGCGCAGATCGGTACGGCCGGCGCCAAGGTCAATGTGCCTGCTGGTCCCGCACAGCTCGATCTCACATTCACCCCGTGGGCATCGCTGACCGGGTTGGTCGTGAACGCGGTGTCTGGCGCGCCCGTGCAAGGCGCGCTCGTGATCCCACGCAGCGACCTCCGCAGCAACAATGGCGCCGAGATCTTCGAGGCGATCACCGGCAAGGGCCCGACCACCGACGCTGCGGGGCGGTTCGTGATCGAACGAGTCCCGGAGGGGCCCGGGATCGTGATGGTGTTCGCCACGGGGGCTTCGATGAGCTCACCGTTGCAAAGCCAGAGCTACAAGGCGGTCGCGGGGCAACGCCTCGATGTCGGGACGATCAAGGTCATTGCTCCCGTCACCGGCGATCCCGGTACGTTTGGCCTCGCGACCGAGCCCGGCGGCACCGGCCTCAAGGTCACGATGGTCGTGGACGGTGGCCCGGCTGCCGCGGCCGGGCTCAAGGTCGATGATGTGATCGTGTCGATCGACGGCCGCCCGGTTACCGACATCGGCGTCGATACCGCGGGGCTGCTGTTGTCGTCGGGCAGCGTCGGCGTGGGCCAAACGATCCGCCTCGGACTCACGTCGGGTGCAACGATCGCGGTGACCTCGGTGAAGTGGGGATAGCGGACGGACGATCGCCGGAAATGCGAAAGGGATGACGAAGGAGCGGCCCTCGTCATCCCTTGCGTTTGTTGGAGGTCGGTGCGGACGCTCAGAGGATCGGCGGTTCGGAGACGTCGCCGCCACCCTCGGGGCAGCCGTCGCCACCGTTGCAATCGCCACCGCCGTCATCACCACCGTCGCCGCCACCCTCGGGGCAGCCGTCGCCACCGTCGCACGACGGGTCAGGCGTGGGCTCGCCCGGAACGGGACCGTTGCACGGCTTGGCCGTCGTCAGATCCGGATCGTCCAGATCGATCGTCTCGGCCGCGAGGATCGAGCGAATGCGATCCGCAACGAGGATCGGCTGGTTCTTGTTGAGACCGCCCGCCAGCGGATCGTTGGCGTTGAAGCCCATGCGCGCGAGAATTCCGAGCTGGATCTCGTAGTGGAGCTTGACCGGGGGCAAGCCTTCCAGGGTCGCGATCTGGTCGTACTTCGCCTGCGTACGCGACAGCAGGTCGGCCTTCTTCTGCTCGTTGGTTCCCAGGCCAACACCGAGCTGATGCGATGCGTTGGTGATGCTCTCGAGGTTGTCGAACATGAACCCGCCGCTCTCGCTCGTGCTCATGTCAGGACGCAGCGTGAACATCGTCGGATCGTGCATGTCGCGGCTCTCCGAGACGAAGATCCGCACGCGTGGATCGTGGGCGAGCGGCAGATGGCTGTGATGCTGGATCCGGTAGTAGCCCTCCGGGTGGCCAAACGGGTTCTTGCCTTCGGGGAGGTTCGCCATCGTCGCGCCGGTGACGCTGGCCTTGCCAACCTGGACGTCTTCCTTCGCGATCACCACGAACAACTTGTGTCCGCTCGCGCTCTGGGTCGGCACGAGCCAACCGCCCTTGACGGCAACGATCTTCACGTCCTCCGAGCCGAGCGGACCTGATCCGGGCTCGACGACGTCCGGATCGGTGTCGTCTCCAGGTTCGGAGCCCGGACTGCTGGTGCAACCGACCGCCAACCAGCTGGCTGCGAGGCAACCAGCGACCTTGATGGTGAACTTCATGCCTCGGTTCGAGCTCTGCATTGCTGAGGACCTCCGACACCCACGATGCACCCGCGGGTAGTCAACCACCGACATCTGCCCGACATCGGCATAATCGTAAACATTTACAGTACGTTACAGGGAGGGAGATGACGCGAGCTACAGCCTCTTGCCGATGAGGTCGATCCTCGAGCCCAGCGGGGAGAAGCCCCGCACGCCGACGAAGATCTGGGTAGGCCGCGCGAGCGTGATCTCGCAGGTCTCGGTCGAGCCGACCTTGTAGGGCCGGCAGTCATACTTCGCGAGCGTTGGCTCGCTGCCAACGCGCACGTAGAGATCGGCGTCGTTGGTCCCGGTGATCGCGAACTGATAGCGACCGGCCTCGATGATCGGTGTGGAGAACTTCTTCTCCTCGTACTGCGCGACGGGAAAGGTGACCTTGAGTCCGTCCCACGCCTCGACCGGTCCGCTCGGGCCCGGCGTGTAGGTGTTGTCCTGCTCTCCGACGACGAGCGCGATCTGCGTGCGATCGATGTTGTAGAACAACTGCTCGAACGTCCGCGGGGCGTTGTATTCCAGCAAGCCGCGGAAGATCGCCATGGTCGCCTGCGGCATCGACGCGAAGTCCGCCGGCATCGCGTTGTTGACGATGTCCACGTACTTGTAGCCGGTGGTGTCGTCGGGGTTGATGCGCTTGTGCGCCTTCTGCAGCGCGTCGTCGATGTAGGCGAACGTGTCGCAGCCGTTGATGTAGACGATCGCGTATTGACCGGCGACCCACGCGCCGGCGTTGGCGAGCGATCGCACATGCTTCCCGAGGCCAGCGTGGCCGTTGTACGCGATCATGTCGGCGCGACTCGAGAGCGCGTTGTAGCGAGCGCGAAACGCGGGCTGCATCAGTCCGTCCGTCACGTTGTCGGTGAGTAGCGCGACGATGCGAAGCTTCTTGCCGTCGGCGAGCGTGGCATTGAGCTCGAGATCGGGGGCCGCGACGCCCGGGTCCGTGGGGATCGTCGCCGGGATCGTGGTGGTGGGGAGCCCGGCGAGCTCGATCTTCATCAACCGGACGAACTCGTTGTACGCCTTGATCCCCGCGTCGTTGGCGCCGGTTGCGCCGTCGGTGTACTTGCCGAAGATCGCCACGACGTTGAACACGCCGTCCTCGTAGATCTTGTCGTACTCGGGAAACTTTCCGGTGGTCTGGACCGGGCTTGGCGACACGGTTGCGGTCGTGGCCAGGATGTCGGCGGGATTGAGCTCGCAGCCTGCGTTGTCGGGCCGGTAGTAGTAGAACAAGTTGCCGGCATCGAGGTCGTGAGCGTTGAAGTCGATGCACTTCGCCTTGTACTTCTGGAGGAACGCCGCCTGCCCGTTGACCGACACGTTGAGCGGGAGCTTGAGATCGAACGTCTCTGGAATCGCGGCGCGGCGGCCCCACGCAACCGGTAGCTTCGCCTTGTAGGTGATCTCGAAGATCCCGTTGGCGAAGGTTCGTTGGACGTCGGAGAGCTCGACCTTGTCGACCCGTCCGACCGCGGTCACGCCGTTGAGCTGGCCCACCGTGAACAGCAGCTGATCCTCGATCAGCTGCTCGTTGTTGAACGCGGCGGTCGTGATCAATCGACCCGAGAACTCGAAGTCGACGAACACGGCCAACGCGCTCGCGTCGGCTTTGCCGTCCTCCGACTTGGTCGCCTGATCGTCGTACGGGTCGAACGCCTCGTCGGTGCATGCCGGCGCGATGGCCGCGGCGAGGGCAAGGCCGGTAACCAGGGATGAGATTCGCTTCATCGCTACAGCTCCGTTCGCCAGCGCCTAAGAGCAAACGTGATGCCGCTCGCGCTACAGGCTAACCGCCGATCAGCCATGTGATTCGCGACAAACCGAACCTGCCAGTGGCCACTGAATCAGTCGCCTAATGCCCGCTCGCTGACATCCAAGGCGTCGCGGACATGTGTCGACCCCGGCGGGCCAACTACCCGTGTCCCTTGCGCCGCGCGTTCGTTGGCGACCCCATTGGGACTTGCCCCCACGTTTTCGGCGCCAAGAAAAGGGCCGACGCAGTAGGCCCTCGTTAGCCTCGTTCTCGGCAGAGAGCCGCAAGAACGATCACGGTGCTTGTGGTGACCCCATTGGGACGTGACCCCACGTTTTCGGCGCCAGAAAAGCGCCGACGTCCGTCGGCGCGCGCGGGCTCGTCACAAGCACCGAGTTACGTGTTCGTTGGTGACCCCATTGGGACTTGCCCCCACGTTTTCGGCGCCAAGAAAAGGGCCGACGCAGTCGGCCCTCGTTAGCCTCGTTCTAGGCACTGAGTCGCCAGAACAAGCAACGCGTTTGTGGTGACCCCATTGGGACTTGAACCCAAGTTTTCGGCGTGAGAGGCCGACGTCCTAACCGCTAGACTATGGGGCCGTGGAAGGAGGGACGTTCTCCCATGAGGGATGCGAACGGTCAAGCCTTCGAGTGCAGGTGGTGGTTCGGGGACTAGGATTCGAACCTAGATAGTGAGAGTCAGAGTCTCACGTCCTGCCGTTAGACGATCCCCGAGTGGGACCCAGTTGGTAAACGGTAGCCGTGCGTTCGTCAAGGACCTAGCGAGCTTCGTCGGCTCGTTCTGCCCGATATTGGTCGTGTTTTTCGTCATTTCGTTCGCCACGGCGCGGGGCTAGGGTTCCCTCGTGGTCACGCTTCGTGTCGTTCGATCTGGGCTTGCCGCGATGATGCTCGTCTCCCTCGTCGCCGCGGCGTGCGGCGATAGCAAGTCGCCCACCGCCGATGCAGCTCCTGCAGATCCCACGATGGTCACGCTGGAGGTTCCGGCCGGCAGCGACCTGGCACCGCTCGACAAGCCGCGCACGGTCAAGGTCCCCGCGGGTTTCGGGCTTCGCGTGATCGCGCGAATTCCCAAGGCACGGTTCATGGCCGAGGCCCCCAACGGTGACGTCCTGGTCTCTCAGCCGTCGCAAGGAA
Organism: Kofleriaceae bacterium; assembly: GCA_050187075.1. Taxonomy (GTDB): domain Bacteria; phylum Myxococcota_A; class Polyangia; order Haliangiales; family Haliangiaceae; genus JABFXX01. Next base: position 10,333 of record JBFWXW010000099.1, on the reverse strand, counting down.
AGATCCACCGGATCTCCAACATTGGCAGCGCGCCCATCGTCGGCGAGCTCGCATCGGGACTGGATCTTCCGCACGACATGGTGTTCGCCGAGATCGGAGGACAGCTGTATCTCTATGTCGCCGAGACCAACAAGGTCAGCCGCACGCCCTGGAACCCGAGCGACACGACCCTCGGAGCACTGACTGCGGTCGTCGCGAACTTGCCCGACGCCACGCTGCCCGAGCTGATGGGTGGCTATGGCCACGCGCTCAAGAACATCGCGATCGGCGGTGACACGCTGTACGTCGCGATCGCGTCGGCGACCAACGCGAGCGTCTCGGACATTCTTGCCGACCCGGTGCGCGGTGCGATCTACGCCTATGATCTCGACGGCTCCAACGGACGGTTGTTCGCCAAGGGGCTGCGCAACGCCGAAGGGCTCGCGATCCATCCGACGACGGGCGAGCTATGGGCCGCCGTCAACCATCGCGACAACATCGCGTACCCGCTGCAGGACGGCCGGTTCGCGTACAAGTCGGTCGTCACCGAGTATGTGAACGACAACCCGCCGGAGCCGTTCACGCGCGTTCGCGACGGCGGCAACTATGGCTGGCCGTACTGCAATCCCACGGCCGAGAACGGCCTCGACAACATGCCGTACCACCCGGACGTTCAGAACAACGAAGGCCAGACCGAGCTGGATTGCTCGGCGATCGATCGGATCAGCAAGGGGCTCGAGGCGCACTCCGCCCCGCTCGGAATGTCGTTCTGGACCGGAGCCAACGCCCCGGAGCAGTTTCGCAACGCCGCCGTGATCGGCATGCACGGCTGCTGGAACTGTTCGGTGCCGCGCGGCTACCGGGTCGAGCTCCTCGCCGCCAACAGCGACAACTCGTTCGCAGATCCAGTCGCGCTGGTGTCGGGGTTCTTGAGCGATCCGACTGCGACGATCACGGCGTGGGGGCGACCCGTCGATGTCATCCCCAACAAGGCTGGGAACCTCTACATCTCGGACGACTTTGCCGGCGCGGTGTACGAGCTCTATCGCAAGTAGGCCGTAACGCGACTACGGGCAGACGCCGCCGCTACATGGCTGGCCGCTCGCGCAACTGAGCACGCCGGTGGTGAACAGCGGTGACGTACACGCGGTGCCGCTCGCGACCGTGCCGTGAACATTCAGCAGAAACGGTTCCTCGCCCGATCCCACGTAGCTATCGACGACCACTGCATAGTTCGCCGGAGGCACGTCGTGAAGGATCAGCATCGCGTGCGATGCGCTTCCGCTGTCGCTGTTGCACGCCAGCTCATAGCCGCAGTCCGCGTATGACAGCTGAAGGACGGTATCGACGCCGACGGTACCGTTGGTGTCGATCTGGAGCGTGTCGACGCGAACGGGCAGGGACAGGGCGAAGGTGATATCGGCGCCGCGCGCCTCCTCGGTGTCGCAGGTCTTGTACCAATCATCGCTGGGCCACTCGGGGAACTGGCCATTGGTCACGGCCGTCGTGATCACCCCGCCGAAGTCGTCACCAACCTCGCTGCAGAACCGCTCGACGTCGGCCGACGCGTCCTGACAACCGTAGTCCGAGGGATAATCGACCAACCCGTCGCCGTCGTTGTCGATCCCGTCGCTGCAGCGCGGGCAGCTTGGACCGGGACACACGGTATCCTCCACGAGGTCCGTTGCGCGGAAGCATCCGGGATCCAGCGGCCAGTCGGTCTTGCCGTCGGCGTTGTTATCGACTCCGTCATTGCATTGCGCGACCACGGGCGTGCATCGGGCAGGTTGCCCCATCGTGCTCGTGCATGTGTGACCCGCAGGGCACTGGATCGCGCCGTCCGAGAACAGTGCGTGCGTGCACAGCCCATTGCTTGCGATCGTTCCCGCGATCACGAAATCACCCCACAGATAGGTGTCGTCGACGACGGCTTCGTAGCGACCCGCGGGCAGGTCGGTGACGTGGACCCGCGAGCCAGCGGTGCAGCTCACTTCGGTTCCACACGTCGGGCCAAGCAGTGCCATCGCGGTCGGCGATCCAGCGCGGAACTGAAGATCGAGCGCTCGCATCGCCGGGACGTCGAACGCGATCGCGACATCGGCGGTGTCGGTGGCATTACAGGTCAGGCCATAGTCGTCGTCGGTGGGTGTCGGGTTTTGGATCGTGGTGACGGGATCGGTGGCGAGATAGGTCATGTCTGACGACGCACACGATTCGGCGGCGCCGGCCGTCGCGTAGCAGCCGTCGTCCTCGGGGTAGTCGACCTGGCCATCGTGATCGTTGTCGAGGCCGTCGAAGCACTCGGGACAATCTCCGAACCACGCACAGTCATCGTCCTCGTCGTCGTCGGCCGCCGCGATACAGCCGGGATCGTTCGGGTAGTCGATCAACCCGTCACCGTCGTTGTCGATGCCATCGACGCACGCCGTGTTGACCTCGTTGTAATCGTCCGGGCCCTCGCAACCGAGGTCTGCGGGGTAGTCGATCGCGCCATCGCCATCGTTGTCGACACCATCGGCACAGGCGAGGTTGGTCTCATCGTCATCGCGCGCGCTCCCGCAGCCGAGATCCGCCGGATGGTCGATCGCACCGTCGCCATCGTTGTCGATGCCATCGGAGCATTGATAATTGGATTCGTCGCCGTCGTAGATGCTGACGCAGCCAACGTCGGCGGGATAGTCGATCGCTCCGTCACCGTCGTTGTCGATGCCGTCCGAGCACGGTGGCTTGATCTCGTCGAAATCCCACGTCGCGGTGCAGCCGTCGTCGGCGGGATAATCGATCGCGCCGTCGCCATCATTATCGATGCCGTCCTCGCACTGCGTGTTGTACTCGTCGGAGTCGGTGTAGTAGTAGCAGCCCGGGTCGTCGGGAAAATCCACCTTGCCGTCGCCGTCATTGTCGACGCCGTCGAAGCATTGCTCGTTCTGCTCGTCGGGATCGTAGATGCTTCCGCACCCGACGTCGTCGGGGTAATCGATCGCGCCGTCGCCATCGTTGTCGATACCGTCGGAGCACACCGTTGGTTCCCTCACCTCGGTCAGATCGTCTTGCCCGGAGCAGCCATCGTCCAGCAGGTCGACCGCGCCATCGCCGTCGTTGTCCCAGCCGTCGGTACAATCCGTCGGCCCCCACGTGGACTCGCTGCCATCACCGTCGTGCAGGCAATCGACGTCGTCGGGATAGTCGGTGTAGCCGTCGTCGTCGTTGTCCTTGCCGTCCGCGCACGCGAGTCGCCACGACTCCGTCGGATCTGTGGCGCTGCCGCAATCGGAGTCGTCCGGATAGTCGAACGCCCCATCGCCGTCGTTGTCGACGCCATCACCACATTCGATGTTGATCTCGTCATCATCGAGCTTGGACGCGCAGCCGGGATCGTCGGGGTAGTCGACGTAGCCATCACCATCGTTGTCGAGGCCATCCGAGCATTGTGCGATATCGTCGTCGGTCTCGCTGTCATCGCCAGAGCTGGTGCAGCCGGGATCGTCGGGATAGTCGACCTTGCCGTCGCCGTCGTTGTCGACGTCGTCGAAGCAATCCGCGAAGATGTCGTCGTGCTCGTCAGGGTCATCGGGACCCGAGCACCCGGGATCGGTGGGCCAGTCGGCCTCGCCGTCGTCGTCGTTGTCGGTGCCGTCACTGCAATCCGGTTGCAACGATGGCGTGCCGTTCGACGTACAAGCAGTGACCAGAACCGCGGCGACGAGGAGCAAGGTGCGCACGCCGACATCCTGCGTGACCCGGTTCGTACGTGAAACGGCAGTTCGAAGCAGCGCCGCCGATTGGCGGCGTTTGCGGGTGGTTGGCGCGTGCACAGCGGTCGCCGCGGTCGACTCGCGTAAGCACACCCACAACGCGCTGCGCGATCCAACGCCGATGCGGCATCAAGGCGGACAGCGTGGCGATCCAACGATCCAACGCCGATGCGGCATCAAGGCGGACAGCGTGGCGATCCAACGATCCAACGCCGATGCGGCATCAAGGCGGACAGCGTGGCGATCCAACGATCCAGCGGCGATGCTGGCATCCGCCGAACTGCCCGCGCGACCTCACGCTGCTCGGTCGATCAAGCCCCGGCGCGCGGAACGAAGTAGATCAGGGTCTTGCCGTCGAGACGCAGGATGTGGATCGCGAGCCAGCTCGTCGTCGCTGTCTGACTGATGAAGCGCGTGAGCTCGACACCCCGGACCCGATACGGACCGATCTGCCGTACGCTGATCCCCGTACGTGCGAGCTGTTTCGCGACGAAGTCGGTCGCGTCGCGAAGACCGCGCCCGGAGACGAGCTGGCCATGTGCGTCGGTGCGCGTGCCGGGCGGCAGCTTCACCGGTGGATCTGCTGCCGCGGTCGCAGCGCATAACAAGCTGGCTAACACCGCGATCCGCACTGAAAAGACGGTAGCATGCGCTGCGGAGGATTCGTCATGCGTACTGTCATCGCGTTGTTCGCTGTGCTTGGGTTGATCGGCGGCACCGGCTGCAAGAAGAAGTCGCAGGAGCCGGCAGGTTCGACGGGCTCGGCGATGACGGGGAGCGCCGATATGGGCTCCGCGGGTTCGGCGATGGGATCCGGCGAAGGTTCGGCCGATGGCTCGGGTTCCGCAGGCTCAGGCAGTGACGGGGCTGCCGCCGCGACCGGCGACACGCCGATGTCGCAAAAGGGCGGAAATTGCCCGAGCCTTGTGTTCGGCGCGACGACGAAGTCCAGCTTGCAAGGCAAGAACGTGGTCGTGACGATCAGCGCGACCGACAAGGACGCGATCGCAGCGATCCAGAAGCGCGCGACCGAGCTGCTCAAGGAAAAGGCGGACAACGCTCCCTCGACGCCCGGCCACGACCAGAAGGGTACGCACGGCGGCAGCATGGGGTTGTGCCCGGTCTACGTGCCTGAAGGTGCGACCACCAAGGCGAAGCCGGACAAGAACGGCGTGGCGATCACGATCTCGCCCAAGGACAAGCCCGATGCGCTGAAGACCGAGATCGACGCTCGGATCGCCAAGGCCGCCGAGTGGGCGAGGGCGAACATCAAGGAAGGCGACAAGGGCAATGCCGGCGGCGTCGGTGGTGGCGCCGGCGAGCACGGATCGAATCATTCGGGTGAAGGGGACGGCAAGGGCAAGGACCGGATGGCCGCTGGTGGTGCGGGGCCGGCGACCACCTGCGCGAAAGATGCGGACTGCGCGCTCGTGGATGAATGCTGTGGCTGCAGCGCCGGCGGCAAGAAGCTCGCGATCAGCGCGAGCGCGGTGAAGGACTACAATGCGTCGCGCGCCCAGCGCTGCGCGGATCTCGCGTGTGCCACGGTGATGAGCGACGACCCATCGTGCGGACCCAAGGCGAAGGCGGTGTGTGACTCGGGCAAGTGCAAGGTCGGTGGCGATGGGTCGGGCGGTGGCAAGGGCACGGGCGGCGGCGGTGGCAAGGGCGGCGGGGGCGGCAGCGGAAAAGGCTCGGGCACCTGAGGAACGGACATCTGCGGCGGGTGCCGTGACGATCACCGCGCCATCGTCGAGCGAGCGCGAGCCGACCACGCCGTTTCGATCGGCGTGGCGTACAATCTCGGCCATGCGGTCTGCAGTGATGGTCGCGCTGATCACCGTCGGTGGCGCGGGGTGCGATAACGGCAAGGAGCACTCCCACCCCGAAGCGGGCGCGGAGCCAGCGTGGTGGAGCCCCCGGCCGGGCGACGCGAAGAACTGGGACATCCAGCTCGCCGAGCCGTTCAACATCACCGAGCCGCGGGTGATGTACACCTTCGATCTGTGGGACGTGGTTCCCGCGGCGACGACGATCGAATATGGCGATGGCGATCCGGTCGCCGTGCCGCCCGGTGTTCTGCCCACGGCGATCGCAGAGCTGCACACCCGGATGGTCGATGGCCAGCCGACCATCGTGATCTGCAGGGTATCGACCGGAGCGATCGACCTCGGCGATCCCGACGCCCGCAAGTTTCCCGGCTTCGAACCGAATCCTCCCGATCGTCCCGATCCGCCAGCCCCCGGGAGCGTGATCGGCTGGAGTACGTTCGCCAGCGACGGGGTGACCAACAACCCCAGCGAGCGGTACCTCGACATCAGCGCCGCCAACCGCGACATGTGGAGCGCGCTGATCTTCAAGCGCTTCGATCTCGCCAAGCAGATCGGCTGCGACGGTGTTGCTCCCACCCGCAATGATGTGCCGCCGAACCTCGATGATCCGACGCAGCCGGGCGAGGGCGGGTTCGCGTTTCCGATCCAGGACATGACGAGCTGGTACGCACGCGTCGCGGAGGAGGCGCACGTCCCGCGCGAGCTCTCGGTGGGCATGGAAGGCGGCTACATCTACACCGGCCAGACCGACGAGCTCGACGATGACTTCGACTGGCTGATGATCGAGCGGTGCGGCGAGTTCGCGTATTGCGATAACGCGCGACCGTTCATCGCCGCGCTCAAGCCGGTGTTCGCGATCGACTACGACACCAACGAATTCGGTGAGCCGCAGAATTCGACGATCGTGTGCAACGCGCAGCAGCAGGCGCTGCTCAACGATGGCCTGATCAAGGACGTCTTGCTCACGAGCGCAGTGCGCCAGCCGTGCGTGCCGTAGCGGTCGCCGTCACGGTCACCGTCACGGTCACGGCGGCAGGCCTGCCACGAGCGACGAGGTCGTCTTGATCACCTGAGCACGAAGGTCATCCCGAAGCTCCTTGATGATCGCGGGATCCATGGTGGCCCGGTCGCTCTTGTCCATCGCGCGCTCGCTGACCTCGCGATCGTTCTGGACCGTGAACACGGTGACGCAGGTCGCCACTCCGGTCTTGTCATAGCCGATCGCGCGCATGCCGACCGCGCCGCGCTTGAGCTCCTTCACGCCGAGCGCCATCGGCACATTCACCATCGTGACCTGATAGACCAGATAGCGGGGTGCCTGGAGCAGCTCGGCGGCGGCCTGGCGCTTCGCGACGGTGGTGGCGGCGGGGTCGATCAACACGCGCGCGGCAGGCGCGTCGAGCTCGGTCGGGTGGATCCACTCCGCGTATTCGGGGTTGTCGGACAACGTGCCGCCTGACATCAACAGCGCGGTTCGCTGCGTCATCACCACCGCGCCGGCAAGCTTGGCCTGCGTGCACGCTGGAGCTGCAGCCGGCGCAGGGGTCGTGCGGATCATCTGCGTCGCAAGCGCCTTCAGCTTCGCGGGATCTGCCTCGGGCTTGGTGGGCCCACGCGAGCAGCTCGCCGCCGCGACCACCAGCACCACGGTCGCCACGTTATGCACGAATGATCGTTCCGACATCCTCTCCTTTGAGCGCGGCCAGCACCTGGCCGGGCTTGAGCCCGTTGACGATCTGCAGCTCCTTACACCACTGCGCCCGCGGCAGATATTCCACGACCACGCGTTCGACCACCACGTCGGGGAGTCCGCGCTCGATGAGCTCGCCTGCCGTGATCCGAGGAATGTGGGTCGCAGCGGGGTTCTTCTTCGGGTCGTCGGTGTAGAGCCCGTCCTCGTCCTTGATGAAGATCGCGCGCTTCGAGCCGAGGAACTCCGCCGACAGGAACACGCCGGCATCGGTGCGATGCGGCGGAATCCGGCTGCCTTGTTCGCGCTTCTCCCAGTAACCGAACGGAGGCATCCCGCTCATGATCGGGATGCAACCCATCTGTAGATACAGCGGGAGCTTCTCGAAGTCGTCCGGCAGGATGTACAGGCCACCGTGCTTGGCGAGCAGCATCTGCAGCATCCGTGCGTTCTGCATCGGGATGTACTTGCCGAGCGTGGCGATCACGCCGGTGGGGACCTCGAGCTCGGATGCGATCGAGTAGATGTGCCGCGCCCGCGTGCCTCCTCCCGCGAGCACCACGACCTGGATCCCGAGCTTACGGGCCGCGACGATCTCGTCGAGGATCGGGAACAGCGCGGCGCGGCCCCGGTCGAGCACGCTCTGTCCTCCGATCTTGACGACCTTGACGTCGGGCATCACCGCGGTGGGGCGATAGCTGAGGTTGTCGCCGGGGCCCGTCATGGTCGAGCCGGCGAGGGCAGAGTCGATCGTGCGTCGCTCAGCCACGGGCATCCTCCTTCACGATCACCGTGCCCACGTCTTCACCGGCAAGCGCCTTGGTCAGCTCGCCGCGCTTGAGGCCATTCACGATCACGACCCGCTTGAGGTTCTTGGCCTCCGACCACGCGTGGAACAGCTCCTGGTCGAGAATGTTCTCCGCCGGCAACCGGTTCATCAGCTCGGCAAGCGTGATCTTGGCGATTCGCGTCGCATCCTTGTGCTTCTTCGGATCCTTGTCGTAGAGGCCGTCCTCGTCCTTGACGTAGATGACCTGCTTCATCCCGAGCACCTCGGCGAGCTGGAACAAGCCGAAGTCCGACCCGTGCATGGGCAGGTGACCCTCGTCGGGCGGTGGTTCCCAGAAGTGATAGGGCGGCACCGAGATCGCGATCGGCGTGATACCCGCGTCGAAGTACAGCGGCAGGTCCCAGAAGTGGTCGCGTTGCATCGGCATCGAGCCGTGAGGCGCGAGCAGGGTGTTCAGCAGGATCGCGTTGAGCTCCTCCATCGCACCTACCAGTTGCGCCATGCCGCCGACCGGAAGCCCGAGATCGACGGCGATCGAGATCGTGTGGCGAACGCGCGTTCCTCCGCCGACGCCGATGACCATCTTCTGCGTCTTGTCGCGCTTGATGGCCACGATCTCGTCAACCAGCGGGAGGATCGCGTCCTTCCCTCGATCGAAGATGCTCTGACCACCGATCGACACCAGCGAGACATCTGGGAAGATCTGAAGGTCGCGCTCGCTGTCGGTCTTCGACAGCACGCTCTTGTCTTGAAGCGATTCGCGCATCAGGCGCGAGTTGATGTGGGTTCGGCCATCGCCGCCAACGAGCTCACTCATGAAGGTGAACCATAGCTCCGAAAACGCCGAAAGGCGCCACCAGCGGCAGCGCCTTTCGACGGGGGAACAACAACGATGACTAGTTCTCGAGCGGCCGCGGCGGCTGGCAGGTGCCGGCTGCCTTCGCGGCCATCGTCAGATCGTAGAACTCCTTCAGCGCGGTCATGCCGTCGTTGGTGCAACCGTCATTCGGGCTGCAATCGAACCGCGGGTGCTCGCGGTGCGGGTCCTGAGCGTTCGCGACGCCCATGAACGAGGCCTTGTTGATGACCACCTTCGCATCCGCAGCGCCGGCGGTCAGGTCGACCGTCAGGTACTGGAGGAGGAAGTACTTCTTCGTCGAGAAGTAGGTGTAGAAGAAGTCCTCGTCGCGGCTCGCCAGGAAGCCGTTGCCACCTGTCGCGTGGCAGTTATCGCACTCGGTGTTGTTCTGCGCGTCCAGTCCGCCCCAGGCTTGCGCCATGTCTGCGGTCTGGAAGTTCGCCAGCGTCATGCAGCCGGCGAACTCCGACAGCACGCGCTCGCTGGCCTGGGCGAGGGTCTCGCCGCCACCGGTGCCGCCACCGGGATCGCCGCCGCCGCCGTTGCCGGTCTGACGGAGCTCGAGCTCCTTGTCCAGCCACGTCTTGATCTTGGCGACTTCATCCTCCGTGTACGTCTTGCCCTGGTGGCCAGGAGCCATCTTGGTCAAGATCGGTGCCGCGGTGTAGCTGAAGTTGCCGACGAGCGCCTGATAATTGGTGGCGACTTCCCAGCCGCGGGAAGCTTCGAGCGCGACGAACCGCGTGATGGTGGCGCCCACCGAGTTCTCGGCGTGGCAGGCGGCCGTCGTGCACTTCGCGTTCAGGATGCTGTAGACGTTGTCGTCGAACAGCTTCCTGGCTTCGGCGAGGTCGGCACCGCTGGGGTTGGATCCGCCACCGTTACCGTTGCCGTTGCCATTACCGTTGCCATCGCCGTTGCCGTTCTTGTCGTCGGTAGGATTGTCGTCCATACCTTCGATTCCGCCGACGCAACCGACGAGGCCAATCGCCGCGATCGTTGCTAGGAGTGATTTGTTCATCATGTGATGAGCTCCAGGGTTCGGAGGAAGGACGATTAGCGACGGCGGCGGCGGAGGAGCGCCGCGAGGCCGATGAGGAGGAACGAGGCGAGACCGGTGCTGGTGTTGCTCGTGGCACAGCCACCGACCGAGGCGCCGGCGTCACCGCCGCCGTTGCCGTTGCCGTTGCCATTGCCGGTGCCATCACCGTTGCCACCGCTCTCGCCGTTGTCCTGGCCGGGGTCCTGACCGGGTTCCTGACCAGGATCCTGGCCGGGGTCCATACCCGGGTTCTGACCCGGAGGCGTAGCGGTGTTCATCTGCGAGATCGGAAGGACCGAGATGTACGCCGAGAGCTTGATCTCGGGCTTCATCATGTCCGCCGGATCCTTACCCGTGGTGGCGAACACCATCAGGTTCGCATCGGT
>JBFWXW010000098.1:0-20144 GCA_050187075.1 Kofleriaceae bacterium | reverse complement strand
GGAGTGTGAGCGCCACTAGTCGTCCACCGTCGTGCGAAGGATCTCCTCGGGCGTCGTCATGCCTTCGATGATCTTGGCGAGACCGGCCATCCGCAGGCTCTGCACGCCATCGCGGATCATCATCTGGGTCTTGATCTCGGCGGCCGACGCGCCCTGTAACACCAGCTCCTTCAACGAATCGGTGAACGGCATCGCTTCGTACAGCGCGACGCGGCCCTTGTAGCCGGTGTTGTTGCAGGTGTTGCAGCCGCGGCCCTTCATGATCGTGACCTTGCGGATCGCATCGTCGGTCATCCCCATCTTGGCGAGCGCCTCGGGATGCTTGTCGTCGGGCATCTTGCACTCGCTGCAGATCCGGCGCGCGAGGCGTTGCGCGACGATCAGGTTCACCGACGCGGTGACCAGGAATGGCTCGATGCCCATGTTGAGCAAGCGGGACACCGTCGATGGTGCGTCGTTGGTGTGCAGCGTCGACAGCACGAGGTGGCCGGTGAGCGCGGCCTTGACGCCGATCTCGGCGGTCTCGAAATCGCGGATCTCGCCGACCATGATGATGTTCGGGTCCTGCCGGAGGAACGCGCGCAGTGCGGTTGCGAAGTTGAGCCCGATATCCTCGTGCATCTGCACCTGGTTGATGCCGTGCAGGTTGAACTCGACCGGGTCTTCCGCCGTCGAGATGTTGCGATCGGTGGTGTTGAGCTCGGACAGCGCCGAATACAGCGTGGTGGTCTTGCCGGAGCCCGTCGGTCCGGTCACGAGCACCATGCCGTATGGCTTCTTGATCGCATACTTGAAGTCCGCGAGCGGCTTCGCATCGAAGCCCAGCTTGGTCATGTCGAGCTGGAGGTTCGACTTGTCGAGCAACCGGAGCACGATCTTCTCGCCGTACAGCGTCGGCAGCACCGACACGCGGAAGTCCATCTCGCGGTTGCCACCGATCTTGAGCTTGATGCGTCCGTCTTGCGGCAACCGGCGTTCGGCGATGTCGAGCGACGCCATGATCTTGAGGCGCGAGGTGATCGCATTGCGCAGCTTGAGCGGCGGACGCATCTCCTCCTGGAGAATGCCGTCGATCCGGAACCGCACCCGGAAGCTCTTCTCGTACGGTTCGATGTGGATATCGGAGGCCTTCTTCTTGATCGCCGACAACAGAATCGCGTTGCACAGCTTCACGACCGGCGCCTCGCCGGCCATGTTCTCGAGGTCGACGACGTTGACGGCATCGTCCGCGGCGGCCGCGTAGTCGACGTTGTCGACGTCGAACTCGCCCATCATCTGGTCGAGATCGGGACCCTTGTCGTAGTAGCGCGATAGCGCGGCCTCGAGCGAGCTCTCCGACGCGACGACCGGCTCGATGTTGTACTGGGTGAGGAACTTGAGCTCGTCGATCGCGTAGATGTTCGATGGATCCGCCATCGCCACGATCAACGTCGGTCCGTTGCGGCGAACCGGGATGACCTGGTGCTTCTCGCAGATCTCTCGCGGCACGAGCTTGAGCACCGACGCATCGATCTCGATCTCGCCTAGATTGATCGACGGCAGGCTGTACTGCTTGGCGACGAACTGTGTGAGCTCCTGATCCTTGACGTAACCCAGGCGCGCGAGCGTCGCGCCGAGCCGTTTGCCCGTACGCTTTGCTTCGTCCTGCGCCTGTTGCAGCTGCTGGAGCGAGAGCATCTTCTCGCGAAGCAGCAGCTCTCCAATGCGGCTCATTGGTCTCCCCAGGAAAACACTACGAGTTTCGGAACGGTAACGCGCGAGCAGGGCAGCCGTCAAACTGCGCTCATTCATCACCCGACGTGTAGGTGCCGCGCGCGCTGCTCACGATCGTGCGGCTCGTGCGTCAGAAAACTTGCGGCACGTGATCGCCGCGATGAAGGTGACGCTGGACGCACTGTGGCTCCGCGTCCCGGGAGGAACACCGATGAGCTATGCCGAGGCCAAGGAGATCGCTCTGTTGCGACTGGAGCTCCGCGCTTGCTGGGACCGTGGCGATCGTGAGGGCGCGAACATGGTCCTCACGAGGCTGTGGCAGATCGTAGGCAACGACCACGAGCTGGCTGCGGAGGCGCGCCGCTGGTCGGCGAAGCTGACGGGCTGACCAGATGCGCCCTACCCGGTGGATCACGGTTGGGCGGCGCGGTCGCCCGCGCTGAGCGCGGCCCGAACGCGTCGGGGGGATAAATCGTCGGTCCCGTTACGGCGAGACCGTGATCGTCATGTTGTAGTTGTTCTCGGTCTCGGCGCCGGCAGACACCTGAGCGTAGTACGTGCCAACCGGCAACGCGGATGCGAACGCGCGGATCGAGCGCTCACCGTTGGTGACACCGTTGTTGATCGTGGTGCCGCCTCCGTTGAGCAGCGACGCCGCGATCGGCTCGCCGCTATCCCAGGTCACCACGACTTCGATGCTCTGCATCGAGGTGGTGGTGTGGATCGCATAGAGATCCTTATCCATCTTGGGACAGATCGCGAGCCCCACGTACGGGATGCTCTTGCGCTGCATCGCGACGGGCGTCTGATACGCCGTGGCGAGCGTGTCGTTCTTGGTGCCGGTCTCGATGTCGCTGTCGTCCGCGCAGTCGAACCCGCTGGGAGCGGCGTCGATGATCTTCGCGCCTTCGGCAACGCAGATCATCTGCTTGGGTTCCGCGGTGGTCTCCTCGCAGGTGTAGCCCGAGGGACACTTCGGATTCTCCGGGTCGTCCAGCCCGCACAGAAATGGATTGGTTCCGAGGTCCGGGTCGTACGAGGAGCACGCGGCCATCGAGCCCAGGGACAAGGTCGTCAACGCCAAGAATGCAAAGCTACGCATGATTGCCTCTAGAACCGAGCGGCGGCCGTGGCGCCGGCGAACTGATCATCAACGGAAGGAACCACCGTCCACGTCGCCGCGGTTTCGTCCTGGTTCTTGTTCTTGCCGGCGACCTTGAACTCTCCGCGCTTCTTCGCGGTGAGGTCCTTGTACCAGAAGTAGGCGGCCACCGCGGCAGCACCCGCCCCGACGGCGAACCCCACGCGCGACCAGGTCTGACGCGACTTCCCACCGGCTTCGAGATCCGCGTTGTACGGGTCGAACGTGCACAGCATCATGTCGCCACACGATTTGCTCTCGTTTTCGAGCTCGCTGGCGAACTTGCCCGCCTGGAGATGCAGCACCACGCCGCCCGCGATCAGCGCGACGGCGCCGATCGTGGTGCCCCACTTCACCGCGGTGAACTTGGTCGACCCGACGTCGGTGAACCCATTGCGCGGACCGGTATGGATGATCGCGTCATCATCCGATCTCGTCGGATCGTCGTCGTCGTCGTCCTTGGTTCGCTTGTTCTTCGCGAACGGATCGTCTTCTTCGTCCTGCTCGCGAATCTCCTCGGTCGTGGCGACCTTGCCCTCTTCGTCGAAGTCTGGATAGAACCGCTCGGTCGCGCCGGCCTCCAGGGTCACCAGGTTAGGGCTGGTCGACTTGCCGGCGCGGGTGATCACCGCGCCGGTCGTGTCCTTGACCTCGAGGTAGTACTGGACCGATTCGCCGATCATCTTGGTCGGCGGGACGCGACCCACGAGCTCCTTGTACCGCCACTTCATCTCCTTGCTCGCGAACTTGCCTTCGCCGGAGGTGCGGTAGAACAGGGTCACGGTCCATCCCGAGTCCTCGGGGACGAACGCGGTGATGTCGAGCGGCTTCTTCGGCGGCGCGACGTCCACGATCTGATGCTGGAAGTCAGCCTCGCCGTAGGTACCGGCGGGCTTGAGCACGATCGGCTTCTTCGGCTCGTTCGCGGACCCATCATTCGGCCGTTCGGCCGACGATGGCGTGCTCGGGACGACCTGGAACTTCTTCTCGAGCACCTTCACGCGCTCGGTGACCTCGGCGCGCTGCGCGGCATCGGCGGGCGCTTCGGCGAGGAACTTGCGGTAGTAGTACAGCGCGATGTCGTCCATCTTCGCCGACTCGTTCGCGAACCCGATGTTGTAGAGCAGCACCGGATTCTTCGAGAGCTCGTACGACTGCTTGAAGCTCGCGATCGCCTCGGGGAAGTCACCCTTGTCGAATGCGGCCTTCCCCTTGGCGAACGCGGTCTTCGCTTTCTCGAGGTCAGCTTTGGAAGGTGTCTGATCCGCGTGGGCGACCTCGGGGTGGAGGACCGCCGGGCCGATAACTGCGAACGCAATCGCGAGAGTGAGGATGGACCGAGTCACCGAAACCTCCGTGCGGGCAGGGAGACTGCCCGCAAGCAACCGGCTACGTAACGCAGCCGCTTTCGCGATGCAACGACTGTTTGTGGGACCCGCTCGACTCGGGTCGAACCACCCGGATCTCGGGTGATCTCGTCGGAGCTCGCAGGTGCGTACGAGCTCAGAACGGGTCGACGATGCCGCCGGTCGGCTTGGACTCGGACTTCTTCGCCTTCTTTGGCGCAACTGCGGGGCGAGCCTTCTTGGCCGGCTTCTCGGTGTTGGCAGGCTTCTCGGTCTTCGCCGGCTTCTCGGTCTTCGCCGGCGCTGCGCTTGCCTTGACGGCCTTGGGCTCTGGCTCCGCCTTTACGTCGGAGGCCGGCTCGGCAGCTGCGGGAGCGGCGGCCGGAGCGGCGGGTTCGTCGATCGGGGTGATCGTCGGAGCCGCCTGAGCGGCCGGAGCAGCCGGAGCAGCCGGCGTAACCGGTGTAACGGTGGTTGCAGCAGGCTGAGCCGTCGCGGGAGCCGTCGCGGGTGCAGCCGCGGGAGCCACGGCCGGAGGAGCAACGGCGGGCGCCGGGGCAGGTGTGACGACGAACTTCAGCGCGACCACCACGAGCACGAGGGTCACCACGATCCCCCCGAAGATCCCCAGGACGAGCGGCATCGAGCTCCGCTTCGCGGGCGCGAGCTCGGGCATCGCGAGGCCGCTCTCGAGGGCGGCGAGATCCGACGGCGATACCGCGAGCCCCGCCTGTGCGGCCTTGGCAGCGGCGATCGCGCGTGCCGCCTTCGCCTCAGCGATCCGCAGTCGCTCGGCGACCTCCGCGGCATCGCCGTTGACCTCGACGGGCGTTGCCGTCGCGCGCGCGGCTTCTTCCTTCGCGCGCATCAACGCCTCGGTCATCTCCTGATTCTTTTCCTCGGCGACGCGCATGCGCTGCTCGGCCTTTTCGATCTTCGCGCGCAGCTCGCTCATCATCGCGTCGTGCGCAGCGCTTCCGACCGCGGTTCCCGCCACGGCGGCGCGCGCCTCGGCTTCGGCGAGCTGACCCTGAAGGCCGTCGAGCTGGCGACGCAACGCCGTCTCGCGCGCCTCGCCCTCCCGCAGCTGGGTCTCGGCGGCCTTCATGCGCATCGCGTCGATCGCGCGGCGCTTCTCATCCTCTTCACGCGCGGCCTGCTCGGCCTCTTTCCACGTGCTCGCATCGACCGTGGTCTGGTTTGCCTTCGCGATGAACTCATCGAGCGAGTGTTCCACCGTGGGGAGCGACGACGCGACCTGCATCAGGGACGACGGTCGCTTGCGGCCCACACCATTGCCGCTCGTGCCATTCATGCTCTTGCCACCGTGCTTCGAATCGACAGCCATCATGTGTCTCCCAAGAGCCCACGCCTGTGCGTGAAGCGACCAGACTTTAGCAGTGATCAGTGGTTACGTAGCCAGCCAAAAACAATGTTGGGTCCGTCCCTCAGTCACGTTGAGTGTCCGGCCGGTGGGTCGGACGGAGCATCCGCAGGAGGGAAGTCGATGATCTCGACGATGTCTAGATCATCGTGGAACACCCGGGCCTCGGCTTCGATGTCGTCGACCGACAGATAGCCGTGATCGATGATCGTCGCGCCGATCCGGCGGTGCTCCGGGGCGCTCCAGTGATCCGCCAGCGCGGCCAGCCATTGCTCGTCCGAGATCAGGTGACGCTCGAGCAGGAACTCGGCGAACCGCAACGGTTCGAGCGTCGCTGAGGACGGGTCGGTTAGCCGAGAAGTGGTCATGGGGCGTTTGAAGGCGCGGACATTACTGACGGGCCCCTCGACTGTCCAGCACGAAACTTTGTGACGTCTCTCTTGGAGATTTTGGATAGTTGCGCCATATAAGCGACGGCACAGCGTTGGCGTTGGACTGATTTCGGCGCGGCGCGGCCACCCATCAACCATGGCTCCCTCCCGCCGCCCAGGTACCCGGTTTTCGCGTGGGGCTCCGATCGTGCGGAAGAACACCGTGCGGCTCGCCGGCGATGTCGCGCGGCGCATCGCTGCCGGCCATCCGTGGGTGTATCGCGAGGCCGTCGGGCGGGCGTTGTCCGCCGAACCCGGGGCACCGATCGATCTGGTCGATGACGAGGGCGAGTTCGTCGGCCGTGGGCTCTACGATTCCGACAGCGTGATCGCCGTGCGCGTGTTCACGCGCAATCAGGACGCCGCGATCGACGGCGCGTTGCTGCACCAGCGCGTGCGCAGCGCGGTGGCGTTGCGGCGTCGGATCGTCGACTTCGAACGGCTCGGCTGCCTCCGCGTGATCAACGCGGAGTCCGATGGCCTGCCCGGGATCGTCGTGGAGCGCTACGGCGACTATCTCGTCGTTCAGCTGTTCACCGGCGCGATCGCGATGCTGCGCGACGAGCTGTACAACGCACTCGAGGCCGAGCTGTCGCCCAAGGCGATCTACGAGCAGCGCCGGTATCGTTCGCTCGGCGGGGAGGCCCCGCGCCAGGCAGCTGCCGAGCTGGTGCGCGGCAACCCAGCGCCTGTCGAGATCGAAGTTGCAGAGGACGACCTCAAGTTCATCGTCGATGTGACGTCGCCCCTATCCACCGGGCTGTTCGCCGATCTACGCGAGGGTCGTCGCGCGGTGCGCCAGTGGGCCAGCGGGCGTCGAGTGGTAAACCTGTTCTCGTACACCGGCGCGATCTCGGTCTATGCGCAGGCGGGTGGAGCGAGCGAGGTGGTCGCCGTCGACGTCGCGTCCAAGGCGCACGCACGCGCGCGCCGGAACTTCTCGGCGTCGGGCCTCGATCCCGAAAAGCCCGAGCACATCGTCGGGGATGTGTTCAAGGTGCTCGCGCGATTCGTGGAGCGCGGCCGCAAGTTCGACATGGTCGTGATCGATCCGCCGGCGTTCGCGAGCGCCGCCGCTCGCGGCGGCAAGCCGTGGAGCGCGCTGCGCGATTACACCGAGCTGATCACGGCGAGCCTCGACGTGCTCGAATCCGGCGGCTTGCTCGTCGCCGCATCCTCGACGCACAAGATGCCCGCGAGCGAATACGAGCAGGCGCTCGCGCATGGTGCCGCCGACGCCGGCACGCAGCTCCAGATCATCGACCGCCGATCGCTGCCACCCGATTTTCCGACCATCCCCGCGTTCCCCGAGGCCAACTACCTCAAGTTCGTGGTGGCCGTTCGCGGTTAGCGCGAAGCGCACCCAGCGGGACATCGGGCGCGGCGACCACGGGACGCTGCGCGCGGTCGGGCAGCGGCAGCAGGGTCTCGATCTCGAACCGAGCCGCCTCGCGTTCCCGCTCGGACAACCTGGGATCGACGAGCGTCGCGCACGCCATCGCGAGCGCGGGCAGGGCGATTCCCTGATCGATCCGCTGCTCGGCGACCAGCTCGACGACGCGCGCGATCGATCGCGCGAGCGGCGCCCCGGTCACGCGGAGCTGCTCCACAAGCTCGTCGACCACCTTGTCATCCAGCTGGGGTGCCTCGTGCACCAGCTGGGTGATCAGCTGCTCGATCCGATCGCTGACCTGGTTCTGCATGGACCTCTTGAACCACCCGATGACGCCGGGCGGCGTCAACCAGCTCGCCTGTCACATGGGACCGGGATCGGTGTCGCGGCGTGGGATGTCATCAGCCTCATCGTTCTTCGCCGCTTCGGCGGAACGTTGCTTGATAAACTCGAGAAACGCGATCGCCGTCGGTAGCTCGATCGCCGGGATCGTCTCGATCAGATCGCGAGCCTGGCGGCGAAGCGCCTCGCCTGGAGCTTCGATCCCGTGGACCACCGGCCGGCCGACAGTCGGCAATTCCTGCGGCGCCTGGACCTGGCCCCAGGGTGCCGCGTTGGTCGGGTGGATGTCATGTTGCTCGAGCCAGGTCTGGATGTGCCAGTGCAGCAGATCTGCCCGGTAACTGAACCAGCGCTCGCGTTCGGCGGGGAACCCGAGCAACACGTCCTTGAACCGGCGGAACGCCCCCTTACCGTCGATCGAGATGATCAAGCGCTCGCGCAGCGCTTCGTCGGACACCGAGCCGACGAACTTCTCCATCCAGCGATACTGCTCGCGAGAGGATGCTGGCTCCACGCGCAAGAAATTCCGGATGTTCTCCGCGACCTGCTGCCGGTTGAGCCCGGCCTCCGGGTCGCCGGTCGTGATCGCCAGGACCCGGCCCGTGGTCAGGTCGAGGTAGCTGTCCGTATCAGGGGAGTTTCGCTCCACCGCGATCTCGAGCGCGTCCCAATCGAGGTCGATACGCGCAGGAGACTTTGTTGCCAGGACGGGAGGACGAACAGCCATAGGATAATTGCGGAATTCGCCTACTTGCCGATAGAGCGGACCGCAAGACTAAGGTACGGGGTTGGTGCGGCTGTGGCAAGCGTGCCCTTGACACCCGACGGCAACCGAGTAAGTTCCGCGGTCCATGGCTCGCGTTACCGTCGAAGACTGCCTGGATAAGGTCCCCAATCGATTCGCGCTCGTGGTGCTGGCCGCAGAGCGCGCCCGGCAGCTGTCGCGCGGAGCGTCGGCAGGCGTCGACTGTGACAACAAGCCCGCCGTGACCGCACTTCGCGAGATCGCCGCTGGATTGGTGTCGTTCCGCGAGGATGTGCGCAACACGGTGACCGAGTTCATTGTCGAGCGGCGCAAAGCCGGCTTCATGTGAGCGTCTGAACGCCGCGGTTCGCCACCACGAGCTCGTGGGCTCGTGTGGGTCCCCCGGCTGAAAAATTGCCCCGCTCGCGCGAGCGCTCAAAGATGGCTCGGTGCGGGAGACCGACGCAATTCGCCAATCGATCGGCCGTGGCGAGCTTGTGCGACTGCTGTACCGGCTCGGACGTGATGCGGCCAGCGGAATGCTCACACTCGCGGCTACAGGCGGAACTGATCGCCGGCGCGAGATGTTCGTGTTGCGGCGCGGCCAGGTGGTCGTGGGTGACACCGAGCTCGCGGTCAAAGCGC
This sequence comes from Kofleriaceae bacterium, assembly GCA_050187075.1. Lineage (GTDB taxonomy): Bacteria > Myxococcota_A > Polyangia > Haliangiales > Haliangiaceae > JABFXX01. The sequence continues at coordinate 11,004 of JBFWXW010000098.1, read as the reverse complement.
TCGGTGCACGGCTCGCCCGGCTCGCATCGTTCGAATCCCTTGGGGTGTTGTTCGAGCCGGGAGTGGCGGCCTACCCTCCCGGATCGCCAAATCAGCTGTCGCTGGTCGCGTGGGCGCGTCGGCACGTCGAAGCACAGCTCGACGGCTCGCTCGCAGAGGCGCTGACGCGGCAGCTGGCGGGTGCGCGACTCTCCATCAACCCGGCGCTCGCACCGGAGCCGGCCGACGATGCAGATCGACGGATGCTCGCTGCGATGGCGGTGCCGCGACGGCTCGATCAGATCTGGCCGCTCGCGCGAACGCCGCGGTTCCGACTGCTGGCGTTCTTGCACTTTCTACGCACCATCGATGCGCTCGAAGCCGTTGGGGTCGTCGTCGAGCCGAGCGTGCCCACTCGCCGCGTCGATCCGCGCCGCGAAGCCGCCCGCCGAATGCTCGGCATCGATGACCCGGCCGACCTCGATGCGGTCAAGCGTGCGTACCGTCGCCTGGTCAGGACCGTCCATCCCGACCTTCATCCCGACGCCGACGATCATTCGCGCCAGGCCCTCGAGCGCCGGTTCGTCGAGCTCACCGCAGCCTACGACGCACTCCGGTAAGGCTGTCCCCGAGCCGCGAGGGACGCTAGCGGTGTGGGGGTGCGTAGATCCAGCCGTCTTCGGCCAGCGCGCCCTCCGGCGCCGGCCAGCCATCGCGTGCCCAGAGGTACGCGGTGTACGCGCTGATCACGGCGTCGAAGCAGTGATCGTTGCCGAGCACCTCCTCGCGCGCCATACGGCTCTGCGGAGCAAACGACAGGTCGCTCAGCCGCTCGAGGATCAACGCGCGCGTATGCCAAGGGTCTGCGTCGCGCTTGTAGCCGCGCGCCGCTCGAGCACCACACAGCGCGTTGACCGTTGCAGCGGGTGAGACCTCGAGGAGGTTTTCGTGCAGCGTGTAGCCCGCGCCGCGCAATCGGCGGCGAAGCTGGCATGCGCGGCCTGCGATCGCGCCATTGGCCTGTCCAAGCGATGACAGCGGCAGCAGCCCGCGCTCGTAGGTCATCATGACGTCGGTCGCCCGGTGCGCATACGGAGCGAGTCGCGCCTGAGCCGTGAGCTGAGGTCGCGGCGCGGCGCCCACCGTCGCGGCTGAAACGTTTCGCACCAGCGCACGTCCCGTCGTGCGCAGCCACACGACGGCCGGCTCCTCACACGCCTCCATGCCCGGGCACACGGGGCGCTCGCAGCGGCCGCACGCCGGCGGCGTGAGCGGGGCGTCGATCGCGATCACCTGCTCGGGCGATGGCTGGAACCGGCTGATCAGCGTGTCGTCGGTCCATGGCTGGCGCTCCGAGCGGGTCGCGACCTCGATCACCTCGGCCCCCGTCGCTCCCGGTCGAACCACGGCGATCGCCGTCGTCTTGCCGCGGGCTCCGCCGAGATCGATTCCAACGAACCGTGTAAACGCTCGCTTCACGCCTGAACTGTGTCGTTGTAGCACGTATGCACCGGGGAAATCTGCTTGGAGCACTGGCATTTGGGCCAGGACCCTGCGTATGTTCCGTGCCCCTGTAAGCCCGGCTGGGCTCGTGCGTTACAGCCCCCCAAGCCTCCGCAGTTTGCCATGGACCGCATTCAGACTTTCAAGGGATTCATCGCTCGATCGCCGAGCGATCCGTTCCCGCGGTACGGCCTCGCCATGGAGTACAAGGGCAGCGGGGCCCTCGACCAGGCGTGGGCGATATTTGCCGAGCTGTTAGAGCAGTTTCCAGACTATGTGCCGACCTACTTGATGGCGGGAGGAACGCTGGTGGCGCTCGGCCGGCCCGGCGAGGCGGCCGAGGTCTATCGCCGAGGAATTGCTGCGGCAACCACCAAGGGCGATCTCCATGCCCGTAAAGAGCTGGAATCAGCGCTGGCCGAGGTTTCCGCGGCGTGATCAACGACGCCAAGAGGATGAAACATGAAGAGATTCGCAGTTGCGTTGATGCTGGCCGGGCTGTGCGCCGGCGGATGCGGTGGCAAGGCCAAGGCGCCGAGCGCTGCTCCGGCGCAGTCCACGTCGCCAGCCACCCAGGATGGCGGAACGGGTGGGGCGACCTATGGCACGTCGCGAGGGATCCCTGAAGCGGGTGCCGGGCAAGTTGCTGACCCGTGTGCAGGCAACTGATCGAGTTTTGGGTTAGTGAAGCGTTTGCAAACCAAGAGAGGACTAGACCAATGAAGAAGATGTCGATTGTTGTGGCACTCGTGACCGCTGCTACGCTCGCGTTCGCGGCGTGTGGCAAGAAGAACCCCCCCCCGGCGCAGCCGATGCCGGAGCAGACCGATGGCTCGGCGATGGGCTCGGACATGGGCTCGGGCGAGATGCCGACGGAGGGCGGCGGCGCTGAGGACGCCGGCTCCGGCTCGGCGATGTAATTTCGACGAGTGCTAGCCCGGAGTATGCGCAGCACGATCGTGGTGCATACTCCAGGCTGAGCAACGAACGCGCCGATTGTTCGGCGCGTTTGTGCTTCCGGCGTCTGGTCCTCGACCCGACGCCGGGAAATGCCGGGGTGGAGAAATGGTAGACTCGGGGGTCTCAAAAGCCCCTTCCCTTGCAGGAGTGTCGGTTCGAGTCCGACCCCCGGCACAGCCATCGCGATTCGCGACGTTTGATGGCAGACTGGTTGACGGTGGAGCTGTGTGCCACGGCCACGTTCTGTTGTGTGCGGTGCAGGTTATTGCAACCCCCGACGACGACGTGCGCGGAATGCAGCTCGCCGATGATGGCGCCCGTCGAGCTCGTGCGCGAGCTGCTGTTCTATCGCGATAACCGCGTCGAGCGTCACCGAGAGTGGGGACTGCTCGCGGCGTTCCTCGCTGGTAGCTCGTTCGCAATGCCGTACCTCGCGCCGCTCGCGATCGGGAGCGCGATCGCGCTTGGAATGCACAAGCTGCGGTCGGCGAGACAGCGCAAGGCGCTGGTTGGGATCGACATGCCGCTCGCTGCAGCCGCCGAAGGCGCCACGACGATGTTCGGGATTGCACGGCGATTCCGGAACACGATCGCGTCGCTCGTCGATGGCGCGCCGGTGTTGCTCGAGCACGCCGTGCTCAAGGACAAAGCGGGTGCGGTGCTGCTTCGCCGCGCCGACGCCGTCCCGTTCTTGCTCGATGTCGAGAGCGAGCTCCCCGTGCTGGTCACCGGCAACGCACGCGTGACCTCACCCAACGTGCTCGCTCGGCGGATCCGCGTGTGTCACGGAGACTCCCGGCTCGAGCGCATGGGCGTGCCGATGGACCTGGGCGTGTGCGGCGAGCTGGAGATCTCCAGCGTGCTCGCCGATGGGCCCGGGCTCGCGGTCACCGGCGTCGTCGAACAAGAGGCCGTCGCCGAGCTTGCGTTTCATCGCGATGGCGGCCGTGTGCCGGTCGTTCGCGGCCGGGCGGGCGCACCGGTGCTCGTCGAAGACCGGCGGCTGATCGCCGCCTCGCTCTGAACGCGGACGCATGGTGGCGGGACCCACAGAAGCCCGATCGCGCCACGCGATGTGACCGCGGACGGGTGAATGCGCCGCCCGGAGATGCCTCGGCGCCTTGGATCGTTATCGTTGATGACGAGCGCGGTCTCGCTCGTCCCGCGCTCGTCCGCGCTCGTCTCAGCGGCGCTTGCCGCGGGCAGCCCGCTTCTTGTGCTTGGTGCCCGCGCGCTTCGCGACCTTGCCAGACTTGCGGTGCTTCTTCTTGTTCTTCGCCTGCTTGGTGGACCTCGCCTCGACGCGCGGCGTTTCGGTGCGGCGGACAGGAGTTCGAGCGCCGGGCGCCTCGATGTACTCACTCCAGTCGACTTTCGGGGCGGGACGACCGTGAGCTACGCCCCCCAGACCGACGGACATGACCAGGGCGGTGAGGGTGAGGCGGAGCGGGCGAACCATGGCTATCGCTAGCGAGCACGCGCCATACCAGGTACCGGCGGGCGCAACGGTGCGAGATCAGCTGCGGTCCGTGCGTAACACCTGGGTGAATTCCTCCCGGTTTGAGGCGATCCGGGGTGTGCGCACCCCCCGGACGACCGCCCGGCTTCTCGTCGGAGATGGCCGGCGCACGTGGTCCGTACGCTGCGAAGCGCGAATCAGGACGGGCGGCCGAGCCGCTGCTGAACCTCGTCGCGAATCGCGGCGGCCACCGCGCGTTGTCCCGCCGTGCCGCCCAGATCAGCGGTGAGCAGATCGCCGCGGGCCACCTGGGCGGCGACGGCGGCTTCGACAGCGGCATGCGCGCGTCGGAGTCGTTCATCGTCGAACCGCCGCGCCAGCCACGCCATCGCTTCGGCGGTCGCCAGCATCATCGCCATCGGATTCGCGCGGTCCTTTCCGGCGAGCGGCGGGGCCGAGCCATGAATCGGTTCGAACATCGCGTGATCGTCACCGACGTTGCAGCCCACCGCCATCCCCATGCCGCCCTGCAGCACCGACGCCAGATCGGTAAGAATGTCGCCGAACATGTTGGTGGTGACGCACACGTCGTAGCGCTCGGGCTGGGTGAGCACGAACATCGCGAACGAATCGACGATCGCGACGTCGGGCTCGACATCGGGGAATTGCGTGGCCACGTCGCGGAATACGTCGAGGAACAGCCGGCAACCGGTCAGCACGTTGTGCTTCACGATGCAGGTGACGCGGCGCTTGTGATCGCCAGGCGCACCGCGCGCGCGCTGCCGCGAGACCTCGAACGCCTTGCGAATGACGCGTTCCGAAGCGCGCCGTGTGATCACCCGCAGATCCGTCGCGCGATCCGCGGTGCGCTCGGCGATCCCCGAGTACAGCCCCTCGGTGTTCTCGCGGATGATCACCATGTCGACCTTGTCGGGAGACCACACCTCGCGAAACGCGCCCGACAGACCGTGCTTGATGCCTGGCAGACAACGCACGGGGCGGATGTTGGCGTAGAGATCGAGGCGGATGCGGTTGCCGATCACCGGCGAGTATCCCGCCATCTGCCAGCCGCCCTTGCCGTCGGGCATCGTGACCGGACCACCGTCGGGGCCATTCCAGCCGACAGCGCCGAGCAGGATCGCATCGGCCGCCTCGCACCGCTGTTCGGCGCCTTCGGGCCAGTCGCGCTGGCCGTGCTCGAGGAAGAACTTGCCACCGCATGGAATCTCGTCGAGCGAGAACGCCACACCGGTGGTGGAGGCGATGATCTCGAGGAGGCCGCGCGCGTGCGCCATGACCTCGGCACCGATCCCATCGCCGGGGAGCAGCACCAGGTGGTAGGTCGGCTTGGACATCGCGCAGACCTTAACACCGTCGCGCAGATGACGCCGATTTCAGTCATGATCTCGTCGGCCTGCCCGTTCGATCGAAAACACTGGAACAGCGACCGCAAGGCGGTGTGTAACGCACGCGAATGGATCACTCGATCGATCAACGTGGCCGAGCCGCCCTGCGGGGGAGGCGCGACGAGGCAGCAAGCTCGTCGGCGCGTGATCGAGGAGCAGCGAAGCCCCCGCGGTTGGATCGGTTGGCTTGAAGGTTCTATCGATGACACGAGCGTCGGGTCCCAGCGCGCCGCTGCCGCCGGTGGCCGGCGGCGAGCTCGACGAGCTCACCTTGATACGGGCGCGGCGAGGCGACCCATCCGCTTCTCGGGCGTTGTTCGACCACTACAAGGATCTGGTGTTCCGGTATCTGTGGCGGATGTTCGGGCCTCGGTCGACCGTCGCAGCGATCGAGGACCTGACGCAGGATACGTTCCTGCGGGCGTTCGAGGCGCTCGATCGATTCAGCGCCGCAGGCCCAGCGCGACTGTCGACCTGGCTGTTGACGATCGCCACGCGAGTGGGGCTCAACGAGGTCAGGCGCCAGCGCAGGCGCGGAGCCGGCGCCACCGTGGAGATCGATCACGATCTGCTGCGTAGCACCGCCCGCGCCGATGAAGCTGCCGAGCGCCGTGCGCTGGGGGCGCGGATCGCCGATGCACTCCAAGACCTGCCGCCGGAGCACCGCGCGGTGTTCATTCTGCGCGAGTACCACGATCTCAGCTACCAGGAAATTGCATCCGTGCTCGAGATCGAGCTCGGGACCGTGCAATCGCGGTTGTCACGTGCACGTGCCGCGCTGCGTGCCGCACTCGAGGACATCCGATGACCGGACCCGAACGCGATCGACTGCCTCGCGAGACCCTGGCAGCGTTCGAGGTTCCGCCGATGTCCCGCGATCTCACCGTGGGGTTCGTCGCACTACTGCAGGCGGAACCGGGGCACGTTGCGCCGCACCCTCGACGGCGGTGGCTGGTCGCGGTAGCCGCAACGCTGGCGGTCGCCGCAGGCGTGGTGATTGGTGTGTGGTGGCAGCGCGGGCGATCGGATGGTTCGCCCCTCGGAGGCCCCGCCACGGGAGACATCGCTGCGACCGAGCGCATCGAGATTCGCTTGCCGCGCGGATCGATCGCGGTTGCTGAGTCGGGATCCCGCGTGCGCTGGCACATCGATGATGACGGTGCAACGCGCGTCGATCAGATCGCCGGCGACGTGTTCTATCGCATCGAGCCGGGCCACGGGTTCATCGTCGATGCGCCGGGCTCGACGGTGACCAGCACAGGCACGTGCTTTCGCGTCGACCTCCCGTCGAACGAGACGATCACGGTCTACGAAGGTGCGGTGATCGTTGCGGTCGGGTCCGAGCGCCAGCGAGTTGTTGCGGGCGGTCGAGTGACGGCGGGCAGCGGTCGCGGAAGTCCCGTCGGCGTCACCGCGCGTGCCACGGCCGCACCTTCCGTGGCCGCCTTGCAGGCACGTGTCGCGGATCTCGAGGCCGAGGTGGCGCAGCTTCGCGATGGGTCCAAGAAGCCACCCAACCGGTACTTCGAGCTGAGTCCGCAGGAGCTCACGGAGCTCGCGCATCGCTGCTCGGTTCCGTTCGACGTGCCGCCGACGACAGGCTCGACGATGGACGAGCAGCTCCTCGAGATCGGGCTCACCGAGACGAAGTTCTCCCCGGAAGAGCGCGCGACCGTCATTCGCGTGATCGAGGCGCTGCAACCCGCGTACGAAGCCGAGCTTCGAGCGCTCTACAGCGAGACCACCGGAGAGTCGGGTGACTCGCTCGACCTGCTGACCCTCATGATCGAGATCGTCCAGAAGACGCCCGACGATCAGATCGCCGCGGCGCAGATGAAAGTCTCGCGCGAGCGCGCGGGCATGACCTCGCCGCCGGCCGATCCGAGCAAGGCGCCGGTCCCCGAGCGGTTCTTTCGCCTCGGGATCACCGCAGGCGATCGGTTCGAGCGCGCACTCGCCCGCGAGCTGCCGCCCGCGCGGGTGCGTGAGCTGCGTGGCTACTGGGGGATTCTGAACTTCGGGAGCTCTTGCCCCAACGCTCGTTGATCGCGTTGCACTCGTTGGTCACTCAGGAGGTCGTTGCGATGACGTTGATGCGGTTTGTCGTGCTCGGCGTCGTGTCTTGCGGGTTGATCGTGGGCTGCGAGGGCTCGACGACGACCAGGCCGTTGCAGAATGCCACCACGCCGAGGCGGCACGCCGAGGCCACCCCAACGCTCGACCAACAACTCACAGCGTATGTCGAGAGCATCGGCCGCAACGCGGGTGAGGCCCGGAAGTTCACCGGCATGGTGCTGGTCGCGCAGGGCGATCGCGTCCTCTACGAGCGCGGGTTCGGGTTTGCGGATCGCGAGGCGAGGACGCCGATCACCAGGGACACCTCGTTCCGGATCGGCTCGATCACGAAGCAGTTCACGGCGACGGCGATCCTGATGCTCGAGGCGCGGGGCAAGCTCGCGGTGACCGATCCGATCTCGAAGTACTTGCCCGCGTATCCCAGGCCGGGAGCCGCGATCACGATCCACCAGCTGCTCACTCACACCTCGGGGATCCCGAACTACACCGAGTTGCAGGAATTCGCTCCGCAGCGCAACCGGCAGCTCGACGCCAAGCACCTGCTCGCGATGTTCTCGAGCCTGCCGCTCGAGTTCGAGCCGGGCAGCAAGTGGCGCTACTCGAACTCGAATTATGCGGTGCTCGGCGCGATCATCGAGGCGGTAGCCAAGCAGCCGTATCCGCAGTTCATGCAGGACGCGATCTTCGGTCCCGCAGGCCTGACGCGAACGGTGGTGGGCGACGCCGAACAAGCCGGCAATCGTGCGAACGGCTATCAGGTCATCGACGACGAGCTGGTCGCCGCGGAACCAATCGATATGAGCTTGCCATTTGCCGCGGGAGCGATTCGCTCGACCGCGCACGATCTACGGACGTGGCATCACGTGCTCCAAACCGATCGCATCCTCGATCGCGCGCATCGCGATCGGCTGTACACGCCCGACAAGAACAAGTACGGCTACGGCTGGATCATCGACAAGATCGAGGGTGAGCGGTTGATCTGGCACAACGGCGCGATCGACGGGTTTCACGCGGCGCTCTATCGCGTCGTCGATCGAGATCTCGTCGCCATCGTGCTGTCGAACTCGTTCGAGGGACCCGCCGAGCAGGTCGCCAAGGCGGCGATCACGGCCGCGTTGGGCAAGCCGGTGCTGCCGCTCGATGACCAGGCCCCCGCGGAGCTCGATCCGGTGATCGCGAAACAGGTCGCGGGCCGCTACAGGCTGGGCGCCGCCGGCCGTGAGATGCTCGAGGGAGTCGGTGTCACCGGCAAGCGGCTCGAGGCGATCGAGACGATCACGATCCAGGCGAAGCACAACGCGATCGAGATGAAGCCGGTGGGGCAACCGCCGGCCGAGCTGCCAGCGACCATGCGCGGAGTGTTCGCAGCGCCTCGATTTGGCGTGACCGTTCGGTTCGACATCGACAAGCCAGGGCCGGCGAACGGAATGCATCTCGAGCAAGGCGGCCTCACGCTCGACTACGAGCGGGCACCTTGACGTCGCGCAGCAGCGCACAGATGTGGCGGTCGCGCGCGATCAGCGATGGGCGTGCTCGTGACGAGCCTTGCGGATCCGCCGGCCAACGTTGATCAGCACGTTGACCACACCACGGGCGCGTTCAACGAGCCCGGTGCGTGCCGGAGCCTTCCCGCGCTGTTCGGCGGCACGTAGCCCGGGGGCCTCGGGTCCGTCGACAGCCTTCGCCGCATCGCGCGCCGCGCGCTCGACGCGCCCCTCCGCCACGAACTGACGAAGTTGATCGTCGTAACGGCGTGCAGCGACGCGGTCGCCTTCACCTTGGTTGCCCGGCTCGGCGGGCGCGGGAGCACGTTTGTCCTCGTTGTCTGGCATGCCGGGAGAAAGAGCATCAGACGTGCCACCACCCTGCGAGCTCGACGACACCGCGGCTCGGTAACGGCCTGGACAAGCCACCGACGCAGCACTTGCACCCGTGGCCTGACGCCGCGGTTCAGGGTTCTTGTGCTCGCCATGCTTACCCTTGCGCTCGAAGGTCACGCACTCCGAACCCGCCGCTTCACCGCCGGGCTTGACCCGGCGATCGGGCTACAGCTCGCGCCGATCTCCCGCTCGGGGGCCGCCGGGCAGGTTCTCGGTTGCTCCTGTTGCGGCCGCGCCTGCGGCTGGGGACCGGAGCGTTTTCCGTGCGGGCGTCCGCGGCGGAGCGAGCGCGGAACCAGTCTGCGATGCCCGCCATCTCCGGCTCGAAGTCACCCGGCACCGAGAAGTTGAGTGCACCGGCTCGCCTGGCGGTGCGGTTCTCGAAGGCGTGCGGCATACCTCCCGGCGCGATCACCAGCGAGCCCTTCGGCGCGTCGGTCCACATGCCGTTCACCAGGAAGCTCATCGTGCCCTCGATCACGTAGAACACATCGTCTTCGGGATGCGAATGCGCGCCGGGCCCACGCGTGTACGGGTCGAGCCACCATTCCGAGATCGCGTATTGACCGCGTGTCTGTGGGCCATCGGCCTTGAACACGGCACGCAGGGGGCCCATCGGGTACGGACGACCTCCACCTGGACCGATGACGATCGGAGCACGTTTCGTTGCGCGTGGCATGTCACACGGATCGTAGCTACTCGACGTGGTGGCTGCCAGCGCGCGCGGCTCCGCGGATCGGCCGGCGCACGCAGATCCTGGCGATCACCACGATGGTATCGCGTTCGTCCGAGCCCGGCGGGACGACGACGTCCGGGCCGGCGAGTCCAGGCAGCTACGCGCAGCTTCGAGGCTGCGGCGCGATGGCTGCCCGCGATGTCCGATGGCGCCTCGGCGCCGACCGCCGATGCTGTGGCGCATCCGCTCGAGGTCGCCGAGGGGATCGGTGAGTGCCTCGACCCGCTGTCCGGGTACGCGAGTCTGGCTCGCGGGGTAGCTGTGTGCGCCGTCTTGCGGTCGACCGCGCGGGCCCAGCTCTCGCGGCCGGAGCGGTCAGCGGGAGCGAGCGCGGCTCCGGCGGGGCACCCGGATGTGTCTGCGCACGCCGAGCATTCGCGTCCGAGCACGGTTCGGGGCGACCGATGCCGACGCGGGTAACCTCGGCGATCTCGCGATCGGGCGGTTCGGCGTGGTTCATGGGCACGCCCGAGCTCGAGCTGTCTCCTCGGCGGTTCGCCGCGCGATCGCTGAACACCCGAGCGTGACGGCGGCGACGCGTGCTGTCGTGAACAACGCTCGTGGAGTGAGGTCGCGCGTCGACATCTCCGGGCGTCACTCGCCAGCGCGCTGCTACGATCTGCCAGTGAGCCGTCTGGTCGGCTCGGAAATCATCGAGTACGGTGGCGGCCATGATGCTCGCACCCATCGCTGTCGTCGAGAGCTGGCAGTCAGCTCTCAATACGCGCGATCTGGATCAGCTCGCGGCATTGACCGCGCGTGACGTCGAGTTGATCGGTCCGCGAGGCACGGCCCACGGGCAAGGTCACGAGACGATGCGCGAATGGCTATCGCGCGCGGGCTTCACGGCCGAGTCGCTGCGCTGGTTCTGTGGCGCGACCGGCGTTGTCGTGGTGGAGCAACGCGGGAGATGGTGGTTGCCAGATTCGAGTCGATCGAGCGAGCGGATCATCGCGTCGGCGTTTCGAGTCGTCGGCGGGCGCGTCGTGCGCTACCAGCGCTTCG
>JBFWXW010000097.1:0-20519 GCA_050187075.1 Kofleriaceae bacterium | reverse complement strand
GGCCAGGGCCAGACCAACCCGCTCAACGCCTGCCAGGTCTGCGATACGTCGGCATCGACGACCGCGTTCACCGACAACGACGGCGCCTCGTGCGATGACGGATCGTTCTGCACCACCGCCGACGTCTGTAACGCAGGCACCTGCGCTGGCACCACGCGCGACTGTGACGATAGCATCGACTGCAATGGCACCGAGACCTGCGACGAGAACGCCGACACCTGTGATGCCGGCGTTGTCACCTGCGGGACCAACGAGGTGTGTAACGTCCAGACCGACGCGTGTGTGGCCACGTGCACAGGCTGTGTGATCGGTTCGATCTGCTATGGCGAAGGCCAGACCAACCCGCTCAATGCGTGCCAGGTCTGCAACCCGGCGCAGTCGACCACCGCGTTCTCCGACGACGACGGGGCCACGTGCGATGACGGATCGTTCTGCACCATCAACGACGTGTGCGGCAGCGGCAGCTGCGCCGGCACGACGCGCGACTGCGACGACGGGGTCGCGTGCAACGGCACCGAGACGTGCAACGAAGGCGCAGACAGCTGCGACCCGGGGACCGTCACGTGCGGAACGAACGAGGTTTGCAACGTCCAGACCGACGCGTGTGTCGCGACCTGCACCGGCTGTGTGATCAACGGCGTGTGTTACGGCCAGGGCCAGACCAATCCGCTCAACGCCTGCCAGGTCTGCGATACCTCGGCATCGACGACCGCGTTCACCGACAACGACGGCGCGACCTGCGATGATGGATCGTTCTGCACCGTCAATGACGTGTGCGGCAGCGGTAGCTGCGCCGGCTCGGCGCGAGACTGCGACGACGGCGTCGCGTGCAACGGCACCGAGAGCTGCGATGAGAACGCCGATGTCTGCGACCCGGGCGTCGTGACCTGCGGCGGCGATGAGGTCTGCAACGTCCAGACCGACAGCTGCGTGCTGACGTGTACCGGCTGCATCATCGGCGGCATCTGCTTCGGCGACGGTCAGGTCGATCCGAACAACTCCTGCATGGTCTGCGACCCGGCGCAGTCAACCACGGCGTTCGTCAACAACGACGGCGCGACGTGCGACGACGGGCTGTTCTGCACCGTCAATGACACCTGCGGCGGTGGCACCTGCAACGGCGGCGGCTCGCGCAGCTGCGGCGACGGCGTCGACTGCAACGGCGATGAGATCTGCAACGAGAGTACGGATCTTTGCGATGCAGGCATCACGACCTGCACCGGCGGCCTGCTGTGCGACACCACGAGCGACACCTGTGAGCTCGAGTGCGCCGGCGGGACCACCGAGTGCGGTTCCAGCTGCGTCGACACCGACAACGATCCCGAGAATTGTGGCGGATGTGGTGATCAGCCCGGCGTCGGCGATCATGTGTGTCCGTCCGCAGGATCGTACCCCGCGGTTTGCATCGCCGGCGAATGCGCTCTCGGTTGTCCGAGCGGAAGCCAGACGTTCAACTTCACTGGCGCTGGTGAGGTCGCCAGCATCCCTGAATGCGTCACGTCGATCACGGTCGACGTTCGCGGTGCGCAAGGCGGCCTTTCATGGATCAACACGCCTGGCGGACTTGGGGGAAGGACCGTTGCAACGCTCGGTCACGCACCTGCGGACGTCGTCACCGTATTTGTCGGTGGGGCGGGCGGTAACGCCGGCATCGGCGTACCGGGGACAGCTGGGGTCAACGGCGGCGGAGCTGGCGCGAACAACGCTGCGACCGCCGGCGGCGGCGGTGGCGGCGGTTCTGACATCCGCGTGAACGGGACGACGCTCGCCGACCGGGTTGTGGTGGCGGGCGGCGGTGGCGGCGGATCGTCGTGCACGAGCCAAATTGCTGGTGGCGCTGGAGGAGGGTTGTCAGGCGGCGTTGGAGCGAGCTCGTGTGGTGGCACCGCACCGACCCCTGGAACGCAGGCGGGTGGCGGCTTGGGTGGCAACCTCAGTGGTTGGTGTACCGGAGCAGCTGGGGTGCTCGGCATCGGGGGCGCTGCATGCCTTGGCGGCACCGGAACTGCTGGCGGCGGTGGTGGCGGCGGCGGCTACTTCGGCGGCGGCGGTGGAGGCTGGGACGGCGGCGCCGGCGGCAGCGGCTTCGCGACGGGGTCCGCTACCAACGTCACCCATACGCAAGGATTCCAGTCCGGCAACGGCCAGGTGATCATCAGCTGGTAGCGCGCTTCATCGCGCAGGCGCGCGTTGTAGCGAGACATGTAGCGGCAACAGAATCCCTCGGTAAGTCGCTCACGCGTGAGCCTTCGACGGATGTCGCGACATGTCGATCGCTGCCTGATACGTTCGCGCGCATGAAGTTTCTCGCTGGAGTCTGTTTGCTCGTCGGTGCGTTGAGCGCGGCTTCGTGTGCTGGCGGTAATGACAATGGCGTCGACGGTGGCGTCGTCAACAACGGCGATCCGTGCAGCGCCGGCTGCACGATCGACGGTGTCTGTTATCCGAGCGGCGTGACCAACCCCGCGAACGATTGTCAGGTGTGTGACGCCGCAGCGTCCGCCACCGCGTGGTCGAACGCCGATGGCACGACCTGCGACGACGGCTCGTTCTGCACGACGAACGACACGTGCAGCGCGGGCGTGTGTGCGGGCGTCGCGCGTGACTGCAGCGACGGTGTTGCCTGCAATGGCGCCGAGACCTGCGACGAGACGGCCGACAGGTGCGCCGCCGGCACCTCGACGTGCGACGAGGGCTCGCTGTGCGACTTCGAAGCGGATGCATGCATCCCGAGCGTCGCCTGCCCTGGCTGCACGATCGATGGCACCTGCTACGGCCAGGGACAAGTGGATCCGAACAACCCATGCCTGGTCTGCGACACCGCGCAGTCGACGACGGCGTTCGTCAACCACGACGGTGCGACGTGCGACGACGGCTTGTTCTGCACCACCGGCGACGTCTGTGGCGGCGGCACGTGCGCCGGCACCGGCACCGTCAGCTGTAGCGACGGGATCAGCTGCAATGGCACCGAGGCCTGCGACGAGGCGACCGACCGCTGCGTGTTCGGACCGTCGGGCTGCGGCGTGGGTTACCTGTGCAACACCACGAGCGATACCTGCGAGCTCGTGTGCTCGGGCGGCACGACGAAGTGCGGCAACACCTGCGTCGATATCGATCACGATCCGAATAACTGCGGGGGTTGCGGCAACGCGCCGAATCCTGGCGATCACATCTGCACGTCCGACGCGAACACTCCGGTGTGCATCGCCGGCACCTGTGACGAAGCCTGCGGCGGCAGCGTGACGTTCTCGTACACCGGCGCGAGCCAGACGTTCACGGTTCCGTCGTGCACCAACACGATCCGCGTCGATGTTCGCGGTGCCCAGGGCGGAGCCGGGTTCTCGACGGTCGCGCCGCGCGAAGGCGGGCTCGGCGGGCGGACCCAGGCAACCCTGACCGTCTCGCCGACGGATGTGGTCACCGTGTTCGTCGGAGGCGTGGGCGCGAACGGCATCAGCGGGTCCCCGGGCGCGGGTGGCTTCAACGGCGGCGCGATCGGCTCGTCGTTCTCGAATCAGCGCGGCGGCGGTGGCGGCGGGGCGTCCGACATCCGCGTCAACGGCGTCGGCCTCGCCGATCGCGTCGTGGTCGCCGGTGGCGGCGGTGGTACCGGCGTGTGCAACAACGTCCAGTTCTACGGTGGCGTTGGCGGTGGACTCAACGGTGGTCCGCCGGCACCCAAGACCGGATGCAACGGCATGACGCTGCCAACGCCGGGAACCCAGTCCGCTGGCGGCAGCGGCGGTCAGTGGAGCGCGACCTGGTGCGCGGGCTCCGCGGGTGTGCTCGGGCTCGGCGGCGCAGGTTGTAACGGTGCGCTCGCCCAAAGCGGTGCGGGCGGCGGCGGTGGTGGTGGCTTCTACGGCGGCGGTGGCGGTGGCAATTACGGTGGCGCCGGTGGCAGTGGCTACGCGGCTGGATCCGCGACCAACGTGGTACACACCCCCGGTTACCAGGGCGGCAACGGCGAAGTGATCATCAGCTGGTAGTGCTACGGCGCGATCTCGTCGCCCTGCTCCGGCGCTGGTAGTGCCGCGATCGATGATCGCGCGATCGCGTAGGCGGCCTGCACGATCCACGAGACCGAGCAGCCGAGCCGCTCGGCGACGTCCTCGATCTCGACGAGCATCTCGCCGGGGAAGTGGAGCTTGCGCTTGCGCGTTCGATCGCCGTGTCGAACGATCGCGCGCGCGGCGTCACGGCTCGGCAGCGCGACGACGCTCTCACGGCTGATCCGCCACGCTTCCTGCACCACCCACGACAGGCTGCGATCGGTCCGCACTGCCTGGTGCTCGATGTCGTGCAGCTGGCTCTCGGGCAAGTAGATCGCTTGATCGAGCTTGGTGCCGCCGGGATGAGTCGCCATCCGCCGGCGCGCCGACACGACGACCGGGAACAGCTCCTCGGGATCCGCCGCGAGCAACCCTTCGACCTGGCGCTCGTGAAACTCGGAGTTCGAGCTCGGCCACTGGATCAGCGGCTCGATCTGCACCGACTTCGAGCGCAGCGTCACCAGATGACGATGATGACCGATCTGCGCGACGAACTGCGCGAGCGGTCCGATCATGGCATCGGCGACCAGCTCCATCGCCCAGCGCAGGTGCCGCTCCGATCGGTAGCTCAGCGGCAGCTCGAGCTCGTCGCCGTTGCGCTCGAGCGGGGTGTCGGCCGTGTTCGACTCGCACAGCACGTCCCACACCTCTTGTGCCTTCGACGCCTTCACGGGCGTCACCACCGAATCGAGCGGCAGCCACGGCCGCATCGCCCACTGGCCGCGGTGGGTGGTGTCCTTGATCGCGATCCGCTTGCTGGCGCCGGCACGGGCCAGGACCAACGTGCGGGCGCGATAGTGGTCTTCGACCAGCGCGACGATCTCGATCGCCGGCAGCTCGGCCGATGCACGCGCGAGCACGGTGGCGAAGCTATCGACGCTATGACCACTCGTGTCCAGCTGGGGATGGTACTTGCGAATGACCGCACGCTCGAGCTCGGAGCGCTCGCGCCAGCCCCAGTCCACGCGAAACAGTCGAAGCTTATTGGCCATTGCGCGCCGCCGTATCGCACCGCTGGCCGCGACGACAATTAACACCAGCTGACCGGCGCCAGGGGGCGCGCGGTCCGCAGGTGACATGATGCGACGTCGCACCAGCCATTCGCGTTACCCCACCGCGTACCGAGGACGCCATCACGACAACGCAGTCGATCAAGGTGTCTGTCATGTCGGCGCAATCACGCAGTGCAACGCGCATGCCTCGAGACATCGACGGTTGTCGTGGGCTAACCGCGCCGACGTGCTGGTCGAAACATGAAGCGGACGCGGTGCACCGGCGGGGACACTCCCACCTCGGACACCAGTTCAGTGGTTCGACGACTTCGACGGCAGCGTCACCCACGGAACCAGCGTGTTCGGATCGGGCGCAGCCGCTGGTTGGCTTGGCGTGGTCGGTGAGGTCGGTTGTCCCGGGTCGGCGTCGGGTTCGACCACGTTGAGCTCCAGCCCGAGCTCCACGTTTCGCGACGTCGAATAGGCGATCCCCAGCAGCGCCGCCGCGGTCGCCGCGGCGGTCTCGGCCGCATCGAGCTTGGGGGCCAGCCGAGGCCGGGTCTCCGGTCCTGGTCGGACCTCGATCGATCGCAGGCGTTCGTCCCGCCGCGGCTGCTCGTCGGGTAACGAGTCGATGGTGGGCATCACGCGCGGACGCACCGGCGAGCCACACCCCATGAGAACGACCAGCACGACGGACGCGGTACGCATGGTTCGCGCGTACGTGCAGCTCGCAGGCCCAACCGACCGCGTCGGGATCTCGCGCGGTTGGGACGGTGGCATCGGCATGAGGTGTTGCGAGTCGTCGACACTGTGCCCGGGGACTTCCCGCGCGGGGCAGCCACGGTGTGCGCCGCCGGAGCCGCTGGGTGTTCGGCGCCATCGCCGAACCTCGCGGAACGGGCGCGGAACGGGCGCGGAACGGGTGGGGGCCAACCGGCAAGCGCGATGCACTAGCGAGCATCAACGAGCCTGGAGGTTGCCATGTCCAAGTTGATCGCAATCGTTGCATTGCTGCTACCCGCAACGTTCTTTGCGTGCGCGACCGCACCCAAGACCGTCGAGGAACGCCAGAACCTCGAACAGCAAGCCCGCGCCACGCTCCAGGAGATGTTGGTCCGTGACCGCGGACTCGAAGGCCTGCTGGACGCCGCCGCAGGGTACGTCGTGTTTCCCGACGTCGGAAAGGCCGCTGCAGTCGTCGGCGGTGCATGGGGCCGCGGCGTGTTGTTCGAGAACGGGCGGCCCACAGGATTCGTCGAGCTGAGTCAGGGATCGATCGGCGCGCAGCTCGGCGGACAATCGATGGCGGAGCTCGTCGTGCTCCGCGATCGATATGCGGTGGCGCGGCTGAAGAACGAACCGTTCGAGCTGGGTGCGAATGCGTCGGCGGTCGCGCTCACAGCCGGGGCGGCTGCGTCGGCGACCTTCACCGACGGCGTCGCGGTGTTCCAGCTGCCGCGCGGCGGGCTGATGGTCGAGGTCTCCGTCGCAGGACAGAAGCTGAACTTCGAGCCCAGCGGCTGAGCCGGATCGCGGACGACGCGAGCGTCGGGCAATGATCTTGCGAGCTCGACGCCCGACGCCTCTTCAAAGGCGCCCCTGGCCTGCACGTGCACGTGCACTTGTCACCTGCACTTGGCACGTCGCCGGCTGTGCAACTGGAGGGGCTGGTGCGGTTGCAAGTAGCGTCCGGCGCCCGGACGCCCGATGATGCGTGGCTTCATTCGCACCACCGCCGGAGTCTCCCGACCGCAACCTTCCGGTTTCAGTAGACACTGCAGTAGCCGGAGCGGTGAAGATCGCGTGGCCAGGGGGGCTACAGATCTCGGAGCTAACTAGCTGTACCGCAATGTGTGCGCGATGGCCCGGGGGTTGCTCTTTGGGTCCGGGCAATGACTCCACCCCGACGAGCTGTACGTAATGCGATGGTTGGAATCGCGCTGCTGGCGACCCTGGGCGTTGCCGGTGGAACCGCAACGGCCAAGACGTTGCGCGAGCGGTTCGACGAGGTCGATGCGCAAGGTGGCGATTGGTACAAGGGCAACGCCAACGCCATGCCGTGGGGACAGTCCTACGTGCTCATGTCGTATGTCGACGCGTTCAACGCGACCCACGATCCGAAGTACCTCGACCGGCTCGCCTACGGCATCGATAACGCGCTGGAGTTGACCGACAAGGCGCGCGGGCTCAAAGACTTCCGCAATGAATCGAAGCTGTGCTGGCAGTCCACCGGCTACTCGACCCAGCCGGTTTGCTGGGCGGCACACACCGGCATGCTGGGCTCCTCGATGGCCGAGCTCGCGGCGATCCTCAAGAGCGCGCCGACGCTCGGCAGCCACGTCACGTATGACGGCACGACCCTCGGTGACAAGGCGACCACGTTCCTGGCAGCGGCAAAGGAAATGGTCACCGTTCACGAGGCCGAATGGCGCAGCGACGCGACCACGGGTTGGTACGTGTTTCCCCCCGACGCGACGTTCTATCAGTACAACGGCCAGGAGGTGCCGCCGAACATGTACGGCGCGATGGGGCTGCTCTACATCGCGCTCTACGATGCAACCGGCGAGGAGCTGTACAAGGATCGCGCGACGCGGCTCGCGAAGCGGTTTCGCAAGCGGCTGGTCACCGGCGCCACTGGTGCGTACCTGTGGAACTACTGGAATCCCGGCTACAACAGCCCCGGCGAAGACTTGCCGCACGCCGCGCTCAACATGAACTTCGTGATGCGCGCCGAGCAGTCGGGCATCGAGTTCACGGCCGATGACGTCGCGAAGCTCGTCAAGACGTACCTGCTGCACACCACCATCGATTCGGCCACCGTCTACAGTCACATCGCTGGCGGTCAGAAGATGGCGTATCCCAAGAGCCTGGATGTCGGCTTCCTCGCCAAGCTCAGCAGCTACGACCCGATCGCGCACGCCACGCTGCGCAATGCGTTCGAGCCGCAACGACTCGACGGCCTCGGTGGCATCCGCAACCTGCGAGGGCTTGCCAGCCTGATGGTTTCGGAGCTGCCGATCGTGAAGTCGGAGCTGTACCACGCCGACTGGACCGACCTCGGCGATGGCCGCAAGCAGGCCAGCGCGCCCGACGCCAACATCCTGTCGTACCCGGATGATCCGACCAAGCCACACATCATCAAGTTCCGCTACTCGTCGATCAAGCCGGTCAAGGTGCAGCAGTACGACGGCACCAGCTGGCACACGCTCCATACGCTGGCGCCGACCAACGGCCAGATGGTGACCACGATCGTCGGGTACCGGCCGGAGCTGTACTCGAGCTACGAAGGCGGCGTGCTGTTCCAGTTCTCCGATGCGTTCGTCGCCGGCCAGGGCATCATCGTCCAGACGATGGAGGTCGATCCGGATGAAAAGGCGGACGGCGCCGACGGCGATGGCGATGGCGAGACCGACACGATGTCCGCGGAGGCCGGTGGTTGCTCGACGTCGGCGAACAGCTCGCGGGCTCTGACCAGCGCGGTGATCCTGGTGTTCGCGCTGATCTCGATCGTGACCATGCGGCGCAAACGCAAGGACAGCGAGCGGTAGCCGGACGTACGGGGCTGGCGCCGGATCTCGCACCCAGAACCCGGCACCGACAACCCGGCAGGATCGCAGCCCGACGTTCGACACCGGATGTACGACCGAGAGCCCAGCGTGATGTGCCGCCTCGAATCCGAGCAGCGTGTTACCGTTGACAGCGTTTGGCCCCCACCAGCTACCGCGGGGTGATCGAACAGGCGCGCCGCACGCTCAGTCGCTTGGCAGACGCGCCGCCGGTCGCTTCCGCAGCGAGTGTCGCTGCCGATGAGCTCGAGGTCGGCTGGCGTCACATGCCGTTTTCGATCGGCCTCGGTGGCCCGGAGGTGGTGGCACGCACCGAGCTGGTGAACCTGCTGTGTGGTGCGCGCGCACTCGATCCAGAGGTCCGCTCGCTTGGTTCACCAGCGGTGCGCCTCCATCGTGGACCGCACACGCGGTTTCGCGTGGTTCGCGACGATGGCAGTGCCGAAGAGCAGACGATGCCGACCGAGGCTGATGACGATCCCAGGTTGCGCGAAACCGTCGAGCGCGCGCGGGCACAGCTCGACCAGCACCGGCGCACGCACGACGCCGCCGAGCGGGCATTGCCGGCGATCGTCAAGACGCGTCCGCGCTGGTGGCTGGTGTGGCAGTGGATCATGCGGTGGATCTGGACCTGGACCCACCGCAACGAGCTCGACGCGCCGCGACGCGAGGCGATCACGATCCGGCACCTCGAAACCGAGCTCGTGGCGCTCGAACAGCGGCTGGCGGCCGCCGAGGCTGTCGCGCGACAACAGCGCCAGCGCTACTTCGATCGACTGCGCGCGGCGAGCGCCGCGGAAAACGTCGCCGAGATCGAGGTCGAGCTCTCCGACGGCCAGCTCCCCGAAGGGATCGAGCTGATCGAGCTCACGGGCGCCACGCGGGCCTCGGCGGCGGTCGACGCGGTGGTGCTGGTGTCGCGCGACGCGATGTATGCGCCGGCGACTGCCGATCGCGGCCCGGTCCGGATCGGCGAGCTCACGGATTCGATCGCGGCGCTGCCGCTGCTGCTCGAGAGCAGTCGATCGCTTCGGCTGGGTCGCCGCGTTCGCGACCGCGCCGATGCGGCGGTCCGGCGGCTCGACGAGCTACTCGCGAGCGCGGAGGAGGGGTTTCGCGACCGGATCGCGCGGCTCGAGATGCTGCGGATCGCCGAGCCCGCGCAGTTCGTCGCCAAGCAGATCAGCCGTGTCCGGCCGCAGATCGTCACCAGCGTCCACTCGGTGATGGAGCACGCGTCGGTGCACGTCGGCGCAGCGCTCGAGGAAGTGGCGTCCGGCTGGCTGCGAGCGATCGAAGCGGCGCGCACCGGCGACGAGCTCAAGGCGGCGGCCGCAGGCGTCGACGCGGAGTGGACCGCGGCGACCAGCCGGATCGTCGAGGAGGCGCAAATCCTCGTGATGGGCGGAGTCAATGGGTGCGGCCACGACCTCTACCCTTCCCTCGCCTCGGGCCTGGGGGACGACCAGCTCCCCGATGATCCCGATCGATCGGCGCCGCGGTCGATCACGATCCATCCGATCGATGTCCTCCCGTCACTGGCGGTCACGCTCGCAACCAAGCGCGGCGGGGTTGGTCAGTGGCTCACGGGACTGTTGCGCTCGCTCGAGGCGAAGCGCGCCCAGATCCTGGAGCACGTACGCGGCGACATCGAGCGCTTGCGCGAGCGCGCCAATGTCGATCTGCTCGATGTCGAGCCCCGACTGCACACGGCCCTCGGGCAGGAGCTCGCGTCGCGGCTCAAGGAAGCCGTGAACCGCCGGATGACCCGGATCGATCGCGCGGTCGCTCGCGAGCGTGCGGCGATCGCGGTGGAGCGCCAGGCGCTGGCGCCGCTGGTGGAGACGCGCGCCGACGTCGGCCGCGAGCTCGCGCTGCTCAGCCATGTGCTGGAGAACCTCGAGCGCGAGCTTCCCGCCTGTGCCGCGGCGGCGACCGCCGCGCTCTCGATGTCCGGCGCGTGGACATTGGGTACCATCGAACGCGAGCATGCTCCGACCAGCGCGAGCGAGGCGCTGGCCAGCCTCGCGAGGGTCGGCAGCACCGGCAGCGTCGGCGGTGTGGACGGCGCCAGCGGTCTCGACCGGTGACCTTTCACTCGATCTCGGGCGCTCGTTCGATGATAGATCCGAGTAAGCTGTTCGAATCGTCGGCTCGCCATGTCCAGATCGCTCTTCCTCCAGTTCCGCGCGCTGCGCCCCGGCACAACGGCGCCGGCTAACGATCAGGCCGCAGAGCAGGCGCTCGCGAACGCGATCGACACCGGTCGTGCCGCATGGCCGAAGCTGTCGGTCACCGACGCACGGATGCTCGAGCTATTGGCGACCAAGCTCACCGACCCCGGCGAGGATTGGATCGCCGCACTCGAGGCGCTCGATCCCGCGGAGCTCTACGTCGCGTGCGGCTGTAGCGACGGCGACAACGCCGCGATCGCAGCGTTCGAGGCGATGTACTTCCAGTCGACCGGGCCGATTCTTCGGCGGATGAACCTCGATGGCGATGGAGTCGCCGAGATCCAGCAGCTGCTCCGCCAGCGCTTGTTCGTTCGCGCCGAAGGCGAGGCGTGGCCGAGGGTCTGCCAGTACGCCGGGCGCGGCGAGCTCGGCGCCCTGGTCCGCACCGCCGCCGTGCGCGCAGCGGTCGATCAGCTGCGGCGGAACAAGCGCGAGGTCGATCCCGATGACGCGCTGTTCGAGATCCCGGCGATCGCGGCAACGCCACAGCTCGCGTATCTGCACGAGCGGGGTCGCCGCGAGCTCAAGCAGAGCTTCGAGGATGCGATCCGCACGCTGTCGACGCGCGATCTCAATCTGTTGCGATTGCACCTGGTCGACGGGCTCAGCGTCGACGAGATCAGCCGGCTGTATCGCGTGCATCGCGTGACCGTGAGCCGCTGGCTGAGCGATGCCCGCACCCGGATCGCCGAGCACACGCGTAAGCTGCTCGCCGAGGATTGGGGGCTCGGGGGCTCCGAGCTCGATCGCGCGCTCGATTCGGTGCGCAGCCAGCTCGATCTGAGCCTGAGCCGGTTGCTCGGCGATCAAGCCGCGCCGGCGTAAAGCCGCATCGCCTGGCGCGACGTATTCAGTTGACGCTCGTCCGGATCGTGAGGCGTGATGGTGGCAATGACCCGGCCGGTGAATGGAGCGCGCGTCGCGCTCGCGGCGGCGCTGCTGGCGTTCGTCTATGTGGTCGTCGCCTTCGTCGCGTACACCGTCCCGGATCGCCTGATCGCGATGCTGGGCGGGCCGACGGGCGTCGAACGGTTCGGCGGGCTCGAGGTTCACTACCAGCCGCCAGCCAGCGCGGATCTGCCGGCGTTCGAACGACAGCTAGCGCGTGACGGCGCAACGATCGTCCACCGTGATGGCGCATTCGTGCTCGAGTTTCGTGGGCTCGCGAGGGACGCAGCGCAAGACACGCTCGAGATTCTCCAGCGCGGTGGCATGCACGTGCACGAGGTCTTGCTGACGTCCTACGCGAAGGACATCGGACCGAGCGATGGAGTGTCGCTCGAAGAGGACGCGTTCCAGCAAGAGCGAGGGACCTACTACGATCAGTTCCTGGCAGCGCCGACGCGCGAGCTGCTCGAACGAGCCATCGCCGCCGCCAGGTCCCGCGGTTGGCACCCCCCGCGCGATAGCTCGGTGCAGCTCGAGCTCGAACAAACGCTGGACGGGCCGCGCTGGCGGACCTACCTGCTCGCCAATCACGTCATCCTCGACGGAATGATGGTGGCCGAAGCGACGGTCGGGTACGACCGCAACACCAACCATCCCGCGGTCATGGTCGATCTCACACGCGAGGCTACCCCTCGGTTCGGCGACGCGACCGAGCGGCTGGTGGGCAAGAGGCTGGCGATCGTCGTCGGCGATCGCGTCGTCTCGGCTCCGACCGTCAACGAGCCGATTCGCGAGGGACGGCTCTGGATCTCGATGGGCCGCGGCACCAGCATCCTCAGATCCGAGCAGGAGGCAGCGGCGCTCGTTCGCATCCTGTCATACGGCCTGCCTGCCGGCGGAACGATCGTCTCCAAGAGCTGGCACGAGCCAGGCGGCTCCGCGTATGAATGGGTCAGCCGGGGCCTGCTGGGGCTCATCGCCGGTGTGCTGTTTGGCGGCATCGTGTTCGCGGTGATCCGGATCACCCGCCCGCACTGGCGAGCGCCTGCGTTTCGGCCGGCCGGTCGTTTTCCGGTTCGCCGGCTCGCCGTGACGCTGCTCGGGCCCGTGGTGGTCCTCATCGGATCCAAGATCCCGCTCCCGCTATCCGTGTTCCCTCGCGACGAATGGGAGCATGGTGTGACCAGCGCGGAAGCCATTCCGAGCGTGATCCATCTCGGCCTGGTTCCAGTCATCGGCGCGTTCGTGCTCGTCGAGCTGGTTGCGCTTGCAAACCCGGCATGGGGCCACAATCCGAGAACCCGGATCACGATGGGCCAGATCACCGCCGGTGTCGCGATCGTGTTGACGCTCCTGCAGGCCCACTGGTTCGCGGAGACCTTGCTGCGCGCAGCGAACGACGCCGACCTTTCTGTGGATGTCAACCCGCTGACCGTGACCGCGACCCTGGGCGCAGGCACGATGCTGTTGACCATCATCGCCGGAGTGATCCGCGAGCATGGGCTGGGAAACGGCTACGGGATTATCCTGATCTCCGTCATCGTCGTGAACCTGGTAGGTGCGCCGGAATCCGACGCGGTCCTCCCGACCTCACGCGACGCGGGCTCGACGGATCCAGCGAGTGGCATGACCGCACTCGTGCTGATCGGCGTGATCGCTCACGGCCTGATCACGTCCTGCGTCCTTCGCTGGCGCGTCACAGATCCGAGCAAACCTGGGCTACGTGTTCCATCGTCCGGCATCGCTCCGCTGTTGCCGCTCGGAGGTCTTGCGCTCGTCGCCATCATCCTTGGGCCGCTCGGCGTCAGCGACGCGTTCTTCGAACTACTGGAGTGGTGCCTCGTGCACCAGCTCGACATCTCGATCCAGCTGATCGCGACACTCGTTGCAGCGCTCGTGTATGCCTGGTTGTTTGCCCGGCCTTCGTTGCTCGCCACGACGGCGTCCGGTGCCGGCGTACAACCGCCCACGTGGGCGACCTGGGCCCGGAGTGTTCTGATCTCGGGCGTCATGGTGGTGCCGCTCATCGCCGTCGGGCTGGTTTCACGATCGCACCAGTACACGTTCCTGCTGAGCCCCACGGTCCCGATCGCCATTGCCGTGGTGATCGACATCCTTGATGATGCCCGGGCCCATCGGGCCAAGCTCGCCGCGGTTCACGTCCTCCATCAGATCCAGCGCGCAGCGATCGTCGAACATGTGCTCGCCGCCAGATCGATCCCTTGTCACATCCATGCCGGCAACCTGCGCACGCTGCTCGCGTTCTTCGGCCCGTGGGCGCCTGCGGTCGTGCTCGTTCCCGAGCAGCACGCGAGCGAGGCCCGCGCGGCACTCGCTGCGTCGGGTCTGGACAAGGTGTTCGACTAGCGAGCGTCCGACGCTACGACGCAGCCACCCACGCACGGTCGCGGAAACGGGCTGACGTCGATGACCTGAAGCGTCGCCAGGCCGTACCGCGGCTCGATCGGCACGATCAGCTCGTCGGTGGTAGCCGGCAGGCTCACCGCGATTGGAGGGAGCGGCGTACCTGCTCGTGACGTCGCTGCGAGCACGACCTCGAGCCCGATGTCCTCGGCGGCAGGATCGCGGATCACGGTCGCACGCGCCCAGCCGTCCGGCGACGTCGCCTTGTCGCTCGCGATGCCGATGACCTCGGACGGTGGCAGATCGGCCGGCAGTGTCACGGTGATCGTCGCACATCCGATGGTTGGACACGCCGGCACAGCCCTGCCCCAGCGCGCGAGCCTCGTCGCTGTCGCGATCGCGCTCGGGGATCGCGGGGTCACGTAGAACCGCTGATGGTGCCAATCGGCGGCCACGGAGGCGTCGCGAAAAAATTCGAGGCCCAACGTGCCTTCGAGCTGACCGAACGGCCATCGCTTGTCGTCGTACGGCACGAACATGACGTCGCGTTTCGCGAGCACGCCTGCGGTCACCTGATCGGCAATCCCGGCGCTCGTCACTTCGCGGCGCGTGCCAGCTTCGTCGACGAGGATCTCGTGGTTGGGCACGATCCGAAGCTGCGCGTCGCGCCAATGGTCGGTACGGAGCTGGTTGGAGACGGCGCCGAGGTCGACGTGCAGATCGACCTGCTTGCCGCCGACCTGCGCGGTCACCAGCTTTCGGACCACGACGTTGCCGGTGTCGCGCATTCCCTTGTGAAACGCGAGCTGCACAGCGCCGGCGGGCGGTTGAAACGCCTCCTGCGTCGAGAGCCACGCGATCGCGCGCTCGCGATCGAACCCGAACACCAGCGAATCGGCGATCACGTCGCGACCGATGATCCCCCGAATCTGCCGGCCGTCGCCGTCGAACGCATGGTCATCGCCGAGCTCGACCGTCGCCAGGCTGATCGTCAGATCACCGATCCGAACCGATGTAACCTCGACGTAGGATCGCGGATGCGAGACGTCATTCTCGTCGGTGACCCGCAGCCCGGATCGCACGATGTATGGCGTGCGATACAGGATCGAACGATCGACGACGGTGCGTTCAGCATCCGGATCGATCGCGAACAGGAACGGTCCGCGACCATCGAGGTAGACCGGCGTGATCAACCGCCCATCGGCGAGCGGGTCGACCAGCGGAAACGTCCACGACGTCGCCCCGGGCGTTGCACCGGAAGCGCCGCCTGAAAAGCCCGGTGGGGCGCCGCGCGCGCACCCCGCGGCCGCTGCACCTAACAGCACTGACAGTACGATGAATCGACGGAGGCGGCTCATACCACAAGCCGCTGCAATCGCAGCACCATCCGCAACGCGCCGGAGTTTCGTTGGTCCAACCCACGCTGCGAGAGGCGCCGCAGCATCACCGTTGCGCGATCACCACGGTCCTCGCCAGCGCGCGAGCAACCACCGCGTCGCAGGTGATGCCGGCGCGCGGCGTCTTCGATCGCGTGCGGAGTTGATCCCGCGGGTCAGGCCCGTGGACGTGGGCATCGCTGGTGCAGGTTGCAAGTGACGCCCGTCGCGCCTCGCCGAACACCGATCCCGGCCTCCAGCTGCAACCTCCCGGGGGCGCCTCCCGGAGACCGGCGGCCCCATGATCCGCCGGCGGGGCGAATGGCCACCTGCGCCATGTTCCTCGCAGAATGCGCAATGTCCGGGGGCCAAGGGTCGGCATGGCGGTTGCTCCTGTCGCCGCCCATGCCCGCCACCCGCTCGCTATTACTCGTGACGACCATTCTGGCGGCATGCGCGACCTCGCCGGACGATCCGGGGA
Source organism: Kofleriaceae bacterium (assembly GCA_050187075.1). GTDB lineage: Bacteria > Myxococcota_A > Polyangia > Haliangiales > Haliangiaceae > JABFXX01. The sequence continues at coordinate 4,563 of JBFWXW010000097.1, read as the reverse complement.
CGGGGACGGGCGACCCAGACGAGGATATCGGCGGCAAGGCCGACGGCGACAGCACCAGCGAGCCGCAGATCGTGTTCGATCGCAACAAGCCGCTGGGCCGCGTGGACGGGTTTGGCACCTCGATCTGGACGGGCGACAACGCTGTCGAAAAGGTCATCAAGGAGCTCGAGCTCGACTACGTGCGGATGGCCGTCAACCCCGAGTGGCCGCGGCTCGCCCAGCAACCGCCGGCGGATACCACCCGGGCCGTGCTCGACGCCTACGTCGAGGCCAACTTCAACGGCGACTTTGCTACCCGCGAAGCGGGCGTGAAGAAGACGTGGGCCATGGCCTCCGCGAACAACGCCAAGGTCGTGCTCGTGATGTTCGATCCGCCGAGCGCCTGGATCCGGACCGATCTGATCGGCCAGAAGATCCTCGATGGTCCTCACCTCGATGACTTCGCGCGGCTGTGGGGCTCGGTGCTCGAGTACCTCAACAAGCGCGGCCTGCGGCCGGTGGCGGTCGAGCTGATGAACGAGCCCAACATCCCCACCAACGCGATGTTGTCTGCCGGCGACTACAACATCCTGATCAAGCTCGCGCGCCAGGAGCTCAATCAGCGCGGGTTCACTGACGTCGGCATCGTCGGCCCGGGCCTGAACAAGATGGATTACTACGGCAGCGGGGCGTCGTACGTGAACGCACTCGATTCGTACGGGCTCGCGGGCATCGCGGCGTGGTCGACCCACGCGTGGGACGCACCCATGTTCGAAGCCGAGGTCGGCCTGGGCTACTTGCGCGAGCGCTGGGCGAACTGGAGCAAGTCGATCCACGATCGCGGCGCCGCGGGTGAGAAGCTGGTCTATCTCACCGAGTATGGCGTCGTCGGCACCAAGTTCAACGGCGCGTCGTTCAGCGATCCGCAGACCGGGGGCACCGCATCGAACAGCAACCAGTACGCGGTGCGGCTGTTCGAGAACACGCTGCTCTACATCCTGATGGGAACCAATGTTCCGATGATCTGGCAGGGCGCCGACCAGAACTGGTCGACGCACACGTGGGGGTTACTGACCTCGCCTGCGACCGGAAGCAAACCGCGCCCGATGTTCCATGCCATGAAGACGCTGCTCCCCGCGATCCCCGACGGTGCGACGGCGCTCAAGGTGACCCAGAACGACAGCGTTCTCACCACGGCGGCGTTCCTCAAGGACAACGTGCTGGTGGTCGCGATGGCGAACTCCACTGCCAAGGAGCTCACCCGGACCATCGCGCTCGACGGGTTCAGCAAGATCACGATGACCTCGCGCCAAGCGTTCAGCAACGGCGCGGTGCTCGACGGAGTGCCGTCCTATGCCGTGACCGGCGCGGGCCGGCACAAGATCGACGTGAAGCTCCCCAAGGAAAGCACGCTGACCTTGGTGTTCGACGTCGAATAGCGTAGACCTCGGTCGTGGGCCGGCTCGAGAACATCATCGCGCGCAACAGGCGCCCACCTCGCCGGTTCCACCGGCTCACCGTGCTGATCATCGGCGGCGTGCTGGCCGCGGTGATCCTGCTTTCGATCTTCACCGACCTCGCCGCACCGCCGAGCCGACCGTACCAGACGCCCTCGCCCGCCCCGGGAATCGACGTCCGGCTCGACAGCGTGCCACTCGCCAAGCCGCGATCTCGCGCGGGTAGCCAGGCTCGGTAGCGGCACCGCGCGCGCGAACGCGATATCCTCGGCGCATGTGCGAGCTGCTCGGGATGGCGTGCAACGTCCCGACCGACATCACGTTCTCGTTTGCCGGGCTCGCGACCCGCGGCGGTCGCGCAGGACCGCATGGCGATGGCTGGGGCCTGGCGCTCTACGAGGGCCGGGTCGCCCGGATCTTTCTCGAGCCCGCTGCCGCTGCGAACTCGCCGCTCGCGCGGTTCGTCCGCGACCATCCGATCAAGACGTTGCTCGCGATCGCGCACGTCCGGCGCAAGACCCGGGGACAGGTCAGCCTCGCCAACACCCACCCGTTCTCACGCGAGATGTGGGGACGCCAGTTCGTGTTCGCGCACAATGGCACGGTGAAGAACCCGGAGAAGCTCAAGCTCGGCCGGTTTCACCCGATCGGCAAGACCGACAGCGAGCGCGCGTTCTGTGCGCTGCTCGGCGCACTCGAGCACGACTTTCCTCGGGGCTCGCCATCGAGCGCCAAGCTCGGCCCGGCGATCGCGGCGCACGCGGCGCGGATCGGCCGGGGCGGCACGTTCAACATGCTGCTCAGCGACGGCGATCAGCTGTTCGCGCGATGTGCCACCAAGCTCCATCACATCGTGCGTAAGGCGCCGTTCAAGAAGGCGACGCTTGCCGATGAAGATCTGTGCATCGACTTCGCCGAGGTCACGACGCCCAACGATCGCGTCGCGATCATCGCCACCATGCCGCTGACCCGCGACGAGACATGGACCGCCGGCGTGCCCGGGACGCTGTGGGTGTTTCGTCATGGCCGACTCGCCAAGACGCTGCCGTCGTAACGCACCTTGCGTCACGCGGACGGGTCACGGCCCGCCGCGCAGCGAGAGCTCGCTCGCGAGCCAGTCGATGATCATCGCGCGCTCCTGATCGCCATAGCTCGCGGTGTAGTGCTCGGTCTCGAGCCTGCGCAAGATCGGTGCGGTGCTCGCCACGAACGTTCCCACCAGCGCGCCGCTGGTGGCCGCGCGGTACCAACCATCTGTGGGATCATCAGCGACGAACCGCGACAGCGTGGCGCCCGAGGCGGACTGGGCATGACAGGCCGAACCTGCGCATTTGCCCGCGAGGATCGGATACACGTTCTGGTCGAACAGCCGCCTGGCCGCGAGCTGCGCACCTCGCAGCTCGAGCTCCTTCACCAGCCATGCGACGATCAACGCGCGCTCGGCCTCGGTGTAGCTAATCCCGTTGTGGGCCGTGTCCATCTTTCCGAGGATCGGCGCGTCGGCTGGGTCGAAATTTCCTACGATCGAGGCGTAGCTGGTCGCGAGTGCCCATCCGTTTGCGGGATCGACGGCGACGAACCGCGCGGTCGTCGCGCCGATCGAATCCTCGCCATGACACGCGGCATCCGCACACTTCGCTGCGACGATCGGATACACGTCCTCATCGAACAGTCGCTTCGCTTCGAGCAGCGGCGGGGGCGGCGTGTTGTCGGCATCGGGCTCGTTGTCGTTGTCGTTGGACGGCGCGGTCGTGGCTTCGAGCTCGAGCACACACCCCGAGCCGAGAGCACCCAACGCCCCGAGAGCACCCATGGCACCGAGCGCCCCCAAGACGCCACGGGCCCCCGGTGCACCGAGCGCATTCAATGCACCGGCGAGCACGGTCGCGAATAACGTGGTCCGCATCGATCACCTCCTCGCGTCACGTTATCGATTCGGCCGTACGAGGTGGAGTCGATTCTCCCGAAAACCACTGTTGCGATGAGACGTTAACCGCTGTGATCGCAACGCCGCGATGAAATTCGCGGGTGCGGCGACCACTCAGTTCTCGAGCTTCCTCGGCGGACACCCACCGGCGTTCTTCGCCGCGATGGTCAGATCGTAAAACGTCCGCAACGCGCGCATGCCTTCGTTATCGCAATCGGGAGCCTCGCACTGGAATCGCGGATGCTCGCGATGGGGATCCTTGCCATTGGCGACGCCGATGAACGCGTTGGTGTTGATGACGACCTTCGCGCCTGCTGCACCGGCGGTGGTGTCGACGGTGAAGTATTGCAGGAAGAAGTACTTCTTCGCGGAGAACGCGTTGTAGAAGAACGTCTCATCGCGGCTCGCGATGAACCCATAGCCACCGGTGGCGTGACAGTTGTCGCACTCGGTGTTGTTCTGCGCGCGCATCCCGCCAAACGCGTCGGCCATGTTCGAGGTCTGGAAGTTGGGCAGCGTCATGCAGCCCGCAAATTCAGCCAGCACCCGTTCGGTCGCCTGTGCGAGGGTCTCTTCGCCCGGCGGTGGTTGTGGATCGCCGTCGCGCAGATCGAGCTCCTTGTTGAGCCATTCGGTGATCTTGGTCTGTTCGTCCGGGGTGTACGTCAGTGCGTAGTGGCCGGTCTCCAGCTTTCCGAGGATCGGCGCCGTCGACGGCGCGAACGTTCCGATCAGCGCCGTGTAGCTGGTCGCGACCTGCCAGCCGTTCGCCGGGTCGGTGGCTACGAACCGGGTGATCGTGGCACTCGTTGCGTGCTCGGCGTGACAGCCCTCGGAGCACTTCACCTTGATGATGGGGTAGACGTTGTCGTCGAACAGCTTCTTCGCTGCGGCCAGATCCTTGGACGGCGCGGTGATCGTTGCGTCCACCGCCGGTACGGTCGTCCCCGCGAGGTCAGGAAGACAACCGTTGCTGCCGATCAAGGCCGCGATCAGAGTGATGTTCGTCCGCTTCGTCCACATGCGCACACCGCACAGCAATGTGCGTGCCGCACCGTTGCGCCGTCGAGAACTGCAACTTCGTTCGTGTCACTGCGCTGAAATACGAGATCTTGGGGGCAATCGCTGAGGGCGCAGTCCTCGTCGGAATTGCGACGGCGCCGCGTCAGGCCCTGTCGTCGCGGTTCAGCGAACAGCCAC
>JBFWXW010000096.1:0-20789 GCA_050187075.1 Kofleriaceae bacterium | reverse complement strand
ACAAGTTCGGCACGCCGTTCATGGCCGCCTTCATCCCGGACGTACCTGACGCCTCGAGCGGCCGGCGCGGATTGTTGAGCCAGATATCCGCGCCGCGCGTCAGCAATGCGCCGATCGTCATCCCGTAGTCCTCGATGAACACGACCTGATTGCGATGCGTGTGGGACGCTTCGATCAGCTTGGCGACGATCGCCTTGCCGCCGGTGTCGCGAGGGTGTGCCTTGCCCGAGTAGACGATCTGGATCCCGAGGTCGAACAAGCGGCGCAGCGCCTTGTCATCGCCGAGGATGAGGTCCGCGCGCTTGTAGGCGGCCGCGCGTCGGGCGAACCCGATCACCATGCGCTGTGGATCGAGCTGCGCACCCGTGCGCTTGGCGACCTCGGCGATCAGCTCGTGCTTGAGCATGGCGCGCGCAGCCCACAGCTCGTTGTCTTGCTGCGCACGCGACTTATCGGGCACCAGCGCCGCGCGGATCCGAGCGTCCTGCCAGGTGGGCGCGTGCACGCCGTTGGTGATGCTGATGATCGGCGCGGCGTGCTCGATCCCCTTCCACATCGCACGCGCGGTCTCGCCATGAAGCTGCGCGACGCCGTTCGCGATTCGCGACATGCGCAGCCCGGCGACCGTCATCGAGAACGGGTCGCCGCCGATCGCCTCCAGCTCTTCGTCCGTGAGCCCGACGTTCGCGTCCATCGCTCGCATGGCGGCGAGCTCGTGGACCTCGTTCCCGGCGGGAACGGGAGTGTGGGTCGTGAACACGACGTGGGGCCGGAGCTTGGTCAGGCGTTCTGCAACGGTGGTGCCGCCAAATCTGGCCTGTCGCAGCAGCTCGAGCCCGGCAAACACGGCGTGGCCCTCGTTGAAGTGAAACACGTCGATCGGCTCCCCAAGTGCATCAAGAAGTCGCACCCCGCCGACGCCCAGGACGATTTCCTGGGCCAGCCGATAGTCACTGTCCCCACCGTAAAGCCGCTGGGTGATCCAGCGGTCCTGGTCCCGCTCGGGCTCGAGGAGGTACAGCTTCGACGAGACGTACCGGTCGACCCTCCAGGCGCGAAGCGGCACGCGCTTGCCGCGGACTGTGACTTCGACACGCACGTCGACGCGGCGCAGTGCGTCGCGCGGGGTCTTCGGATACTGGTCTTCGAGGCCACGAGACCCCACCACCTGGCGGGTGTAGCCCTCATCCCAGAGCAGCCCGATCCCGGTGATAGGCACCCGAAGATCGCCTGCTGATTTCATGTGATCCCCGGCGAGGATCCCAAGGCCGCCGGCATAGATCGTGAAGTTCGGGTCGAGACCGTACTCCATGCAGAAGTACGCCACAGCGGGCGAAGGCGACATCTCGGGCAACGTGCCTTGCCTGGCCGTGCCATCGCAAGCCGATGGGCGCGAAAGCCGACCCGGGAGCCGCCCCGGAACTGGCGAGCCAGATTTTTTGAATCCGACGGCCAGCCCGAGTACAAGATCAGGGGATGGGTGGACACGCCGCCGGAGCGCGAGGCTAGCCGTGCGCGCGGTTATCGTCGGAGCCTTGGCCGCGGCCATCGCGGTGCCTGTGGCCGCGAATCCTACCCCGCGGCGACCGGCCGCGCCGGCAGTCACCCGTAAGCCGACCGATCCGGCGCATGCGCGCGCGGCGCTTCGCAAGACGTCTGACGTTCGTGGCGCGAGCGCAGCCATCGGTCGGCGCCCCGAACCGCTGACCGCGAAGGAACGCACCTCCGCCGAGATCGAGAAGCTGCTGCGCAGCCAGCTCAAGCGCGGCACGACCGGCGTGTTCATCGCAGACGCCAAGACCGGTGAGCCGCTGTTCGCGTTCAATGCCGACGATCGGCTGAACCCCGCGTCGAACGTGAAGATGATCTCGACCGCGACCGCGCTGGAGCTGCTCGGTCCGGAGTTTCGTTATCCGACACGGCTGCTCGGTCCGGAGCCGCAGGCCGGCGTGGTGCGCGGTGACGTGTTCTTGCTCGGCAGCTACGATCCGACCTTGAAGCTCGCGCACCTCGACGAGATGGCGAGCAACATCGCGGCGCGCGGCATCACCTCGATCGAAGGCAACATCGTCGTCGGCGCGGATCCGACGCGCGACGGACTGTATCGCGCGGTGGTTCCGATCGAAGTGGTCGCCGGTGACCCAGGCAAGCCGCCGACTGCGACCGTCGGACCCGGCGCCGAGCACGTCAGCGTCAAGGTCACTGCGGTCACCAGCAAGCGCAAGCGGCGGGCGCGGCTGACGTTCACCGGCGAGACCACGCAGGTCAACGGCCGGCCGCATGTCACCGTCACGGTGGCTGGAACGATCAGCCGAGGTCGCTCACTCACCCATCCGTTCGTCACCCGCGAGCGCACCGCCACCGCAGTGTACGCGCTGCGCGCCGCGCTCAAGACGCACGGCGTTCAGGTCACCGGCGATCTCAAGATCCTCGAGCTCGGCGACTTCATCGGCGAAGCGGTGGGCACCGGCTCGCTGCCGGTCGAGCTCGCGCGCCACGAGTCGCGCAAGCTGTCCGAGATCGTCGCGAAGGTCAACAAGTGGAGCATCAACTGGCTCGCGGACCGCGTGATCATGACCGCCGCCGCGTTGACGCGCCAGCAACCGCCTTCGATGGACCTCGCGCTCGATGCGATGTACGACTGGCTCGCCCGCCACACCGGCCTCGACAAGTCGAAGATCGTGATCGACACCGGCTCCGGTCTTTCGTACCGCACGCAGATCACTCCGCACGACCTCGTGTCCGTCGTGCGCAGCGCCGCCGGCTTCACCAACGAGGACACCGATCCGATGTTGTCGCAAGCGTGGCTGGAGTCGCTCGCGCATGCGGACGGCACGCTGCGCCGCCGATTCGGCAAGGAAGCGCGCACGCACATCCGGGGCAAGACCGGAACCCTGTCGACCGTGATCGCGGTCTCCGGTGTGCTCGACGTGAACCCCGAACGCCCGCTCGCGTTCTCGATCGTCACCAACACGGACCGGCCGCTGTCGAAGGCACGCGTGCGCAAGGCACACGATCAACTGCTCGCGCTGGTCGCCAAGTTCGCGACGCCGCCCGCGACGACCCCGTCCCCGTCGGCCGCGCCGTCGGCCGCGCCGGCCGATCCGGTCGCGTCAGCCGACCCAGGTGTCGTGGCGGCGACGCCGACGCCCGCGATCCCGGCGCCAACGCTGCCGGCTCCGGCGGCCGGTGAGCCGCCACGGGCTGCGATCGCGACGCCGATGCCAAGCACCGCGGCGCACGATGATGAATTCATCCCCGAGGAAGCCGAGGAGACCGAAGGCTTCGAAGGGCTCGACGACGAGGCGGCTGGCCTCCCGCCTCCGTGATCCCCGGTCGTCGTTGCGCGCTCGCCGACGCACCGGCGATCCAGGCCCTGCTCGAGACCGATCCCGCGATGTGGGAGCTGATCTGCGGCGCACCGCTCGAACGCACCACGGCCGAGCAGGAGCTGGCGTGGGTGCCGCCCGGCTCATCGCTCGACCGCAAGCATGTTCATCTCATCGATGAGATCGCGGTGCTCGACGTGATCGACGGGTATCCCGATTCGGCGACCTGGTTCGTCGGGCTGATCTTCATCGCACCGCACGGTCGTAATCGTGGCCTGGGCACGCAGCTCCTCGACGCCCTGGCCGACCACGTTCGCGGGCTAGGTGGTCGAGCCATCCGGCTCGCTGTGGTGTCGACCCACGGCGACGCCAAGCGCTTCTACGACCGCCTGGGGTTTCGGTTCATCGAGCAGAAGCCACGGACGATGCCGCCGGGGACATCGCAACTGCTCGATGTCCTCGAGCGAACCGTCTGATCATTCGTCCTGCGCGAACGATTGCGCGAGCCGCTCCAGCACGCCCTGATCCTCGAGTGTGGTCGTGTCGCCGCGTGACTGCGAGCCCGATGCGATCTCCCGGAGCAGGCGGCGCATGATCTTGCCCGAACGCGTCTTGGGCAGCGCCTCGGCGAACCGGATCTCCTCCGGTCGTGCCAGCGCGCCGATCTGCGCGACCACGTGCTCGCGCAGCTGCTTGGCGAGCGCCTCATCGGCGGCGACGCCTGCCCGCGGCGTCACGAATGCGACGATCGCCTGCCCCTTGAGCTCGTCGGGCCGGCCAACCACCGCGGACTCGGCGACCTTGGGATGCGAGACCAGCGCCGACTCCACCTCCATGGTCGAGAGCCGATGCCCCGCGACGTTGATGACGTCGTCGACGCGCCCCATGATCCAGAAGTAGCCGTCCTCGTCCTTGCGCGCGCCGTCGCCGGCGAAGTAGCAGTCCTTGACCTCGCCGAAGTACGTCGTCTTGAATCGCTCGTGATCGCCGAAGATCGTGCGCAGCATCGACGGCCACGGCCGCTTGATCACCAGAAACCCGCCCTCGTTGGGCTGACACGGCGTGCCGTCCTTGTGGACGACGTCGACCGCGATGCCCGGCAGCGGCCGCGTCGCCGAGCCTGGCTTGGTCGCGGTTGCGCCGGGCAGCGGCGAGATCATGATCGCGCCGGTCTCGGTCTGCCACCACGTGTCGACGATCGGGCAGCGGTCGCCACCGATCGTCTTGCGGTACCACATCCAGGCCTCGGGGTTGATCGGCTCGCCGACCGAGCCGAGCAAGCGAAGCGACGATAGATCGTGCGCGTTCGGATACTGGTCGCCCCACCGCATGAACGCGCGGATCGCCGTCGGCGCCGTGTAGAACACCGTCACGCCCCACTTCGCGATGATGTTCCAGAACCGATCGGGCCCCGGCTGATTGGGCGCGCCCTCGTACATCACGATGGTCGCGCCATTGGCGAGCGGTCCGTAGACCACATAGCTATGGCCTGTCACCCACCCGATGTCGGCGGTGCACCAGAACACGTCGTCGTCCCGCAGATCGAACACCAGCTTGGTGGTGTACGCGGCGTTGGTCATGTAGCCGCCGGTCGTGTGCAGGATTCCCTTGGGCTTGCCCGTCGTGCCGCTGGTGTACAGCGTGAAGAGCGTGTGCTCGCTGTCGAACGGCTTCGCCTCGTGATTCGGCGAAGCGGTGTCGACGACGTCGTGCCACCACACGTCGCGATCGTTCCACGTCACCTGGTTGTTGCAACGACGCAGCACGATCACGCGTTCGACGGTGGTGCCGTCCACCGCCTTGTCGACGTTGTCCTTGAGCGGAATGATCTGACCGCGACGCCAACCGCCGTCGGCGGTGATCACGACCTTCGCGCGTGCATCCTTGACGCGATCGGCGAGCGCTTCGGCCGAGAAGCCGCCGAACACGACTGTATGTGGTGCGCCGATCCGCGCGCACGCCAGCATCGCGATCGCGGCCTCCGGCACCATCGGCATGTAGATCGCGACGAAATCGCCTGGTTTCACGCCGAGCGCGGTGAGCGCGTTGGCCGCCTTGCATACCTCGCGATGCAGCTGGCCGTACGTGATGACGCGCGTGTCGCCCGGCTCGCCCTCGAACAGGATCGCGGCCTTGTTCTTGCGCCAGCTCGCGACGTGCCGATCGAGGCAACTCACCGTGGCGTTGAGCTCACCGCCGACGAACCACTTGGCATCCGGCAGCTTCCAGTCGACCACCTGTCGCCACGGCCTGGCCCACGCCAGCTCGCCTGCAATCTCCCCCCAGAACCCGTCGGGGTTGGAGGCTGCGCGCTGATACAGCGCTTCGTAATCCGCCATGCTGCCGACATGCGCTGCCCTGGCGAACGCCGGCGGCGGCGGAAAGCTTCGCGTCTCCGTGAGTACCGACTTGATCGACGACGACATGGCTTCCTCCTGAGCTGGGATCAAACGATCGCGATGACTTCGATCTCGACGCGCGCATCGCGTGGTAGCCGCGCGGCCTGGATCGTCGAGCGCGCGGGAGCATCGTGCGGGAATCGCTCCGCGTAGACCTTGTTCACCGTCGCGAAGTCATTCATGTCGGCGAGAAATACCGTCGCCTTCACGACATGATCGAAGCTCGCGTCGGCGGCGGCGAGCACCGCGCGCACGTTGTCCATCACCTGGTTGGCCTGGCGCTCGACGTCGCCTTCCACCATCGCGCCCGTCGCGGGGTCGAGCGCGATCTGACCGCTGGTGAACACCATCCGCTTGCCATCCCCGATCGGGACGATGACCGCTTGTGAGTACGGGCCAATCGCGGCCGGAGCAATCGGAGTGCGGATGATCGTGCGTGGCATGGCGACGGTCGTATCACGGCTTTGTGTGACGCTGCCGACGCGCGTGGCGCGTTCTCGCTGCTCCATGCGGCGGATGGTCGGAGCACGTGCCGCTCGTTTCCAGCCCGCGATCAGCGCGCGCACGCGCACACTGTATCGGTGCGTATCGTGGTCGTGATCGCGATGGCGTCCGCCCTCGTGGGATGCATGTTCGAAGAGAAGGATCCGCTGTTCGACGCCGACTGCGGAGACGGCGTCGTCGAAGGTTTCGAGCTATGCGACGACGGCAACGCGACGAGTCAGGACGGGTGCGCGGCGAGCTGCTGGCCCGAACAGCTGGTCCGGACCACGTGGACGCTTCGAGGTGCGACCGACTCTCAGCCGTGCCCGCCTGGGTTTGGCACCGCAATGGTCCGCCTGCAGCGCTACTCCGGAGATCTCGACGCCTGCGTGCGATTGGGCGAGTGCGATGGAACGTTCGAACCGGCGATCGCTGACACGTTCTCGTGCGGGTCCGGTCGCGGACCCATCTTCTTGCCGGACCCGAGCGACTTCGAAGGCGACTATCTGGCGTCCGTCGCGATCACGACCTCCGATGGCAGCGAGATCTACGCGACGTCGCTGCCCAAGACCGTGAGCATTCAGCAACGGGGGGTGGATCCCGTCCCCGTCGAGGCACCGATCGAGATCCTCATCGATCGTGGTTACCTCCGCGTGCATTGGGGCGTGTTCGCCGAACAGACGGATCCCGACATCCGCACGGAGGGCTGCCAATTGTCGGTCGCCACGTTCCGGGTCACCGCGACCCCCAGCGACGGAGGCGCGCCGATCACCCACGCCTTCGATTGCCAGGACCTCGGCGCCATCCTCACCCTGCCGCCCGGTACGTACACGGTCGAGGTGACCGGGGGGACCGGCCTGCGGTATGGCAGCGCTGAACCGTTCACCGATGTCGTCGTCAGAGCACCCAACATCCTGACGGACCTGGGCACCGCGGTGATCCTGTTGCCACCTCCCGCGCCTCCTGATTGACATGCGGCCGCGCCGGCGGTATCTCCAACCCTGTTCAGGGCGTTTAACTCAGCGGGAGAGTGGCACCTTCACACGGTGCAAGTCGTAGGTTCAATCCCTACAACGCCCACGAAAATTCACGAGACGAAGCGCCGAGTTGCCGAGAGGTAACTCGGCGTTTCTGGTTTCGGACCGCACGACGCTCGCCTCGACCAGGTCAACTCGACCCAGGGCGGCCGCGGCTACGGATCGCAGTGAGCACATCCGATAGATCGCGCACCAGGGTGGTGCGTTTCGTGGCCACATGACGGCAAAGCTCGTGGCCTTGGCCGGTGTCGCGCTCGTGATCGGCTCGTGTGCCGGATGGAGGAAACCGGAACCGGATCGTCGCCCGCCACCCGAGTCAGCGTTGGTTTCGATGAAGGGAGCGAGCGCTGTGTACAGCTCCGAGGGGAACGGTGAAGCGGTGGTACTCGCGTCGGCGCCGGCCGAGCGTCGCCGCATTGCCACGGACATGGTCGACGCCGTCTCCGGACTGTTCGCAGGCCCCGCCGCCCCCGCCACGGCACAGGTGCTCACCTCGGCGACAGCCGCCGAGCCAGAGAAGCTCGTCGTCGAGGCCTGGCTGACGCTGCGAGTCGATGACGTCGTCGCGACGGCCGCAGCGATCCGTGCCCGCGTCGAGGGCAGCGGTGGCCGCGTCGTGTCCGAGAACATCGAGGGGCCCACAACGGATGCCTCGAGCGCGGCGGTCGAGCTTCGGGTGCCGCCGGCGCAGGCACGCCCGCTTCAAGACTGGCTCGCGTCCCAAGGCGTCATCGAATCTCGACGCACACTCGCGAGCGACGTGAGCAAGCAGCTATTCGATCAGGAGCTCGCCCTCACGAATCTCGGGCTCACCATGGCTCGCCTGCAAAAGCTCGCCGAGAAGGACTCTCCGATGCAGGAGCTCATCCAGATCGAGAACGAGATGACGCGCGTCCGCGGCGAGATCGAGAAGATCAAGGGCGAACAGCGCTGGCTGCTCGATCGCGTCGCGTTCGCGACGATCACGCTCACGGTTGTCCGCGAGGGCGGCCCGGTCGAGTTCGCGCCACACGCGCGGATCCATCCCGGACCGCACTTCGCGACCCTCACGCTGCTCGACCCCGAGGGCCGCCAGCGCACGCGCTATGGCGGCGGCATTACCATTCACATCAAGCGCTTCCTCACATTCGACCTCGATGCGTTCCCGGCGCGCCGCAACGAGACCCGCACGGTGGTGGGATCCGTCGGCGGCGCGATGTACTCGGGGCTGCTGGGCGGCGGGCAACGCCGATTTTTGAACCCATATCTCGGGCTGCGCGTCGGCTACGGCTATCTCAGCGGAGAGTATGCAGCCGTGCTGGGCGGCGAGATCGGGCTCGAGCTGTTCAAGCACAAGTACCTGCAGATCGGCATCGCTGCCCGCGCGGTCGCATTCCTCCGCGAGGAGCACACCGACGTCGCGCTCCAGACCCAGCTCGGATTCGAGGTGCCGTTTTAGGGGCCGGTCGTCGTCGCGTGCGACGTTGGTCACTCGTGTCGAATGTCCGCCATCGTGACGAACTGCACCCACAGTTCCCCCGGAACGTGTAGCGCGACATTCGGCGATCCGAATCGCAAGTCCTCGACGGCACGATGAGGCGGATGCGGCATGGATGGTGCTCATCGCCGCCGCCATGAAGCGACTCGCCGTCATGCTTGCAATGGCCGTTGGCTGCGCCACCGAACCATCGTCGATGGAGCACATCGATGAGCTGCCGCCGCTCAACACGCCCGTGATGTCCACCGCGTACCAGCGCGCCCTCGCAGGGGAAACGATCTACGTCAACGCGCGCTGGGCTCCCGACTCGCCCGACACCAACGAGTTTGGATTCAAAGCCGGATCGTGCGGGTCCGACTGCGAGATTCATGCGGTGCTGGGGAACAGCATCGACGGATACACCCCTGCCCCGTCCGATCAGGCGTTCACCAATGACGTCTGGATCGCCGTCACCTCGCGTACGCCAGGTGCGTTGCAGGGGTCGGTGACGCTGCACAGCCCCGAGCACGAGGAAGATGCGATCCTGAGCCTGTCCAACCTCGAGATCACCATCGATCGCCCGACGGCGCTGGTGGCCGAGTGTTTCGTCGGCCCGTCGACGACGACCGGCGAAAGCTGCGGCGCGACGCGTCCCGCAGAGACCCCGCTCTATCTCCAGACGCACATCGCGACCGAAGCTGGCGCGGAATACGTGCGGGAACCGGTCACCACGCCGGCGCACACGGGCTGGAACGAGACGTCTGGGACGCTGTGGTTCGGCAACCTGTCCCCATCGACGACTACCATCGAGCTGCAGTGGACATCACCGACGGGTGAGCTGCTGACGGCACAGGTCCCCGTGCCGAGCGTCGCGATCTGATCCGCACAGCGCTGCCGACAGCAGTCAGCGCTTGCGGGTCTCGTCGCCGGTCGCTTCGTCCGATGCGGCCCAGTCGACGAGCTGTTCGTCCTCGACGGCGAGGCTGGTCTTCCACTCGCTGCGGCCGACATCGGTCTCGATGTCGAGCTCGACGTCGGCGATCTCGTGCGTATCGGTGATCGATAGCGCGGGCGTCGAGGGCGCGGTGCCGCTGGCCATCGAAGGACCGCGCGTCGGAATGGTCGCGGCCACCTGGGGACGGCGGTTCGTGTTGGGCCGACCGACGTTCGTGCCGGCCTGGCGAAACCGGCCCGACGAGTTGCGCGGCCGCGGCGTTGCAGCGCGCTCATCGGCCTCGAGCTCCGCCACCAGATCCGCGAGCTGATCGCCACCGAGCGCCTGGGCGTCCGTGTTGACGGCGGTCGGCGACGGTGCGGTCATGCGCGGTTCGGACGACGAGCGTGAAATCACGGCGCGCGGCGGAATCGTCGCAACAGGGGCGACGGGCGCGGGCGACGAGGTGCTCGTATCGCGCGCCTGCTTGCTCGCATTGTCGCGTGTCGGCCGATGGCTCGTCGCCACGCCCAGCGAGCGCGCAGCCACTTCTGCAATGCATGCCCACACGATCGGATGCGGCACGTGCTCGCACAACGAGGGTACCGTGATCGTCTCGACGACCAACCGGGCATCGACGCGGGACGCGCTCAGGCACGCGCCGAGCAACTTCGCCCACAACGGGCGCGGCAAATGGTTGGCGAGGACGTCCGGGGTCGCGTGGCGCAGCACATCGTCGTGCGTCGCGATGCCCAGCTCGAGGGCTGCGGTCAGTACATCTACAAAGAAGCCCCTCGTATTCACCTAGTCACTCCGGCACGCGCTGCGGCGGCCGCGATACAAGCCCACAACACATCGTGCGGTAGATGCTTCGCAAGCAGCTCAGGCGTGACGGTCTCCTGCACGCGCTCCGGCGTCAGCGATCCAGCGGCGAGCGACGCCGACAGCTCGCGCGAGAGCAGATCGGGCGGAAGGTGATTTGCGAGTACGTCAGGCGTTGCGTGGGCGAGGACGTCGCTGGGCGCGAACATCTCGTGTTGCAGGCCTGATTCCATCATCTGGGCAAACCATGCCTGACGTTGATCCTGGCTCATCGAGATCGACGGTACACCGCGGCAGTCCGCGGCACCACCGAGGTTCATGACAACAATCCGCACGTACAGCGTCGGCGCTGCTCGCACCAACCCGTGGAGATTGCTCGAATGCACTGCAAGATGCTTGCATTGACATCGTCCGTCTTGCACGGTCAGTGAGGGATGCGGGACCAACGATCAATCGTGGCGTCGGGCACCCTGCTCTACCGACACGTAGGTGAGTCGGTCGAGGTTCTGCTCGTTCATCCGTCCGGCAACTACAACCGACGAGCCCCATGGGGAATCCCCAAGGGAGCGCCGGATCCAGAAGAGGAGCTCGAGGCCACCGCGCGGCGCGAGACCCTGGAAGAGACCGGGCTGATCGTGACAGGGCCGCTCGTCGACCTCGGACACGTCGACTACACGCGGTCGCGCAAGCGGGTCCACGCGTTTGCCGGGCCGGCTCCGGAAGGCGCGGCTCCGCGCTGCGCGTCATGGGAAGTCGACAAGGCGGAGTTCATCGAAATCACGCGGGCTCGGCGCGTCATTCATCCGGACCAAGCGGCTCTGCTCGATCGGCTGCTGCGGCACCTCGGCGCACAGGCGTGTGCGGTGGAATCCGAAAAAACGTCAGCCTGACCAGGCCTCACGCCTGCGATCTTCACCGTCGGTCGGCTGAGCACTGTCACCAAAACTGACAGCCAAGACATTCCTGCTGGACAAAACCGCGCCTCATGGCACAGTGCGCGACCGCGGTTTGCCGTCGAGGAACGGCGTCACCTCGCCAACCCGCTGATTCTGCACGGAGCGATCCGGGGCCCGTGCCCTACCTGGTCGGAGGGCTTGTTCGCCAGGATCCGGTGCGCAACGTGCAGGGCATCTCTCCAAGCACATCGTGGCGGGACCCTTGTGCAGGGAATCACGTCCACGGTGCAACGGTTCACACCTCATCGACGTCTGACACAGATCAGGAGTATCACCGCCATGGCTACCACCCACTCACCTCGTCGCCAGCAGCGCCCAGCGCGCCGGACGACCCATGGTGCGGCCAATTCGCGTCGAGTCGTCGGCATGCGACAGACGCGGCCTGTCCCGCAAGCCGCACCCACGCCAGCTCCGGCGGAGCCAGCGGTGATCGAGCCGGTTGCGGTGAAGACCGTGCGTCCTGCGCGTGCTCCCGATTCGGACGATCATCTCGCGGCGTACTTCCGTCAGCTCGCGGAGCACGACCTGCTGACGCCCGAGGATGAGCGCGAGCTCTCGCAGGGCATCGAGGACACCGAGATCATGACGTGGGAGCGCGTGCTCTCGCGTGGTGATGTGGTGCGCCCGCTGCTCGCGATGATCGAGCCGAACCTCGAGCAGCCGCTGAAGCTGCCCAAGCTGCTCAAGGTCGCCGAGGACATGTCCAAGTCCAAGCGGGCGCTGAAGGACGAACGACTCGCCAAGAAGCTTCGCGTCGCGGCGAAGGAAGCTGCGGTCCAGCTGCGTGCTGCGGATCTGGATCGCGTTCACATCGATGCGGTGGTGCGCGAGCTCGATCGCGCGCGTGCGGCTGCGCTCGCCGGCGAGTCGACGTGGTGGACGGAGGGCGGCAAGCGCGATGCGGGTCACTACCTGACCGAGCTGCATCAGGCCCATCGCGATGCAGCCAATCTGCGCGATGAGTTCGTGCGGGCAAATCTTCGCCTCGTGGTGACGATGGCTCGCCGGTACGACCGCGGCGGCATGCCGCTCGCGGATCTGATCCAGGAGGGCAACCTCGGCCTGATGCATGCCGTCGCGCGATTCGACTACCGCCGTGGCCTGCGGTTCTCGACCTATGCGTGCTGGTGGATCCGTCATGCGATCGGTCGCGCGCTCGCCGACAAGGCGCGTGCGGTGCGGATCCCCGTCCACATGCTCGAAGCGCAGCAGCAGCTGGAGAAGGTCCGGCAGGCGCTGGTCGGCGATCTCGGTCGCCCGCCTACGCCGCAGGAGCTCGCGCGCGCGGCGCGCGTGCCGCTCGCCAAGCTCAACCAGATGCATCGCTACATCATGGGGCAGCCGATGTCGCTCGACCGGCCGGTTCACGATGACGACGATCGCAGCTTCGGCGACACGATGGCGGATCCGGACTCCGAGGAACACTCCCCGGCGGACGATCTGACCACGCAGACCCTGACCTCCCAGGTCAAGCGGCTGCTCCATCACCTGTCACCGATCGAGGCGGACGTGCTGACCAAGCGGTTCGGGCTCGGCGATGACGAGGAGCGGACGTTCCGCGAGATCGGTGATCAGTACCACCTGTCGCGCGAGCGGATCCGTCAGATCCAGAACTCGGCGCTCGACAAGCTCAAACGAGCTCTCGAGCGCGAGCATCGCGGCCACGTCGAAATGTAACGGCGCGCCGCACCCGCGGCGCTACGCTGGAAGTCGGCCCACCAGGAACCGCACCAGCGCCTCGGCCTTGGGCGCGAACGTCGCGAGCTCGACGTACTCGCCCAGCGTGTGAAATCCGGCACCACGGGGGCCGAGCCCGTCGATCGCGGGCACTCCAAGCGGCGCCACGGTGTTGGCGTCCGAACCGCCGCCGAGCAGCGGTGCCTCGCCATCGCCCAGGCCGGCGGCGCGTGCACAGGCTGCATATTCATCGCGGAGCGCTGCTGATGCTGCGGTTCGCTCGAGCGGCAACCGGCGTGGGCCACCTGAAACGTCGATTCGAACACCTGGCACTGCGGCGGCTGCAGACGCTGCGGCGGCGCGGATTGCGGCCACCACGGCATGCGCCGCCTCGATCGACTCGTAGCGCAGATCGATCGCGCACTCCGCGTGCTCGGGCACGGTGTTCTTCGACGTGCCACCTGTGACCTGTCCGACGTTGACGGTGGTCCCCGCTGCATAGTTCGTCAGCTGCTGAACCGCATCGATCAGCTTCGCCACGGCCCAGATCGCGTTGACGCCATCCTGGTGATGATTGCCCGCATGGGCGGCTTTGCCATGGGCCACGATCGTCATGGCGCCGACGCCGCGCCGGCGCGTGATGATCAGGTCGTTCGCGCGACCAGACTCGAACACCAGGGCACACGCGGCGCCCTGCGCGCAAATCTTCAGATGCGGCATCGAGCTAGGCGAGCCAACCTCCTCATCGGAGACGCTGACCACCACGACCGGAAGCTCCGCGAGCACGCCGAGCTCGTGGAGCGTCGCAAGCGCTCCGCGAATCACCGACAGCCCGCCCTTCATGTCGAGCACGCCGGGACCGATCGCGCGACCGTCCTGTTCGCGCCAGCCCTCGAAGTGGCCCGGCGGAAACACGGTGTCATGATGCCCGATCAGCAGAATCGGTGCGGCGTCCGGCCGGCTCGCCGCCGGCGTTCGCCAGATCAAGTGATCGCCGTGGTCAGGGCCGCCGGGCACCACCGTGCACACAAGCGACGGCAGCGCGTACGCGGCTCGCAGCAGCTCGCCGACGCGGTTCACGCCGGCGATGTTCGAGGTGTAACTGTTGACCTCCACCCATTGTCGCGTGAGCGCGATCATCTCGGCGCTGCGGGCATGGACGGCGGCGATCGCATTCGCGAGCAACCCCGATCGACCGACTTGATTCCCCATTTGCGTAACCGATGGCATACCCTGTCCCGCCATGACAAAGCGATTCACCACCGCGATGTTCCGCGCCGACAGCGATCCCAACGCAGGGGATTCACGATGAGAGACAGCATCGGCGAGCTGCTGGTCGTCAAGATCGGTGGCGAGGTCGCAGGGTCGAGTGAGGCCCGCGTGCTCGCGAAGGACTTGCGCATCCTCGTCGAAGGCGGCGCGCGCGTCGCGATCGTCCACGGTGGCGGACCGCAGGCTACCGAGCTGCAGAAGAAGCTCGGGCTGGAAACCCGACAGGTCGCGGGCAGGCGCGTCACCGATCCGGCCACCCTGGATGTCATCAAGATGGTGGTCGCCGGCAAGCTCAACGTCGATCTGTGCGCGGCCCTGGTGGCCAGCGGGCTCGCGCCGATCGGGCTCAATGGTGCGTCCGGCTCGATGGTGCGCGCGACGCGGCGCCCGCCGAAGGTGTACACCGGCGCGGGCCCCGACCCGATCGATCTCGGCCTCGTCGGCGAGGTCACCGGGTTCAACCTGGAGCTGCTGGCGCTGTTGTGGTCGCATCGCTACGTGCCGGTGATCGCATGCCTCGGGGCCGACGCCGCGGGCGTGGTCTACAACATCAACGCGGACACCGTCGGCAATCAGCTCGCGGCGGCGCTCGAGGCAGATCGGCTGTTCCTGGTGACCTCGACGCCGGGCGTGCTACGCGACGTCAACGATCCGTCGTCGCGGTTGGCGCAGCTGACCTGCAGCCAGGCGCGCGCGGCGATCGCCGCCGGCGTGGTGAGCGGCGGCATGATCGCCAAGCTCGAGGAAGCGATGGAGATCGTCGATCAAGGCGTCGGCACGATCCACATCCTCGGCAAGCTCGGTCCTGGCGATCTCGTGCGCTCGGTGCGCGAGCCTGGCTCGGTCGGCACGACGCTGGTGTCGGGATGACCGAAGCGAATCGTGACGTGCCGAGCCGGCTCGAAGGCAAGGTGGCGATCGTCACCGGCGCGAGCCGCGGCATCGGCGAAGCGATCGCGCGTCACATGGTCGCCAACGGTGCGAGGGTGGTGCTCGCATCGCGCAAGCAGGACGCACTCGATGTGCTCGCCGCCCAGCTGGGCCCGCGTGCCCTGCCCGTGGCCTGCCACGCCGGCAAGCCGAGCGACGTCGAGGCGCTGTTCGCGCGGACCGTCGAGAGCTTCGGCCAGATCGATGTCCTCGTGAACAACGCCGGAACCAACCCGCACAACGCGCCGATGCTCGACGCGGACTGGCCCGTCTGGGACAAGACGTTCGAGGTCAACCTCAAGGGCTACTTCGATGCGACGCGCCGGTTCGCGCAGCACCTGCGATCGCGCAAGGCGGCGGGCTCGGTGGTCAACGTCGCGAGCGTGTTCGGCGAGCTCGGCGCACCCAATCAGGGCATCTACGCGATGACCAAGGCGAGCATCCTGTCGATGACGCGCACGCTCGCGCTCGAGCTCGGCGGAGATGGCATCCGGATCAACGCGGTTGCGCCGGGGCTGATCGAGACCCGGTTCGCCGAGGCGGCGATCTCCGATCCGGCATTCAAGGAACGGGTGCTCGCCCGCACCGCGCTCAAGCGGCTCGGTCGCCCCGAGGATATCGCCGGGGCGGTGACGTTCCTTGCCAGCGACGAGGCGAGCTACATCACCGGAACGACCGTCCATGTCGACGGTGGGTGGACCGCGTGGTGAACGTGAGTACCGCGACCGACCTCGGCGCGAGTCACGGACGGATCCGGGTGCTCGTTGGCGCGATGAAGATCTACATGCCGCGTTCGATGGTTCCCGATCGCGCCATCATGGCCGCCTGATCACACGGTACGGTGTAAAGACCCGGCCGATCGCCGCGTGAGTGCTAGGTCGGCTCGATGCCGATCCACAGCGGGTAGCGCTGCTCGCGGGCGAGCTTGCGTGCACGCAGGATCTTCGCTCGCGCGTCGTCCTGGCTCGCGCGCGCGACGACACCACGGCCCTCGACGTGGACCTTTCGAGCAACGGCTTGTGCGTCGGCCTCGGTGCATCCGAACTGCTCGCACAACACGCGAACGACAAACTCGAAGGTCGTGAAGTCGTCGTTGCGGAGCACGATGAACACATCACTGACACCTGGCAGCTCGAGCGGCGCCTCGCCCGTCGGATGTGCGAGGGCGAATAGCACGCGCGCGCGATCGACGCCGTGGTCGTCGAGCAGGCTCGCGGCGACGCAGTGATCGAGCGATGCCCACACATCGCTGCAACCCGGCGGACGACCGTGCGCGCGACCGCGCGCGGCCGCCACCATCATCGCTGCGACGCCATCGTTGTATGCCACCGGCTCGTTCGCTGCGATCACCGCGAGCACGCGGTCCTCGAGGGCGTCGACCGCGCAGCCTGCACGCGCGAGCGCTGCGACGATCGCTTCGTCCTGCAACAGCCCATAGAGCAGATGGATCGATGACATCCGCTGGTGACGGGTCTCCGCTTCATGGCGCGCGACATGGAACATCACCTGCGCAGCCTCGTCGAACTGCTCGATCGCCCACGCGCACTCCCGTCGGAGGCGCACTTGTTGCCACCAGTGAACGCCGAACGCCGAAGTGGCCGCGGCGATGACGAGCTGCCAGAGCTCCACGTCTATAACGTTGCCGGGGATCCGGCCGGGTGTCGAGAGCTATCCCGTGCGGCCGCGCCCTGCGAGGAATGCGCTCAGCCGCTCGCGATGCTCGGCCGTCTGGAACATCAGCGTCTGGAGATACGCCTCGTAGCCGAGCGCGGTCGCCAGATCGACGCCCTGCCCATGATCGATGGACAGTTTCGTGGCCGCGGCCGCGCGACGAGGCGTGGCGGTGATGACCTTGCGGGCGATTGCCTCGGCGGCGCTGTGCAGTGCATCCGAGGCGACCACGTCGGTAACGAGGCCAAGTCCCTGAGCAGCCTTGGCATCGAGCGTCTCGCCGGTCAGCAGCAGCTGGCGCGCCCGGGCGATACCCACCATGCGCGGCAACAGCCAGGTCAGCCCCATGTCAGCGCTCGCTGCACCGATCCGACCAAACGCGAACATCAGCGACGCCTTCTCGCTCGCGATCGCAAAGTCACACGCGAGCGCGAGGGCCGCCCCGCCGCCGACGGCCACGCCGTTGATCGCTGCGATCACGGGGAGGTCGACTTCGCGGATCCGGGCGATCACGCGGTTGAAGCCACGCACGAGCCGGAACTGAACCTCGGCGTCGATGCCCTCGGCATTCACGATCGTCGACAGCTCCGCGCCTGCACAGAACGCCTTGCCCGTGCCGGTGAGCACCGCGACGCGACACGCCGGATCGGCCTCGAGCTCGTCGAAGATCGCGAGCATGCGCGGGATGAATTCGGGCGTGAGCGGATTGCGACGGTCGGGATCATTCAGCGTGATCCAGGCGATCTGATCTCGCCGCTCCAGCTTGATCGACCCGGCCGACGACGACGATGGCGACGACGATGACATGACTACCTGCCTTTCCATTGCGGCCGGCGCTTCTCGGCGAACGCGCGCGGGCCTTCTTGCGCATCCTCGCTCGCGTACACCGGTCGATAGATCGCTTCGGCTTCGTCGAGGGCGGCCTCACAGCCGCGGTCGAGGCCGGCGCGGATGCTGCGCTTGCCGGCGGCCACCGACAGCGGGGCGTTGTCGGCGATCTGGCGAGCCAGCGCGAACGCCTTGGCGCGCACGGCGTCTGGGGTGGGCTCGAGGTGATTGATGAACCCGAGCTGATGGAGCCGCTCGATCGGCAGGAGGTCGCCGACCAGCACCAGCTCGCTGACGATCGGCTCCGGCAACATCCACAACAGGGGCATCCCCCACGGTGAGCCGCGGCCGATCTTGGCCTCGGTGATTCCTGCACGAGTGCCGGCGAGCCCGACGCGGAGATCGCAATGGAGCGCGAGCATCATGCCGCCGCCGAACAGATCGCCGGTCATCGCCGCGATGATCGGCACGGCCACGCGCCGCATCGCACGTTGAAACGGATCATCGAGGAAGCTCAGGATGTCGCGGCCGGTGTCGGCCTTGAGCTGCGCCGCTTCTTTGAGGTCGAGCCCGGCGGAGAACACCCCGCAATCCGCCGAGGTCAGCACCACGACGCGGACGTCGTCGCCGAGCTCGCGCCAGGTCTGGCTCAGGCCGTTAAAAACCGCCACGGACATCGCGTTCTTGCGCGCCG
Organism: Kofleriaceae bacterium; assembly: GCA_050187075.1. Taxonomy (GTDB): domain Bacteria; phylum Myxococcota_A; class Polyangia; order Haliangiales; family Haliangiaceae; genus JABFXX01. The sequence continues at coordinate 2,301 of JBFWXW010000096.1, read as the reverse complement.
GCCGGTCGATCCGCACCGTAGCGATGCCATCGGCGACGGTCACGGCCAATGGAGCCGGCTCAGTCATGACGGGCCTCTTGGCAGTGGCCCATCCGCACGCCTATCCTGCCGCGCGATGTCCGACGTTGCCAAACCGCTCGTGCCATTCTTGGAGATTCCCGAGGACGGCAAACCGTACCTGCGAGGCCTGCGCTGCACCAGCTGCCGAGCCGTGTTCTTCGACCGGCGAGTCAACTGCGCCAGCTGCGGCGCGCGCGCGTCGCTGACGCCGGAGCGCATGGCGAGCCGCGGCACGCTGTTCGCGTTCTCGATCATTCATCGGTCATTCCCTGGCATCGAGGTGCCGTACATCTCGGCGATCGTCGATCTGGATGGCGGTGGGACGCTGAAGGGCAACTTGAAAGGCATCGAACCGAGCCCCACAGCGCTTCGTGCCGGGATGCCGGTCGAGCTCGCGTTCGGTGTGGTTCCCGAGCGTGATGACAAGGGCAACAGCTACCTCGGCTATCACTTCGTGCCCGTCGCATCCGCGGGAGGCGCATCGTGAGCAACCACGTCTACGTTCAGGGCGTCGGCATGATCAAGTTCGGGCGGTTCGCCGAGCGCACGGTGTTCGAGCTCGGCGCCGACGCTGCGCTGCTCGCGCTCGACGACGCGGGGGTGCCACTCGGTGCGATCCAGGCGCTGTATTGCGGCAACGTCTATGAGGCCAACAACATGCCGGGACAGAAGATCCTGCGGCAGATCGGCCAGACCGGGATCGAGGTCGTCAACGCGTCGGCCGCGTGCGCCTCGGGGGCGACCGCGTTTCGGCTCGGATGGGCCGCGATCAAGGCCGGGCTGTACGACGCCGTGCTCGTAGTCGGCTGCGAGCAGATGGGCGCCGCAGGCCTGCTCAAGCCGCGCAACCAGGGCACACCGATTCCCACCGAGGGGGTGCTCGGCTCGGGCCTCATGCCTGCGGTATTTGCCGAGCTCGGCGTCGCGTACATGAACGCGCACGGCGCGACGTTCGAGGACTTCGCGATGGTGAGCGTGAAGAACCACGAGCACGCGATCGATAACCCGCTCGCGATGTACAACAAGCCCACGCCGCTCGACATGGTCACGTCGTCGGAGATGATCGCGTGGCCCAATACCAAGCTGATGTGCTCGGTGAACGTCGATGGCGCCGCCGCGGCGGTCCTCGTCTCGGAGACCAAGGCCAAGCAGCTCGGAATGAAGCGCGCGATCCGCGTCGCTGGCTCGTCGCTGCGCAGCGATCGCTACACCGAGCGCAACCTCGCGTTGCCGGACATCAACACCTGCAGCAAGGAAGCGGCGCAAGATGCCTACCGGCAATCGAGCGTCGACCCGCGCGAGCTCGATCTGGTCGAGCTCCACGATTGCTTCGCCACCGCCGAGCTGCTGCACTACGAGAACCTCGGGCTATGCGGCGAGGGCCAGGCTCCGAAGCTCCTGCGCGATCGCGTGACCTGGGCCGGAGGCCGCACGCCGGTGAACCTGTCCGGCGGCCTGCTCTCGAAGGGCCACCCACTCGGGGCGACGGGCGTGGCGAACATCGTCGAGGTCACGACGCAACTGCGCGGCGAGGCCGGCAAGCGCCAGCGGCCTGATGCCAAGGTCGGGCTCACCCATGTCGTCGGGTTCGGCAGCTGCGCGGCAGTGCACGTGCTGCAGCGCTGAGCGCGCCGGTCACTTCATCGGGCAAACCTTCGCGGTGTCCCCAACGGCGGTGCAGCTTCGGAACTGAGCAGTGCACGTCTTGAACCCGCCGCTCTCGCCGGTCGCGATGCATACCAAGCGTCGACGCCGGCACTCCTGACACCAACTCTGCGCGTCGTCGGTTTCACGATCGCGCAGTGCGCCTTCGTCGGCGGGCTTGGAGAACACGCGCAGCGAATACGGCCCCTCGCCTGCAGGCTTTTCTTCAAACTGGATCTCGAGCTTCCCCGGTCCGTACGGACAGAGATAGTCGGACTCCACGTCCTGGACACGAAGTCCGAGCATGTTGGCGCCACCACCGGAACCGGCGACCTGTTTGGCTGTCCTCACGTCGTATTTGATCCAACGACTGTCCCGCCACGGCCTCGCGCCCTTCTCCATGACAACGAGAATCTTGTAGCAAAGCCCGCGCTGAACCTTGAACGTCGCCTGTTTCCAGCTCTCGAGACGCCCACGTTGCACGCCGACGGGGCGGTATCCCTCGGTCGCCTTCGCGATGGCTGCATCGACCGCAGAGTCTGGCTCTCGATCTCCGAGCGCCGGGGGCGGGGCGATCTTGCTGGGATCGGGTTTCAC
>JBFWXW010000095.1:0-20944 GCA_050187075.1 Kofleriaceae bacterium | reverse complement strand
CCTCCGGTTCGCGATTCGCGAGGGTGGCAAGACCGTCGGCGCCGGCGTGGTGACCAAGATCCTCGCCGAAGCCGTCAAGAAGCCCGCTGACAAGGCAGCCGCGGCCCCCGCGCCCGCCAAGAAGTAAGGCAATCCCATGACTCCACGTATTCGCATCCGGCTCAAAGCCTACGACCACAAGCTGCTCGACCAGTCGGTGGGCGAGATCGTCGAGACCGCCAAGCGGACGGGCGCCGAAGTGGCCGGCCCGATCCCGCTGCCCACCAAGATCAACAAGTACTGCGTGCTGCGATCACCGCACACCGACAAGAAGTCGCGCGAGCAGTTCGAGATCCGAACCCACAAGCGGCTCCTCGACATTCTGGACCCGAAGCAGCAGACGCTGGACGCGCTGATGAAGCTCGACCTGTCGGCTGGTGTCGACGTCGAGATCAAGACCTGAACGCCCGAACGCCTGAATTGAAAGACAGCCATGCCGAAGCTAGACGTCAAGAACGTGACCGGTAGCAGCGTCGGGTCGATCCAGCTGGACGACTCGGTGTGGGGTGCCGAGATTCACGAGCATCTGTTGTGGGAAGCGGTCAAGTGGCAGCTCGCCAAGCGCCGCGCCGGAACCGCGTCGACCAAGCGCCTCGGTGAGGTTCGCGGATCGTCGAAGAAGGTGTGGAAGCAGAAGGGCACGGGTCAGGCGCGCCAGGGTAGCCGGCAGGCTCCGCACTGGGTCGGCGGTGGCTCGGCCAAGGGCCCCAGGCCGCGCAGCTACGACTACAAGTTCCCGCGCAAGGCCAAGAAGATGGCGCTGTGCTCGGCGCTGTCGCTGCGGGTCTCGGAGAACAAGCTGATCGTGCTCGACAAGTTCGACACCGATGGCAAGACCAAGTCGATCGCCACCGCGCTCGCGACCCTCGGGATCGCGCAGCCCGCCAACAAGGTGCTGATCGTCGACGTCAAGGACAACGCGATGCTCACCCGCGGCGCGAGGAACCTCGCCTCGTCGCAGTGGATCGCGCCCGAGGGCGTCAATGTCTACGACATCATGCGCCACCAGACCCTCGTGCTGACCCAGGCCGCGGCCAAGCAGATCGAGGACGCGATCAAGGGCGCCGAGAAGACGTCGGCCAAGAAGGCGTCGGAGGCGAAGTAATCATGCGCGACGCTCAATCCATCATCAAGCGCCCGCTGCTCAACGAGAAGTCGGCGCGTCTGTTGTCCACCGGTGGGGCCGCCTCGGCACACGCCGAGGGCGAGGACTACGCCAAGCAGGTCGTGTTCGAGGTCGCTCGCGACGCGAACAAGATCGAGATCAAGACCGCGATCCAGACCTTGTTCAAGGTCTCGGTCACCGATGTTCGGACGCTGGTCGTCCGCGGCAAGGAGAAGCGCGTGGGTCGGTTCAGCGGCCGCCGCCCGTCGTGGAAGAAGGCGTACGTGACGCTCAAGCCCGGCGACAACATCGAGTTCTTCGAGGGGGTCTAAGATGCCAGTCAAGAAATACAAACCGACCTCCCCGGGCCGGCGCGGGATGTCGAGCCAGGACTTCACCGAGATCACCAAGAGTGAGCCGGAGAAGAGCCTGCTCGCGCACAAGGCGGCCAAGGCGGGACGCAACAACTACGGTCGCGTGACCTCACGGTTCCGCGGTGGTGGCCACAAGCAGCGCTACCGGGTCATCGACTTCAAGCGCAAGAAGACGGGTGTGCCGGCCACCGTGGTCGCGATCGAATACGATCCGAACCGGTCGTCGCGGATCGCGCTGCTCCACTACGCGGACGGCGAGAAGGCCTACATCCTCGCGCCGCAGCGCCTGGGCGTCGGTGACACCGTGATCTCGGCGAACACCGGCGACATCAAGCCGGGCAACTCGCTTCCGCTTCGTTACATCCCGATCGGTACCGAGATCCACGCGGTCGAGCTCAAGCAGGGCCGCGGCGCCCAGATCGGCCGCTCGGCCGGTACGCGCGTCACCCTGATGGCGAAGGAAGGCGATTGGGCCACGTTGCGCATGCCCTCGGGCGAGATGCGCCGCGTCCACATCGACTGCCGCGCCACCATCGGATCGGTAGGTAACTTCGAGCACGGCAACATCGAGTGGGGCAAGGCCGGCCGCATGCGCTGGCGCGGCATTCGCCCGCACAACCGCGGGGTGTCGATGAACCCCGTCGATCACCCGATGGGTGGTGGCGAAGGCCGGTCGTCTGGTGGCCGCCATCCGTGCACCCCATGGGGGCAGAAGACCAAGGGCCTCAAGACCCGTCACAACAAGCGGACCGATCAGTTCATCATCCGCCGCCGCCCGAGCAAGTAAGAGGAACGAATCATGCCGCGTAGCGTAAAGAAGGGCCCATTCGTCGAGAAGTATCTCGCGAAGAAGATCCAGGCCGCCTCCAAGGAGACCAACCCGAACAAGCGGGTGATCACGACCTACTCGCGTCGGTCGACGGTGATCCCCGACATGGTCGGGCTGACGTTCGCGATCCACAACGGCCGCAAGTTCGTGCCGGTGTTCATCACCGAGCAGATGGTCGGCCACAAGCTCGGCGAGTTCTCGCCGACCCGCACCTTCCACGGCCACACCGGCGAGCGCAAGAAGGTTTGATCATGCAGGCACGAGCACTCGTTAGAGGCATCACGATGTCGCCCCGCAAGATGCGGGTCGTCGCGGCGCTGGTCCGCAACAAGTCGGTCGAGGAAGCAGTCGGTCTGCTCGATCTCATGCCGAAGCGCGCGGCGGGCATCATCTCGAAGGCGATCAAGTCGGCCGCGGCGAATGCCGAGGATAAGTCGGGCGGCGATGCGTCGGTCGAGGATCTGCGGATCCACACGATCGCGGTCGACGGCGGCACGATCAACAAGCGTTGGATGCCGCGCTCGATGGGCCGCGCCAACCGCATCAACCATCGCACCAGCCACCTGACGGTCGTCGTCACCGACGAAGCGTAGAGAGACGGAAGAGAGAACACATGGGTCAGAAAACACATCCCACGGGCTTCCGCCTCGGCATCATCAAGACCTGGTCGTCGCGATGGTACGAGGACAAGAACTACGCGAAGTGGCTCCACGAGGACCTCAAGCTGCGTTCGTTCATCAAGAAGAAGCTGAACCACGCCGGTGTCTCGTTCATCGAGATCGAGCGCGCGGCGAACAAGGCCAAGATCAACATCCACACGGCGCGTCCGGGGATCGTGATCGGCAAGCGCGGCGCGGGCGTCGAGACCCTCAAGAAGGATGTCCAGGCGCTCACCGAGAACGAAGTGTTCTTGAACATCATCGAGGTCCGCAAGGCCGAGACCAACGCGCAGCTCGTGGCCGAGAACATCGCCACCCAGCTCGAGCGGCGGATCGCGTTCCGTCGTGCGATGAAGAAGGCGACCCAGACGGCCATGAAGTTTGGCGCCAAGGGCATCAAGGTCGCGTCGAGCGGCCGGCTCGGCGGTGCCGAGATGTGCCGGCGTGAATGGTACAAGGAAGGCCGCGTTCCGCTGCACACGCTGCGCGCGGACATCGAGTACGGGTTCACCGAGGCTCACACCACCTACGGCAGCATCGGCGTCAAGGCGTGGGTGTTCCACGGCGAGATCCTGCCCACCGCCAAGAAGGAACCGCGCCCCGCGGCGCCGCGTTCGACCTAGTCCTGGCAAGGAATCACCACGATGTCGATGCTCTCCCCAAAACGCACGAAGTTCCGCAAGTCGCACAAGGGCCATCTGGCCGGGCGTGCGAAGGGCGGCAACGAAGTTTCCTTCGGTGACTACGGTCTGCAAGTGACCTCGCCCGGGTGGATCACTGCGCGTCAGATCGAGGCGGCCCGCGTCGCGATCTCTCGTTCGGTGAAGAAGTTCGGAAAGATCTACGTCCGCGTCTTCCCCGACCATCCGTTCACCAAGAAGCCCGCCGAGACCCGCATGGGTACCGGTAAGGGCGGTGTCGAAGGCTGGGTCGCCGTCGTCAAGCCGGGCCGCGTGATCTTCGAGGTCGAAGGCGTGTCGCTGGACATCGCCAAGGAGGCCTTTCACCGCGCCCACCACAAGCTGACGGTCAAGACCCAGTTGATCTCGCGGGAGCCCGTTCTATGAGCAAGACCACCACCACCCTCGAGCAGCTGCGCGACCAGCCCGATGAGGAGCTGCGCCAGGCACTGGCGCGGACCCGCGACGAGCTGTTCCGCCTCAAGCTCGGTCAGCACACCAACCAGGTCACCTCGACCGCGGCGCTCCAGAACAAGCGCCGCGACATCGCTCGGATGATGACGATCCTGCGCGGCCGTTCGCTGTCGATCGAGACCCAGGCCCAGAAGTCGTCGGCACCGGCGTCGGCCACATCGGAAGACGCGCCGAAGGCGACCAAGACGAAGAAGGCTGCCGCGCCCAAGACCGCGAAGACCAAGAAGGCGAAGTCATGAGCACCGAGGCAACTGAACAATCTGCTGACCAGCGTGGCTCGCGCCGCGTGATCGTCGGCACCATCACCTCCAGCAACATGGAGAAGACGATCGTGGTGACGGTGATCCGCCGCGTCCGCGACCGCCGGTTCCACAAGTTCTTGACCCGCCGGGTGAAGTACCACGTGCACGACGAGAACAATGTCGGCAAGGTCGGTGACGTCGTCGAGATCGTCGAGTCTCGTCCGATGTCGCGCACCAAGCGCTGGCGCTACCTCCGCACGATCACGAAGGCGGTCGAAGGAGCGGCGTCATGATCCAGATGACCTCGGTCCTCGATGTCGCCGATAACAGCGGCGCCAAGAAGGTGTTCTGCATCAAGGTGCTCGGCGGCAGCCGCCGTCGCTACGCCACGATCGGCGATGTCATCATCGTCTCGATCCGCGAGGCGATTCCGGGCGCCAAGGTCAAGAAGGGCGAGGTCGCGCGTGCGGTGATCGTGCGCACCAAGCGCGAGCTCGCTCGGCCCGATGGCAGCTACATCAAGTTCGACGGCAACTCCGCCGTGCTGATCAACAAAGAGAACGAGCCGATCGGCACCCGTATCTTCGGACCGGTGGCTCGCGAGCTGCGCGCGAAGCGGTTCATGAAGATCATCTCCCTTGCTCCCGAGGTGCTGTGATGGCGCACGTACGTAAAGGCGACCTCGTCGTCGTGACCCGCGGTGCCTCCAAGGGCAAGCGCGGCAAGATCCTGCGCGTGCTCGGCGATCGCGTGATCGTCGAGAAGGTCGCGATGATCAAGCGCCACTCCAAGCCGACGCAGCAGAACCAGCAGGGCGGCATCGTCGACAAGGAAGGCACGATTCACATCTCCAATGTCGCGCTGTGGGACGACAAGCTGTCTCGCGGCACGCGCACCAAGATCGTCGTCGAAGACGGCAACAAGGTTCGCGTCGGCGTGAAGTCGGGCACCAGGTTCCCGGCTGCGGCGAAAGTCTAGCGAGCTTCAGGAAAACGCACATGGCGAACGAAGAAGATAAGAAAGCAGACGCCGGCGACGCTCCCAAGGCGGAGAAGGCGCAGCGCGCTCAGAAGGCCAAGGGCGACAAGAAGAAGGCCGCCGAGCCATCGGGTCCCGCGCCCACGTACAAGCGCGAGACCCCGCCCAAGCTGCGCGCGCTCTACGACAAACAGATCCGCTCGCAGATGGTCAAGGAGTTCAACTACACGACCGTCATGCAGGTGCCGCGCGTCCTGAAGGTCACGGTCAACATGGGCCTCGGTAAAGCCAAGGACGAGCCCAAGATGATCGACGCCGCGATCGAGGAGCTCAAGGCGATCACCGGTCAATCCCCGGTCGTCTCGCGCGCCAAGAAGGACATCGCGGTGTTCAAGCTCCGCAAGGGGCAGAAGATCGGCGTGATGGTCACGCTGCGCCGCGAGCGGATGTGGGAGTTCCTGGACCGTCTGGTCAACATCGCGCTGCCACGCGTCCGCGACTTCCGCGGTGTGTCCCCGCGCGGGTTCGACGGCCGTGGCAACTTCACCATGGGCGTCAAAGAGCAAATCATTTTCCCCGAGATCGAGTACGACAAGATCGATTCGATCAAGGGCATGAACATCAGCATCGTCACGACCGCAGCGACGGACGCCGAAGGGCGCGCGCTGCTCGGCCACCTGGGCATGCCGTTCCGCACGGCCACGCCAAACACGCCCACGGCGGCGGCATAAGAGGGAACATGAGCAAGCTGATCGATCGGCTTCCGAAGAAGCAAAAATTCAAGGTTCGCATCAAGAGCCGCTGCAAGCGCTGCGGTCGGCCACGCGCGTACCTTCGCAAGTTCGAGATGTGCCGCTGCTGCTTCCGCGAGCTGGCGTTGCGCGGCGATATCCCCGGCGTGATCAAGTCGAGCTGGTGAGGCGTTTCCTATGTCGATGACCGATCCAATTGCAGACTTCCTGGCCCGGATTCGAAACGGAATCCGCGCCCGCAAGAACAACGTCGAGTGCCCGCGCTCCAACATCAAGCAGCGGATCGCCGAGATCCTCCGCGACGAAGGTTTCGTCGACGGCGTGATCTCGTCGGACGACGACAAGCAGGGCGTGCTCAAGCTGACGCTTCGCTACGATGGTCGCAACAGCTGTGCGATCTCCGGCATGCGCCGCGTATCGCGCCCCGGCCAGCGTGCGTACGTCCCCGCCAAGCAGGTGCCGCGGGTCCGCAACGGCCTGGGCATTGCCATCCTTTCAACGTCGCAGGGCGTGATGACCGACAAGGAAGCCCGTAACAAGGGCGTCGGCGGCGAAGTGCTCTGCGAGGTCTGGTGAGTCATGTCGCGCATTGGTCGTAAACCACTCGAGATTCCCAAAGGCGTCCAGGTGTCGATCACCAAGGACATCGTTTCGGCCAAGGGGCCCAAGGGCACCCTGACGCTGAAGCGCCATGCCGCGGTCGAGATCAAGCAAGCCAAGGATGAGGACCAGAAGGACGTGCTGGTGTTCGAGCGCAAGGGCAACGCAGGCCCTGAGCGCGCGGCCCACGGCCTGATGCGTGCGCTCGTCGGGAACATGCTGACCGGCGTGACCAAGGGCTTCGAGCGTCAGCTCGAGATCAACGGCGTCGGCTACAAGGCCGAGCTCAAGGGGCCCAAGGTGGTCCTCTCGCTCGGGTTCTCGCATCCGATCGAGTACACGTTGCCGGCAGGCATCTCGGCGAAGGTCGACAAGAATATGTTGATCTTGTCGGGCATCGATCGCCAGGCGCTCGGTGCGGCCACCGCCAAGATCCGTAGCTATCGTCCGCCGGAGCCGTACAAGGGCAAGGGCATCAAGTACGTCGAGGAAACGATTCGCCGCAAGGCAGGAAAGACCGCGGGCAAGTAAACCTAAACCTCCGGGGCAGGCGCCCCGGGTGGGGCAGCTCGCACAGGCGGCTGCGTACACCCGTCCGATGGTCGGACGGGACTCGCTGCAAGCGCCTCGGGCAGGAGAGACACAATGGCTGGTCACATCAAGTTCGCAAATCCCAAAGAGCGCAAGCGAGCCAAGCGCAAGGCGTCGATCCGTCTGCGCATCAGTGGCACCGCGGAGCGCCCGCGGCTCAGCGTGTTCCGCTCAACGCGCTACGTCTACGTTCAGGCGATCGACGACACCAACGGTCGTGTGGTCGCGTCGGCCAGCGAGCTCGAGGCGCTGCTCAAGGTGTCGGTGAAGGGCAAGCCCAAGAAGGAGCGCGCTCGCCTGATCGGCAAGGCGATCGGCGAGAAGCTGGTCGCCAGCAACATCAAGAAGGTCGTGTTCGATCGCAACGGCTTCATCTTTCATGGCCGCGTCAAGGAAGTCGCGGACGGCGCTCGCGAAGCGGGCCTCGAGTTCTAGAGAAGGACGATAGGTATGCTCATCAATCCAGAAGAAGTCGGGGAATTGGTCGACCGCGTCGTCCACATCAACCGTGTCGCGAAGGTCGTCAAAGGCGGCCGTCGGTTCTCGTTCTCGGCGCTCGTCGTCGTCGGTGACCAGCACGGTCACGTCGGCGCCGGCCTGGGCAAGGCGAATGAGGTCCCGGAGGCGATTCGCAAGGGCACCGACCGCGCGAAGCGAAATCTATTCAAGGTGCCGCTGATCAAGGGCACGATTCCTCACGATATCGAGGGCGTGTTCGGCGCAGCGCAGGTGCTGCTCCGTCCGGCGACCCCCGGTACCGGCGTGATCGCCGGCGGCGGCGTCCGCCCGGTGCTCGAAGTCGCGGGAATCACCGACATCCTCACCAAGTCGCTCGGCACCTCGAACCCGCACAACGTCATCCACGCCACGGTCGTCGCGCTCAAGGCGCTGCGCTCGGTCGAGCAGGTGGCCAAGACGCGTGGCAAGAACGTGTCGGAATTCTTCGCGCGTCGCGCGCACCCTTGAGAGGCTCGTCATGGCGATCAAGCTGAAGATCACGCAGGTCAAGAGCGGCATCGGCCGCCCCGATTCGCAGAACAAGACGCTCCAGGGGCTTGGCCTCCGTGGTCCGCATCACTCCGTCGTTCTCAACGACACCGATGCGATCCGCGGCATGCTCCGCAAGGTTAGCCACCTGATCACGGTGGAGTCCGCGGACTAGGGATCTCGTCCGGGCTAGCTATTCGGCTAGGTCGGCGGCTTGTCCTGGTCGTTGTCGTTTCTTGGCAGTTGCCCAAACCAAGTTTCCGCGCCAGATTGCACGGCGCAGCTCGCAAGGTTCCCAATGTCGACGTCGATTACGCTGCACAATCTTCATCCCAACCCGGGCTCGACCCGTGACAAGAAGCGCCTCGGTCGTGGTCGCGGCTCGGGCAAGGGCAAGACGTCCGGTAAGGGCGTCAAGGGCCAGAAGGCTCGCCCGGGTCACCACGGTGCGCGGTACGCGTTCGAGGGTGGTCAGATGCCGATGCCGCGCCGGATCCCGAAGCGCGGGTTCAAGAACCCATTCCGCGTCGAAGCGTTCCCGATCAACGTCGCCACGCTCGACAAGATGTTCGATGCCGGCGCGACGGTGGATCTCGAGACGCTGCGCGCTCGCGGTCTGGTCCCCAAGCTCGTCGATTGCATCAAGATCCTCGGCGAGGGTGAGCTCACCAAGAAGCTCACGATCAAGGCGCATCGTGCGTCGGCCACTGCGAAGCAGAAGGTCGAGAGCGCGGGCGGTACCATCGAGCTTTTGACCGCGGCTGCCTGAGGCTTAACGAGTGGCAAGCTCGATCGCCAATATCGGAAAGGTCCCCGAGCTTCGTAAGCGGATCCTTTTCACGCTGATGATCCTGGCGGTCTACCGCCTCGGCGTGTTCGTCACGATCCCCGGCGTCAACCGGGTGGAGATGTCGCACGTTGTTGCCAAGGGCGGGTCCGCCTCGTTCCTCGGCATGTTCAACATGTTCTCGGGCGGTGCGCTCGAGCAATTCTCGATCTTCACGCTCGGCATCATGCCGTACGTGACCGCATCGATCGTGATGCAGCTGCTCACGGTCGTGGTTCCCAAGCTCGATCAGCTCAACAAAGAGGGCGAGCAGGGCCGCAAGAAGATCAATCAGTACACCCGGTACCTGACGATCATCGTCGCGATCGTGCAGTCGTGGTTCGCGGCAACCTACGTCGAGGGCCTGTCCCGCGGTGGTGCCGAAGTCGTCGCCGATCCGGGGCTGGGCTTCCACCTGCTCACCGTGCTGACGATGACCACCGGCACGGCGGTCATCATGTGGTTCGGCGAGCTGATCACCGACAACGGCATCGGCAACGGCTCGTCGATGATCATCTTCGCGGGCATCGTCGCCGACATGCCGGATGCGCTCACCCAGTTCCTGAGCGGCGGCGGCGGCTCGGAGAGTGGCAGCCTGACGGTCGTGTTCATGGCGTTGCTGGTGCTTGGAACCATCGCCGCGATCTGCTTCTTCGAGCGCTCGCACCGCAGGATCCCGGTCCAGTACACCAAGCGACAGGTCGGGCGAAAAATGTACTCGGGTGCGCAGAGCTTTCTGCCGCTCAAGATCAACGTGTCCGGCGTGATCCCGCCGATCTTTGCGTCGTCGATCCTGATGTTCCCGTCGCAGATCGCCAACATGTCGAACGCGGGCTGGATGCAGCAGGTGTCGTCGGTGCTGCACCCTGCGGACTGGCGCTACAACGTCGTGTTCACGGCGCTGGTCGTGTTCTTCGCGTTCTTCTACACCGCGGTCGTGTTCAATCCGGTCGATGTCGCCGACAACCTCAAGAAGTCGGGCGGCTTCGTGCCAGGCATTCGCCCCGGCAAGAACACGGCGCAGTACATCGAGCGGGTGCTGTCGCGGATCACCTTTGCCGGCGCGCTGTACCTCTCGGTCGTGTGCATGATGCCCGCACTGCTGCAGAAGTACTTCTCGGTACCGTTCCAGTTCGGTGGTACCGGCCTGCTGATCGTCGTCGGCGTGGCGCTCGATACCGTGCAGCAGATCGAGTCGCACTTGATCACGCGCAACTACGAAGGGTTCTCGGGGCCAAAGGGGCCGCGGATCCGAGGGCGCGTCGCGTCCCGCCCGCGATGATGGCATGGACGTCGACCTCGACTCGAGCCTCCGCGTGAACGCGATGGTGGATGTCGTCTCAGTCCGCGCGTCCGTGCGCGCGTCGATGTCGGCGGGGCGCTGTTAGCGGTTCGCGGCGATGCGGATCCACCTCAAGAGCGTTGACGAGATTCGCCTCATGCGCGAGGCGGGGCTCGTCGCGGCGGCGATCCTCGATGAGGTCTGCGCCGGGGCCAAGGTCGGGGTGTCGACCTGGGAGCTCGATCAGATCGCGCGCCGCCTGATCGACAAGCACCGCGTCGTCAGTGCATTTCTTGGCTACAACGCCGGCGGCAAGGTTCCGTACCCCGCCGTGCTGTGCACGTCCCGCAACGAGGTGATCGTTCACGGCATCCCGCGCAAGAACGATGTCCTGGAGGATGGCGACATCGTCGGAATCGACTTCGGGATCTTCAAGCACGGGTTCTGCGCGGACACCGCCCGGACGGTGATGGTCGGCAATGTGTCGCCGGAGAAGCGCAAGCTGGTCGAGACGTGCCAGACCGCGCTCGAGCGCGCGATCGAGCTCTGCCGCGTCGGTAACCGACTGGGCGATCTGGGGCACGCGGTGCAGAGTTACGCGGAATCTCAAGGATTCTCGGTAGTCCGCCAATTCGTGGGTCACGGGACCGGGCGCCAGATGCACGAGGATCCGCAGGTCCCGAACTTCGGCAGACCAGGTACCGAGAAACGCTTGAAAGCTGGTCTTGTCATCGCCGTCGAGCCCATGGTAAACGCCGGGACCCCTGACGTAGAGGAACTCGACGATGAGTGGACGGCCGTGACCAAAGATCGCTCGATGTCTGCGCACTTCGAGCACACGATCGCGGTCACGAACGAGGGTCCTTGGGTCCTCACCCGTGCAACTTCTACCCCTGGGAATCCGTGATTTCCGCCTGAACCAGAGAGAGCCATGAAGGTCCGAGCTTCCGTCAAACCAATTTGCAACAAGTGCAAGGTGATCCGGCGCAAACGCATCGTGCGCGTCATCTGCACCAACACCAAGCACAAGCAGAGGCAGGGCTAAGCCATGGCTCGTATTGCAGGCGTCGACCTTCCCCGCAACAAGCGGATCGAGATCGCACTCACCTACATCTTCGGTCTCGGCCGCCACGCCGCGAACGTCGTGCTCAAGCACGCCGGGATCTCGCCGGACAAGCGCAGCGACGATCTCGATGAAGCTGACGTCCGCAAGATCCGCGACGCGATCGAGGCGAACTACCGCGTCGAGGGCGATCTTCGGCGCGACACGCAGCTCGCGATCAAGCGATTGATCGATCTCAACAGCTACCGCGGCAGCCGTCATCGCAAGGGACTGCCCGCGCGCGGCCAACGCACTCACACGAACGCCCGTACCCGCAAGGGACCGCGCCGCATGGCGGTGAAGAAGATGGGCGCGGTCACCAAGAAGTAACATCGTCGGCCGCTGAACGCGGCCGGGCTACGGGGAATCACCGATGAGCACCGTCAAGGGAAAGCAGAAGAAGAAGGTCCGGAAGAACATCCAGACCGGCGTCGCGCACATCTCGGCGACGTTCAACAACACGATCGTGTCGATCACCGATGTCTCGGGCAACGTGGTCGCGTGGTCGAGCGCCGGCACGTGCGGGTTCAAGGGCTCGCGCAAGTCGACGCCGTTCGCCGCGCAGCTCGCCGCCGAGGACGCCGCGAAGAAGGCGATGGAACACGGCGTTCGCAACGTGACGGTCTACGTCAACGGTCCGGGATCCGGACGCGAGTCGGCGCTGCGCGCGCTCAACGCTGCTGGTTTCAAGATCAACCTCATCCGGGACGTGACGCCCGTGCCGCACAATGGTTGCCGGCCGCGCAAGCGTCGTCGCGTGTGACATTGGCTCGGCCGCAAGCCGAGGGGACCTCATTATCCCGGTCGCACGTGACCGGGGGGCTCAAGGACTACTGAGATGGCTCGCTACATTGGTGCAGTTTGTCGGCTCTGCCGGCGCGAAGACATGAAGCTCTTCCTCAAGGGAGAGCGTTGCTACACGGACAAGTGTGGGTACGAGCGCCGCTCCTATCCGCCGGGTCAGCACGGCCAGAGCCGTCGCCGCAAGCGCTCGGATTACGGTGAGCAGCTGCGCGAGAAGCAGAAGGTCAAGCGCATCTATGGCATCGCCGAGCGCCAGTTCCGCGGCTACTACCACAAGGCGCTCCGCATGAAGGGCGTCTCGGGTCACACGCTGATCCAGCTGCTCGAGCGCCGGCTCGACAACGTCGTCTACCGCATGGGCTTCGCCTCGGATCACGCCGAGGCGCGCCAGCTGGTTCGCCACGGTCACTTCACGATCAACGGCAAGAAGGTCAACATCCCGTCGTACCTGGTGCGTCCCAAGGACGTGATCCAGGTCCGCGAGTCGTCGCAGAAGATCGCGCGGATCAACGAGGCGCTCGCGGCGGTCGACCGCCGCGGTGTTCCGCAGTGGATCGCGCTCGACAAGGAGAACTTCCGCGGCGCGATCACCCAGCTGCCGGCACGTGAGGACGTGACCCTCCCGATCCGCGAGCAGCTCATCATCGAGCTCTATTCGAAGTAAGCGATCGACCTGGCTGCACGGCAGCCCGAACGGCAGGCGTCGAAACCTGCATTGCGCGTCGGCGGTGATGAAAGCCAGCCGACAAGGAGACAAGACAGATGGAACCGACCCCGGAACAGACTGCATTCATGGCCAAGAACTGGCGCGACCTCATCCGGCCCCGCACGCTGGAGATCGAGGAGCGCTCGGAGACCTACGGCAAGTTCTCATGTGAGCCCCTCGAGCGCGGCTTCGGCACGACGCTCGGCGTCGCGCTTCGCCGGATCCTGCTGTCGTCGCTGCAGGGCGCGGCGATCACGCACATCGCGATCGAAGGCGCGCTCCACGAGTTCACGGCGCTCCCGGGCGTCGTCGAGGATGTCACCGACATCATCCTCAACCTCAAGGAGACGCTGTTCAAGGTCGAGCACGACAAGACCTACACGATCCGGCTCGACAAGCAGGGCGAGGGCGTGGTCACCGCTGGAGATCTCACGCTGGTCGACGGCGTCACCTGCCTCAATCCTGATCATCGGATCTGCACGCTGTCGAAGGACGGCAAGCTGGCGATGGAGCTGACGATCGCGACCGGGCGTGGCTACGCGCCGGCCGATCGTCATTCGAGCGAGCTGCCGGTCGGCACGATCGCGATCGACGCGCTGTTCTCGCCGATCCGCAAGGTCAACTTCATCGTCACCAACGCCCGCGTCGGTCAGCAGACCGACTACGACAAGCTCACCCTGGAGTGCTGGACCAACGGTTCGGTTCGCCCGGACGACGCGGTCGCGTACGCGGCGAAGATCCTCAAGGAGCAGCTGAACCTGTTCATCAACTTCGAGGAGATGGCCGAGCCGGTCGAGGCGCCGCGTGACGAGGCCGCCGAGAAGCTCAACGAGAACCTGTGGCGCACCGTCGACGAGCTCGAGCTCAGCGTGCGCTCGGCGAACTGCCTGCAGAACGCCAACATCAAGTACATCGGCGAGCTGGTCCAGAAGACCGAGTCGGAGATGCTCAAGACCAAGAACTTCGGCCGCAAGTCGCTGAAGGAGATCAAGGAGCTGCTCGCCGAGATGGGCTTGCAGCTGGGCATGAAGCTCGACAACTGGCCCGGACCGAATCCGCTGAAGAAGCCCTAAGCTTCACGCACGCACCACGACACCGACCCGAGAGAAACGAGACTGTCATGCGTCACCGCAACTCAGGACGAAAGCTAGGCCGCAACTCTTCGCACCGCGCGGCGTTGTTCAACAACCTCGTGACCTCGCTGCTCACCTATGGGCGCATCGAGACCACGGAGGCGAAGGCCAAAGACCTCCGCGGCTACGCGGACTCGACGATCGGCTGGGGCGTCTCGGTGCACGAGCTGGTCGCCAAGGGTGACAAGGCCAGCAAGGCCGAAAAGGCCCAGATCGTTCACGCGCGCCGGATGGCCCGCAAGACCGTGATGACCGGCGCCGCGCTCGACCGGCTGTTCACGGAGATCGGCCCGCACTTCGCGAGCCGCAACGGGGGCTACACCCGCATGCTCAAGACCCGCGTTCGCAAGGGTGACGCCGCGCCGATGGCGATCGTCGAGCTGGTGGGCCTCAACGGCCAGCGGGCGTAACCAACGTAACGTCCGCCACATCGCCCGGCATCGTCGGGCCCCGTCGGGCATCGCCGTAAGGGCGACACGATCTCGAGCAAAGGCCACCACTGGGTGGCCTTTGTTTTTGGCTATACAGCTGCGCGATTCCGGGCAATAACTCGCCCGCCCACCTAACCGCCTCGGGCCACCGGCCTCGGAGACTCCAATGAAGCGTTTCGCGTTCGTGCTCGTTTCGCTCGCAGTGCTTGGATTTGGTTGCCGCTCCGGCAACGGCAACACCGGGGACGACGATGACGATGTCGTGCTGTCCGACGGCCCGAGCGGCGACGTCACGATCCAGCAGATCCAGGATGACGCGATGTCGCCCGGAACCGCGGTTTCGGTCGGCGGCGTGATCGTCACCGCGATCGACAAGTTCGGCAATCGCACGGGTGACATCTGGGTGCAGGAGCCGGGTGGCGGAGAGTTCTCGGGAGTTCACGTGTATGGCGCGCCCGTCGATCAGGTCGCCGCGCTGCAGATCGGTGACGTGGTCAACATCACCGGTGCCGAGAAGGACGAGTTTGCGATCAACACCGACACCTCGGGCAACTCGGTCACCGAGCTCAAGCCTGTGAGTGGCGGAACGATGACGATCACCAAGGTGTCGAGCGGGCCCGCGCCGGCGCCGCAGGTGGTCGATGCGCTGGCGATCGGGCAGAAGCCGACGCAGGCCGAGCGCGACGCCGAGTGGGAGAAGTGGGAAGGCGTGTTGATCACGGTCAATAACGTCACCCAGCTGAACTCGGTGGAGCAGGTCGGCGGCCAGATGCCGGATTCGACGCTCAAGAAGTTCGACGTGACCGGCAGCCTCGTCGTCGAGTCAGCGCTCTCGGCGTTCCCGACGATGGGCCTCAAGCGCGAGGGTTGCCTCGCGAGCACCACCGGGGTGCTCGATTACATCTTCGACTACATGGTGTTTCCGCGCAGCACCGACGAGATCGTCATGGGCGGAACGGCATGTCCGCCGCCCGAGGCGTCGCAATCGGTGTGCGCCGACGAGATCGATAACGACGGCAATGGCTACAACGACTGCAACGACAACGGCTGCATCGTGGCTGACGAGGCCTGCCGCGCTAACACCACGATCGCCGAGCTCCAGGCGTCGACCCCGATGGGCGGGATCAAGCTTGGCGGCGTCGTCGTGACCGCGGTGTCGAAGAACAAGAAGAACATGTGGGTCCAGACCGACATGGCCGCGGCGGCGAACAACGGCGTCTACATCTACGGTCCGGGTATCGATCTCGATGGCTTTGCAGTGGGCTCCAGGGTCGACATCATCGGCACGGTCGAAGAGTTCAATGACAGTGACGGCACCGAGACGCTGACCGAGGTGAAGGCCCTGGCGGTGACGGCGGCCGACGGCAGCGGCACGGTCACGCCGGTGACCGGCCAGACCGTGATGACGCTGAGCGACCCGGTCACGGGTGAGCCATACGAAGGCGTGCTCGTGACGCTGAACAACGTCGAGGTCATGGTGATCGGCACCACGGGCAGCGGTGGAACGTTCGGTGTCGGCTCGCTCAAGCAGGGGAACAAGATGTTCAAGACCGACGACGACATCTTCCTGATCCCGATGGGCGAGCTCAGCAAATGCTACGAGAGCATCACTGGGATCTGGACGTACATGCCCTACGACAACCAGTACGGGTTCCTGCCGCTCTCAAAGGGCACCGGAACCGGCGACTGCGAATAGTTGCGGCCGGTCGTGAGCGAGTTCGCCCCGCGCAAGCCCCACGGCCTCGGCTCGTTGAGCGAATTCGCCGGGACCTGGGAACAGCTCGCGAGCCTGCCCGATGATCATCCCACCCGCGCGAGCCAGCTGCTGCAGCGCTGCCTCGATGACGCGTGCCGCGCGACCGCGCCGGCCGCGATCAACCTCGGCCGCTGGGGCCTGTGCACGCTGCCGCGCGGATGGCTGCTGGAAAACATCCGAGCGCCGTTGTTCACGGTGATGCGGCAGGGCGACGGCTGGGAATATCGCCGCGCGCTCGAGCTGGCGACGCTGCTCGAATCGCGCGAGCTCATGACAGCGATCGTCGCCCACGGCAAGCAAAGCGACGATGGCGAGATACGCGCCATGGCCGCGGAGTGGGAAGAGCAGCACCGCGAGCCAGGAACGCGTTGACGTCAGGATGTCTCCCGACCCATGCGTTCGTGTTTGAGCGGCCGTCAAGCTCGTCCAGCGGCAACGCTGTCAACGTAGGCTGAAGCGATCAGCTCGTGGACGTCGTCGACGGTGACGACGAGTCTGCGCGGATACCACGAGCGCCCGGAGCACCAACGCAGACGTCGGGAGGCCGGGTGTCCTGGTGTCAGACCCGCGCGCTAAGAGGTGTCCATGACGGGCGGTGGCACGGCAGCGGCGAGCTATGGCGACCTGCTGGTCACCTCCATGGTTGTGCTCGTGGCCGTGTGCATCGCGGCGTTCGTCATCGTGCGGGTGATGGGACGGGTGCTCGCCACGGGCCGCGCTCGCGGGGCGCACTTGCTCGACGTGATCGCGCGCGTTCCGCTCGAGCCGCGGCGCTCGCTGTACGTCGTCGAGGTCGCCGGCAAAGCGCTGCTGGTCGGCACCAGCGAGATGGGGCTCTCCGTGTTGTCGGAGCTCGACCGGAGTGAGGTCCACGCACGGGTCACCGCGCAGCCGACGTTCGGCGAGCTGGTGCGCCAGGCGTGGTCGCGCCGGCGTGGCGTCGGCATGACGGCCGGCGTCGGATCGGACGGCGAGGACGGCGAGGACGGCGCAGATGTTCGACGCGAATAGTGTCGCGCTGATCGCGATCGCGGCGATCATTCCGCTCGTCGCGCTGATGCTCACGAGCTTCGTGAAGGTGTCGGTGGTGCTGTCGCTGTTGCGCAACGCGATCGGCGCGAACGATGCGCCGTCGGGCCTGGTGGTGATGGGGCTGTCGCTGGTGCTCACGTTCTTCGTGATGGCCCCGGTTGCGGTGGAGATGGTCGGCGCTGCATCCGTGACTCCCGCCGCGCCAGCTCCGCCGACCGACGGCGAGCCGGTTGACATCGACGCGGTGGTTCGCCAGCTGGTGCCGGCGCAGTATCAAGCGGAGGTCGATGCGGCCCAGCGCTCGCTGGGCCCGCTGCGTGGGTTCCTCGAGCGCAACACCGCGGCCGCGGATCGTACGACCTTCACCGAGCTCGGGCGCAAGCTCGGTCACCGATCGACGGGCGATGAGCTTTCGGTGCTCGCGCCGGCGTTTCTCACCACCGAGCTACGTGAGGCATTCGCGATCGCGGTGCTGGTGTTCATTCCGTTCCTTGTACTCGACCTGGTGGTCGGGCTCGGGCTGGCGGCGCTCGGGCTGCAAACCACCTCGCCACAGCTGGTCGCGTTGCCGTTGAAGCTGCTGCTATTCGTCGCCGTCGACGG
The DNA here is from genome assembly GCA_050187075.1 of Kofleriaceae bacterium. Classification (GTDB taxonomy): domain Bacteria; phylum Myxococcota_A; class Polyangia; order Haliangiales; family Haliangiaceae; genus JABFXX01. The sequence continues at coordinate 2,959 of JBFWXW010000095.1, read as the reverse complement.
GTGGCGGCTGTTGATCGACAGTCTGCTGCGGGGATACGCATGACCGCCGGCCTGGTCGCCTTGATCCGAGAAGGATTTCTGCTGGCCCTCCTGCTGGTCGCGCCGTTGCTCGTGGCTGCGCTCGTCGCGGGCCTGGTCACCGGGCTGATCCGGGTGTTCACCCAGATCGAAGATCCCGCCGTCGGGGTGGTGCCCAAGGTCGCGCTCGTGGCTGCCGCCCTCGTGGTGTTCGCACCGTCGATCGGCAATCAGCTCGAGGCGTTTGCCGCGCGGATGTGGCCGCTGATCACGAGCGCCGGGACCGGATGACCTGGCTGCTCGCGCTACGTGGTGCAGCGGCGATCGCAGTCCTCACGACGCTTGCGGGCGGAATCCCTCGATCCGTTCGAGCCGGGCTCGCCGCTGGCTTTGGCGTCTGGATCGCCCTGGTCGTGCGCTCGGACCTACCAGCGGGCATCTCCCCATGGATGATCGCCGGGCGCGAGCTGATGATCGGCGCGACCCTCGGCGTGATCGCGGCGGTTCCGGTGCTCGCTGCTGGAATCGCGGGCAGACTGGTCGACGGCGCCGCGAGCGGCGCGCGCGGACCGTATCGAGCGTTGTTCGCCGTGCTCGCCGCCGCGGTGTTCGTGGCGATCGACGGTCACGTGGCGGTCGTCGCGTCTGTCGCCGACAGCTTCGCATCGATGACGCCGGCGAACAGCGCGGGCGCGCTCGAGGCGGTCGCTCAGCTCGTCCCGTCGGCGGTTGCCTTGGCGATCCCGTGGCTCGTCACCGCCGCGATCGTCGAGCTCGCCGTCGCTGCCGGCAGTCGGGTGAGCGCGCGGGTGGCGCTCGATGCCCCGGTGGGTGCCGCTGTGCCCGCTGCACTCGCGATGATGACCGCCGCGCTGGTGTCGACGCTCGCCGTGGCAATTGCCGCGCTGGTCCGCGGAACGTTGTAACGATCCGTCAGCGCTCGGGCGCCGCCGACCTTGCCCACGGCATCTCGGCCGGCGCCGTGCCGTACTCTTCGATTGCGAGCTGGCGCATGGCGCGCTCCCCGAATCCGCCCTCGAATGACGTGGGCGACGTGCTTACGATCCAGTCCTCGACGTCGTGATCAGCGATCGTCCGGACGCGAGGACCGCGCAGCTCCGCGGCGAGTGGCTCGCTGATCAGCTCGACCTCGAAGTCGCGCTCGCCGACCCGCAAGATCGCGCACCACAGATGCTCGCTACCGGCAGAGAGCTTCACGTAGGCGTGCCCCGGATGGTTGCGAGCGAGCTCTCGCAGCTCTGCCAATCTCGCCGCGGCTTCCTGATGGGCGGCGAGCATGCGGGGATCGTCCTTCGTAACAGGCAACACGCGCGGAACGCGGTGCTTTCCTCCGGCGTTGCGCGGTGGCTTGAGATCGATCATCCGGATCTGAGTGCCGGGCTTGGCACCGACGGCACGTAACAGCTCCGCGATCGCCTCGTGACCGGCGGCGATCGCCTGATCCCGGGGCGTATTCGCCTTGGCATCCTTGAAGTTTGGCTGAACGCCAGCCTTCAGCAGTAGCTCCGCGGTCGCGCGATGGCCGAAGCACGACGCCAGGTGCAGCGGCGTGATGCCTTCGTCGTCCGGATCCTCGAGGTCCGCGCCACGCATCGCCAGGAGCTCGATCACCGGGGCGTGACCTTTCGACGCTGCCAGCCAGGCCGGCGTCGCACCGTCAGTCGTGCGCGCATCGGGGTTGGCGCCGGCATCGAGAAGCACTCGCAGCGCCTCCACGTGTCCAGCCGCGGCCGCGTGGTGAGCCGGTGTTTCACCGTCGACCTCGAGGCCGGCCATGGTTGGCTGTGACCGGAGTAGCGCCGCGAGTGCCGGAGCGTCGCCGCGATCAGCCAGCCAGAACGGGTCGCGCTTCATGGTGCGCCACCGCCCGTCCACAAGGCTCCGACCGCCACCAGCGCGCCGAGTGCCCAGATCATCGACCGACACGGTTCGGGTTCATGGCCGTTCAATAACAAGACGCACACGCTTGTCTCGGATAGATCCGGCTCAGCAGTGCGACATGTGTCGGCGCCCTCAGACGGCTCGAGTGGCAGCGATGATCTCGGCGAGCCGGGGCCAGTGCGGCTCGGGCACCGGGCCCTCGCTGCCTGCGAGGGCGGCGGCGAGCGCGTGCTCGCGGTGAATTGCGATGCCGTGGTGGCGGGCCAGGCCGATCAGCTGGGTCGCGCGCGCCGCGGTGGCGACGGCGACGCACACCGGAATCGGGCGATGGGTCGGATGCCAGGCGATCGCGACCGCAACGCGATCGCCGAGGATGACCACCGACGCGCCGCCGATCTGATCGGCGATGCTCGGCTGGTGACGGGCGCGATGGGCGCGCCATCGCGGATCGGATCCGGCGAGCCGTTCGTCATCCCGCTTCTCGGCGGCGGTCATGCGCAGGGCGGCGGCCACGTGCGCGTGACGAGCGATCGCCTCGAGCGCCCCGACGGCGATCCATGCGATGGCGATCGCCGACACGAACGCGGTGACCAGGCGCGCGGCCGAGAGCGGCGACCCGATCGCGACCGCCAGCGACGGTGCGGTCCACCATAGCCATCCAAGCGCCACGGCGGCGAGCATGGTGGCACCGGCGAGGTCGATGCCGAGGTCGCCGAATCGTGCGCGCTCCACGACGGGCGCGCCGGCGAGCTTGCGGCGTGGCAGCCACACCGCGCGAGTCTGGGCGAGATGGCCGAGCACGCCCGCGATGGCCGCAACCCCGAGCACGGGGCCGACGAGCGAGAGCACGGCGCTGGGGACCGCGGTGGGCTGGAGCGAATCGCCGTTGCCCGCGCATGCGGCCGCGATCGCATCGCCGAGCACGGCCGCGGCGTTGCGTCCGGTTGCGAGCAACACGAGCGCCACCGCAGCGCAGACCAGCCCACCCACCAGGCGCGGGCTCGCCGCATGCACTCCCGCTTGTCGCGCCCACACACAA
>JBFWXW010000094.1:0-21039 GCA_050187075.1 Kofleriaceae bacterium | reverse complement strand
GGGGCCTCGTTTCTCGAGGGAGGTCAAGGACCCAAGAGACTCGGGAGCCCCGATGCTTTATTTCCGGAATCTTCGTCGAGGATTCGCGTTTCGGCTCGCGGGGTTAGGCGATTCGGGACGGGAACTAATTAAGGCCCCTTAGCGAATCCCGCATGCCGCGATCCCGCCGTTGAGCCCGCGCCTGAACGCCGCGGATCGCTGGTCGGCCGAGCCGTGCGTCCAGGTCTCTGGCTGAACGTAACCCTGGGTCTTGCGCTGGATCGAGTCATCTCCGATCTGGCGCGCGGCATTGAGTGCTTCATCGAAGTCTCCGACCTCGATCTCGCCACGCCGATCGGCATCACGGCCCCATGCGCCGGCGATGCAGTCGGCCTGGAGCTCGGTCTCGATCGAATCGACCGAGCCTCGTCCGAGCAAGCCGCGCAGGTTCTGGATGTGGTGACCGACCTCGTGCGCGATCACGTAGGCCTGCGCGAAATCTCCAGGGGCACCGAACTCGCGGCGGAGCTGCTCGTAGAACTCGAGGTCGATGTAGACCTTTCCGTCGCCTGGGCAATAGAACGGACCGACCGCAGCGGTGGCGGTGCCACATGCCGAGCGAATCGAATGGCGGAACAGGGTGAGCCGAGTTGGCCGGTAGTCACGCAGCTGACGGGACCAGGTTTCCTGGAGATCATCGAGCACGAACCCGACGAACTGGGCCAGCTCGTCGCCCGGAGCTCCGGCGGGCGCCTGCGTGCTGCGCGACGCCGAGCTCGGGGGTTGGCCCGTCGGGCTCGTGCCGCCGGTGCACAGATTACCTCCGTACATCACGGCGCCTACGATCACGAGCGCGACCAAGATGCCCTTCCAGCCAAATCGGCTGGCGATCGCGAGGATCAAGCGGACCGGCAGCGCGCCGCCTGCTCCGGCACCCGCGACCGGAGCTTCACCCCGGCGGTCGTCGACGTTGCTGCTGTGATGTCCTCGATCCCAACGCATGGAGAGATAGTAGCCTGAGCCGATTCGAGCGCTCGAAAGCTCGTGCGATCGAATCAATCGTTCATCAATCGTGAAGCGGAACCGAGAACGAGGACGGGACGCACCCATTCAGGTTCCCTGTTCCGCTTCCCGATTGTTCGTGGAACCGTCACAACGCAGCGATCGCAGGGACGTGGTCACCGCCGAGGTGGCTACCACATCGCCGTGTAGCCCACGTTGATCCGCAGCGTCTGAGACACCGACAGCAACGTGACATCCTCCATGTCGCCGACCGGAGTGCTGTCGATGTTGTGAGTGGTGTACTCGTACGACAGTGACGGTGTGAGGATGCCCGAACGACCGACGAGGAAGTTCGCGCCGACCCGCGGCGCGACGGCGAGGCCGGTGCCGAGCTCGCTCACGTAGGCGGCACCGACACCGAGGCCGGCGAACGCGAACATCGTGCGGTTGAACGGGTAGTGGTACGACGGCTCGACGACGGCCGACCAGATCGTGGCTTGCTCTTCATCGGCCTTGACGTTCGACACGCCGAGGATCGCCGACAGCTCCAGATTCTCGGCGACGAACCAACCGATCGACGGCGAAACGTTCACCGTGCGGAAGTCTGGCGCGAGCATCAGACCAGCAGAGCCGCCCAGCTCGAGGACGCCCGGGCGTCCGTAGCCGACCGTTCCGCCGACTCCGGCTTGTTCGACCACGCCACCGGGCGGCAACGTGACGTCGGGCGATGCGACCGGAGGCGCGGTGTCGTTATCAGACGTCGGCGCCGGCAGCGCCTGCTGCGGCGTGGGCGGCGCGTCCTTCTGTTCCGCGTCGGTGGACGGCGCGGGTTGGTCGTCGGCCAACGCAGGCGTGGAAGCCACCGCCGCTGTCAGCGAGATGGAAACGAGCTTAGTAGTAAGTGCACGCATAAGTTCTCCATGTTCCGCGACATGCGGACTAGCATTCCAGCCGACCGCTGCGGCCGCCTGTTGCTAGCCACGATTCAGCAACCGACGTACCAACTCGATTAACTGCGCACTGGTCGCGCGGTTCGCTGAGTTACCGACTGTTTCGACGTGCCGCGACGCTCGGTTGATGCGCGTACGCTCGTTGCTGACGAAAACACTGCGCGGTCAAACAACACAACCGATGCGATCGCGCGCCGTAGGCACGCCGGTCCCGAGATCGGCTCGGCGGGCGAGCTCGCCGCAGCGTAGGCGCGCGTCGAGCGTCCTCGTCGTGAATGTGGAGGAGCGCCGGGTGCCTATTCTCCGGCGCCGGGATCCGTCGAACGAATCGTGAGTACTGAACCGGCAAACCGGCAAGGAGACGGCACGTTGCGATTTTCAGGATCAGTTGTGACTAGGCTGGTCCACCAGCGATCCATCGCAATCGCGATCCAGGCGCGGCCACGATCATCACGCCCTCGCTCGCGATCCCGCAAAGGCCGGCCACGCTCATGTGTCCGACCGGCGGACAAACAATCGCTCGAGTCGGTACGCGATCGCTGAGTCGGTGGTGCGTCGAGTGAGCTCGAAACCACCAAATCGAGGACATCGATCCCCCGCCTGGATGGGCGCGCGGAATGCACCCGCAACGAAGGGCAGCCTGGCCGCGCGCTCCAAAGAACACCGTTCGATTTCGCCTGCAGGTCCGGTTTCCAAGAATTTTCAGCACAGCTAACCACCAACACACCCTCCGTCAGTCGCTCCTGGGTCCGCAGTTAGCCTTACAACTCGGACCACGGAAGAACGCCGAATAGCGTGCGCACGCGCTCGCTGTGACGGATCCGTAGCGCCCGTCCAAGCAACCTCGCGTGGTTCTCCGCACACGTGTCGGGAACACCGATTGCTCATGATCGCCCCATGCGTGCGAGGGACATCATGGTCGTGGAGGACGACCCGGACGTTCGAGCGGCTCTCGTCGAGATGCTGTCGGACGAGGGCTATCCGACACGAGCGGCTGCCAATGGTGCGGAGGCTCTCACGGAGCTCGCGCGCGAAGCTCCGCAGCTGATCGTCCTCGACCTCATGATGCCCGTCATGGACGGCTGGGCGTTCCGCGCGCGACAGCTCGCGCGGCCGGAATGGGCGCAGATCCCGGTGATCGTCATGTCCGCGATGACCGGGACGGACTACACCGCGTCGCTCGGCGCAGATGCGTACCTGCCGAAGCCAGCGTTTGCCGAGCGGGTGCTCGGTGTCATCGGAGCACTCTACCGGCCCGCCTCGAGCTGCCCCTCCTGCGGCCGAGCCGTGATGCCGCGCGGGTATCAGACCGCCGCGTTTTGCCCCGAATGCCTCGACGAGTCTACCGACCCAGAACGTGACGTAGGAGGAGAAGACTGATGCGACGTTACGACAAGACTCCGAGGCTCGATCACGTGATGCGGCGCTCGGAGCGAGCGCGCCGGCATGCATCGGTCGACACGTTGACCGATCTGTTGCTCGACCGAAGGGTAGGTGGCGTGTCCGTCGTCGACGACGACGAACGCCTCATCGGCATCGTGACCCGCACGGATCTGCTGCGCGCCCGGATCGATGGCGATCGCGCTCAACCGGTTCAACCGGTGCCACCGATCGATGACGTGATGACGCCGTTTGCGTTCTCGCTGCCGGCGGATGCACCGCTGACCCGCGCGGCCGCGCTGATGGCCCACGAAGGTGTCCATCGGCTGGTCGTCACCGATGGCGATCGCCGGCCCGTCGGCATGGTCACCTCCCACGATGTCATGCGCTGGATTGCGCGCGAGGCGGGATTCATGGTCGATGATGGAACCGACTATCTCGACGCGGCGCAACACCGGCCGGTGATGATCGTCGAGGACGACGCCGACCTGCTGGCGGACTATGAACAGGTGATTCGGGAAGAAGGCTACTCGGTGGTCACGGCGCAGAACGGCGCCGAGGCGATCAAGCGGCTCGGCGACGCACCATCGCCCGGGCTGATCATCCTCGACCTCAACATGCCGGTGATGGATGGATGGACGTTCCGGAGCCATCTGCTGCAGGATCCTCACAAGGCACAGATCCCCGTCGTGCTGATGTCGGGTTCACGCGATCTGACCAGCGAAGTCTCAAACCTCGACGTCGACGGTTGCTTGCGAAAGCCCGTGTCGCTCAATCAGTTGCTGTTCACGGTCGAGCACTACTGCAGGAATTGACATATGGACTTCGAGGACGCCGCCTCCCCGTTCGGGTCTAGTCGTTCGTTCTCCCCCGACCTGACGCAGCTATACGTCTCACAGCTGCTGAGCGTGCTCGACGCGTTTCGGCGGGGGGACTTCACCGTGCGAATGCCCAAGGGGCTCACCGGCGTCGCCGCGGAGGTCGCGACCACGCTCAACGAGGTCATCAGCCACAGCGAGCGCCTGAGCAATGAGATCGCGCGGCTCAATCACCAGGTTGGCAAGGCGGGGCGGGTAGTCGAGCGCGGCTCGATTGGAGACGTCGGCGGGTCGTGGCAGACCTCGATCGCCGAGCTCAACGGATTGCTCGACGATCTGGTGTGGCCGACCGCCGAGGTCGGCCGGGTGATCGGCGCAGTGGCGAGTGGCGATCTGGCGCAGACGATGTCGCTCGATATCGATGGTCGGCCGCTGCGTGGCGAGTTCCTGCGCACAGCCAAGGTCGTCAACGGCATGGTCCAGCAGCTCAGCTCGTTTGCCTCCGAGGTCACGCGGGTCGTGCGTGAGGTCGGGAGCGAAGGCAAGCTCGGCGGTCAGGCCCAGGTCAGCGGCGTCGCCGGCACGTGGAAGGACCTGACCGACAACGTCAACTCGATGGCGTCCAACCTGACGGCGCAGGTCCGCAACATCGCCGAGGTGACCACGGCGGTCGCGCGTGGCGATCTCGGCCGCAAGATCACCGTCGACGTGAGCGGCGAGATTCTCGAGCTCAAGAACACGATCAACACGATGGTGGACCAGCTCAACGCGTTCGCCTCCGAGGTGACGCGCGTTGCCCGCGAGGTCGGCACCGAGGGCAAGCTGGGCGGTCAGGCCCAGGTCAAAGGTGTCGGCGGCACGTGGAAGGATTTGACCGACAACGTCAACTCGATGGCGTCGAACCTGACCGCGCAGGTCCGCAACATTGCCGAGGTGACCACCGCGGTCGCGCGCGGCGATCTCGGCCGCAAGATCACGGTCGATGTCGCCGGCGAGATCCTCGAGCTCAAGGACACCATCAACACGATGGTCGATCAGCTGCGCGCGTTCGCCGCCGAGGTGACGCGCGTTGCGCGCGAGGTTGGTACCGAGGGCAAGCTCGGTGGCCAGGCGCAGGTGGATGGCGTCGCCGGTGTGTGGAAGGATCTGACCGACAACGTCAACTCGATGGCATCGAACTTGACCGCGCAGGTCCGCAACATCGCGGAGGTCACGACCGCGGTCGCGCGCGGTGACCTCGGGCGGAAGATCACGGTCGATGTCGCCGGCGAGATCCTCGAGCTGAAGGACACGATCAACACGATGGTCGATCAGCTGAACGGGTTCGCCTCCGAGGTGACGCGCGTCGCCCGCGAGGTCGGCACCGAAGGCAAGCTCGGAGGTCAGGCGCAGGTCAAAGGCGTTGCGGGCACGTGGAAGGATCTGACCGACAACGTCAACTCGATGGCATCGAACCTGACCGCGCAGGTCCGCAACATCGCGGAGGTCACGACCGCGGTCGCGCGCGGCGACCTCGGGCGGAAGATCACGGTCGACGTCGCCGGCGAGATCCTCGAGCTGAAGGACACGATCAACACGATGGTCGATCAGCTGAACGGGTTCGCCTCCGAGGTGACCCGCGTCGCTCGTGAGGTCGGCACCGAAGGCAAGCTCGGAGGTCAGGCGCAGGTCAAGGGCGTTGCCGGCACGTGGAAGGATCTGACCGACAACGTGAACTACATGGCCTCGAACCTGACGGATCAGGTCCGGGGAATCGCCAAGGTCGTCACGGCGGTCGCGCGCGGTGATCTGACGCGCAAGCTGGCCCTCGAAGCGCGTGGCGAGATCGCCGAGCTCGCCGAGACCATCAACGGTATGACGCGAACGCTGGCGACGTTCGCCGAGCAGGTCACGACGGTGGCGCGCGAGGTCGGCGTCGAGGGCAAGCTCGGCGGCCAGGCCCACGTACCCGGCACCGCAGGCACCTGGCGCGACCTGGTCGATAACGTGAACCAGCTCGCCGGAAATCTGACCACGCAGGTCCGCGCGATCGGAGACGTGGCAAGGTCGGTCACCAAGGGTGATCTCACGCGATCGATCGACGTCGAGGCGCTCGGCGAGGTCGCGGCGCTCAAGGACAACATCAACGAGATGATCCGCGCGCTGCGCGAGACTACCAAGAAGACCACCGAACAGGACTGGCTCAAGACCAACCTCGCTCGGTTCACGCGCATGCTCCAGGGCCAGCGCGACCTGGTCACCGTCGCGCGTCAGGTGCTCTCCGAGCTGATCCCACTCGTGTCCGCCCAGTTCGGCGTGCTGTACATCGCCGACCACGATCGCCCCGGCGACACCGTGCTGAAGCTGCTGGCCAGCTACGCCGGCGACACCGCCCCGCCGCGGTTCCGGCTCGGCGAAGGGCTCGTCGGGCAATGTGCATTCGAGAAGCGCAAGATCGTGGTCGAGCAGATGCCCGCGAGCTACGTCGAGATCCGATCGGGGTTGGGGGCAGCGGCACCGCAGACGCTGATCGTGTTGCCGGTTCTGTTCGAGGGCCAGGTCAATGCGGTGATCGAGCTGGCCTCGTTCGGCAGGTTCAGTGAGATCCACATGACATTCCTCGATCAGCTCATGGAGAGCATCGGAATCGTCGTAAACACGATCTCCGCGAGCATGCGCACCGAGGCGCTCCTCCAGCAGTCCCAGTCGTTGACCACCGAGCTGCGCAAGACCAACGAGCAGCTCGAAGAGAAGGCGACGTTGCTCGAGCTCAAGAACAACGAGGTCGAGCTCGCCAAACGCGAGGTCGAGGACAAGGCGGAGCAGCTCACGCTGACCTCGAAGTACAAGTCGCAGTTCCTGGCGAACATGTCGCACGAGCTCCGCACGCCGCTCAACAGCCTGCTGATCCTGTCGCGGATGTTGACCGACAACGTCGAGGGCAACCTCACCCAGAAGCAGGTCGAGTTCTCTCGCGCGATTCACTCGGCAGGTACCGATCTGCTCGCGCTGATCACCGACATCCTGGATCTGTCGAAGATCGAGTCAGGAACGATCTCGGTCGAGGTCGACGAGGTCCAGTTCGCCGACCTCCGCGATTACGTCGAGCAGAGCTTCCGCCACGTCGCGCTGCAGAAATCGCTCGGGTTCGCGATCGAGCTTGCGCCCGATCTGCCCCGCGCGGTCTCGACCGACGCGAAGCGGCTGCAACAGGTGCTGAAGAATCTGCTGTCCAACGCGTTCAAGTTCACCGAGCGCGGGCAGGTCACGCTGCGGATCGAGCTGGTCGACGGCGGCTGGTCGCGCGGGATCCCTACGCTCGATCGTCCCGGGCGCGCGATCGCGTTCACCGTCGAGGATACCGGCATCGGGATCGCGGAGAACAAGCAGCAGATCATCTTCGATGCGTTCCAGCAGGCGGACGGTACCACCAGCCGCAAATATGGCGGCACGGGGCTCGGACTCTCGATCAGTCGAGAGCTGACCCGTCTGCTCGGCGGTGACATCCAGGTCAAGAGCCAGCTCGGCAAGGGTGCGAGCTTCACCCTCTACATCCCGCCGGCACCCACCGACGTGGTGCCCGCCGTTCGACGAACGGAGACCAATCCGCCGCCGCTGGCGCTCGCGCTCGAGCGGGCCAAGACCCACGAGGTCATCGAGGTGCCCCACGAGGTCCATGTGCTGGTCGTCGGTGATGCGACCGAGCTGCGCACGATGATCGAGGCGGGACGGCGCCGCGGATTCCGGGCGATCACATCCGGTCCGGCGCAAGCGGTGGCGATGTGTCAGGTCACCAACCCGACCAGCGTCTATGTCGACCTCGGCCTGCCCAACGGTGAAGGTTGGCTGGCGATCGATGAGCTGAGCAACGACACGGCGACCCGGCACTTGCCGGTGTTCGTACGCTGCGCCGCCGCCCACGCCAGTCACGCGCGCGGGCTCGGCGCGGTGGATATCGTGAGCGGGCTCGACGCGGTGCTCGATTCCCTCCAGCAGGGGCGCCGGCTGATCCCGAGTTATGTCGGGTTGGTCGCCCACGATGACGTGCTCAACGTCGTCGCAGCGGATCTGCCGACCGTGGTCGAGATTCGCCGGCTCGACGCCATCGACGACGTGCATGCCGCCGCGGCCGATCCGGCGTGCGGCTGCATCGTGGTTGATCTCGCGCACGCAGGCGCGATCGCCGCGATGTCGCCACGGGTGCCGATCGTGGCGTGGGCCGACCCTGCGCGACCGACGAGCCAGCGCGAGATCGTGCGGATGTTCGCGGACCCATCGCTGGTTCATCCGGTCTACAGCCGAGGGGGCTTGCTGGCTGCCACCACTCGCTACATGCACGCGCGATCCACCTCGATGTCGTTCACCTTGCGCGGCGAGCTGGACCGGTTCCTCAATACGGCATCGCTCACCGGTACTCGTGTGGCGGTGGTGGATGACGACGTCCGCAACATCTTCGCGATCACGTGCGCGCTCGAGAGTCACGGTGCGACCGTGCTGCACGCCGACGGCGGCCTCGATGCGATCGAGCTGGTCGAACGCGAGCCCGACATCGATCTCGTGCTGATGGACGTGATGATGCCGGAGCTGGATGGCTACGAGGTGATGCGCCGGATCCGTGCACAGGAGCGGTTCCAGTCGCTGCCGATCGTGGCGCTGACGGCGCGGGCGATGAAGGCGGATCGCGACAAGTGTCTCAGCGCCGGAGCGACGGACTATGTCGCCAAACCGGTCAACACGCAGCGGCTGGTCTCGGCGATCCGGGTGTGGAGGCGTCCATGATCGAGCGCGCCGCGAGCGACCGAGGGTCGGCCGCCGATCGGGTGGACATCCTGATCGTCGATGATCGGCCCCAGGACGTGCTCGCGGCTACCGCCGTGCTCAACGATCCGCGCTACCGGATCACCACGGCGGCCTCGGGGGCCGAAGCGCTGCACGCGCTGCTTCGTCACGACTTCGCCGTGATCGTCCTCGATGTTCGGCTGCCCGACATGGATGGGTTCGAGGTCGCCGGCCTGGTGCGAAGCCGCGAACGCTCGATGCATACGCCGATCGTGTTCGTCACCGGCGAGGCGTCCGACGTCGAAGCGATCTATCGCGGTTACGCCGCGGGTGCGATTGACTACCTGCTGAAGCCGGTGAGCGCCGACATCCTGCGCGCGAAGGTCCGGATCTTCGTCGAGCTGTTCGATAAGGACCGGAGGATCCAGCAACAGACGCAGGCGCTGCTGGTCGCCGAGCGCGAGCGGCGCGAGCTCGAGCTGACGCAGATCCAGCTCGACAACGCGCGCCACTACCGCAACCTCGCGGACGCGATTCCGCACCTGGTGTGGACCACCGACGCGACCGGCGCGACGATGTACCTGAACAAGCGCTGGAGTGAGACCGCCAAGATCGCGTTTCAGCCGGGCGTGTCGTGGCTGGATGCGATCGTCGGCGAGCACGAGCGCGAGCTGTGCCGCAACGGGATCGCGAGCTCGAATCCGTTCGAGCTCGAATGCGGCGTGCGCTATCCCGATGGCCAGGTGCGCTGGCATCTCTGCCGAGCTGTTCCCGAGTGCGATCCGCGCGGCAAGGTGGTCGGCTGGATCGGCACGCTCACCGATATCGGCGATCTTCGGCGTGCGATGGCGGCGGCGGAGGCCGCGCAGCGGCGGTCGGACTTCTTGTCGGCCGCGAGCGCGGCGCTGTCGGCTGCGGGCGCGTGGTCGGCCGGCGTGCAGGAGCTGTTGAACGCGGCGCGCGAGTCGGTGGCGGATGCCTGTGTCGTCGATCTCACGATCGATGGCCATGGCCGGGACGTGCTGGTCGGGGGCGACTCGTCAGGTCTCGCGGAGCGCTGGCGCGACGAGATCCGGGCGCCGGTCGACCGGCCCGAATTGATCTCGGATCTGGCCAGGTCGCGGCTGTCCCGGGTGGTCGAAGGTACGCCACTCGAGAGCGCGGTCATCTCGCAGATCGTCTCCGGCGCGCGAGTGCGCGGCACCGTGTGTCTGTTTTCGCGACTGCCGTCCGACTTCGAGGATCTGTCGATGGTCATCGATCTCGCAGGCCGGATCGGCGGCACGATCGAGCGTGCCCTGCTGTACGAGCAGGCGAACGAGGCGATCCAGGCCCGCGATGACTTCCTGTCGGTGGCGTCGCATGAGCTGCGGACGCCACTGTCTGCCTTGCTGGTTCAGCTCGGCAGCGCCGAGCGAAGCTTTGTCGCGCGTGACGAGCGCAGTGAGAAGATCCGCGGCAAGATCTCGGCGGCGCTACGCCACACCAGCCGGCTGACCGGGCTGGTCGATAGCCTGCTGGATGTTTCGCGGCTCGCGGCGCATCGCCTGACCCTCCAGCCCGAGGCGTGCGACCTCGGCGACATCGCGGGCGAGGTCGTGGAGCGATTTGGCGACGAGGCCCGGCGCGCCGGTTGTGAGGTAAAGCTCGAGGTGGTGTCGACGCCGGGGCGCTGGGATCGGGTCCGGATCGAGCAGGTGATCACCAACCTCGTGTCCAACGCGATCAAGTACGGGGCGCACCGGCCGATCGACATCACGGTGCAGAAGTCCGCGGTGGCCCAGCTGATCGTTCGCGATCGAGGGATCGGGATCGCCGAGCAGGATCGCGCGAGGATCTTCGATCGATTCGAGCGCGTGGTCGCGCCGCAACACTACGGCGGTTTGGGCCTGGGTCTCTACATCACGCGTGAGATCGTCGAGGCCCACGGGGGCGAGATCGCGGTCGACGGCAAACCGGGTGAGGGCACGACGTTCACGGTTTCGTTGCCGCTCACTGGTCGTCGGATCGAGAAGGAGCTGGCGTGAGTATGGACCGCGGGGTTGTGCTGTTGGTGGACGATGACTACGACGTACGCGAGGTGTATGCGGAGGCGTTGTCCGAATCAGGATTCGAGGTGGCAACCGCTCCGAACGGCCGGGACGCGCTGCACTACCTGGAACGCACGCGTACGGTTCCATCGGTCATCCTCGTTGATCTGATGATGCCGGTGATGAGCGGCAAGGAATTCGTCGAGGAGCTGCGCAAGCGCGATGCATACCAGAAGACGTCGATCGTCGTGATGACCGCGAGCCGGACGCTGCCGTCGATCGACGGCACGACGCATCTATACAAGCCGTTTTCGCTCGAGTCATTGTGTGAAGCGGTGCGCCGGTCGATGACGCCGCACGCCCGCGCGACCGCGCCTTGATTCGAGCTACCATCGGCCCGATGAGTCGCTCACCGACCGATGGGCCGCTGACCTTCGAGGAGCTCCAGCTCGCGACGCGCAACAAGGGGATGCCACTGGAAGGCTTGCGCTACGCGGTGACGCCGGTGGGCATGCACTATCTGCTCGTGCACTTCGACATTCCCGCGATCGATCCTGCCGCGTGGAGGCTGTGCATCGGCGGCCACGTACGACATCCGCTCGAGCTATCACTCGAGCAACTCCGCGCGCGCCCGCGCGTGACCACGCCAGTGACGCTCGAATGCGCTGGCAACGGCCGAGCGCGGCTTCATCCGCGACCGATCAGCCAGCCTTGGCTCACCGAGGCGGTCGGGACCGCCGAGTGGACCGGCACTCCGCTCGCCGGCCTGCTCGACGATGCAGGCCTCGATCCTGCTGCGGTCGAGCTGGTGTTCACCGGCGCCGATCATGGGATCGAGAAGGGCCACGAGCACGACTATGCGCGCAGCCTGCGGATCGCGGACGCCACCCGGCCCGAGGTGCTGCTCGCCTACGAGATGAATGGCCGCGCGCTCGAGCCGCAGCATGGGTTTCCCGTGCGGCTACTCGTGCCGGGTTGGTACGGGATGACCCACGTGAAGTGGCTGGTGCGCATCGATGCCGTCGCACACGCGTTCGACGGTTATCAGCAAACAGTCGCGTACTGGTACAAGTCGAGCCACGATGATCCGGGCACACCGGTCACGCGGATCCGGCCCCGCGCGCTGATGATTCCGCCGGGGTTTCCAGATTTTCTGACAAGGCACCGCACGGTCGAGCGCGGCACGATCGAGCTGCGCGGCCGTAGCTGGTCCGGGCATGCGCCGATCTCGCAGGTCGAGGTCGGAATCGACGGCGCGTGGAGCACCGCCGAGCTCGAGCCCGGCACGGGGCCATTCGCATGGCGTGGCTGGTCATTCAGCTGGCAGGCGACGCCAGGCGATCATGTGCTGCAGTGCCGCGCGACCGACGCTGCGCGAAATACCCAGCCCACCGACGAGCCATGGAACGTGCAGGGCATGGGCAACAACCTGGTGCAGAGTGTCAACGTCACGGTTCGCTAGGTCGTGACCGTTCTCGTTCACCGTTCCGTACGATGCCTACTTGCCTGCACGACTCGTGTGGGCAACTCGTGTGGGCTTGTGGAGAACCAACCGTGAACAGGGAACGGCAACCTGCGTTGCGAACGTGCAGCAACGTCGCAGCTCAACGCCGTGGTTCGGTTGCTCTCACTTCTTCTCGAGCCGGACGCTGAGCTTGTCCTTCGGGACCTTGCTGTAGATCTTGTGCGTCGTCGGTTTGTAGCCGGCCTTCTGAAACGTCAGGTTGAGCGCGGTGAAGCCCATGAGCTTGAGCGTCGTCGGGCTGGTGCCCGCGCGCCGGCCGGCGATCATGATCGTCGCGCCCGATGGCACCGTCGTGATCGTCACCGAGTGGGTCGGGCGGATCAGCGTGACATCCACCGCCGCCGGCGTGGCTTCGGTGGGGGTGACGAACCGGGTCGCGGCCTGGTAGCGCGGATGGGTGACCTCGACGCGCCGCTTGGCACACGGGCCGGCGATCGTGAGCGGCGACGGGCCGACGACGGCGCCATCGACCTTGATGATCGAGCCGGCCGGGGTCGATGCGACGGTCATGCGGCATGGACCCGAGCCGACCACCGGATTGCCGCTCGCGTCCGTCGCCGCGGCCGGTGGTTCGGGTTCCGCGGGCGTGGGCGGCGCCGTCTCGGCGCGCGTGGGTGGCTCTCCGGCCGCAACCGCCGCGTCGCTGGGCGCGGCCGGCACCGCTGCCGGTTCCTCGGCGGCCGTGGGTTGCGAATCGTTGGAACCAGCAACCTTGGCCACGATGACGATCAGGATCACCAGCAGCACCGCCGCGCCGCCGATCAACCACCACCGCTTGTCGCGAAACCGGTCGAGCGTGGTCAGCGAGCTTGCGTCCTCGATCGGTGGCACCGGAAATCGCTGGACGCCCGTCGTCCGGACGGGCAACTGCATGGTCTGGATCGGCAGCACGACATGAGGAAACACCTCGTGGTGCGGCGATGACATGCTCGGCTCTCTTGCTGGCTCGGGAACGGTGGGCACCGGTCCGGTGGTGAGCGCGCTGCGTGGCACCAGCGGCGGGGGTGGCGGCGCTGGCGGATCTTCGAGATCGATCAACGAGTCGATGTCGCCGCTTGGCCGCATGAAGTTGGCCGTCTCTTCGTAAAGGCTGCAGTCGACGAATCCTTCCAGGGACTCGTCGGACAGGTTCATCAACGGGTTCGCCGGCAAGATGAAGCTCGACCCCGGCGTGCGCGATTCGTTGTGCGGGCCGGATCTCTCCTCGGATCGAGGGGCAGGAATCGGCGTCGCATCGGCACGCACCACGTCGTACGACTCGCGTGTCGGGGGCGCGGTGGCCGGACGTTCGTCGAGCGGCGAGCGCACGGCGGCGCCATGCTCCGCAGACCTGTCGGATGAGGAGGGGTCCCGTTCGCCGATGGCGGGTGAGCCTTGTGACGGCGTGGCCGGCTCGGGCGGGGCCGCGACCGATCCTTCGGCACGCGGCACCTCCACGCTGCTCACCTGCGGTAGGGGAGAGCTCGGCGTTCCATCGGCGCGCTTGAGTGCGGTCGGCGTGAGCGAACGCGGCGCGCTCGGCGTGATCGTGCGCGGCGGCTTGAGCGGTGTCTCGACCTCGTTCGATCCGAGCGCTGCGACCCGTGCGGTCTGCAGCTGCTTGAACACGGGCATGCTCTCGGTGGTGAGTCGGCGCACGCCGAGCCGGACGCCTGGACGGCCGAATCGGTTCGCGGGTGTCGACCACGCTTCGAGTACGACGCAGTAGCCGCGGAGCACCGGCGATCCACCTTCGAGCTGGATCGAAAACGCAGTCTCGAGGCCCACCGGCCGTGTCGTCATCGTCGCGACGAAGAACGACGTCTCGTCGCAGAACCGATGAAACGTCGCGATGAACTGCTCGACGCTGGCGCATCGCGTGGCGATGCACAGGGCCCTGGTCTTCTGTCCCGGCGTGGGAGTGCTCGACGTGCTCATTCGCGGCGGCGCGCCCGCCGACAAATCACGACGGGTAGACGATCCTTATTGTAGGGGCTGCCGAGCGATCGGAGCCAGCCCCATCTTCGGTCGGAACGTCGCAGCCGTGATCACACCCGCCGCTCGTTCGCGACGTAATCTCGCCCGCTTATGTATGTGGCAGCCTCACTGGTCAGGCGCTGTGCATCGGCCTTACCTTCGCGGTCTGCCGCGCTACGAGCTCTGTGAAGGAACCTCGAACAAGTTCTGGGAGATCGAGCTGTCCGGTGCGTCATTCAAGACGACGTACGGCAGGATCGGAACCGCCGGCCAGACGACGCTCAAGGCATTCAAGAGCGAAGCCGAGGCCGAGCGCGAGTACGACAAGATCATCGCCGAGAAGGGGTACGCGCTTGTCGGTGGCCCGCCGGCAGCCGCGCGACCGTCGCGCGTCGTCGACCGCGCGCGCGATGCCGACGCCGCCGCCGACGACTCGGGCAAGGCCGAGGATACGTGTCTGACAATTACCTGAGCGACGACGGCGTCGCGGCCCTGAGCGGAATTGCCAAGGTTGTCGTCAGCACCGAACAGAAGGACGACGATCCCGAGGATCGCTATCCTTCGGTGGGCGAGTAGGGCTAGGCGCTACGCCTCGTCGACGTGCTTCTTGCCGGTCATCCCCTGCATGAACTTCTCCTTGACGTAGTCATTGAGCGCCGGCATCCCGCGACCTGGTCCCTTGAGCCCGCCCGCGATGCTCTTGCCTTTCTTGATCAGGTCCTTCGCGCCATCGACGATCTTCTTGCCGACGCCATCGTCCTTCTTGCCGCCGGTGACCGTGGTGAGTGTCGTGACATCGATCGTTTCGAGCTGGTTGTCCATGGTGTCCTCCTTGGTGACGACCGCTAGTGCACCGCCCATGCCGGGACCTGGAACGCGCTAGATTGCAGCAGATGCGAAGGAACCACCGCGAGTCACGACGGGGCACGCGTTGCCCCTGGTGCACAGCTTGTGCACCGCGGGAGGTGTCCGCTCGACGGC
Organism: Kofleriaceae bacterium; assembly: GCA_050187075.1. Classification (GTDB taxonomy): domain Bacteria; phylum Myxococcota_A; class Polyangia; order Haliangiales; family Haliangiaceae; genus JABFXX01. The sequence goes on along the minus strand of JBFWXW010000094.1, from coordinate 5,660 downwards.
GGCGCGGATGGTGTCCGATCGGTCGTTCACCATCATCGGCAACCCCGGACATCGGCGAGTCGCGATGTTCCAGGCGGCGTTGAAGACCGACCGCCGTGCGTGCGAATCGGTCGGCGGATCGTGCGGCGAGCCCTCGTGGTTCGAGCTCGCTGAGCCCGGGGAAGCCCCAGCCGTCGCGACGATGCCACTACGTCGACGCCTTGCGCAGCCGCCGCGCAGCGAGCTACGGGCCGGAGACCGTGAACCGGCGGACTTCGTCAGCAGTGGTGAAGTCCTCGGCGGTCTCGTTGAGCTTGCTGGTGACCCGCGTGACCTCGCCGAAGCACTCGAACAGGAACGAGACCTGACGACGGGTCGTCGCCGGGGCGAGCATCGGCTCGTTGGTGATCGTGAGCCGCACCCGATGGGCCTGGGTAAACGTCAGATCGGCGAGCTCGAGGTAGCCAGTGGCGTCGTCGGCGACCTCATACACGTCACGACCGCTGAACGCGAACCCGTTGAACGTGCCTGCCGGAACCTCTCCGATCGCGGTCCACGCGTCGCCGCGAACCAGCGGGAACTTGTAGATCAGCACGGGCGCGGCATAGACGATCAGCGTCTGACCGATCGGCGGGCTCTCGAGCGTCGAGGCGATGCCGTGCAGCCACAGTCCCGACTCGTCTTGCGAGTACACCGAGTCGAAGGCGCCGTCGGTGCTCGAGAACGCGAACTCGGCGGCGGGGAAGTCACCGCCGTACCAGCGCGAGGCGATCGGCAGCGCGACGACCTCCAGCGGCGTCGTACCCAGCGCCTCGCTCGCGAACGACCACGCCTGGCGGCCCGCGCTGTCGACGCCACCCTTGAGGTCGACCGTCGGGTTCGCGCCCGCCATCGAGCTCAGCACGGTGGTGTGGGTGGCCGCGAGGTTCGGGAACTCGCTGGCGGCGATCGCACCGTCGAGATCGGGAACACACGCTGGTGCGGGCGCAGCGGCCTGGTTCGATGGTGGCGTCACGTTATCGGTGCACGCCACGAAGGCCAGCAACGAGCACCCCAGCACGCAATGATGTAGTCGGCGCATCAGAACGCGTACCCCAAGAAGAGCCGCACGGATTGTGCGGGCTTGGCCGAGATCCCTTTCACGGCGTTGTCCAGCCCGGACAGCGGCAGCAGCACCGCGTGCTCGAGCGCGATCGTGAACCCATCGTTGGACGCGAACTTCACGGTCGGATCGATCTCGATCCCGAGCGGCGCTTCGCCCGACGGTGTGGAGTTCGCCTCGACGGCCATCGATGCGATCGCGGCAACCTCGGCCGTGAACACACCAGCCCCGAGCGCGCGGGTGCGGTAGTGGACATGCGGCCGGACGTAGAGCGCATCGGTGACCGTGCCGATGATCTCGTGAAACAGGATCCGATCGATCCGGAAGTCCGGATGAAACCGGAAGTTGTTGGCGCTCGCATCGGTGATCCCGTTGGCCTGCAGTCCATCGAGGTCCCCGGGCTGCGCGAGGGTGAGCGACCTGGGAAACGCGCCGAACCCGGGCGCACTGTCGCCACTCGCATAGCCAGCGTCGAGACCACCACCGATCACGCCATCACCGCCGACCTCCGTGCGGACCGCCGCGCCGAGCTGCGACGATTTCACCGGCATCGGCACCAGCACGCCGGGGATCGACGAGAACTGATCGATCTGCGCGCGGATCACGGCGGCCTCGGCCTCGACGATCAGCCACGGGGCGGTCATCCGGAACCAGCCGTCGATCACGTGCGCGGATAGCCCGCGTGGAACCTGGACGAACGTTCCGCCGCTCGCGCCGGGCACGGCGACCGAGTCCCGATCCTGCGAGCGATGAGCGTAGTACGCGCCGTACTCGACCGAGGTCGTGTTGGCCTTCAAGCGCCGCGCGATCCCGTCGGGGCCCCAGCTTCGCAGCACCGAGAATCGCAAGGTCCGAGCATCATCGTCGCGATCCAGATCGACGCCCCGGCCATCTGCGCGGGTGCCAGCGGGACCGGTTGCCGCCAGGTCATAGGCGAGCGTCCAGGCGTGTCCGCCGATCGACGTGATGAACTGCAGACTGTCGGCGGAGTCGCCGAAATTGCAGTCCGCGCAATCGCCGCCGTTGGTGAACAGCCCCATGCCCCAGTGGCTGCCGATCCGGCCCGCGGCGATCACGCCGATCGCGGTGCGCGCTTCGCCGTAGGCGCGGCGGATCAGAAACGAGTCCGGGGGCTCTTGCGACAGCGTGGTCGCGGAGACCCCGATCGGCTTGGAACCGAGCGCGACGCCGTCGAACAGATCGATGCGGGCGCGGATCGCCAGGTACTTGGTCGGCGCATACACCGCCAGGTCGGTTCGCAACCGCATGTCCGCGTGGGTGAGCGTCTGTCCACCCGACGGCGGCACCAGATAGAGCGGTGTGCCGGCAGGCGTCAGGTCGTGATCGAGATCGAAGTTGTAGAGCGCCTCGGAGCGGACGCGAAGGTTGCCGACGATCTCGAACAGCCCCGACAGGCTGCGCTCGGTGGGCTCGTCGGCGAGCTCGGAGGGATTTGCGTATGCGAGCGAGCTGGTGAGCGCGAACGCGGTGATGACGGCAGCGCGTGCGGTCATGGCGTGGGCTCCGACGTGGGGGCCGCAGCTGGCGCTGGCGCAGGCGATGGAGCGGGCGGCGTGGGTGGTGGCGCCGGCGCTGCCTCGATCGACCCACCATCGAGGAACGTCACCAGCGCCGCGGTCGATTGCTGCTTGCTCTCGATCATTGGAAAGTGGCCCGTATCGGGGAACACGATCAGCTCGGCGTTGGGCATCTGGGCCGCGAGTCGCTTGCCAAATCCGACGAGCGAAACCCGGTCCTCGAGGCCCCACAGGATCAGCGTGGGTTGCTGGATCGAGCCGTAGCGCTGCTCGAGCGCGGCGTAGCGCTGACCGCGGACAACCGCGAGACCCGCGGCACGCGCCCCCGGGCGTCGCATCGCACCACTCACCGCCTGGACGAGCTCGTGGTTGATATAGCGCTTGTCGTGATATGCGCGGACGATCCAGTCCTCGGGCCGCTCGGTGTAGAACAGCCGGAACAGCGCCTCGCCGACGAACGCGGCACGCGACCAGATCACGAACGTCGGGAGCTGATCTTCATAGGCCCATGCGCTGTACAGCACGAGCCTGGTGATTCGCGCGGGTTCCGCGAGCGCGAGCGCGAGCGCGACTCCCGAGCCCCACGAGTGACCGACGACGGCAGCGGTCTTGATGCCGCGTGCGTCGAGTAGCGCCTTGACGATGCGCGCCTGTGCGGGTGGCGAATAATCACCCTCGGGACGGTCGGTCCAGCCGAAACCCTTGAGGTCGAGCGCGATCACACGGTGGGTTGGCGCGAGCGCCTTGATCACGTCGTCCCAGACCACGAGCGACGACGCGAACCCGTGGAGCAGGACCACCGCAGGCCCGTGTCCGACGTCGCGGTAGTGCACGCGGACCTTGCCGCCATCGACGTCGAGCACGGCGTACGAGTCCTTCGCGGGCTCGCCCGGCATCGGTCCTGCGTGAAATCCAAGACAGCCGGCGAGAGCTATCGCCGACACGACCGCTAGCAATTTCAAGGGCCGACTCTCCATGCTTCCGCAGCGGTGGTGAACTCGACGTCCGCCTCTCCCTCGTTGGACACGAGGTTCGCGACGATGCCGACGCACTGACTGACGAACTGATGGGTCCGGTTCGTGAATACGTATTCGACCAATCCGACCGTGATGGTGGTGGTCGTCAGCGTTCGAACGCGCAACGCAGGAAACATCCCGCCGGGGGTCTCGACCGTGCCGGATGCGTCCACCGCGATCTCGTACTGCGCCGGATAGGGGACCACGTATCCCTGATAGCCCAACGGCAACAGGTCACTCGGAGGCAACGTCACGTACCCCGAGATCTGGGTGCCTTCGTTCCAGCTCATCGGTTGTTCCAGCGGGAACCGGATCACTTCGACCGGCGGCGTGTAGGTCAGCTCGGTGCGATCGAGCCCAGGGTGCCGCGACACCACGCCGAGCAATCGCAGTGCCGTCGGAGTCGCCTCGTACACGCCCAGCAGGGCTTCCACGCCGGTATCGTTCGTGTTCAGCCGCGACGCGAAGGTCGCGGTCGGGAACGCGCTCGCGAACCATTCGCCCGCGACGGACTTGGTCTCGTAGCTGACATCGCGATCGCCATTCATGACGCCCGTGAAATTCCAGCTGCGGGTGCCATCGGGGTTCATCGTCCCGGCCGACGACACGCCTGCGTCGACGCCGACCCGGAACGTCGCCATCCGACCCGCGCTGAGCGGGAACTCCTCGCGCGTGATCACGCCGTCGAGGGTCGTGCAGCTGACCGGCGCGTCGATCGATGGTGAAGCGTCGGTGTCGAACCCAGCATCATTGAAGCTGGTGCCGCATGTACCGTCGGGCAGGCACACACCGGACGCGCAATCAGCGCCGACGCGGCACGCGTTCGATCCTGGCGCGTTGTTACACGCGGCGAGCAGCGACGCCGCGACCACGCAAGCAAGTATCTCGGTGTTCATGGTGCTTTCACTCCTGCGATCCGCCGGGCGTCGCTCATCTTGGCCTCGAAGTCGCCTTGCTGTTCGATCCGCATCCGCTGCGCCTGGGGCGAGCCGGCGCCGTGCATCGACTCGGTGCGGAACGCGACGGCGGTCGAGCCGATCGTCATGGTCTCGACCAGGCGGAGCGCGCGGCGGCGATCCTCGTCGCTGCCGTGGGCCCCGCTGACGTACTTGCGCAGCAGTTGCCCGTATTCGGGATGATCGAAGTCCTCGGCCGAGGGCAGGGTGACCATCAACCCGCCCGCGAGATCCTCGGCGAGCCGCGACATCTCGTACGGGAACCGCGTCACGTTGTGCTTGCACACATTCGCGAGCAGCGGATCGACCATGTACGTGCCGGCCGCCGTCTTGGTGCACTTGGTCGAGCACGCGAGCCCACCGGCGTGCATGGTCTCGTTCAAGTGCGTCATCTCGACGAGCTTGTCGCGGACATGCGGGACCTTGTCGACGCCGTTCATCTTCGCCACCAGCGCGGCGGCGCCGATCAGTACGTCACCGTTGCCGGGCTTGCAACCGCCGTAGCTCTGGCGGTGATAGCCCGCGAACATGTCCACCAGCGGCGCGGCCCAGGCGGTCTGTCCGAGCATGAACACGTGGTCCATCGGGACCTCGACGTCCTCGAACAGCACGATCGCTTCCTGGCCACCGTACTTCGCGTTGCCCTGATCGATGTCGCAGCCCATCCGGCGCTCGTCGCTCGGCTGGCGGCCATAGATCATCGTGATGCCCTTGGCGTCGACCGGAATCGCGAACGACACCGCGAACTGCGCCTCGTCGGCGGACAGCGCGCGGCCCGGCATCACGACGATCATGTGCGCGTTGACGACGCCGGTCTGGTGCATCTTGGCGCCGCGCACGACGATCGAATCCTTCTTGCGCTCGACCACGCGCAGGTACATGTCCGGCTGGTCCAGCGGCGCCTTCTTGCGGTCGCCCTTGGGATCGGTCATCGCACCGCACAGCATCATGTCTTCGCGCTGCACGTGCTTCACGAGCTCGACGAACCGCGCGTGAAACGCCGTCCCTTCCTTGGCGTCCATGTCGAACGTCGTCGAGTACAGCGCGTTGATCGCATCCATTCCGACGC
>JBFWXW010000093.1:0-21354 GCA_050187075.1 Kofleriaceae bacterium | reverse complement strand
TGGCAACCGGCCGGCCGCTGTCGGAGGCGTCGGTGCTTTCGGGACTGACCATCGACGAGCTCGCCGCGGGAGCGCCGCGCCACCAGTCGCTGCTCGAGGAGCTCGCCGAGCTCGGCGTGCCCAGGCGCTCCATCGACCTCGGCTCGATCGAGCCGATGTTGTGCCACACCGCAGACGCAGCATTTTCATCCGCCGAGTGGGTGTTCGAGCTCAAGTACGACGGCTTCCGGATGCTCTCGACCGGAGGCCGCGGGCACGCCAGGCTGCGCTACCGCTCGGGGCTGGATCCGACCGAGCGGTACCCCGAGCTGACCAGCGCGTTGCGCGCACTGCCGATCGCCAACCTCGTACTCGACGGTGAAATCGTCGTGCTGGACGGCGAAGGCAAGCCTGACTTTCATCGGCTCGGGGCGCGTGCCCAGCTGCATCGCACCTCCGAGATCCAGCGCGCGGCGATGGCGTCGCCGGTGACGTACATGGTCTTCGATCTGCTCGGCGCGGGCGGGCTCGACCTCCGTGGCCTGCCGCTGCTCGTGCGCAAGTCGTTGCTCCAGCGCCTGCTCCCGACCGTGGGGCCGCTGCGCTACGCCGAGCACATCCCGACGCGCGGCGAAGCGCTGCTCGATCAGGTGGTGGCGCGAGGGCTCGAAGGCATCGTCGCAAAGAAAGCCGATGCACCGTATCGCTCGAAGCGATCCAACGATTGGCTCAAGCTCAAACGCGACCCCGAAGCCGACTTTGCGATCTGCGGCTACACCGCACCCAAGAGCACTCGCGTCGGGCTCGGCGCGCTGCATCTGTGCGTGCGCCACGACAGCCGCTGGGTGTGGGCTGGCAAGGTCGGTTCGGGGCTCGACGATGCACACCTGACCAAGCTCAAGGCCGAGCTCGATGCGAAACCGGCTTGGAAGCCGACGTTCCCCAAGCCCGAGGGATCGAACGACGCGCGCTGGATCGAGCCGGAGCGGGTGTGTCAGGTGCGGTACCGCGAATGGCCCGAGGACTCGTCGCTGCGGTTCCCGGTGTTCGAGCGGCTACGTCCCGACAAGACGGCGCTCGAGTGCACGATGCCGATCCGCCGGACCAGCGATGCGCACGAGCCTGCGCCCGCCAGCGAGCTCGTGGTCGATTCGCAGGTCCGCGAGCTCCGGCTGTCGAACCTGAACAAGGTGTTCTGGAAGCACGAAGCGATTACCAAGGGCGATCTGATCGCGTACTACCGCTCGATCGCGCCGTACGTGCTGCCGTATCTGAAGGATCGCCCGACGGTGTTGACCCGCTATCCCGATGGCATCGATGGCGAGATGTTCTACCAAAAGGACATGCCAGACTGGGCGCCGCCGTGGCTGCGCACCACCTCGCTGTGGAGCGAGCACAGCCAGCGCGAGATCCATTACGTGCTGATCGATGATGCCGATGGCCTCGCCTTCGTCGCCAACCTCGGATCGATCCCGATCCACTCGTGGGCGAGCCGCGTCGGATCACTCGAGCGACCGGATTGGACGATCGTCGATCTCGATCCCAAGAACGCGCCCCGCGAGCACGTGGTGCCGCTCGCGCTCGCGATCCACGAGCTGTGCGAAGCGGCGAACCTACCCAATTACGTCAAGACCTCGGGACAGACCGGCCTTCACGTCCTGATCCCACTCGGTGGCCAGTGCACGTTCGAGCAAGCGCGCACCCTCGCCTATCTGATCGGCATGATCATCGAACGCAAGCACCCCGACATGGCCACCACCGCGCGCAACCCGGCCGCGCGTGGCGGGCGGGTCTATCTCGATTGGGGTCAAAACGCCCACGGCCAGCTCCTGGTCGCGCCGTTCAGCGTGCGCCCGGTGGCGGGCGCGCCGGTGTCGATGCCGCTGCGCTGGGACGAGGTGACGCCCCACCTCGACCCGAAGGCCTTCAACCTGCGCAACGCGCTCGACCGGGTGACGACGTGGGCGGAGGATCCGTGTCTGCGCGTGCTCGACGAGCGCCCCGACCTCGCGCAGGTGCTGGCGAAGCTCGAGAAGCTCACGCAGGAGTAGCCTCCGTTCCAAGCTCAGGTTCCGCATCCCTGTTCGGCGTACGGCGATGACCACACAGTCGGATAGGCAATAGTGAAGCGCAACCGGGAACCTGAATTGAGCGATCTGGTAGCGTGACCCCGTGAACATCGCGTGCATCGGCGGCGGTCCGGCCGGTCTGTATCTCGGGATCCTGATCAAGCGAATCGCTCCCGAGCACGACGTGGTGATCTACGAGCGCAATCGCCCCGCCGACACGTTCGGGTTCGGCGTCGTGTTCTCGGATGCAACGCTCGGTCACCTCGCTGCCGCCGATCCGGAGACCCATCGCCAGATCACCGAGCGGTTCGCGCGCTGGGATGACATCGAGATCCACGCCGGCGGCGAAGTCCTGAGGTCGACCGGACACGGGTTCTGCGGCATCGAACGCAAGGCGCTGCTCCAGATCCTCCAGGCGCGCGCGATGCTGCTCGGCGTGCGGATCGAGTTCGAGCACGATATCAAGTCCCACACCGATGTTCACGCCGACGTGATCGTCGCGTGTGATGGCGTCGGCAGCGGCGTGCGTGAAGCGCTCGCGAACGAGCTGGCGCCCAACGTCGACGTGCGTTCCAACAAGTTCGTCTGGCTCGGCTCGACGGTGCCGTACAAGGCGTTCACGTTCCTGTTCAAGCAGACCGAGCACGGGCTGTTCCGGGTCCACGCCTATCGGTTCCACGAGCACGGCTCCACGTTCATCGCCGAGTGTCGCGAGCCGACCTGGCGAGCATGGGGACTGGACGAGGCCGACGAGGATCGCACGGTCTCGGTGCTCGAGAGGATCTTCGCCGACGAGCTCGGTGGTCACCGGTTGATCAGGAACCGATCGATCTGGCGCAACTTTCCGACCGTCCGGTGTGGTCGCTGGCACGCCGGTAACGTCGTGCTCGTGGGCGACGCCGCACACACCGCGCACTTCTCGATCGGATCGGGCACCAAGCTCGCGATGGAAGATGCGATTGCGTTGCGCGATGAGCTGGTCAGCGGCAAGGGCATCCCCGGCGCGCTCGCCGCATATGAAGCGCGCCGCCGCCCCGAGGTGGAAGCGTTGCAGGCGGCGGCACAGGCCAGCCTGGAGTGGTTCGAGGGCACCGAGCGGTACATGCACATGGCCCCGGTACAGCTGACGTACAGCCTGATGACTCGCAGCTTGCGGGTCAGCCATGCCTCCGTCGCCAAGCGCGATCCGCACCTCGCGCGCGGCGTCGAGCAGTTGCTCGCCAGCCGCGCGGGCGTACACGCAGAATCTGCGACCGCACCCACCAGCCTGCCGATGGCGCTCGGTGACCGTACCGTGTCAAACCGGATCGCACTGACCACCAGCGCCGGGCTCGCTCCCGACGCTGCGCAACGAGCGGCGCTTTGCGACGCGGCGGCGAGCGGCGCCGGTCTGGTCGTCACGCCGCGGCTGTCATCGTCGGCGCTCGACGGTGAGGACGTGCTCGCAGCGTGGCGCGAGATCGTCGCCGCGGTCCAGGCCATGCGGGCGCGGATCGCGATCCGGTTCGCCACCGCCGGAGTCGAGCCCGACATCGTCGCCGCGGGTGTCGCGCGTGCCGCCGCGGCGCAGTTCGATCTCGTCGTGCTGGACGCCAGCGGCGGCGCGATCGCCCTCGAGCAACTTCCCGCGATGGTCCATGCCGCCCGCTCCACGTGGCGTTCCGGCGGCTGGATCGCCGCGGTCGTGCGCGATCGCCAGCTGGCACGACCGGCGGTGGTTGGCCACGCAGCGCAACTCATGCGCACAGGCGCAAGCTTGTTGTGGGTGTCCTCGGCCGATGACCATACCGCGCGGCTACCTGCCGCGCCGCTCGCGGACCGGCTGCGCAACGAGCTCGGCATCGCGACCTGCGTCGATGGCGGTGACGCCGCGATCGCCGATCTCGACGGGACCATCGCCGCAGGACGCGCGGACCTGGTCATGGTCGAGGCGATGCCGGGTCGGCGCCGCGGGTAGTCGATGCCTCCGCGCCGGTATCAGCTCCGCAAACAAGCGGTGTCCGTCGTCGAGCGCGGCCATCCGTGGGTGTTCCGTGATCAGCTCAGCTCCGCGGCGTCGGTGTTCCGCGATGGCGACTGGTTGCGGCTGGTCGACGGTGCGAATCGCGTGATCGGCCATGGGATCTACGAGGCTTCCGGAGCGATCGCGATCCGCGTGCTCCGGCGCGGTCGCGACGTTCCCGACGCCGCCTGGCTGCGCGGTCAGCTCGTGACGGCGCTCGCTCGACGCTCGACGCTCGCCAGCGAGACCAACGCGATCCGGCTGATCAACGGCGAGAGCGACGGGCTGCCCGCCACCGTGGTCGATCGGTTCGGCGATACGCTGGTCGGCCAGAGCTATTCGCGCGGTGCGGATGCGCTGACTCGATTTTCGGCGATCGCGCTGGCCCGCGAGCTCGCGATTCCCAACGTCCTGTTGCGACCAGCGGTTCGCCGCCGAAGCGAGCCCGCAGCGATGCGGGTGTTGTGCGGCGCACCACCAACGATCGGACGGTTCATCGAGGGCGGCGTGACGTTTCACGTCGATCTCGCGAGCGGCCAGAAATCCGGCACGTACCTCGATCTGCGCGGCTTGCGCCGGTGGGTCGCGTCGCAGTCGCTCGCCGGCAAGCGCGTGCTCAATCTGTTCTCGTATTCGGGAATGCTCGGCCGCATGGCAGAGCTCGCGGGGGCGAGCGCGATCACCCAGGTCGACGCATCGGAACGCGCCCTCGCATTCGCGGCGGAGCATCACGTCGCCGATCGCGCGCGCCACACGTTCATCTGCGCCGACATCTTCGAGTGGCTGCCTGCGCTCGACTCGACCGAGCTGTTCGATCTCGTGATCGTCGATCCACCCGCGATGACGAGCGACAAGTCCGCCGTGCCACGCGTGCTCGCGGCATATCGCAAGCTGTATCGAGCGGCGGCTCCGCACGTCGCACCGGGTGGAGCGCTGGTCGCCGCGTGTTGCACCAGCCGGATCGACCGCGCGGTGTTCGAGCGGACCCTCCGCGACACCCTGGGAGATCAGCTCACCCGCGAGGGTTCGATCGCCCCGGAGCCCGATCATCCGGCTGCATTTCGCGAAGCCGACTATCTGAAGATCATCTGTTGGCGACGCTAACCGGGGAACGCACGGCGCGTCGCACCCGTGTCGCAACCTGACTCAGCCCGATTCAAGAGGCCGGAGCATTGCGCGAGGGGTCATGGCGTTTGACGAGCTGCCGGTACCGCGTGAGATGCCGGATCGCCGTCCGGATCGACAGCTCATCCCCCGTGCGCCGGCCCTCGAGCTCGAGCAGCCGTGCCGTATTGAAGTGGGCGTTTTCGAGTGCAGGATCGAGCTCGAGCGCGCGGGCATACGCGGCCAACGCCTCGGCGTGACGGCCTTGATCCTCGACGACAACACCCAGATTGAACCAGTACTGCGCGATGGCCGGATCGATGCACAGCGCGATGCGGTAGCAGCTCTCGGCCACGGGCAGCGCACGCTGCTCGTGGTGGAGCCGGCCGAGGTTGTTGTAGGCGTCGGCCATGTCCGGACGGCCGGCGATCGCACGCCCATAAGCGGCGATCGCCTGCGCGGGAGCGGTGGATTCCAGCGCGCACCCCAGCTCGTACCAGGCGGTCGCACGGGTGCCGCGGAGCAGTCCCTTGCGCGGACCCAATGTCAGGCTGACCAGATCACCCACGCGTCGACGCTAACTAGGGAGTCTGACAATCAAGGTTTGCCGTCGCTGATGTAAGATGGGGCCGTGGGCGACGCGCACGGCACCACCCTCAGCTTTCACGAGGATGGCAAATCAGGCCGAATCGGGCCTCGACCAGAACCTGTGCTTGTACTCGTTCTGGAGTGCGGGCGACCGCGCTCCGGATCAGTGCGCTACCGACTGTCGGAGTTAACCGGTGTCACGTTGGGTCGCGGCCCCGAGCGCCGCGCCGAGCTCACCGGCACCGAGCTGACCGTACGGGTTCCGGACAAATGGATGTCATCCAAGCACGCACGAATCGAGCCCAGCTTCGGGCGATGGGTGCTTACCGACAGCGAGTCCAAGAATGGATCGATCGTCGATGGCCACACGACCAAGCGTGCGGTGCTGACCGATGGATCGTTGATCGAGCTTGGCCACACGCTGTTTCTGTTCTTCGAGCGAATGCCGATCGGCGCCGACGCCCCGCCACTGCTCGAGCTGGTTCCAAGCGCAGGTCCACCCGGCACGACCACCTTGATGCCGGCCTGGCAGGCCGAGATCGCGCGGCTCCGTCAGATCGCGTCGTCCGAGATCCCGATGCTGATCGAAGGCGAGAGCGGCGTCGGTAAGGAAGTGATCGCCCGTGCGATTCACGAGCAATCGGGCCGTCCGGGTGCGTTCGTTCCGGTGAACTGCGGCGCGCTGCCCGAGAACCTCGTCGAGAGCGAGCTGTTCGGCTACAAGAAGGGCGCGTTCTCGGGAGCCCAGTCGGATCATCCCGGACTGGTTCGAGCCGCCGACAAAGGAACCCTGTTTCTCGACGAGATCGGCGATCTGCCGGCGAGCTCGCAAGCCGCGCTACTCCGGGTGCTCCAGGAGCGCGAAGTGATGCCGGTGGGTGGGACGCGCGCGGTCGCGATCGATCTGCGTGTCGTCGCCGCCACCCATCGTGACCTCGATGACATGGTGGCGGAGGGCACGTTCCGTCACGATCTGTTCGCACGACTCGCTGGATTTCGCGTGACCGTGCCGACGCTCCATGATCGCCGCAGCGATCTCGGCCTGCTGATCGGTGCCTTGCACGAGCGGATCTTCACCGAGGACCATCCTGGCTTCGACATCGATGCCGCGCGGCTGCTGCTCCGGTATCCGTGGCCACTCAACGTGCGCGAGCTCGAGCAGGCGCTCGCCACCGCGCAGGTGCTCGCGGCTGGAGAGGCTGTGCGCTCCGAGCATCTGCCCGATTCGGTGCGCACCGGCCGGCCCCCCGGCGCACCCCGCCCGGTCGTGCTCAACGAGAACGATCAGAAGGTGCGTGACACCGTGGTCGCCGCGCTCCGCGAGCATCAGGGCAACGTGTCTGCGGTCGCCCGCGCGCTCGACAAGGATCGCAAGCAGATCCAGCGCTGGATCAAGCGGTTCGGTCTCGACCCGGGCAGCTACCGGTAGAGCGGCCCGACCCCAGCTTCAGGGAGTCAGGCGATTGGTATACGCGCGCGCCTCCATGAACGGCAGCCCGCCGCGGAACGGAGCGGCCGCGAAGTCGTTGCCGGTCCCGCGCGTGACTGCAGCAACCGCGAAGAAGTAGTGCTGGCCGGCCTGGAGCAATCCAGGTGGCAGCGCGACCTCGGTCTCGGTCGTGAACACCCGACCCGCCGTCTGGAATCCGGTCCCGCCGTTGGACGCGAGCAAGCGGTACACGATGATGACGTAGCCGCTCGGTGTCCCGATTCCTGGCGGCGACCACGACACCCGCGGACGCAAACCGGCACCTTCGATCGCGGTTCCGGCGACGGCCGATGCACCATTGATCATGACATTGCGCGGCGGACTGAGCTTGGGCTCGATCGGTTTCGACACGCAGTTGCCGACCCGATCCGCGAACATGTTTCCCGTGAGCGTGTGGGTCGTCGCTGCGGCGCCGGGAAGCTGATACGTGATGGCGTGGCTGTGCTGCGCGTAGCAGTACACCGTCCAGCTCGGCGGAAAGTACGGCGGATATTTCACCGTGCCCAGCGCCATGTCGGCATCGCTCGCGTTGCCCGCCGACCGCGATAGCCGGAGCAGCGTAGCTGCGTTGTATTCATCCGACGGATTGAGCCCGGGCGGCGCTGCGAGGATCGCGAGCTGCTGAAACCGACGCTGCGCTTGCGGGTGAACGGCTGCGCGGAACCCCTCGAACCTCGAGCGCGCCCAGGTCAACGACACCGACACGTTGCTGGCGTCATCGAGGTTGGTGAACGCCCCTGAAATCGTCGCCGAACCGCCGTTGACCATGCTCAGCGAGTCGATCGCGAGCACGCGATCCATCGCGATGTAGCCCTCGTCGCCACTCGAGGTGCGGATCGCCGCCTGGTACAGCAGCGCGGTGTCCCCCATGGTCGAATCCACGACGTACGGAAAGTCAGCCTCGGCGAAGTTCACCTTGAACCCGGACAAGCTCGTGTCGCCATCCTGGGGCGGGTTGACCGCCGAATCGCCCTCGTCCATCCACATCCAACGCGCACCGGATAGCGAGAAAAAATCGATCGCATCGCCCTGCCAGCTCTTCAAGCCGGTCACGTTGAACGTAACCGGCGTCGGCTGCGTGATCCTGCCAGCCGTCGGCCGTCCGATCTTCGTCCAGCCGATGTCGAGCTCGCGACGCGTCGTGTAGAAGAAGTCGTTGACGTAGCGAAGGTAGTACGGGCCGTCAGGGACGCCGTCGACCGTGAATCGCCCATCGGAATGGATCGCGGACACCGGACGAACGTCGAAGCCACCATCCGATCGCGGGACGATCGCCGCCATGTCGGCAGGCGTCGCATTGCTCGGGCGCTCCTCCATGCCCGCTTGATTCACCCAGCCGATCAGGATCGATCCACTGACGCTCTGCGGATTCCCGGTTTCGGAGGGCTCGCCATCGGACGTGCCGGCATCCACCGAGTCATCATCGTCATCGTCGTCCGCGTTCGAGATCGTGACGCTTCCGCATCCGATCGCGAGCACGCTTGAAACCACCCCGAGGCTCAAACCGCGTAGACCATTGATGTGCATGTCCCTACTCCCAGCCCGACCAAGAGCACCGCACATGCCACACCTGCTCCACCAAACAAATCGGCGACCTATCGGGCGCGACTTGGTGTCCGCCGACGACCGCGGCCCCAGCGCGCGGAGGTGTCCGGCCCCAACGCCCGAGCGTCAGACGGGCGGATCGAACCGATCGACGATCGCGACCACTGCTTGCGCGCGAGCATGATCGAGCGGCGGCGTGCCGTCGATCGAGCCGTGCGCGAGCTCTTGGAACACGCGCGCGCTCACTGGTCGCAGCTGACCGATCGGCTACTGCCGGATGGTTGCGACCGCCGTTCCGAGCGCGGGCTCGGTCAATCCGAAGCACTCACCGAGCAGCTTCGCGAGCTCCGCGGTGTTGTCGCTCTCCTTGGCGGCGCGCAGGCCCATCGCCTTGCCCATGAACGCCGGGCCCTGGGTCTTTGCGTGGTCCGCGAAGTAGGCGGCGGCCGACCGCGCCTGGCTCGGATCGAGCCCGAGCAACTGCTCCAGCACGGCGCCGCCAGCCTCGGTGTTGCCGGTCATGATTGCCGCTGCGAAATCGCGAAACGTCTTGGGCTCGGCCATGGTGGCCACATTGTGGCTGCAGCCGGCGCGGGTGGCTATGGCTTGAGCCCGCTCCCGGTGGCTCGCCGCGCCAGCTGAAACAGCTGGCGCTCCGTCCACGCTGACCACTTGCTCGAAGGCCGCCCGGCGATCCGTCGCTCGGCGTCGATCTTGGCAGGCATCGTCACCACCGCGCGCGGCAACCGCGATTGCACGCGGCCGAGCAGGCCGAGCCCCGCACGCACGAGCCCAGGTGACGCCCTGAGCTCGAACTCTCGCGCGAGTCGCTCGGGCAACAGCGACGCGGTGATCGCCTCGAGCATGCGGCCGAACGGCGTCTGATGCGA
Organism: Kofleriaceae bacterium; assembly: GCA_050187075.1. Taxonomy (GTDB): domain Bacteria; phylum Myxococcota_A; class Polyangia; order Haliangiales; family Haliangiaceae; genus JABFXX01. Next base: position 11,688 of record JBFWXW010000093.1, on the reverse strand, counting down.
GCCACCGCGACCGACGAGGAATCGCCCCATCTCGCGTGCGCACGACGCGACGGCGATCCTGTCGGAGCCGAGCATCCGTGTCATGTAGGCCTCGTGCTCGGCGAACGACGCCGGCAGCAGTCGCTCGGGGATTCCGAACAGCGCGGCGAATCGATTCATCTGAGTGACGTAGCCGTCCTTGATCTCGATCGACGGTCGCTCGCCGAACCGATCGCACATCGTCAGCGTCGTATCTACGAGCGTGGCGTGGACCCAGCGCAGCGCGTCGGGGTCGTTGGCGTGGTACCTGGCCCCGGCCGGCCATCCGCCGATCGGCTGTGCGATCGTCCCGGCGATCTTGCTGTGGATCGTGTGGACGCGGCGCGCCGCCGTGAACGCCGTGTCGAGATCTCCGAACACCATCGCGAACACGTTGTGAAACGTGCGCTGGAACCGGCCCACCACGTTCTTGCGTGTCGACGAATGGTGATCGATCGCGTGCGCCACCATGGGATGAGCGAGCTGGAGCAGCGCTGCGCGACCACCACCGAGAAACAGCCCGAGCTCGCTGCCGAACTGCCACACGATCGAGCTCGGCCCGAGAATGCCCTCGCGCGGATCGGCCACCGACGCACGAATCGCCGCCAGCGAGACTTCAAGCTCATCGCGCGTGACGATCGCCACCGCCCACACCTCTGGGAGTTATCGCTTCACGCCCACCACGAGCCCGTCGGGCGTCGGCGCGCATACCGAATCGCAGCGCGCCGCCACCAGCTCGTGAAATGCACGCATCGCGCGACCCCGATCGGAGTCCTCGAGGAGCTCGCCGAACAGGTACGCGTTGTCACCGATCACCAGGCCACCCTGCCTCAGATTTTCGATCGCCCACTTCCCATAGAAGTCGTAATTGACCTTGTCCGCATCGATGAACACCGCGTCGAATGGGCCATCCTTGGTCAGCGTCGGCAACACGTCGCGACCGGCGCCGACGAGCACGGTGACGCGGTCGGCTACGCCCGCGGCAGCCAGGTTGTCCCGCGCGACCACAGCGTGCTTGTCCTCGAATTCGATCGACCAGACCCGGCCGCCTGGCTCGAGCGCACGCGCCATGTGGATCGCCGAGTAGCCGACCAGCGTCCCGACCTCGACCACCTTGTTGACCCGGGCCAGCTTGAGCAGCAGATAGATCAGCTTGCCATCGCTGGGGCCGACCTGGATCGCTGGAATCCCCTCGGGAACCGCGAACGCGCGCGCGAGCCCGGCATCGTGCTGGACGTGTGTGCGATTGACGTAGTCGAGAACCTCGGGCGTGGTGTAACGCTGCCCGGCGCGGGACGAAGAATCGGCCATGGAGGTCCGTTAGGGTACCACCTCGTCGTCTTGGCGATACGGGCCGAGCTTCGCGATCTCCTCGATCTCCGCCGCGACAGCCGCGGCTTCGCGCCGCACGTGATCCTGAATCGCCGTCGACAGGCCGTCATGGCGAATCCAGTGCGCGGAATACGTCGGCGAGGGCTCGAATCCGCGCAGCAGCTTGTGCTCGCCTTGCGCTCCCGCCTCGAACAATGGGATCCCACGCGAAATTGCGCGGTCGATCCCTGCGTAATACGCGGTCTCGAAGTGCAACAGCTCGATCTCCACGTCCGAGCCCCAGTAGCGGCCGTACAGCGCACCCGGCGTCTCGAGAAACAGCGCGCCCGCTGCCCGCTTGCCACGCACGCTGACCTCGACCATCTGCATGGCGTCGGGCAGCGACTCGGCGAGCCGATGAAAGAACCCGGGCCGCAAGTAATCGCGTCCGCCGTGCGCGTCGGTCGTGCTGCGGTAGAACCGATCGAGATCGTCGAGCCGAGCCTGGTCGAGCTCGCGGCCGGAGACCCAGGTCAGGCCATCGATCGCGGCCTGCACGCGGCTGCGCTCCTTGCGGATCTGCTTGCGCTTGCGCGACGTGAGCGCCGCGAGGAAGTCGTCGAACGATCGGTACTCGCGGTTCTTCCAGTGGAACTGATAGCTCGCCCGCGCGAACACGCCGTGGCCGTGGTCGACCAGGGCAGCCTGCTCCTCGGCGGTGCAGAACAACCAGTGGATCGACGAGCAGCTCGTCTCGTCGGCGAGGTCGTGCACCGCGTCGATCAACGCCGAACGCACGAGCCCCCTGGCGTCGCCCAGGCCCGGCGCGAGCAACAGCCGCGGACCGGTCGCCGGGGTCGCTGGTGCGGCGATCACCAGCTTGGGGTAGTAGCGAATGCCCGCGCGATGCGCCGCGTTGGCCCACCCCCAGTCGAAGATGTACTCGCCGTAGCTGTGGTCCTTGATGAACGCCGCGACCGCGCCCGCGAGCCTGCCATCGACCTCGCAGAGCAGATATACCGACGTCCACCCCGACCGCGGCCGCCCCCGCCCGGCCCGTCGCGGACTGGGCGGGTCGATCGATCCAGATGCCTCGAGCGCGCGCAGGAACCCATGGCGAAGAAACGGAGAAGCCCCGTGATCCAGGCCGTCCCACGCCGCCTGCGGCAGGTCGTCCACCGCGCCGACTACCTTCACGACCAGCTTCGCGCCGGGGACAATCGTGCTAGAAGAGGCGAGATCAGTCACAAGGATTCCCGATGACGCTCGACGCAGCTCTGAAGAAGAAGATCGACCAGCTCGTGCAATCCGACGCGGTCGTGTTGTTCATGAAGGGCAGCCGCAGCTTCCCGCAATGCGGGTTCTCGGCATCGGTCGTGAACATCTTGAACACCTTGATCCCCAAGTACACCACGGTCAACGTGCTTTCCGATGCCGAGGTCCGCGGGGGCATGAAGGAGTACTCGGACTGGCCCACGTTCCCTCAGCTGTTCATCAAGGGCGAGTTCGTGGGCGGGGCCGACATCGTGCGCCAGATGCACGAGTCTGGAGACCTCGAGAAGAAGCTGGGCGATCTGGTCGCACCGGCCAAGCCGCCCGCGATCACCATCACACCGCGTGCCGCCGCCGAGCTCGGCGCGGCTGTGAAAGAGGGCTCTCCGGGTGACGTGATCCATCTGACGATCACTCCGAGCTGGGAACATCAGCTCGACCTCGGCGCGAAGGAAGCCAGTCACCTCACCATCGAGACCGGCGGCATCACGGTCCAGCTCGACCGCGCGAGCGCACAGCGCGCCGCGGGCCTGACCGTCGACTTCGTCGAGAGCGCGGACGGCGGTGGGTTCAAGATCGACAATCCAAATCGACCGGCGCAGGTCAAGCAGATCGCCCCGAAGGAGCTGAAGGCGCTGATCGACAGCGGCAAGCTCAAAGACGTCTACGACGTTCGTCCCGAGAAGGAGCGTGCGATCGCGAGCATTGCGGGCGTCAAGGCGCTCGACGATGCCACGATGACCTCACTCGAAGGGCTGCCCAGAGACACCCCGCTGGCGTTCGTCTGTCATCACGGCACGCGCAGCCGCGGCGCCGCCGAGCACTTCCTCAAGCAGGGGTTCACCAACGTGTACAACCTCGCTGGTGGGATCGACAGCTGGTCGCGCGACGTGGATCCGTCGGTTCCGAGGTACTGAGGGCCCGCGAAAAGATAACTCGCTCGCCCTCGCGGGCGATCCATCCTTCGGGGGCTTCGTTGCTCCTCGGTCACGTACCGACGGGTATGCTCCCTCGTCGCGCCTCGCCCGCGGGCGCCTCGGCCGCGATCATCGATCGATTGATCCATTCGCGGGCCCTACGTCAGAACGGATCCTGAAATTCAGCGTTCTCGGTCCCCGGTTCCTCGGTTCTTGATGTTCCGGCGCCCGGATGCGCGAGAACCGAGAACGAGAACGGCACGTTGCGATTTTCAGGATCGGTTCCGAGCCAGCTGGGGCCGGGACGGTCACGGCGGCGACCGATCACGGTTGATCGGTCCCCCGCTTCGAGGCACTGTCCGCCGCGATGACTCGACGGCTCGTCCTCGCAGTTGGCCTGGCAGCGTGTGGCGGCAGCTCCGCGCCGACCGTGGATGCCCCGGTCACCCCGGTCGAGCCGGTCGCAAACCCGGCACGAGATATCGTGTCGACCGATCTGCAGTTCGACGTCGCGCAGCAGACGGGACGGGCGACGATCACGTTCGGAGACAATGCCCAGCCGGGCGCGACGCTCGAGATCGGCGACCTCACCATCTCGTCGGTGAAGCTCGGTGATGCCGACCTCGCCTACGCCACTCGCCAGGCGACTCCGCTCGCGGCAGCGCTCGATCTCGCGCTGCCCGCCGGCACGCAGCCAGCGGTGGAGATCAGCTTCGCGTACCAGAATCACACCGGCTTCTCGGGAGCCGCCGCGGCCGGCTACACGTTCTTGTGGCCGTACTACTGCGGCAATCTGTTCCCATGTCATTCGCAGCCGCGGGACGGAATGGCGATGACGGTCCAGCTCGCCGGCGTGCCGAGCGATCGCGTGGCGGTGTATCCAGCGCAGATCGCCGAAGCGCCCGCCTATCAATTCGCGTGGACGATCGATGCGTACACCGAGCTGGCGCTCGGCATGACGAGCGCGGGCACGCAGGTCTCGGTATGGTATCGGCCCAACGAGCTCACCATGGCGCAGGCCGGCACCGCGAACCTGGTGGCGGCCTTCGACTGGCTCGAGAAGACCATTGGACCGTACCGGTTCGGGAACAAGGTCGGCTCGGTCTCGGTCAAGTGGGGCCCGGGCGCGTACGGCGGGATGGAGCATCATCCGATGTGGCACGTGTCGTCGAGCTCGCTCGGCAGCGAGGTCACCAACGTTCATGAGGCGGCACACGGTTGGTTCGGAGACGGGGTCCGGATCGAGTGCTGGGAGGACTTCGTGCTGTCCGAGGGAACGGTCTCCTACCTCGCGGCGCGCGCACTCGAGGCCGTCGCCCCGACCGTCGGCGAAGCGGCGTGGACGCAGTACGAAGCGGACCTCGCCGGGATCAGCGGATCGAATCCGGTGTGGCCGCAGAGCTGCAATGCGATCGACATTCTCGGCGACAACCTGTACACCAACGCGCCGTACATGCGCGGCGCCCTGTTCTATCGGGCGGTCGCGCTCAAGGTCGGCGCCGAGGTCCTCGACGGAGTACTCGCCGCGTTCTACGCAGAGCATGCGGGCAAGACCGGGAGGATGATCGACATGCTTGCGAAGATCCAGACGATGACCGGCTACGATCCGACGGCGTGCGCCGACGCCTGGCTGCGGAGCACGACGATTCCATCGCCTGGCGCCTGCCCGTAGCTCGCCGGGCGCGCACCCGTCGTCGCGTCGCCTACGGGCGCGGCGTCGCAGAGCTTCCTCGTACGTTGCGACCTGGTGAGCGTGCCGCGACCACCGCGCTGGCTATGATCGCTGCATGCTCCGCATGGTCACCGCGGTGATGCTCGCGATCGTCATGACTGGCCACGCGATCGCCGATGACCGCCCGACGTTTGCAGTGGATCTGATCGCGAAAGATCGCGGCGCCGACGCCATCACGGCGGCCATGATGACGGCGCTGCGCGCTGCGGGGTTGACCAAGACCGCGCGCTATCGCGGCAAGCCCAGCTACAAGGAGCTGGTTCAGGCGAGAATTGCCGTCGATTGCTCGGCCGCGGAGACCAGTTGCGTCGCTGCGGTGGGTGCCAAGCTCGGCGTCGACTACGTGCTCACCGGGACGATCGAATCCCGCGGCGCGCGCTACGTGCTGGAGCTCAACGTGATCAACGTGAAAACCCACAAGCGGGTGCGGTCGCTGCGCGATGTGTCGTCGCGCACCAAGCCCGCGAGGCGGTGGGCGCGGCAGGTGTACGCGCGGATCGTCGATGATGCGATCGGAGAGCTGATGGTGGCATGCAACGCGTCCCGCGGGCTCGTGCTGATCGATGGCCAGCGCGTGACCGAGCTGTATCAAGGCAGGGCGACGGTCGGCGGCCTGGCGCTGGGCAGCCACACGCTCGAGGTCCGCGCGGCCGGCTACAAGCCGTTCGCCGACGAGGTGGTGATCGACGGCGTGACCAACGTGTCGGTGCTGCTCGATCGCAACTGACGCTCGTCACTCGACGCGCGGCGCGATGAGCTGCTGTCCGCCGACCACGAACACGACGCGGGCGACCTTGCCCCCGTCGAGCTGAAACGCCACCAGCGCCTGGAGCTGCTCGAGCAAGAACTCGTGATCGGAGATCGGTGACAATCGCCGCGGCGGCTCGCCGGGGCCTTCGATGTACAGCCGCTTGCCGATGGCCTTGACGGTCAGCTTGGTCCCCGAGAAGTCGTACGTCCCCGCGTAGCTCGCGAGCTTGTCAGGCCCCGGGAACACCACTGGAGCCGGAGCCGTGCCGTCGAGGACCTGATACAGGATGTCGGCGAGCCGATCGACCAGGGAGGTCGCCGTCGACGCGAGGATCACGATGCCGCGCTTGGCGCTGGGATCGAAACCGACGAACGCATGGAATCCTCCCGTGCTGCCGTTGTGCCAGTAACGGCCGTGCGAATCGACGATCCACCCCAGCCCGGAATTCTGCGTCTGCTGGTTCTCGACCTGCTTCTCCTGGGTCAGCCGCATCGGCGCGCGCAGCGCCTGCTTGGACCCGGTCGTGGCATCTAGCTCCGCCGCGATCAGCGCGAGCTGGTCGTGTGCCGTCGATACCAGTCCGCCGGCGCCGGACATCGCGTCGAACGTCCATGGGGCAGCGTTGACCAGATCGTTGGTGGTTCCTTGGGCGCGCCGATGGGCTGCCGATGCGGGAACGACGAAATAAGTGTCGCGCAGCTCGAGCGGATCGAGGATGCGCGCGCGCAGCGCACGCGGAAAATCGGGGCCGATCTTGCGTCCAAGCACGATCCCGAGCAGCCCGGCGCCAAAGTTCGAGTACTCGAACTTGGTCCCCGGCGCGACCGCGAGCTCGGTCGCGATCAGATCCTGGTACAGCTGATCCTCGCTATAGCCCGCATACGGATCAGGAGCGTCCGCCCTCGCGAGCAAGCTCGGCGGCAGCCTCGGCAAGCTCGAGACGTGCAGCGCCAGGTGACGCAGCGTGATCGCCTGGCCATCCTTGGTCGGTGCGGTGACTCCAGGCGGCAGCAGATCCGCCACGCGCTGGTCGAGCTCGACCTCCTTGCGCTGCACCGCGTCGGCGAGCAGCAACGACGTGTAGACCTTGGTGACCGAACCGATCTCGTAGAGAGTCCGCCCGTTGGGCGGAGCGCCACCGGGACCAGCCCCGAACCCGTAGATCTCGAGCTTGCCCGCGTCATACACGCCGATCACCAGGCCCGACACGAGCTCCGCGTCCAGAAACGGCCTTACCTGCGCAGCAATTGCGGCCGCATGACGTCCCGTGGGATCGGCGTTCGAAGGCGTCAACGGTCCGGGGCGCGACGAGGCCGCCTGGCTACACGCGGCGAGCGATAGCAATACGATCCAGCGAATCACCCCGGGACATTAGCTCGGATGGTGGATCCAAACCGCTGCGCTCGGACGTCAAGCTGCGAGGGGGTGACACGATTCTCGCGGACGAGCCCAACCCGTTCGTGCGAGAGTCGCCAACGATGCGCTCTGCCGTCGTGACGAGCCTCCTGCTGATCCCAGGCATCGCTGGTGCTGGCGAATCACGGGATCGAGATATCGAGCTGGCGGAACCAACAAACGCACCGGTGGTCGGCGGCACCAGCTCGCCGGCCGGTAAGTGGCCCGATGTCGCTGCGGTGCGCTTCGACGGCCAGCAGGGCTGCACGGGGACGTTGATCGCTCCCACCGTGGTGCTCACCGCGGGGCATTGCATCGCGTCCGACCTCGACTCGGTGTTGATCGGAACCTCGTCGTTGGCCCGCCCGCAAGAGGGTGAGGTCATCTCGGTGATCGATCGGATCGAGTACCCGAGCTCGTCCTCGAGCTACGACCTCGGCGTGCTGATCCTCGCCTATCCGGCCACCCATTCGCCGCGGCCGATCGCCAGCGGCTGGGCGCGCTTCGATATCAAGAACAACGCCCAGGTCGCGATCGTCGGGTACGGCGCGATCGACGCGGACTCGACGACGTTCGTCAACGAGCTCCAGGAGGCGACCACGACGATCACCGACGCCGATTGCGAGGTGAGCGCCGGTTGCAATGCGCAGGCGCGCCCGTCGGGTGAGCTCGGCGCAGGAGGCTCGAATGTCGACACCTGCGCCGGTGATTCCGGTGGGCCGCTGTATCTGACCACGGGCTACGGAACCTTCCTCGCCGGCGTGACCTCGCGTGCGTATGACAACGCACTCTCGCCGTGTGGCGAGGGTGGGCTGTACACGCGCCCCGACAAGGTGATCGACTGGATCGAGCAGGCCTCCGGCGTCGAGGTCGCACGTGGTCCAGAGCCGACATTCGACGCCATGTCAGCAGTTCGCGGCCACGCTGCCGAGACCACGCTGGATCCAAACGATCCAAAGACCAACGACCACAGCTTCACGATCACCACGCAGCCCGGTCACGGCACCGCGGTTGTTCGCGGCGATGGACGCGTGCGCGTGTGCACCGACGCGGATGCCACCGGCGTCGACTCGATGGTGGTCACGATCGCGGACAAGGCGCAGCCCGAGCGAGCGATCGCGGTGAACATCCCGATCACGATCGGCGAAGGTATGCCCGCCGGCGACTGTGATCCGGAAGCGTTCGAGGATGGTGGCGGTGGCGGTTGCTGCGATAGCGGGCACGGCTCCGCCGCGACGTTGCCGATGGCCGCGCTCGTGTTGCTGCTGCTCGTGCGCCGGCGGCGCCACGCGATCGCGTGACTCGGCGCAACGCCATCGCGTAAGCTCGCGCCCATGGCTGAGACCTGGCTCAAGTGCAGCGCGTGCCGTGCCGATATCGCCTACGGTGCGACCCACTGGGTGTGCAGCGTCTCGACCTGCAACCGAAGCCGCACCCGCTTGGTGTTCTGCACGGTCGCCTGCTGGGATAGCCATCTCGCGACGCTGCGACACCGCGAGGCCTGGGCGGTCGAAGCGAAGGCTCCGAGCAAGGAGTCCTGGGCGCAGGAGCTGGCAACCGAGACGACGGCAGCCACGCGACCTGCGGCCACGCCGGCGGCCAAGCCGATCGCGATTCCGCCTCGGGACGCGACCCCGGCTCCGACGCGGCGGGTCGTTGGAGAGGTCCCCGGGGTGCGGATCACCACCGGCGATCCCGAGCTCGCCGAGGTCGCCGACAAGGATGTGCTGATCGTCGTCTCGAAGATGAAGAAGTACATCAAGGATCGCTCGGGGATGAACTGCTCGGATGCCGTGGCCGAGCTGCTGTCCGATCACGTCCGAGCGATCTGCGACGACGCGATCCGGGCCGCCGGCCGCGACGAGCGCAAGACCGTACTCGACCGCGACGTGCCGCGCGCACGGCGCTAACGACCATCCCGAGCTCACCGCCGCGTTGCACGCGCGGTCGCCAGCCAGTGGCCATCGAGCTCGCGCCAGGTGGTATCGATGTCGAGGTCCAGCGTGGAAGTGACGTGTGCGATCCCCTCGGCGACGTCGAGCTCCACCTCCGTGAACGCGACATAGCGGCGCACGTACGGATCGATCGCCTTGTAGATCGCTTCCTTGATCGAGAACCGCAGCGTGGTTCCCGTCCCGCGATCGAGGAGCGCTTGTTGCTCGCGCAGCGTCAAGATCCTGGTCGCGATGTCCTGACGCGGCGCAACCGCGAGCTCGAGATCGATGCCGACCCGCGCGCCATGATCTCGGCTCACCAGGGCGGCCGCACGCGTGCCCTTGTGGCTGACCGAGCCCACCCAGCCAGCCGGTAGCATCGGCGCACCGCGATCGTCCGCGAGGATCGCGGCGCCGGCGAGGCTCGGCTCGAGCTGGGCGAGCGCGTCATGCAACGCGGTGCGCCCGACGATCAGATCGCGCCGTCGTACGTCGGACAGCGTCGCTGCGAACGCCTGCTCGCGAGCTGGCAACGCGGCCAGCGCGTCGATGATCGCGTCATCGGTGAGGTCGACGATCGAGCACAGCCCGTGCGCAGTCTCGATCCGCGTTGCCGTCGCCATGGCCCGCCTTCGATATCGCACGCCAGGGTCCCATCGTCAGGGCTGTCCAAGAACCCACCGCCGAATGCTGTCAAAGCTCCGTCGGTCCAAGCCACAACTAGGCAGAAACACAGTGGTCCGACCACTGGCACGGTCCGTGGACTAGGCAACGCCATGAAGCCGAGTGTGGTGGTCGTGCTGGTGAGCGTTGCGCTGGTGAGTGTTGCGCTGTCGGCGTGTGGCGAGCCGAAGTCGTTCCTGGTGCATCGCCCCGAACACCAAGGTGTCGACGAGGCGGTGAGCGAGATGTGGACTGCCGAGATTCGCCACATCGCCCGCGACGGCGACTGGCTGCTCACGCGGTCGTACTACGCGGTCGGCGACGCGATCGCACTGGTCACGCCGGGCGAGGATCTATCGCATGCATCGATCTACGACGCCACGCACAACACGGTGATCGAATCGATCGGCAGCGGCGTCCGAGAGATTCCGCTGCGCCAGCTCGTCGACCGCAACCACTACCTGATCGTCGTGCGCCCCGGCGGGATGACCGAACAGGAGCGACGTGAGTCCGTCGACCGCGCTCGCACCAAGGTGGGTGTGGAGTTCGACGTCGGTGGACTGTTCGGATTCGACGACGAAGACAGGTTCTACTGCTCGGAGCTGGTCTACTGGGCCGCGCAGACCGAAGCGCGCACGGGCGATCGCCATGCGGTGATCACGCCGGCAGATCTCATGAAGTACGGCGAGGTGGTGTACTGGAGCGGCCAACGGACGGACGCGCAGATCATGGACCTCGCGGTCGCCAAGGCCGGACGGGCGGACCCGCCGATGATCCGCACCGCGGCAGCGCCTCGCTAGAGACTGCCCTGTTTGCAGATCCAACACGACCGGCCGTCGGAGCAGATCCGGTCGCACGACCCGGTGATCAGGCCGTGGCGATCGTCGCGCCGAGCGCGTTGATCGCGGCGACGAAGCCCGGGTATGACGTCGCGACGTTGTCGGCGTCATCGATGTGCGTCGGCCCGGTCGCGACCAGACCCGCCACCGCCGCCGACATCGCGATCCGGTGATCACCGTCGGCATGAACGCGCGCCGGCTCGAGCGGTCGATCCGGCTGGCCCTCGACCGCGAACCCATCCTTGCGCTCCTCGCAGGTGATGCCGAAGCCGCGCAGCATCGCGCAGGTGGTCGCGATCCGATCGGATTCCTTGACCCGAAGCTCGTCGGCATCGCGAACGACCGTGGTGCCGCGAGCGCGGGCCGCGAGGACCGCGAGGATCGGCAGCTCGTCGATCGAACGCACCGCGAGATCGCCGGCGATCTCGGTGGCGCGCAGAGGCTGGGCGGGGCCGCGCACGACCAGATCAGCGACCGGCTCGCCCCCGGCCATGCGGCGGTGATCGAGCGCGACCACGCCGCCCATCGCGGCGATCGCGTCGAGAAAGCCGGTGCGGGTTGGATTCACGCAGATCCCCGGCAACCGCACCTCGTCGGCACCTGCGATCAGGGCTGCCGCGACCAGGAATGCCGATGACGAGGGATCCGCAGGGACCTCGAAGGCATCACACGCGAGCCGGCGATTCCACCCGGTCGTGTCGACCACCGTGCGGCGACCGGACACCGTCAGCGGCGCGCCGAGGTACGACAACTTTCGCTCGGAGTGATCGCGTCTCGGCCCGGGCTCGATCACCGCGGTGGCGCCGTCGCCGAACAGGCCCGCGAGCAGGATCGCGGTCTTGACCTGGGCCGATGC
>JBFWXW010000092.1:0-21911 GCA_050187075.1 Kofleriaceae bacterium | reverse complement strand
AGACCCACAGGGCGCGCATTAATGAATATAGTGACACGCCACCGCCGGTGCCGCGAATTTTCTCGAGGTTGTGAGCTATGATGATGCGTCGCGGAGACCTCATGGACCCTCAACAAGGGCCGCCGCAAGCAGACCACCTCATCGGTCAAACCATCGGCAACTATCTGGTGACCCAGAAGTTGGGCGAGGGCGGCATGGGTGCGGTCTATTTGGCCGAGCACCCATCGATCGGCAAGAAGGTTGCGCTCAAGGTCCTCCACTCGGAGTTCACGACCAACAAGGACGTGACGGAGCGCTTCTTCAACGAAGCGAAGGCCGTGAATAACATCGGCCATCCCAACATCGTCGACATCGTCGACTACGGTGTCCTGCAGTCGGGAACGCGCGATCAGCTGGTGTACTTCATCATGGAGTACCTCCACGGCGTGACGCTGTCGCAGCTGATCCGTGGCGAGGCGCCGCTGCCGCCGGAACGGTCGCTGTCGATCTGCCTGCAGATCGCGGACGCGCTGTCGGCGTCGCACAAGTGCAACATCGTTCACCGCGACCTCAAGCCCGACAACATCATCCTGGTCACCCGGTCGCGCGAGAAGGACTTCGTCAAGCTGCTCGACTTCGGCATCGCCAAGCTCACCGGCGCGGCGGGAGGCTCGAGCCGCACCCGCACCGGCATCGTGATGGGCACGCCCGCGTACATGTCGCCCGAACAGTGTGAAGGCCGCGGCCTCGTCGATCTCCGGACCGACATCTATGCGCTCGGGATCGTGCTCTACGAGATGTTGACGGGTCGCGTGCCGTTCATCGGCGAGGGCTACGGCGAGATCCTGGTCCAGCATCTGACGCAGGCACCGGTGCCACCGTCGCAGCTGCGGATGATGCCGCCCCACGTCGAGGCCGTCGTGCTCAAGGCGCTCGAGAAGCGCCCCGACCTGCGCTACCCGTCGATGGACGACATGATGCGGGCGATGGCCGATCCGGTCGGCTTCGTCGAAGCGACCGGCGGGCTGACCGGATTCTTGCAGCGCCCGCTCACGCCGTCCAATGGGCCGCTGCCCTCCACGACGCGACTGACCCCAGCGCAGCTGACGCCGGTGCCGGGCTCGCTCTCGATGATCGGGGCGACCCCGAGCCCCGGAGCGATTCCGACTCCGCCCCCGATGACACCATCGCCCACGACGCTACGTGCGGCGGCGGGCGAGATGGACGAGCTCCCGGCCAAGAGCAAGAGAGGGTTCCTGGTGGCAGGCGCGGTCGTGGTGATCGGCGCGGTGATCGGCGTTGCGGTCGTGATGAGCAGCAAGGACACGGCTGCGCCGGTCGTGGCTGCGGGATCGAGCGACGGCAGCGCAGGCTCCGACACCGCCGCGGCTGGGTTGGGAAGCGCCGACACTCCCGAGCCCGCGGCCGGCTCCGGCTCCGCCGATCACAACACCGCAGGCATCGGAAGTGGCACCGGCAGTGGCAGCGGTGCAACCGCGGGTAGTGGGTCGGCGGCGAGCACCGCGAGTGCAGGTAGTGGCAGCGCGAGCAGCGCTGAAGCGAGCGGCGCGGAGGCAAAGGTTGGCGCTGCCGGATCCGGCTCCGTCGCCCCGGCCACCGTTACGATCAAGGTCGTCACCTTCCCTCCAGGCGCGAACGTGTTCGTCGATCGCGTCGCCAAGGGACACACGCCGGCGACGTTCGATGTGGCCCGGAAGGCCCGCAGGGTCGAGGTGAAGGTCGAGCTGAGGGGCTACATCACCGAGCGGTTCTCGATCGATCCGAAGAACCCGCGGGTTCCAGCGACGATCAAGTTGAGACCGGTACCGGTGGCGACGCCGACACATGCGGGACAAGGCAGTGGAAGTGCGACGCCACCGAAGCGCCGCACTGATGATACGCGTCTGGTGAGGCCCGGCGACTGAGCTGGTTCAGCGGCGGCGAGGGACGAACGCGTGAGCGAGGCAGCGGTGGACGGAGCTTGTTCGAGCAGTAGCCGTAGCGAGTGATCGAGGGTGGAACGGCTGCGGCGGGGTACTTCTTAGCGTTAAGATGCGGAGCTAGAGCAATGAACCGAACGATCTCGTTTGTGCTTGCCCTGTTGATGGTGCCCGTCGTGGCATCGGGCCAGCCGCAGCCGCAACCGCAACCTCAGGCCGGTCCAACGACTCCTGAAGACTGGTATCGCGAGGGCGAGGACTTCTACAACGTCGGAAGATTCGAGGAGGCCGTCGAGGCGTTCAAGAAGGGTTTCGAGCTCGAACCGAACGACACCAAGAAGTCGGCGTACCTCTACAACATCGCGCAGTCGTATCGCCAGGCGAAGGACTGCATCAACGCGCAGTTCTTTTACAAGCGCTATCTCGCGCTCAAGGACACCGACACGCGCAAGCCGCTGACCCCAGAGAAGCGGCAAGAGGTGGAGGACCAGATCACCGCACTCGATGAGTGCGCGAAGCAGCAAGAGGCGCTTCGTAATCGACCCAAGGAGGTAAAGCCGGCCGAACCGGTGGCCGAGCCCAAGGTGGTCTCCGCTCCTGCGATCGTCAAGAAGGCGCCGATCGACCAGGCACATCTGGTCTCGATGCGGCTGGTGGGTGGTGGAACGCTGGTCGGCGCCGGTGACCTCGACATCGGGATGAAGGCGACGGCCGGTCTGGTCGCGGGTTATCCGATTCAGGTGGGAGAGCGCATTACCGTCGAGGTCGGTGCAGCGTTCACGTGGACGCCGATGCCGTTCGACGAGATGCCAAGCGGCGCCAAGAAGACCGGACAGATGATCGGCCTGCTCGCCGACGGCGGCTTGACGTACTGGCTCACGCCTGCGCTCGGGCTCCGTGGTGACGTTGGCGTCGGTGCGCTGGTGTTCTCGGGGATCAGCATGAGCCCGTTCACCGCAGGTGCGCCGACCACCGGCGCGCTCGGCATGTTCCGTGTTCGGGGAGCGGGATCGATCGACTACTCGTTCACGCCGAACCTCCTGGCGTCCGCGGGCGTGGCGTTCTCGTACAGTCCGCCGGCCAAGAACCTGCGGGAACAGATCAGCGCGCTCACCGCGCTCGATCTGCTGATCGGCGTCGGGTATCGGATGTAGCGATGAAGAAGTGTCCGTTCTGCGCGGAGGAGATCCAGGACGAGGCGATCAAGTGTCGCTACTGCAACTCGTTTCTGAGCGCCGCGCCCAACCAGGCCGCACAGGCCGCGCCGGGGCGCGCGCAGACGCCCGAGCCCGGCGCCGCTGGTGCTCCGGCGCCGCCGTTCGCCCGCGCAGCGGGCTCCGATGAAGCCCAGAGCGCCCGCAAGACCCTGTATGAGGGCGTGCCATCGTGGAAGGCGTTCGTGGGCTACTATGCGGCCACCGCGCTCGGGGCGTTTGCGGTGATCGCCGTGCTGATGGCGCTCAACAGCAACAGCAACACACCGCTGACCACCACGATCTGGAACGTGGCGATCCCCGTCGCAGCTGCGACCGTGGTGGTGTTCGCGCTGAATCTGTTCCGCCGCTCGATAAAGTTTCGCGTCACCAACACGGTGATCGAGACCGAGCGCGGCATCATCTCGAAGCGGATCGACGTGCTGCAGCTGTGGCGATGCCGCGACGTGGCGTATCGGCAGAACCTGATCGATCGCATCCTCGGGATCGCACACATCGATGTCTATGCGCAGGACACCACGACGCAGCACATCGAGATCGTGGGCCTGCCCGCGTCACGCCAGCTGTTCGAGCAGCTCCGCGACTCGATCGAGATCCAGCGCCAGCACAAGAACGTGTACGGCGTGGTCAGCTGACGCTGCGACCCGGCGCGGTTGGGACGCCCGGTGCGTACCTGCGGTGCTCCCTACCTGTTCATCTTCAACGGATTCACGCCGGTCAGCACGGCCTCGCCGGTCGGGCTGATCCTGATCTCGGCGACGGGCGTCGCCTCGATGTCTGCCTCGGTGTAGCGCGCGGTGAGCAGGCGGATCCGCTGATTCGCTGATCCTCGGAGGCCGATCGCGAGCCGCTCGCCAGCAACGTAGCGGCCGTCGATCAGCACATCGAGTCGCGCGAGCACCTCCGCGCCGCGGGGCAGCGCGCGGATCTCGTCGAGGCTGTAGCCCGAGAACATCAACGTCGAGCGGCCCAGCGCGCGGGCAGCATCGAGCAGGGCGATCGCGCCGCCGATCTGCTGCAGCGGTTCTCCGCCGGACAGCGTGAGTCCTTCCGCGGAGGATGCCTCGAGCTGTCGCGCGAGCTCGTCGACGGCGATCAGCTGACCGGCGCCGGTTTCGTGGGTGGTCGGATTGAAACATCCCGCACATCCGAGCGTGCAGCCCTGCACCCACACCACAAACCGCACGCCGGGGCCATTGGCGCGGCTACCGGGCTCGATCGCGTGAACCCGAAGGTTCACTTCACGGCCGGCTTGGCGACGACCGGCGCCGCGCGTCCGCCTGCGGTGACACCGAGAACATCGAGCTCCTTGAACAGCAGGTCAGGTGTGACGATGCCGCTCTCGATTCCGCCGGACGGAACGAACCCTTCACCGGTGCCGCCGCTGACCCTGAGCTGGAGCTGACTCTCGGTCGCTGCGAGAAAGTTGTACGTGGTGGTCTCCTTCGATACCGCGAGCACGTCCTTCCACGCCCGGATCGGCACCTCGCCGAGCTGAACGCCGCGCACCAGCTCGAGCTTGCCGTTGGGATACACCCGGTAGGCGACCAGCGATGGCGGCGGAATCTGCTGGTCGGTGTTCTTGATCATCTGCACGAGCTCTCGCCGCGTGAACTCGGGCGCGGCGGTGATCGCGGCATCGTCGAGCTGGCGGATCAACAACCCGAACTTGAGCCGCTGCGCCTTCGCGGCGTTGATCAGCTGGCGGAGCAGCGCCTTGCGCGGAACACCACCACGACCAGTCACGAACAGATTGGTCGCGCTGCCGTGGAACGCGCCGCCGTCGGCGGTACGCCGCGCGTGGCCATTCGAGGTCTGGCCCTTCTGCGACGGCGTCCGGCTGAGCAGCAGGGTCTTGAGCGTGCCGTCCTTGACGACCTCGACGCGCTTGGCCGCGACTCCTTCATCATCGATCTTGTAGCCGCCGATCAGCGGCTTGCCACCGCCGACGTGCGCGGTGGGATCGTCGACGATCGACAGGATCGGTGACAACGCACGCAGCCCGACCTTGTCGGTCAGCGCGCCGCCAAACGTCTTGGCCTCCTGCTTGTTGAGCCCCTCGGGCACCGGCGTGCCGCCGAGATGGGGCGCCAGCGTCGTGCGAATGATGCCGACGGCGCCTTCACCCTCGAACAGCACGGGGCCGGTGTAGTTGTCGAACACGGGCGCCTTGCCGAGCGCGACGATCGTCTCGATCAGCTTCTTCGACTCGGCCTTGAGCTCGTCGTCCTTGGGCAGGTCGCGGGCTGTGTGGCCGTAGCGCAAGAAGTACTGGTTGAGCGGCTGGCCGTCCTCGGCCTGACCACTGGCCGTGATCACCACGCCGCTCGCGCGGCGCGTATCGGTCACGCTGGTGCCCTCGGTGGTCAGATACCAGCGACGCTCGAGGTAGCTGGTGATCGCGACCCGCGAGTCACGAATCGCGGCATTGTCTCGAAACACCGCCGAGACCGCCTTGGCCCGCGCTTCGAGCTCATCGAGTGGCTCCAGCATCGGAACCAGCACCGGCTGTTCGCTGACCACCGCCTTCTCGGTGGTCCACGACGGCACGTCGGTCGCGCGTGCACCTGTGGTGCGGCGGCTGTCGAGCTTGGCTCGCAGCTGCATCAGCGCTTCCTTGTAGGCTGCATCGGTCACCAGCCATGTGGCGCGACGAGCGATCCTCGGTGTCGCCTCGAGGGGGAGGTTGATCGCCGATACCGCGTCGATGTCCTCGGCGTTGGGCACCGCGAAGTTGCTGTTATCGAGCTGAGGCGTGCCGACCCGGACCCGTGCTTCGAGGTTGACGAAGTGCCGGTCGCGTTTGCTCGTCGTATGGCCGAGGCTCGCCACCGCGTCGTTCACCTCGACCTCGGTGATCTTGTACGAGATGTGGTACGGCTTGGGCGCACCTGGGATCTCCAGCTGCGACATCGCGCGGTTCATCTCCTCCGCAACCGCGTCGATGATCTCGTTTGTCACCGCCTTCGAACCGGGGCCGTTCTTGACCGGCTCCTTGGTTTCCTTGGGGGGCACCGCGACGCTGGTCGCAGGTACGACCGCCAAGGCCAACACGAATAGCGAGCGCAGGCGGATCATCGGGTGCCTCCCGGCGAGGACTGACGGATCGCAGGCGGTTCGAGCACGGGCTTGCGATCGGGCGGGATGAAGCCCTTCTCGACCTCGACTCGTTCGAGCAGCAGGCTGGGAGCGGACGCGGAGACCGGAACCCAGCCGCTCTCGGCGCCGCACACGCCGTTGAACGTCTCGACCTCCCGGCTCGCCGCGCGGATCGATTGCAGCGCGACCAGCGGTGTGCCGCTGATGTCGACGCCGCGGACCAGCTCCTTGCGGCCGTCGGGATAGAGCCGGTACGCCATCACCGGGTTGACCTTGAACGCCTGGGGCGCAAACGCCGAGGTGTTGGTGAACCCGCCCGAGATGTCGGTGAAGATCATCCCGTACGGGCGATTCTGCCGCTTGATCTCCTCGATCAGCAGCTTCTCGAGCTCCGCGCGCGGGACGCTCTTCGAGACCTCGACGACGAGATTGCCCTGGCGCGCCACCGGCGACAGCATGGGCGACCGCCGGCCGTGTCCGTTCGAGCTCGGGAACCCCCGGATCGGATTGCGACCCATCAGGAATCCGACGAGCTTGCCGTCATCGACGAGCTGAACTCGCCGCGCGCGCGCGCCCTCGTCGTCGTAGCGATAGAATCCGTTGAGCTGTAGTCCGTTGAGGGTGACCAGCGACGGGTCGTCGTAGATCTTCAGCCAATCGGGAGCGATCTGCTTGCCGACGTATGACGCGAAGGTCTGACCGCCGGTGGTGTCCTTCTGGCGGTGGCCCTCGATCCGGTGGCCGAACACCTCGTGAAAGAACACGCCCGCCGCGCGCCCCTCGAGGATCGCGGGACCGACATAGGGATCGGCGAGCGGCGCCTTGTTGAGCGCGTCGAGATCCCCGGTCACCGAGGCGATCATCTTGTCGACCTCGGTGTCGCTCGGGAGGTCGGCTGGGGTTCGACCGAACCGCTGCTCGAGCCGCGACAGGCTCATGCCGTCGTCGGATTTAACGCCCACGGACACCGCGAGCTGGGCGTTGGTCCACGATTGCTGGATCTGGGCGCCTTCGCTGTTCACGAACCAGGCCGTGTTGAGCTGGAACACGGCGCTGCAGGTACCGCGCGTCGCCTGGCCTTTGAGCGCCTTCGCCGAGCACCGCTTCAGCCGGTCGATCCACTCAGCCTTGTCGAACTGGAGCTTGGCGGGGGGCTGGACATACATCTCCGGCTTCTCTACGGAGAAGTCGGGCTCCGCTGTCCGTTTGCTCAGCGTGGCCTGGTCCTGTCGCACGTACGCCAGCGCACTGACTGCTTCGCGATAGCGCCGGTCCGTTTCGAGCCAGATCGCGTTCGAGATCGCCTGGCGGTCGTCGCCGAACGGGACGACACCCCGACGCGTGAGTGGCTCGTTGAGGCCGTTGTTGTTGTCGGCGAGTGCCCGCGTGTTGTCGAGCGCCGGAGAGCCGACCCGAACTTCCACGTCCAAATTTCGGTCAGTGTCATCACTGTCCGTGATCAGGGCGCCACCTTCGGACTCGAGGCTGACGACGCGCTGTTCGACCAGCTGGTACGCGAGGTAGTACGCCGGATCCTTCTGGGCACGAAGGATGGCCATCTCGCGGTCGTTCTCCGCCTTCATTACATCGAGCAGCGGTGACCGCGCGCCGGGAGAGTTTCCCTCGGTGGGCGCACTCGTGGTCACCTCGATCTTCGATGGGACCGACTGAAGTTCCACTTTGAGCTCGGAGCCGGGTAACTTATCTGCAGGGGTTACGCCGTTGTTTCCAGCGGCTCTGTCTGCCGGTCCGCAACCAGGCATGCTGGCAACGACGCACAGCACGGGGATCCATCGCATATGCGAGAAACACTAGCACGGGTCGGATGATGGTCACGGCGTCGGCAGGTGAACGGCACGTGCTCGTGCTCCACGACGACCCGAACGTCGCGGACCAGCTGTCCCGGGTGTTCGAGCACAACGGGTTCGAGGTCGTCACTGCGCTCACCGAATTCCGCGCCGAGGCGTACCTGAGTGGCCATCGGACCATCGACGTGGTGGTAGCGTCGTGGGGCGTCGGTGGAGACGTCTATCGCTGGGCGCTCCAGCGACGGTATGACCTCCGCGACCGGTTTCTGTTCGTCGGGACCGACCTGCCGCGCGAGTTCGACGAAATTGTTGCGGGGCGCTGCCTCGCGGTCGCACTCGATCGGCCCGTCGATATCGTGGCGATCGCCGCGGCGACGATCGAACGGCGGCGCCAGCTCGACGTCTCCTCGCGCTCGTCCGAGACCGGTCCCGGGAAGCGGCGGCTGCTGCTCGCCGACGACGATCCAGGACTGCTCGCGGCGATCGGAGACGTGCTCGCCGGCCAGGACTACGCCGTGGTCCGCGTCGACAGCGGGCGTCAGGCGATCAAGATCCTCGAGGATCAGGACGTCTCGGTCATCGTCTGCGACTGGCACATGGACGACTGCAGCGGCGCGGAGGTCTATCGCTGGATCACCGAGCAGCGGCCGTGGCTGGCCGAGCTCGTCGTGTTTCTATCCGATCGCGAGGGCGACGCGCCGACGGGACCCGCAGCCAGCCGGCCGATGTTCCGCAAGGGCCAGGACTCGCACGCCCTGACCGAAGTGCTGCGTGAGATCGTGTGGCACTCGCGACGCAAGGCCAGCTAGAACTATCCGCGACATCGGTCCAGCGGTATGGATGGGTCATGCTGGCGCGCATCCTCCGTGGCGACACCCTCCACGCCACCACCGATCCTGCCGAGATCCGCAACGCGATCACGAGTGGCAAGCCGGTCTGGGTGGACCTCGAGCGCAAGTCGCCCGAGGCCGACGCGCTGCTCGCCGAGGTGGTGAAGCTTCACCCGCTGACGATCGAAGACATCTGGGGGCCGGTGCATCAGCCCAAGATCGATGATTTCGACGACTACCTGTACGTGATCGTCCACGGCATCGGCGCCAAGCGGAAGCACAAGCTGACGCCGGTCGAGGTCGACATCGTGATCGGCGAGACCTGGCTGATCACGCACGATCGCGATGGCATCGTCAGCGACGACATCGGCACCGAGCTCGATCACTCGCCCCGCTTGCTCCAAAAAGGTGTGGCGTGGCTGGCGCACGCGATCCTCGACCGGGCGGTGGATCGCTATCTTCCGATCATCGATCAGCTCGACGGTGAGATCGAGCAGCTCGAGGGCGAGGTGCTGACCAAGGCCGGTACGCCGCGCGGTCGCGCGGTGCTCCGCCGGATCTTCGAGTTCAAGCGCACGCTGCAGACGCTGCGCCGCATGAGCATTCACCAGCGCGAGATCTTGCTGCGGCTGTCGCGCGGTGACTTTGGCGAGATCCCGCCCGATGCGATTCCGTTCTATCGCGACGTCTACGATCACTTCCTGCGCATCAACGATCTTGCCGAGGGGTTTCGCGATCTCGTGAACTCGGCGCTCGACGCATATCTCAGCGTGCAGTCGAATCGGCTGAACGAAGTGATGAAGACGCTGACGTTGATGTCCACGGTCATGTTGCCGCTGACGTTCATCGCCGGGATCTACGGCATGAACTTTCACCGCGAGGCTGGGCCGGCCAACATGCCCGAGCTGTACTGGGCATACGGCTATCCATTCGCGCTCGGCTTGATGGGGGTGGTGACGCTGGGGATCGTGTGGTGGTTTCGCAAGCGCGGCTGGATCGGCAAGGCCAGCAAGTAGGGGCTGACACGCCGCCGCGCCGGCGCGAGGCGATTCGTCGCACCTCTGCCGCACTGCGACATGCCGGACACAGGCGATTCGCACGCGACGACCCGGAACAACTCGCGTAGGGTCTCGCGATGCACAGGACCTGGTGGCTCGCGATCGTCGTGGTTGGGCTCGTCGGCTGTGGTGACAAGCAGCACCGCGTCGCCACGGTTCCCGAAGCGGCGAACATCCCCGCGGAGGGTGATCCGTGGGGAGCGGGTGCCTCGGATCCGGAGCCGCAGATCGCTGCCGCGACGCTGCCAACGGATCCCGACGCGCCGCTGCCGCTCGACCGTGCGGTGCGCACCGGAACGCTGCCTAACGGGCTGACCTACTTCGTGCGCGCCAACAAGGAGCCGGCGAATCGCGCCGTGCTCCGCCTGGTCGTGAATGCGGGCAGTCTCAACGAGGACGAGGACCAACGCGGGCTGGCTCATTTCGTCGAGCACATGGCGTTCAACGGGACCAAGTCGTTTCCCAAGAACGAGCTGATCAGCAAGCTCCAGCAGCTCGGCATCCAGTTCGGTCCGCATCTCAACGCCGAGACCATCTTCGACGAGACCGTGTACAAGCTCGCGGTTCCGAGCGATAAGCCCGACACCGTCGAGCTGAGCCTCCAGATCCTGCGCGAGTGGGCCGGCGACATCACGTTCCTGCCTGCGGACGTCGAGGCCGAGCGCGGCGTGGTGCTCGCCGAGCAGCGCGACAAGCTCGGCGCTCAGATGCGGATGCTGGAGACCGCCATCGAGAAGCTGTTCGGCGGCACTCGCTACGCGTCGCGCATTCCGATCGGGCTCACGGCGGTGCTCAAGCAGGCGAAGCCCGAGACGTTCATTCGGTTCTATCGAGACTGGTACCGCCCCGACAACATGGCGGTCGTCGCGGTTGGCGACTTCGATCCGATCGCGATGGAGAAGGCGATCGTGGCGCGGTTCGGGGATCTATCCAATCCAACGACGAAGCGGGCGCCGCCATCGCGCGAGCTCCCCAAGCGTAGCGAGACGATGTTCTTCGACATGACCGACAAGGAGCTGCCGATGTCAGCCGTTGCGCTGGCGCGGCTCGTCCCCGCCAGGCGCCACGCCAGTACCAATGATTATCGGCGCGACCTGATCGAGGGCGTCGTCGGCATCATGCTGAGCAAACGGCTCGAGGAAGCGAAGCAGAAGGGCGGGGCGCGCTATCTGACTGCAGGAGGGGCGCCGGTGCCGCTGGTGCGTGGCGCCGACGCGATGGTTTGGTTCGCTGCGGTCCAACCACAACAGATGAGAGAAGGGCTGGAGGATCTGCTTGCCGAGCTCGAGCGCGCGAGGCGCCACGGCTTCACGCCGGGCGAGCTCAAGCGCGCGTTCGATCAGATGATCGCCATCCAGCGGAACCACGCGAAGGAGGCTGCGGCGGGCAAAGGCGACAGCACGGCCCTCGCCGAGGAGCTTCGCCGGCACTTCTTGTCGAACGAATCGGTGCCGGGCCGCCACGTGGAGCTCGCGCTGACCGAACAGCTCGCCAAGACCGTGACTCCCGATGACGCCAAGCGGGTCATCGCCGAGCTGCTGGATGCGCGCGATCTGGTGATCGCCGGGGTGGGGCCTGCGGGGGCCAAGCTGATCTCGCGAGCCGATGCGCTCGCCGAGCTCGCCAAGCTGCCCAAGAAGCAGCTGATCGCGTACAGCGACACCAAATCCGACCGTCCGTTGATCGCCACCCCTCCGGCACCCGGGACGATCGTGGCAGAGCGCAACCATCCCGAGGTCGGCGTCGTGGAGTGGACGCTGTCCAATGGTGCGCACGTGTTCTTGAAGCCGACCAAGTTCAAGGCGGATGAGATCCGGTTCCGTGCGATGAGCGCAGGTGGGAATTCACTGAGCTCGCCGGCGGCATTCAAGCGGACGTTCGCGGCTGCCGACATCGTCCGCCGCGGAGGCATCGGAGACCACGATGCGATCGAGCTCGAAAAGCTGCTCGCCGGTCGCAGGGTCGAGCTGACGCCGTACATCGGCAATCGTACGGAGGGCATGCAGGGCTCGTCGAGCGCCGACGACTTCGAGACCTTGCTCCAGCTGGCCCACCTGTCGTTCGTCGCGCCCAGGCTCGATCGCAAGGCCTTCGCGCTGTGGCGCGAATCGACGCTGAGCGAGGTCAAGCTCGCGGGGAATCGTCCGGAGACTCGGTTCTCGAGGAAGCTCACGCCGCTGCAGCAGAACCACAATCCACGCGTGCTGGTCGCGAACGAGCAGACGTACAAGCAAATCGATCTGAACGCGTCGTTTGCGCTGTATCGCGAGCGGTTCAAGGATGCGGGAGACTTTCAGTTCATGATCATCGGCAGCTTCGACCCGGAGGCGATCAAGCCGCTCGTGCTGCGCTACCTCGGCTCGCTGCCTGATGCGCCGCGCACCGAGACGTTCCGCGTCCACCCATGGCCGGTGCACACGCGGCGCAAGCGGCTCGAGCTGCGCGACGGCAGCGATCCGCGCGCGGCGCTGAACGTCTATTACCAGCGCCAGCTCGCGGACGAGGCAGTGACGCCGGCGGACCGCCTGGCGTGGTTGTTGTTTGGCGATGCGATGGAGCTCGAGCTGCTCGAGCTGTTCCGCGAGAAGATGGGCGATAGCTATTCGATCTCGGCATGGACGTGGATCGATCGCAAGGATCGCTATCCGCAGCTCGGACTCGAGCTGACGTGTGCGCCCGAGCGCGTGGCGGAGGTCGAGAAGGTCGCGCTCGCCGAGATCGAACGCGTGGTGACCAACGGCGTCGGTCAGGCGTGGTTCGAGAAGGCCAAGCAAGCGGCGCTGAAGCGCCACGAGACCCAGCTCGAGACCAACGCGTACTGGATCGACGAGCTGAGCGATCGCTTGCTCTATGGTGCGCCGCTAGCGGAGATCCCCGGCTACAAGCAGCTGATCGAGGCGACGACGCTGGCGGACGTCCAGAAGGCGGCGCAGCGGTTCGTCGATCTGAAGGCGCCCGTGATCGGCGTGCTATTGCCGAAGAAGTAGCGCGGTTCGCTCCGGGCGGAGCGCGCACGAGGGCAACGTCGGCGTCCATCGTGGCGGGTTCGAGCCAAGCTTCGACGTCGATGGCGGCAGCTGTTTGCGGCGTATCGCACCGCGCGTGCGAGCTCAGTTGAACTTCGTGGAACGCGCGACGCTTGCGATCAGCTTGGCATCGTCGGCACCATCGACGATGAACACGCGCTGCTTGGCGACCTTGACGAACACCTTGCCGTGATCGCCGCGTGGGACGCCGGCAGCGACGTCGTAGCTACCGGCCGCGGGAAACCGCTTGCGTAGGCTCTGGGCGTAAGCCTCGGCAAATTGCTTCGCATCGCCGACGCTGTCCCAGCTGGTCGCGATCACGCCGACGTGGTGGCCGTCACTACGGCGAACGACCATGTAACGATCTCCGCCCCAGCCCTCCGATGCGAGCTCGGCGCCGTCGCGATGCCATAGCCGGAAGTACACCCACCACATCAGCTCGCCCACGACGTCATTGTCGATCTGTGTGCCGTCGAGCTTGGCCAGCGTCACGCGGTGCGGTCGATCGCGCTTTGGATACAGCTTGGACTCCGGATGCAGCGCTTGTTCGGTCGAGTCGGGTGGCGTCTTGTAGAGCTCGTTGACGGCTTTCCAGCCGCCGTGCTTGAACGCGGCGTGCGCGAGCACGGCGCCCTTGCTGTACGACAGCAGCGTCGGAAGCGCGAGCGCCGGCGGAGTGCCGCTGAGATCGTCGAGGTCGATCGACGAGTTCATCGCATGAATGAACTGCTCGATCTTTGGCAGATCGGCCGCTCCGAGCGTGGGCAGCCTTGCGAGGTAGCCGAACATCGTGAAGGTCGCGTCCCCCTCGCCGACGAACGACCGGGCGATCTTTGCGTCACTCTCGAGATCCTTGGCGATGTATTTCTCGAGATCGAAGTGCTGATCCTGCAGGGCGTGCGTGAGCTCGTGCGCTGACACCATATCGGCGACCGACTCCGAGTCCGGAATCCTCACGTAGAAGAACCGGTTCGCCTCGGGGTCGTAGTATGCGGCGATCTCGCGCGCGGCCATCTCCTCCATGGCCTCGGCGAGGTTGATCGGCTTCTCGAGGAATCCCAGATGAAATGCCGATGTCGATGTGTTCGCGGCCTTATCGGCGGGAAGCTCCTTCGCGATCTCCTTGCGCAGCGCCTCGCGAAATTCGTTGGTCTCCTGGAAGCCTGCCGGTACCTGGTGATCGAACGCGAGCTCGCGCAGGACCGCGAGCTTGGTCTGGACGCCCGCCAGGCGGGTGAGTGCTGCCTCGGCGCGGGCGCGGTCCGCGCTGGTGTTGTCGCTGGCCGGCTTCGTCGGTGTCTCGGTCTTGGTGCCCCACGGATCCGCGGCGGCGACCGGCGGAGGTGCTGCGGGCGGCGGATCGGCCTTGGCCGGTGTCGTCGCGATCGGCTCGGTCGCCGTACCACCGCAACTCATCGCGAACACGATTGCCGACGCCAGGACACGGGCACGAGCCATGGCGGGGTTATAGCGTGGTCTGCCGATGGTGGCGGTTTCGCGGTGGCCTCGTCGCAAGGATCCCGATGATCCGCGTGACAGGCTCACTCCCGGCGCGGTGTGTGGAGACCGCTGGCGGACCGTGAGCTCGCGAGGCGGCGGCGGTCGGTTCTGCCGTTGCAGCGCGAGATCCGCGAATCCCGGCGGCGGCAAACCAAGGCCAGCACGAACAAGCCCAGCGCGATCGGACCCGCGACTCCGCGGTTCGTGGAGCAGCAGCCGCCGTCACTGCTGTCGAACGCAAGACATGTCGCCGAGCAGGTGTCATCTCCCGGTCCGCGATCGCATTGCTCGTTGCTGTCGACGATGTGATCGCCGCAGGTCGGTACCTGGCACGACGTGCGGCAATGGTCCGGTTGGTCGGCGTTGTCGGCACCGTCATCACAGGCTTCACTGCCGGAGATGATGCCGTCTCCACACATCGGGCCCACGAAGCAGACTCCGTCGCTCGGTGACGTCGCGATGCAATCGAAGCCCGTCGGGCAACTGTCGGCAGCTTGTGGATCGCATGGTTGCGTGCAGATCCGGAGCTCGGCGGTGCCTTCGCACAACATGCTCTCGCAATATTGCGGATACGTGCACGGCTCGCCGAACTGACCTTCTGCAGCGTGCCAGAGGCACTTTCCGTCTTCACACGTCTGCCCGGCTGCGCAGGTTGCCTCCGTGCTGCAGGGTGGTCCCTTCATCACGCGGACCACGGCCGAGTCGGTGCTCGCGCCGAGGTCGTCGTACGCGCGCGCGACGAGATCGATGACGCCGCCGGGCACGGTGCTGGGAACGGCAATGGTGTAGACCGAGGGGTCGGGCTGGCCACTGATGCCGAACGGCGCGCCGGCAACCTCGGCCCACTTGAAGCCGTTGATGATCAGCTCGACCTTGGCGACGCCGCGCTTGGCGCCTGCAGTGGCGGCGACCGTCGCGCCGAGCTCGGCGCCCGCTGCCGGAAACGTGATCGTCGACGTCGGGTCCCCGGTGATCGGTGTGCCCGCGCCGAACACCGAGAGCAGCTTCTGGTGGGAGTTCTGGGTATCACCGCAATGGCACGGCCTGGCCGCAAACTCGCCGCACGCGGCGGTCTCGTCGCGGAAGAATTTTTGACCGCCACAGTCGTCGCGATAGCTCATCGGCGAGCTGCACGACGATCGATGATCGGGCAAGAACTCGAACTCGTTATCCAGGCCGAACGCGTGGGCGCTCTGCTGCGCCGTCGTCCAGCACAGGGTGTTGACGCGATCGGCCGGACCGTGCGCGTTCGCAAACGTGAACGAGACGACGTTGTCGACCGCGCTGCAGTCGCCAGAGATCGGACCGATCCCTTGGATCGAGCTGTCGAGCCCTACGTCACCCGGGCTGCCGGCGACAACCGCCAGGTGATAGGAGGCGCCGCCCATGGGTCGCTGATCGGTGACCACGACGTCGTAGGGCGAGTAGACCTCGCGCATGCATTGAACGAACGCATCCCACTCGGCGTCCGCATCCGCGCCGGCCTGCCCTGCAGCGTTGCGATACTCCTGGACGCTGAACGGTGACACTCCCTGCGGGATCTTCGAGGTGTTGGTGCGGGCGTCGTCGGCCGTGCCCTTGATGATCGTGCAACCGCCCACGCAGCGCTCGAGGTACACGATGTTCGAGACCGCGTGATGTTCGGCGGGCTCGGACGCGCGAGCGTCAGACACCGATGCCTGCCGCCGCGCGTCCGCGACAGCGCCGGGAGCCGCGAGCATCACCCAACCCAAGACTATCGCCGCGATTCGGTAGCCGATCATGTCTAGCGGAGTACTACAGGCGACCGCCGACATGGATGAGTTTTTGCGTCGGAAATCCGATGGCGATGTGCCTGCCCGCGCCACATCCCGCGCGGGTCGAGCTCGCAGCTACAGACCGATCTTGAGCTTGCCCTTGACCTCGCCCTTCACCTTCACCTGGGGCGCTTTGATCTTCACTTCCGGCGCCTTGATCCTCACACCTGCAGCGGCCTTCGCTCCGCCGGAGGCGTTGGCCTTCGCACCAGCAGCCGCATTGGCGCCCGCCTTCACCTTCACGCCAAGACCTGCTTTGACGTCTGGCACCGCGACCTTCACTCTCGCGGCCGGGGCAGGCACCGCGACCTT
This sequence comes from Kofleriaceae bacterium, assembly GCA_050187075.1. GTDB lineage: Bacteria > Myxococcota_A > Polyangia > Haliangiales > Haliangiaceae > JABFXX01. Next base: position 5,349 of record JBFWXW010000092.1, on the reverse strand, counting down.
GACCCTCGCCCTCGCGTCCATCGCGGGTGGTGCAGGCGTGGCCCCGGCGCCGAGATGTGCACCGGCGCCAACCTTCCAGCTCGCCCGAGCCTTCGCCGCAACCGCGAGATTGGGCGGAGCGACTTTCACCTTCATCCCGACCGGGATCCGCCAGCTCGCGCGCAGGTTGGCGCGCGGGGTCGGTGCGGACATCTTGAGCTTGGCCGCGTAAGTGGCGCTCGGCGGCGTGCCGAGGAGCACCTTCGCCTTCATCGCCGGCGGGCGAACGTACCAGCCGACGTTTGCGCGAAACGGCGCGGGTGAGATCTTGGCCTTTGCACGCCAGTCCATGGGCGCGGCGAGCCAGACGGGGCGGGCTGTCGCGGAGACGTGCACATCGGGCGCCATCCAGATCGGCGTCTTCACGCGGCTGCGAATGCGCGCCGGCTCGATGGGCGGGAGCTCGACGCTTGCGTAGAACTCGGGCACGACGATCCCGACGAGCGGTGCATTCATCCGGCCTCGCGGGTGATGCACGTAGTACTGCGTGTGCAACGGATCGAGGTAGCCAACGGCGGTGACCTCGTAGCGCTTGGGCCACAGGATGGCGGCGTCGACGCGTGGAGCGGTCGCCGACCATTGCGCCTCGATCTCCTTGGGGTGGCGCACGTAGAGATCGGTGGCCAGCGTCGCGTGCGAGGCATGTGCCCAGGTCAACGCCTCGAGCCGGCCCGCGACCGAGAACGAGGCATCGATCGTCGCGGCACCGTCCGGCACGCTCGCCTGATACGCCGCGGTGTCGCCCTTGTCGGCGGCCGCGGCGGCGGTGGCTTCGAACGTCGCGATCGAATCGGCCGATGCGTCGAGGTCGGCGTATGCATCTCGAAGCCAGCGATCGAGCTGCGCCATCGCCGCGGCGTGCGCGCCGACGGTCGCCTCGAGCTCGAGATTGGCGTCTCGGTTGTCGCGCCACGTGCCCCAATCGTCCGCAGGCCACGGCGAGGGGGACGCGACGCTGCCCTTCGCGTCGAGCTCGACCGACGAGCCGCCTTCGACGGCGATGGGTTCGGCCTGGAGCGCCGATAACCCGATCACGTCGACGATACCCTGCTCGACGCCAACGCGCGCGTTGCCGGAGGCTGCGACGCCGACGCCGTACACGGTGCCCTTGGTCAGGACGACGCCTGCGGGTGTGTACACCCGGAAGGCGCCTTCGCCAGGGGCGCGCGGAGTCACGGTGAAGCGCGCCAGGCCGGCCAGCACCGCCGCACCCGAGGCGGGATCTGCGCTCGCGTTGCGGTTCGCGATCGCCACCGTGCTCACCTCCGCGACTTCGATCACGCTCTCGTCCGCGAGCGCGATCGTAGCGGTGGAGCCTTCGCCGGTGCGAACGACATCGCCGGCGTAGAGCTTGGTCTCCGCCTTGGAATCCTTGAACTCGGCCTCCCCGACCCGCCGGACCTCGACCTGCCCCTTGGCAGCGGTGATCACGGCGCCCGGGCCTTCCTTGGCGTCGCGCTGGATCCCTCCGGCTTCGACACCCACGTCGGCGGGCGGATCACTGCTCGTCGCCGGCTCGCTCTTCGAGCCCGGGTCGACGCTCTTGGCCGCAGCCGGATCGCCCGACGTCTTTTCGTCGCGCTGCTTGCTGCAGCCCAACATCGCCAACGCCAACAACGCGATCAAGGTGAGTGTAGTGGAACGACGCATGCGGTCTCCTTTCCATGCACGCAGCGGTACGCGAGACGCACCACCTACGCGAACGAAGAGAATGAACAATCGCGGGTAGCCGGCGCAATGTAGTCCACTCGCGCGTCGTCAGTTTTCGCTGTCAGCGCGCGCAAGCATCAAGAAATGCATGCCTGTGCTCGCCGAGCGCACGCGCACGATTGTGTAAGCGCGGTCATATCGGACGAACCGTCATCGATTGTCGACGCACGGGAGACAATCTTCGACAACACCCGCCGATGGTCGGTGGAATGGTGGCGCGTTTGGCACTGCCTTGGCACCGTGTGCCACCCGCGATCGCGCGGCGTCGTATCCACGGAGATTGTGCGTGATCACGCCTGACCACACCGCGACGACGAGTCCGCATTCGGGTCCGGATCAAGGTTACAGTCGACCGATGGGGTTCGACGACCTGGCGCGGCACATGGCGTCACGCGATAACAAGAAGCTAGAGGGCGGAACCGCCAACGAGATCGTGGCCAAAGCGGCGGTCGCGGAACGAAGGATGAACAGAACCGCCGATCTTGTCCTCGGGCTCATCCTCCTGATCGGCGGGCTCAGCTTCACGATCTTCACATTCGTGCTCGCATCGAGCGGCGGCGGTCTCAGCGTCATTGCGTACGGAGCGATCCTGGTGGGCGCGCATCGGACATTCCGCGGGATCCGAGGCCGATCTGAACCAAGCTGACACCGTCGTCGAGGCTCCCAGCGCTCGACGACAAGCGGACCGCGCTCGCCGACCGACCCGCGCCGCAAGTCTCGCTGGTTCGCTCTGGTTAGTTCACGGGGATCGGGCCGTTGACGTCGCGGCTGGTGAGCCGCTGCATGATCTCCTGCGCGATCGCCGGATCCTCGATCATCGAGAAGTGGTCGCCGGATAGCGTGATGGTCTCCCGACCCAGCTCGGCAGAACGTGCATCGACGAACCCGTCGTTCGGAAGGACCCAGCCGAGCTCGTTCGGATAGAGCGACAGGTTGTACATCAGCGGGCGAACGAATCCTGGCCAGAACGGATTGATGGCACCGGCGACCGCCAGCTCGACGCGCTCGCTGATCGCTGCTTCGATGCCCGCCAGCGACGTGTCAGTGGGGCGCAACACCTGCTCCATCCAGCTGTATGACTGCAACGGCTGCAACGCGATCATCGCATCCACGCCTTGGAACCCTCCAACGCCTGCGGCGACGGGAATGATCGCCCACGCAGCCGGATTGGCTGTGAACCGACCTCCGAGCATCGCACCGCACACACCGACGATCGGTCCGAGTCCAGCGAACCCAGCATCTCGCAGCCGCGCATCGGTGATCACCATGTCGTTCACGCCCTGGCTGTGCGCGAACACCCAGGTGTCGCCGGCCAGCGGATCGACGCCCAGCTGGTCCTGGATCTTCCACAGCTGATCGAGCTGCTCCAGCGTGTGATCCGATTGCAACGGAAACGAGATCAGGTGCGCTGAGTCGGTTCCCATTGCCCAGATGTTGGTTCGCGTGGTGATCCGCTCCGGGATCGACACACCCGAGACCGTGTTGATCTTCCGCAGGCCCACGTCGCCGGTGAACGAATCGAGGTTCGCGTACATGACGACGACCGTATCGAAGTGCTGTGCGATCACGCTGAGCCAAGCGGCCGACGGCGGCACGTTGCCGACCCCGGGGCGTACGATCGCGAGCGCTCCGAGCCGGGTCGGGTCTTCGAGCACGAGCTGCTCGTCCACGGAGGCGTAGCGATGGTCGATCGGAGCGCCGAGCGTGAACGTCGAGACAAAGCTCGCGGCCAACGTGAACGGTGACGCGCCGCGGAACGGTGACAACCGCGGTAGACGCCTGCCTGCAACCTCGATGAAGTCGTCGGCCTCGTCTGCCTTACCGCTGCCATCCTCGTCGTAGGACGCAGGCGGCTCGACACAGGCACCGCCGAGCACTGCAACCAGGACCGCCGTCAGCCATGGCGCCACGTGCCGCGCGCCAGCGACCCCGTCGCTCACAACGATCGACGAGGACTTCGCGTCATTCGTTGATACAGCGCTCCACGATGAGGTCATCGCACGGTGGATAGCAGCCCTCGTGCCACGACGGACGGCGCTCGTCCCGGGGTGATTTCGCACTCGGCCTCACAAAGACAGACTGTAACGTGGCGGTTCTGCTCGACTCGGGCGACCAAGCGCGTGGCCGGTGGCCACTCGCATCGCTGGCGTGCCGATCGGCCAGTGTCGCGCGCGCGACAGATGATCGCGGGCCCATGCTGGGTGCATGGCCGCGTGACCATCGACGGCGTGTTTGACCGGACGTGCCTCGCTTGGGTCATCGAACCGCTGCTCAGCACGTCCATCGCCGATCGTGCGATGAAGATCTCAACACTTACAACACGGCTCGCCGGCTCTCGGCCGTGCAGGCCGAACAGCGGCGGACGCCGGACGCGAACGTTTGGGACGCTCGGGATCAGCTGTGTCGGTTCGAGCATGATGCACGAGCGCGATGGCCATTGACCGGCTGGGTCCGGTGTCACGACTGTTTTAGCAGCGTGATCGCCGCAGCGATCGCGTCGCGCGAACCTGTGATCGCCAGGACATCACCCGCGCGCAGTGCCTCGTGTGCATCCGGGATCGCCATGCCACCGCCGTGGCGCGAGATCGCAAGCACGGTCGCGCCGGTGGCGCCGCGGAGGTCGAGCTGGGCGAGCGATTTCTCGATCGCGCGGCTACCGGGCGGAATCTCGACGCTCTCCCAGGCGGTCAACCCAGGCAGCAGCGCATCGAGCTCCGGGTGGCTTGCGGTGGTCGCGGCCGATTGTGCGGCAAGCGCTTCGAGGATGACGTGCGATGCCGCCCGCACGTGGCCATGGAGATCGCGTGTGGATCGCCAGAACGAGACCGTCAGAACGATCACCGTGGCCAGCATCAACGCGAGCGCGGTGAATCCCGGTAGAAACGCCTGAGTCACCGCCACCAGCGGCAGCCCTGCGAGCAGGAGCCCCGCGATCCGCAACGTCGCGGTGAGCACGACCCGGGGCGCACGCCCGAGATCGACCGCTCCTGCCTCGCCGCGCGGCACCACGGTGTCCGCGAAGTGGGCCGCCAGTCGATCGGTCGCGGCGAAGATGCTCACGCAGAAAGGTACGACGACCGCGGCGACCGCGACGGCGATCCCGATCCTTGCGATGCCTGGATCGATGCCGAGCTCGACGGTGGTGAGCCGCACCAGCCAGTCGAAGCCGAGCGCGACCGCGATCACGACGCCCGCGACCGCGATGACGTCGATCAAGACCGTGCGCAGGAGCCTACGCACGACGGAATGCGACGCGCGTCCGGATCGGAGCCGTTCGATCCAGCTCTCGTACAGCGCGACGAACGTCTGCATCGACTTCGGAAGCTTGCGATCGACGAAGCTGCCGGCGCGGCTCGAGGTCTTGATCAGCCACGGAGTGGTCAAGGTCGTGATCGCGGACACCGCGACCGCGATGGGGTACAGGAACTCGCCGATCGCGCCAAGCGAGATGCCGAGCCCCGCGATGATGAACGAGAACTCGCCGATCTGGGCCAGGCTCATCCCGGCCGCGATCGAGGTGCGCGTGCCACTTCCGACGAGGAATGCCCCGAGCGCGACGCTGACGATCTTGCCTCCGATCACGACGGCGGTGAGCACGAC
>JBFWXW010000091.1:0-21926 GCA_050187075.1 Kofleriaceae bacterium | reverse complement strand
GCGTGTGGGTGAAGATGGTCGCCAACGAGACCACGCAGGTCGGTGCCAACCGGCTTCGTGGCACCCAGTGCGAGAAGCCAAAGCTGATCGAGAACGCGCTCGATGAAGAGGACTTCGACATGCCGCCGGTGCCGATGAGGATCGATCCGCCGGCGCCTGCAGATGCGCCGATGGATACGCCGCCTGCCGCACCGACAGCACCGGCAGCACCGGCCGCACCGACCGCAGATCCGGACGACGCCGAGCCACCTCTGGCGGCCGGCACCGACGCGGCGGCCTCACCTGATGATTCGTCGGCCGAACCAACGCGCCGGCGGGTCACCGTCCAGATCGACGAGATCAAGCTGACGCCGATCCCGCCGAAGGTCACACCCGACTACGTCAACAAGATGGTCGGGTACTGGACCTGCGAGCTCAAGCTCGCGAGGAAGTTCGCCGATCTCGAACATGGGCGGCTGGTGATCCTGTGGGTGTTGATCGTCACCGGCATCGGGCTGGTGTTCGGGCTTGCGGCGTACGGCATCAAGATGACCCACCGGGTCGCCGGACCGTTGTTCAAGGTGCAGCTCTATCTCGCCAAGATGCGCGACGGTCGGTTCGACAAGGTGTGGAACCTGCGCAAGGGCGATCAGCTGATCGACTTCTACGAGCACTTCAAGACCGCGCACGCGGGCATCGTCGACATGCAACAGCAGGACATCGCGCAGGCCAAGGCGGTGATCGCCGCGGCGGAAGCCGCCGGGGCTGGAGACCACGCGGCCGTCGCCGAGCTGCGCGAGCTCGTCGCACGTAAGGAGAAATCCCTTGAGTGATCCGAGCGCAGCCACCGAGCTCCCACCGGGACGGTCAGCTCCGTCGGAGCGGCCCAAGTACAAGCGCAAGCTGTCGAACTACCTGCTCGACAAGAAGCTCCAGCTTCGCTACGTCCTGTTCGTCACGATCCTGTCCGGCGCGATCGCCGGCGCGCTCGGTTACCTGATCTTCCAGCAGATGCGCAAGGCATCGGAGTCGATCGAGCAGGACCTCCAGGTGCTCGCCGAGAGCTCGGACGACAGCCTGCAGCACGCGGTCAGCAGCAACCTCGAAGCGGGCGACCACCAGCTGGTGTTCATGATGGTGGGGATCGGGCTGGGGCTGGTGATGATCTTGTCCGCGTACCTGGTGCTGATGACCCACAAGGTCGCGGGGCCGCTCTACAAGGTATCGATGTACTTCGACAAGATGGCGGTCGGAAAGCTCGGCAGGGTGACGCCGCTGCGGAGCGGCGACATGCTCACCGATTTCTACGCAAACTTTCAGGAGATGCACGAGGCGGTGCGCGCGCGTGCCCTCGCCGACGCCGAGCTGATGGAACGTGTCGCCACCGATCTGCGGACCGCCCAGACCCAGGCGGACTACCGCGGGGAGGCGCGCAGCAAGCTGATCGAGGCGCTCGACGGGCTCGACAAGCACGTCGCGGATCGCAAGAACCAGCTCGCCTGATCCGCCAGTCCCGGCGCCGCCGCTGGTGATCTCGATCGCGGTTGGCGCGCCTCAGGATGGATCTCTGCATGGATTGGCGCGTTCCGCGTGGCGGCTTGCCACGAGGGGTGGCACTACACGGTAGAGTCGCGCGCCCATGTCGGTGGCACCTTCGCTAGTCGAGCTCGGCGACCGCTATTGGGCGCTCGGATTGCCCGCCGCTGCCAAGAGCGTGTTGACACGGGCGCTGGCGATCACCAACGACGGCGCTCCGGCGCTGCGACTCACCGCCATCGCGCTGGCCCAGGGCGACGCGGGCGCGGCGCGAACGTACGCTCAGGAGGCTGCGAAGCGCTCCCCTGATCCGGCGACCAGGATCGTGCTCGGCGGTGCACAGCTCGCCGCGGGTGAGATCGTGGCCGCGCGGATGGCGCTGCTTGCCGCGCTCGATGCGCCCGGTCTCGGTGACTGGGATCGCGCACGCGCTCATCTGGGGCTGGCACGCGCCGCCGATCTTCAGGGCGACGTGGCGGGTGCGGCGGCCAACGCGAGCGCTGCGTTCGCCGAGGTCGTCGCGGCGGCCCGCGACGGCGTGGCCAATGCTGCGCTGATCCTCGTCGAGGAAATCGCCGCGGCAGTGGTTGCATACGGCCGCACGGCCGACGCCGCCGAGGTCATCGCCACCGGGGGCGACCATCCGGGCCGGCGGATCTGCTCGGCCGTGCTGCTGGTGGCACGACATGCGGCCGGCGATACCAGCGTCGACGAGCGCGCGATCGACGCCGAGCTCGCGGCGATCGCGGACCCGACCAGTGCGCTCGAGCTGCGACGGCTCGAGCGACGCGCGCGGCGGGCGAGCGCGGCAGATCGCGATGTGCTGATCCGCGAGCTCGAGCCGCTGATCGACACGGCGATGGCCGAGCAGCTACCCGCTGCGGATCGCGCTCGGCTGTGGTTCTTGTACGGGTCGCTGTGTGCCGAGCGCAATGCTGGCGACGACCTCGCCGAGGCCGCGTATCGCAAGGGGCTCGCATTCCAACCGGGACACACCGGAGCGGCGTGTCGGCTGGCGCTGCTCATGCTCGAGCGCGGCGATCGTGCGGGTGCGCTGGCCGAGATCGAGCGCGCGCTCCGCGTCGACGCGACCCATGGCATGGCGTGGCGCAACGCCGCACGAATGATCGATCCCGGATCGCCGAGCCTGGGCGTGGTGGTGAGCCGGCTCCTGGATGCCGCAGACCCAGGCGCTGGGACTGCCGCAGAGAGCGTGGCACCGCGGCTGTTGACCGCGACCGCCGAGGTAACCCGGCACGACGTTCTCGACGGCGTGTATGCGCATGGCCACCGCGTGAAGAACTTGCTCGGCATCATCGGTGCCCGCGCACGCTCCGCGCGCAAGCTCGCGGCACCCGGCGAGCTCGCTGATCGACTGCGCGATCTCGAGCGCGACGTGACCTCACTCTACGAGGAGTGGGCACACTATCTGCGATCGATGCATGCGCCCACGCCCACGATCGAGCTCGTGCCATTTGCCGCGCTCGTGCACGATGTGGTCGAGGCCGCGCGCGAGCGCAACCAGCAGGTCGCGATCACGATCGACGCGAGCACGGCGGTCCCCGATGTGCGCGGCGATCGCGGGCTGCTGCGCGAAGCGATGCTCAACGTGATGTTCAACGCGGTCGAGGCATGTGCCACGAACGCTGGCGCGGTCACGGTCCGCGCGCGCGGAGTCGCCGCTCCGTCGGGCGGGGCACCCGTGGTGGAGCTGGTGGTCGCCGACTCGGGCCCCGGCATCCCGCGCGCCCATCTCGGCCGCCTGTTCGTCCCAGGGTTCACTACCAAGGACACCGGATCGGGATTCGGTCTCGCCATCGCCGAGCGCGCGGTTGCCGCGCATCACGGCCGGATCACGATCGATTCGGAGCCCGGTCGCGGTACGACGCTGACGATCACGTTGCCCACCGACGCGCGCGGTCTTACGGCGCTACCGGCGTGGCTGGCGGCGGAGCGAGGGCTGCGATGACAACGACGGCGGACGATCATGACGTGGCGGCGAGTGGGCGCGGCTCGGATCCGAGTAGCCCCGCGATCGGCACGATCGTGTGCGTGGACGATCAGGCTGAAGTCCGGCGGCTGCTCGGTGAGGTGTTTCGGTCGCGCGGCTCGAGCTTCGTCGGATTCGACGACGGCGAGGACGCGATCGCATGGCTATCGGTCAACAACGCTCAGCTGCTCGTGCTCGATCTCGATCTCGGGCCCGGCCGTCGCACCGGGATCGAGATCTGCCGCGCGGTTCGCGGCCGGCATCCCGATCTCCCGATCATCATCCTCACCGGTCACGGCACGATCGATGATGCGGTCGCCGCGGTCAAAGCGGGGGCGGTCGACTTCATCACCAAGGACCCGTACCTCGAGGACAAGCTCGAGATCTCGGTCGAGAAGGTCGAGCGAATCCTGCAACACGCGGTCGATAACCGGCGGCTCGAAGCCGAGAACCGCGAGCTACGCGCGACCAACGAGCGGCTCCGCAAGGCCGCGGGCCGGCGCTGGCAGATCGTCGGCGAATCATCGGCGATGCGCACCGTGATGGCGAAGATCGAGCGCGTGGCGCCGGTACCGCGCCCCGTGCTGGTGTTCGGTCCTCGCGGTACCGGCAAGGAGCTGGTCGCCCGCGCGATCCACACCCTGTCGTCGCGTGCCAGCGAGCCCTACGTCACGATCAACTGCGCCGCGGTACCCGAGACCCTGCTCGAGAGCGAGCTATTCGGCCACGAGGAAGGTGCGTTCACCGGCGCTACCAAGCAGAAGGATGGCAAGTTCGAGCTCGCCGACGGTGGCACGCTGTTCCTCGACGAGATCGGGAACATGTCGCTCGACTTTCAAGCGAAGATCTTGCGGGTGCTCGAGTATCAACGGTTCGAGCGCGTCGCCGGGTCGGAGTCGATCCAGGTCAACGTGCGCGTGATCGCCGCGACCAACGCCGATCTCAAGGAGGCGATGGTGCAGGGCAAGTTCCGGCCCGATCTCTACGATCGGCTCGCGTTCGAGGTGATCAACCTGCCGCCGCTCGCGCACCGCATGGAGGACGTGCCCGCCCTGGCCGCCCATTTCTTGGCACGGTTCCGCCACGAGGTGGCCGGGATCGTGGTCAAGGAGATCAGCGCCGAAGCGCTCGACCGGTTCGCCCAGTACAGCTATCCGGGCAACGTTCGCGAGCTCAAGAACATCGTAGAGCGAGCCGCGTACATGGCGCACGGCGAGGTGCTGACCGCGGCGGACGTCGAGGCCGCGTTGCCGCCCGACGCTCACGATGTCGCGGCCGCCTCGCTGCCGTTTGCCGACGATCCGCGCCGGCCGCTCGCTGAACGCGTCGATGCGTTCGAGGAGTGGCTGTGCCGCGACGCGCTCGAGCGGACCCGGTTCAAGCAGAAGGAAGCCGCGGCGTTGCTCGGGCTCACCTACGATCAGTTCCGGCAGCGCTATCGCAAGTACGGGCTCGGCAAGGACTGAGGTTCCCGGTTCGCGTCGCCGCGTGCCCTCTCTAACCGGGAACCGTGAACAGAACGTGTCCTTGGACTATGCTTCTAGCAACCGCGAGCGACCCATGGGCATCTTCTCCAAGATCAAGGACGGCATCTCCAGCAAGGCCAACGCCGCACTCGACAAGGCCATCGATCCCCAGAAGGAGCTCGAGATGGCGATCCTCGAGCTCGAGGAGGGCCGGAAGAAAGCGCTCGCGGAGCTGGTCAGCTACAAGGCGACGGCGAAGCAGATGGACAACGATCTGGAGAAGTACAAGGCGAAGGCGTCGGAGTGGGAGCGCCGCGCCATGCTCGCGGTCAAGGCGGGCGACGACGAGGCCGCGAAACACGCGTTGCGCGAGAAGAAGGCCGCGGAGGCCGAGTACGCGAAGATCGAGCGCGACAAGCACGAGGCGGCGAGCTACGCGGTGCAGCTCAACAAGAGCCGCAAGGAATTCGATACCAAGCTCCAGCTGCTGAAGATGCGTAAGGGCACGCTGGCGACGCAGATCGCGTCTGCGCGCTCTGCGGGCGGCGATGTGTTCGGCAACGACTCGTCGGTCTGGGATCGGTTCAAGGCCGCCGAGGATCGGATCGATCAGGAAGCGATCGAGAGCGAGGTCGATGCCGCGATGCGGGGCGAGGACGCCGAGGCGAAGATGCTCGAATCCAAGATCGCCGCTGCGGCCGGCGATGCGGGGATGTTGACGTCGGGTGGTCAGGATGACGCGCTCGCAAGCCTGAAGGCGAAGATGGCGGCAGACAAGGCGGCGAAGCAGAAGGCGCTCGAAGCCGGCACCCCGGCCGATCCGGCACCGAGCAAGGACGCGGCGACGCGCAAACGCGAGGGCAAGGACGAGGGCGAGCCTTGATGGAGGGGGGCGACCGCGACGAGACGCTGGCGGCGCGGCTGCGCGACCTGTCGCTCGTCGATCTCGATGTCCTGGTCACGGCGTCCCCCGATTCGCGTGCCCTGCTGACCGCCTACGCCGATGACGTCGCCGATGCGCTCCGGGCTGCCCGCGGCCGGATGTCGGAATATCGCGCTGCGCTCGGCGGGCCGGATCCGTTGATCGTCGTGGACACGTCGCCAACGCAGCGTGGTTCCGAGGACGGTGGGCCTGCCGCGACCCGTGCGCAGGGTCGCTTGCGGGCCCAAGCCGAGGCTGCGCGGTCACTTGCGCGGCTGTCCGAGCTGGCGTCCAAGCTGGCACCGAAGCTGTTCGAGGCGGATCGCCGCCGCTGAACGCGGGCCCGGGCGCGCGGATGGGCCGATCGCGCCGGCAGACCCAATGGGGAACGACTGGCTGTTGTCCAACCTGCCGGTCCCCTTATAGTGCCGGCAATGGCTGACGAAGATCCCGACGTCGAGCGGGCACGCCAAGGAGACCGAGAAGCCTTCGGTCGTCTGGTCGTCCGCCATCAACGCCGCGTGTACGCAGCCGCACTCCATATCCTGGGCAATCACAGTGACGCCGACGACGTCACGCAGGAGGCGTTCGTGCGCGCGTTCCGCGGGCTCGAGAGCTTCGATGGTCGCGCGGATTTTTTCACCTGGCTGTACCGGATCACCATCAACACCGCCCTCAATGCACTGCGAGCGGATAAGCGCGGCGGTGCGCTCCATCAGCGCAGTGGCGCCGAAGCAGCGCACGTCGGAGGCCGGCCCGAGGCGCTCGGCAACGGCGTGCCGAATCCCGAGCATCAGGCCGAGCGTGCCGCAGAGGTCGCACGGGTATTTGCCGCGATCTCGGTCCTCTCTCCTGCGCTCCGCGTTACCCTCGTCCTCGCAACCATCGAAGATCTACCGCATAAGCAGATCGCCACGATTCTCGAGATTCCCGAGGGCACGGTCGCGTGGCGGGTCAACGAGGCCCGAAGACTGCTCAAGCAGAGATTGTCAGCTGACTCACCTCCACAACTGAACCCCGCAGCGGCGAAGTGAACATGTCAGACGATTTGGACGCGCTATTGCGCCGTGCGATGAAAACCCTGGACGATGAGGTGCCGTCGGGGTATTTCGAGGGCCTTCCGAATCGGACGCTCGCGCGTCTTGGAGACGGCAGTATGCAGACCACTGGGCCGGACATGAGAGCTGAAACCGAGGTTGACGCGCTGCCACCAGAGGCATCCGGTGGCGTGCCGAAGCAGGACCGTGATGAAGACTCGGGCTTGCACGACATCCGCAGCCTCGCGTCTTCCACGAAGGCGCGGCTATCGTCGCGCCGGTCATCGCAGCACCCGATCCCCAGCGATGACGTGCTCGCCAACTCGTCGGCCGGCTGGAAAGCGGTAGCGCTTCCCGAGCCCGCGAAGATGGTGTCGCTGCCCGAGCTGGCGAGCCTGCCCACCAAGACCGAGATCGAGCGGCTCGATCGCGAGCACGCGGAGCACGCGGAGCACGCCGCGGCCTCGACATCGGCGACGTCGATGCCGGCGTCGATGGCGGCGTCGATGGCGACGTCGACCGCAGCTGAGCTCGACGACTCCGCGGGCGCGACCGCGAGCGCCGTCGAGCGTGCTCCCGCGATGGCGCCATTTGGTGCGCGCATCACCGCCCAACGATCGTCGGGCGGTCGCGGCAAGATGATCGCCGTGCTCGGCGCCGTTGTCGCGGCGGCCGCGGGTGGCGTGTTCTACGTCGCGGTCTACAACAAGGCCGAGGCGCCGACGGTTGCGAGCGTGGCGCCGGAGCCGAGTCGAGCGGCCGAGCCGATGCCGACCCTCGCGCGCGCACCTGAAGTCAAGCCGATCGATCCCGAGCCCGATCCGGCTCCTGTCGTGGCACCCGCGCCGCCTCCGTCCGAGGACGTCGCCGATGACAAGCATGGTGCGACCGACGCGGACCAGGCCGCCAAGAAGCCGGCCAAAGAGCCTCACAAGGTGAAGATCGAGTACACCTCGAAGCCCGAGCCGGTAAAACCGCCTGAGCCGCCGAAGCCGGCCGAGGAGCCGGCCAAGAAGAGCGACGAGTCCGAGCCTTCGTTCGACGCGCTGCTCAAGGAAGCCGGCGTGAGCGACGAAAAGAAGGTCGCTAAGCCGGTGCTCGCGAAGAAGTCGCTCAACAGCGACGACATCAAGACCGGCATGTCGAACGTGGAGAGCGCGGCCAAGGCGTGTTACGCCGGCCAGCAGGGCACCGCGAAGGTCAAGCTGACCGTGGCGCCCTCTGGAAAGGTCACCAAGGTCGCGGTCAGCGGTGCGTTCGCAGGAACCTCCGTCGGCACCTGTGTCGAGGCGGCCGTCCGCTCGGCGACCTTCCCGCCGTGGGATGGCGGTCCGCAGAGCTTCAATTACAGCTATCTGCTGGCGGAATGATCCCGACCGAGGCGAGACCGCTCGCCTGAACCGGGAACACCAGCGCCGAATCGAGAACCTGGGAACCGTTCTCAGTGCTCATTCTCGGTTCCCTATTCCCTATTGTCGATCCCAGGTATAGGGTCCCCCTCCGTGCCATGAAGAAGGTTTCGACGGGTCGATTCTTCGAGGATTTCGGCGTGGGCCAGCATCTGGTCCATTCGATTCCACGCACCCTTCACGGCGGAGACATCGCCACGTACATGGCGCTCACCAGTGATCGCCACCCGCTCGCAAGCTCCACCGAGCTCGCTCGTTCGCTCGGGTTCCAGCGCGAGGTGATCCCGGACCTGCTGGTGTTTCACATCGTGTTTGGCAAGTCCGTGCCAGACATCTCGCACAACGCGCTCGCCAACCTCGGCTACGCCGACGTTCGATTCCTTCGCCCCGTGTATCCGGGCGACACCCTGGTCGCCGAGACCGAGATCATCGGGCTTCGCGAAGTCTCGAGCGGCGAGGCGGGCTTGGTCTACGTACGCACGCGTGGCACCAACCAGCGCGGCCAGGAGGTGCTGTCGTTCGTTCGCTGGGTCATGGTGCCCAAGCGCGACGCACTGGCGGCCAAGGGCGTCAACGCGGTCCCAACGCTACCGCCGGCGGTGACGGCAGATCGGCTTCCGGTACCCGAGGCGATGAACCTGCAGCGGTTCCCCGATCTCGCGTGGGCGTTCGGTTCGACCGCGCGCTGGGACGATTACGAGGTCGGCGAGCGGCTCGACCATCCCGATGCGGTGACGATCGAGGAGGCCGATCACGTACAAGCGTGCCGGCTGTACCACAACACCGCGCAGGTTCATCACGACGCGCGCACGATGGCCGAGACCAAGGCCGCCAAGCGGCTGGTGTACGGCGGTCACGTGATCAGCATCGCGATCGCGCTCGCGCAGAATGGTCTGCACAATCAGCTGCGGCTCGCGGCGTGGAACGCGGGCAGCCACGTCGCGCCGACGTTTGGTGGCGACACGCTGCGCGCATTCACCGAGGTGCTCGAGCGCGGCGAGATCCCAGGGCGACGCGATGTCGGCGCGCTGCGGCTGCGCACCACGGCGGTCAAGAACGCCAGCGCCGCCGAGACCTCCAGGCTGGGCTCGCTCGCGTCGGGCACCAAGGATCCACGCATCGTGCTCGAGCTCGACTACTGGGGATTGTTCCCGCGCCGCTAAGTTAGCGGCGGTGGCGAGACCGCTCGCGGATCGCGATCCACCCCGCCAGCACGGCGATGACGATCAACGCTCCGCCGAGCACGGCGCGCAATGGTCGTTGGGATCCCTGTTCGACCGTGAACGGGCCGACGGCGGCGAGCACCGGTCTGTGGGCACCGACCTCGATCACGATCTCCGGAGATCCGACCTCGGGCACCGCCGCGTGCACGAGCCTGGACGCTGCTGCGCTCACCGCCGATCGATCAGCACGATCATCGATGACGATCAGGATCGCCGCGCTGCTGGTGGCGAGCGGCGCGACGGCGAGTGGATCGCGAACCGCGCGGTGAATGGTCACGTGTGCCGCGACCGCGCCCGGCAGGGCGCCGAGCTGGAGCGCCAGGCGATCACCGTCGCTCAGGTCGACCTTGCGCTGGAGCTCGAGTGGACCGTCGATCGTCGGTGCACACGCCGCGAGCACGACTCCAAGCAAGGCGACGATCCCCGCTCTATTCGGCACGGCGCGAACGTAGCATGCTGAGCGGAGTGAACGCCGTCGCGATCCTGGTCGAGCGACTGTCGCCGCCGGCGGTTCGCCGGCTCGCGGCGCTGCGGACCCATCGGTTCGAGCGGTTCGATCCGTTCGATCGGCTCGATCGTGCGGGTGAGCCGCGGCGGCCCGCCCTCGACAACGCCGAGGCCGCGGAGCGCGTGCGCGCGCGCTGGGCCGGCGATCTGTGCGGGGTGTTGAATGCGATGACCCGCGGTGAGCTGTGGGAGCTTGCGACCACCGTCGGCGTGATGTCTGCGCAACGCTCGCCAGCCCTCCGCGAAGCGCTGTGGGCGTGGGGCGCCGAGCTGGAGCGGGGTGGGGCGACGGTCAGCCCTGCGCTGCAGCCACGACCGGTGTTGCTCGGCGGCCACCTGGTGATCCAGTCGCCACCGCGCGGAATGTTCCCCGCGCTCGGACGGGCGCCGCGCATCGTCCCGCCGCCGGTCGCCGCGGCTCCGCCGTCGCACGAGCCCGAGACGCTCGATGAGCTGCTCGCCGCCGCCGATCGCGCGATCGGAGTCCGGCTGGGTCCGCGCGGCCGGGACAAGGGTGCGTGGGGCAATCGGGCGGCCCAGTTGCTCGGCGTCACCGAGCGGGGGATCGACGAGCCCGACTGGCGCGGCGATGTGGAGATCAAGACCGTGCCGGTCGCCTGCGAGCCCAGTGGCCGCTGGCGGGTCGTCGAAGATCCGGCGATCGCGATGGTCAACGAGCGCGGGCTCGCGAAGCTGCAGCGCACGTTATGGCTGGTGCGGGCATCGCTCGATGCCCATCACGATGGATCCGGCGACCCCGACGCCACGATCATCTCGTGGTATCTGCTCGATTGGGATGACGAGATCGCGCGATTGGTCCGGCGCTACCTCCACCAGCGGCCCAAGGGACCCGCAGGCACGCAGCAGCGCGGGCTGTATCTCCACAAGCGGTTCTTCGCGGATGCCGGCCTGCTGGCCACGCTGAACGGATCACCTGAGCTGCCATGATCGTCGACGAGCTACGGATCATCGGATCGACCCAGACCAACGTCGTGATGGCGGCCGAGCTGTCGCGGGTGGTCAAGCGCGCGCTCCATCGGCGACCGCCCGAAGCCCGCAAGGAAGGTCTCGGTCAGCTCGTGATGCCCTTCGATCCCGAGGTCGCGTGGGCGGCGGTGACGTACCTGCGAACGCCGACGCGCGTGCTGTGGGACGTCTATCGCAGCACGGCCGATCGACTCGAGCCGCTGTACGACGAGCTCGTCGCAGACATCCGTGGCGACCACCGCACGCTCTGGCGCTCCGGCGACGGGATCTCCGTCGAGGCGCGGCACGTCGAGGCGTTCGCCGCGGGCGAGCGCCAGGTCGTGGGCACGGTCAAGAATGCACTGATCGATGCTGCGGGCCGACGCGGTGCCCGATTGCACGTCGATCCAGAGCAACCCGAGACGCGGTGGGTTGCCCGGCTCGACGATCAGCAGCGGTTGGTGGTCTCCGTCGATCTCGGTGGGGGATCACTGTCGCAACGCGGCTGGCGGCGCGATGCCGGTCCAGCGCCGCTGCGCGAGCATCTCGCCGCGGTGCTGCTGATGCTGTGCCGGTTCGATCCGCGCAGCGACATGCTCGTCGATCCGATGTGCGGTTCGGGAACCATTCCGATCGAGGCTGTCCACGCGGCGCGTGCGACCCCGCGACGATCGCCGGTGCTCGAGGCACTCGAGCTCGATCGCCCGTCCGAGCCGCTGTTCCCCGATGCCCGCCCGCTCGTGGTGGGCTGCGATCTCGATCTGGAGGTCCTGAACACCGCGCGCAGCAACGCGCGTGCTGCGGGTGTGGTGGACGACGTGGTCTGGCAGCGCGCCGACGTGACGACGCTGCGGCCATCGCTGATCGCCGACATCGCGCGCGAGCGCGGCCACCCCGGCGCGAACGGCCTGTTGCTCGCCAATCCACCGTACGGCGAGCGCCTCGCAGAGGGCGACCTGCGCGAGCTCTACGCGCGACTGGGTGACACCTGCCGGAGGTTCGTGGGCTGGCGCGCGGGGTTTCTGGTCGGCAACCCATGGCTGGAGCAAGAGCTCGGGCGAACGCTCGGCCGGCCCCGGATCAAGAAACCGCTCGCGAACGCCAACCTGCGCGCGTACTTCTATCTCTACGAGCTGTGACGTGCGGCGAGCCCGGACGCGCCCCAGCTACGGCGCCTCTTCGTGGCACGCGGCCCACGCCGAGATCAGCTCGAAGTCGTCGATGATCCGCGAGTGATGGTGGCCCCACAGATCCGACACCATGACCATCGAGCCGCGGGATAGCTGCGGCGTCAAGTAGATCGCGAAGTAGCGCGCCCCGGTGCCATCGCCGACCTCGCCGACCAGATCGAGCGGCTGATTGGACACCGGGCAGAACAGCTCGACGCGTGCGCCGTGGCTTATCTGAAACGGTCGCGTCTTCCGGCCGTCTCCGTGAATCGGCGAGAGGTGGACGCGCCCATCGCGGCCATCGACCCGGATGCCCAGGGTGATCGCTGGATGGCCGTCGAACTGGACGTCGCTGATGCCGACCAGGTTGTCGCCGCGCGGTCCAAACGCCTGGGTCACGATGACGGTCACGTCGTGGGCCGCCTTGACCGCCAGATGCGAGCCCGTCAGCGTGCGGTGCCGCCCCGTGATGCTGATGTTGCGGCGATCCACTGGGTCCATGACGGCGAGCTGGCCACGCCTGGTGATGGTTGGCAAGCGGGAACGCCGGAGTCCTGGTGGGGCACGTGCGTGGGGTCAATCGACGGCCCTTGGGGGGGCTACTCGCCACGCCGGTGGCTGTGCAAGCCCGCGGCAACAAACGAAGAGTCGCCGAAATTCAGCGAGCTTGGACAACTGTCGCGCCGCCGGCGGCGGGTGACCTGGCATTTGCATGAGTGGGGGAGCTACAAAGGATGTCGACGCCCGCGACCGGAGATCCCGGCCGCAGGGCCGGAGGGACCATGACGCGATCGGTGGCGATCCTATGCACGCTTGTTTGGCTGGCGCTCCCGAGTGGAGCGATCGCCAAGCCCAAGGTGGCCCTCACGCCGATCGACGGGGACAAGAGCGGTGCTGTTGGCAACGCGGTCGCCGAGGCGCTCGAAGACGAGGTGACGATGATCGGCTCCAAGGCGGTCAATCGTGCGGTCGACAAGTACGGCTCGGACGAGCTCACCGAGAAGCAGGCGAAGAAGGTGGCCAGCGCGCTCGAGGCAGACGCGGTGATCGCGGGCAAGCTGTCCAAGGACGGCGAGCACAAGTCGCTGCGGTTCAAGGTCTATGTTCCGGGTAAGAAGGCTCGTCGGTTCACGGTCAAGTTCAACACGGTCAAAGGGCTGCGTACCAAGGACAACCAATCGCAGCTGCGTGAGACGTTCGCGGCCAAGATCGCCGGGAAGCGGCCGGTGGCCAGGGATGACGAGGACGAAGACGAGGACGAGGACGAGGACGAAGTAGATCCGCTGGTCACCAAGAACAATGGGAAGGGGACCTCGAAGAAGGCCAGGACCGATGCCATGGACTCCGACGAGGAGCAGCCGGCATCGAAGAGGTCCAAGAAGCTCGCGAAGGCTGACGCTGACGGCAAGAAGGCGAAGCGGGCCGCTGACGAGGATGAAGAGCCGCTCGATGACCTCGTCGACGACGAAGCGAACGCGGAGGACGATGCGGAGGACGACGCCGAGGACGACAAGCCTCGTAAAGCCGCCGACAAGAAGGTCGCCGCAGCCGAGGACGAGGATGATCCCGAGGTCGAGGCCGCCGTACGCAAGGTGAGCCCGGGGCGCTCCAACAGCGGCCGGGATGCGTTTCGCATCGATGTCGGTCCATCGTTCGCGGTGCGATCGCTGACGTTCAAGCAGCGCGCGAACTTTCCCGAGCAGGTGAAGCCGTTCTCCACCGCACCGGTTCCGGGCGCGCGCGTCGAGCTGGAGCTGTTTCCACTCGCGTTTGGCGGCTCGAACGGCGCGCTGGCCGGGTTTGGCTTGTTCGGAGAGTTCGACCGCACGCTATCGCTCAAGCTCGCCTCGAGTAACGAGCCGGGTGCGAAGGCGAGTGCCACCCAGCAGCACTGGTTGGCGGGCGTTCGCTACCGGTTTGGTCTTGGGCCGGCCACGATGGGGATCGGCGTTGGCTACGGCAAGCGCAGCTTCATCATCGATCGCAGCGCGCTCATGAGCCCGACGTCGATCGACATCCCGGATACCAACTACACCGCGATCGAGCCGGCCCTGTCCGTGCGGATGCCGATCGGCTCGATGCTCGCGTTCACGCTCGACGGTCGCGGCATGATCGTCCGCGATGCCGGCCCGATCCAGGAGCCGGACTCGTTCGGTCGCGCGAAGGTCTATGGCGCGGTGGCGCGGCTGGGGATCGACGTCGCGCTGGGGAAGCGGTTCGTGGTGCGGGCATTCGGCGAATTCGTGCACGTTGCGTTCAAGTTCACGGGCGAAGGGAAGCAATCTGCAGAGCGCGACATGAACCCGGACAACATCGATGTCGGGGGAGCGATCGACCGCTCGTACGGCGGCGGTGTGACGTTCGGCATGCGGATGTGAACCAGATCGCGGCCCCGGTGGCCGTCGATATTTTCAACGGACGGCTGCCGCGGTAGGGTGCGCGCGTGCACCCCGATCTGCTGAGTCCTTCCGATACGTTCGCGCGTCGCCACATCTCTGCGACAGAGGCTGAGGTCACGGCCATGCTCGCCGAGCTTGGCTACAAGAGCCTGGACGAGCTCGCGACCGCCACCGTTCCCTCGGCGATCCGGCTCAAGAAGCCGCTGGCCCTGGGTGACCGACTGCCGCTGGGCGAGCACGAGCTGATCGAGGAGATGAAGAACCTGGCAGCCGACAATCAGGTGCTGCGCTCGTTCATCGGGCAGGGCTACTACGACACGATCACGCCGGCGGTCATCCTGCGCAACATCCTCGAGAACCCGGGCTGGTACACGCAGTACACGCCATACCAGGCGGAGATTTCGCAAGGCCGGCTCGAGGCGCTGGTGAACTTTCAGACGCTGATCGAGAACCTGACCGCGTTGCCCCTCGCCAACGCGTCGCTACTGGACGAGGCGACCGCCGCGGCCGAGGCGATGAACATGTGCGTCGAGCACGGCAATCGCCAGCGGATGACGTTCCTGGTCGATGCGGCGACGCACCCCCAGACGATCACGGTCATGCAGACGCGCGCCGAGCCGCTGGGGATCGAGCTCCGGGTAGCGCCGATCGCCGAGCTCCGCACGGCGATCGATGGCACGATCGCGGGTGTCCTGGTGTCGTATCCCGCGACCGATGGAACCGTGGTCGATCATCGTGCGCTGATCACGCGCGCGCATGCCGCGGGTGCGTCGGTGGTGATGGCGACCGACCTGCTCGCGCTGACCCTGCTAGTTCCGCCGGGCGAGCTCGGCGCGGATATCGCGATCGGCTCGGCGCAGCGGTTCGGAGTGCCGATGGGCTACGGCGGTCCGCATGCCGCATTCCTGTCGTGCAAGGACGACTTCCGGCGTCAGATGCCGGGCCGGATCATCGGCGTGTCGCGCGATGCCAAGGGCAAGACGGCGTATCGGCTCGCGCTGCAGACTCGCGAGCAGCACATCCGGCGAGAGAAGGCCACCTCGAACATCTGCACTGCGCAGGTGCTGCTCGCCGTGATGGCGTCGATGTACGCGGTCTATCACGGGCCCGAGGGACTCGCGCAGATCGCGCGCCGCGTACGTGGCTTCACCACGGTGATCGCCGCAGGCTTGACCAAGCTGGGCATGGCGCCCCGCCCAGGGCTCTACTTCGATACGCTGCGCATCGATGTCGACGCCCACCGCCAGGCGGAGATCCTTGCGCGTGCCGGCGATCGCGGACTCAACCTGCGGCGGTATCCCGATGGTCTCGGGATCTCGTGCGACGAGACCACCAGCCACGCAGACGTTCACGATCTGCTGGAGTCGTTCGCGCTCGGCCACGCCGAGCTTCCGTTCGAGGTCAGCGCGCTGATCGGTGCCACCGAGATGCCGGACCTACCACCGGCGCTCGCACGAAGCTCGGCGTTTCTGACGCACCCGACGTTCCATCGCTATCGCGCCGAGCACGAGCTGCTGCGCTACATCCATCGGCTGCAGGCGAAGGACCTCTCGCTCACGACGTCGATGATCCCGCTCGGCTCGTGCACGATGAAGCTCAACGCCACCACCGAGATGGTGCCGGTGACGTGGCCCGAGTTCGGCCGCATGCATCCGTTCGCGCCCGCCGAGCAGTGCGGCGGCTATCGGGCGATGTTCGAGCAGCTCGAGGCGTGGCTCGCCGAGATCACCGGGTTTGCCGCGGTGTCGCTGCAACCCAACTCGGGCGCGCAGGGCGAGTACGCCGGGTTGCTCGCGATCCGTGCGTATCACCGCGCCCAGGGCAACGCGCATCGCACGGTGTGTTTGATCCCGCAGAGCGCACACGGTACGAACCCGGCATCGGCGGTGCTCGCCGGCATGCAGGTCGTGGTGGTCGCGTCCGCGCCAGACGGCACGATCGATCTCAACGACCTGCGCGCGAAGGCCGAGCAACACGCCGCAAAGCTCGGCGCGTTGATGGTCACCTATCCGTCGACCCACGGCGTGTTCGAAGACGGCATCCGCGAGGTGTGCGCGATCGTTCATCGTCACGGCGGTCAGGTCTACATGGATGGCGCCAACATGAACGCGCAGGTCGGGTTGACCCGTCCGTTCGACATCGGCGCCGATGTCTGCCACCTGAATCTGCACAAGACGTTTTGCATTCCGCACGGCGGCGGTGGCCCCGGCATGGGACCGATCGCGGTCGCCAAGCACCTGGCGCCATATCTTCCCGGTCACCCGCTTGCGGCGCCCGGGAGCCAGCCCGTCGGACCGGTGTCCGCCGCACCGTGGGGCTCGGCATCGATCCTTCCGATCTCGTTCGCGTACATCGCGATGATGGGAGAAGCCGGGCTGCGCATGGCAACCGAGGTGGCGATCCTCGGCGCGAACTACATCGCGCACCGGCTCAAGGCGCACTACCCGGTGCTCTACACCGGGCAAAATGGTCGCGTCGCGCACGAGCTGATCCTCGATTGCCGCGGGTTCAAGAAGTCGGCAGGCATCGAAGCCGAGGACATTGCCAAGCGGCTCATGGACTACGGGTTTCACGCGCCGACGATGTCGTTCCCCGTGCCAGGTACGCTGATGGTCGAGCCCACCGAGAGCGAATCGAAGGCCGAGCTCGATCGGTTCTGCGAGGCGATGATCGGGATCCGGGCCGAGATCGCCGCGATCGAAGCCGGCACGATGGATCGCGTCAACAACCCGCTCAAGAACGCGCCGCATACGGCCGCGGCGGTTTGCGGGACCGAGTGGGATCGCCCGTACTCGCGCGAGCAAGCGGCGTTCCCCGCGCCGTGGCTGCGCGTCCACAAGTACTGGCCGCCCGTCGCGCGCGTCGACAACGCCTACGGCGATCGAAATCTCGTCTGCGAGTGCCCGCCCGTGGAAGCGTATAGCTGATGGAGGGCGTGATCGCGCTGTTGTGTGTGTTCGGGATGGGGCCCGCGATCATGATGATCCGTGCACGCGCGCGCCTCGCGGAGAAGCGACTCGAGCTGGAGGCCAAGACCGGCGGTAATCGCGATGAGACCAAGCGATTGCTCGACGAGAATCGCCTGCTACGCGAGCGCGTCGAGAACCTCGAGTCGATCGTGTGCAGCGTCGATTTCGAGCTCAACCAGAAGCTCGCAAAGGTGGTCGACGAGCAGCGATCCGTCATGTTGATGCCGGCCGGTGCCACGCCGGCGGCGTCCCCCAGCCATGGTAACGGCGCTCCTGCGGCCGCCGTCTCGCCGAGCGGCCTCGAGCGCACCGCGACCGCACTTGCACCCGCGCCGAAGCAATCATCGCTCTCGGTGACGCTCGAGCCAGGCCAGGTGCTTGCCCAGCGCTATCGGATCCAGCGCTTGCTCGGCAAGGGCGGCATGGGCGCGGTGTATCTGGCCGACGACGAGGTGCTCGGTGAGCTCGTCGCGCTCAAGGTGATCTCGAGCGCGTGGGCCAGCGACGAGCAAGCGATGATCGCGAGGTTTCGGCGCGAGGCAGCGGCGGCGCGCAAGGTGAGCTCCCCGGCGGTGATCCGGATCCACGATCTCGGTGAGGCCCGACCAGGGTTGCTCTATCTATCGATGGAGTACTTCGCGGGCCGTACGCTGTCAGAGCTGATCGCGCAGCGCGGCATCGTCCCGCTCGAGGATGTGCGCGATATCCTCCGGCAAGTCAGCGCCGGTCTCGAGGCAGCTCATCAGGCAGGCGTGATCCATCGCGATCTCAAGCCGAGCAACGTGCTGATCGGTGAGCGCGGCGCGGTGAAGATCATCGACTTCGGGCTCGCGGTGACCACGGTCGGGGATGGGCTCACCGCGACCGGCGCGATCCTCGGCACGCCGCATTACATGGCTCCGGAACAAGTTCGCGGTAAGGCCGTCGATGCACGCACGGACATCTATGCGCTCGGTGCGCTCGCGTATCACCTGGTATGCGGTCGCCCTCCGTTCGCCGGCGACAACGCGATCGCGATCGGCTTCGCACACCTGTCGGAGGCGCCGATCGCACCCCGCCAGGTGCGCAAGGACGTCCCCGAGGCGCTCGAGGCTGCGATCCTCGCCGCGCTCGCGAAGGTCCCCGACGAGCGGCCTGCGACGGCCAGAGCGTTTCTGGACAAGGCTTGGAGCTAGCATTCGATCGAGGTGGACGTCACCCACTTGGCTTGTGACAACGCCGGAGCGCTTCGCGGAGCACCTGCTCGAGCGTCGCGCCGTGGCCCACCTGAGCCAGTGCCGCGGCGACGGCGGCCGATGCTTCGGGCGCCTTGAACCCCAGCGTGATGAGGGCGCGGCGGGCGTCGACGTGAAGCGCGGCACGATCGAGGGCGGAAGGTCCGTCCAGGTGAGCCACGCGCGACACACCCGGTCGATCATCGGCCTCGCGTTGGCTCAGGTGAGCCACGCGCGACACACCCGGTCGATCATCGGCCTCGCGTTGGCTCACGTGAGCCACGTTGGTCAATCCCGTGCGGGTGGTGACCTGCGCCGGCGCTGCCGTGCCGGCGATCGCCATGCGGGTGATCACGAGATTGTCGGGTGCCGTGCCGGTGATCGCGATCTGCCCGCGGTGCCGCGCGTCGTGGTGGGCGCCGCACAACAGGATGATCTGAGCTGGTTCGCTGGTTCCGCCCTGCGCGCGCGGAATGATGTGGTGAAGATCCAGATGCGCGCTTGATCGACAGCCGGGAATCACGCAACGCCCTCGGTCACGACGCCACACAAATCGCCGAACCTTGGGCGAGATGTCCTGCGTCGCGCGCGCGGGCTTCTGCGCATCGAGCGAGCCGATCCGCTGTGCGTCGCACTCGGCGCGTGCGAGGTCAGCGGGGTCCATCGCGAACTGCCTGCCTGCGGCCTCCTGCCAGCCCTGCTTGCAGCGATCGCACACCGTGACCGCGATCTGGTACTTCGCGCGCGTTCGCGGCTCGGACGCCGGTGCGTCACCGTGGCCGAGGAACGCGTTGGCCAGCAGCGCATAGAACGCGTCGTCGCTCAGCGCCTCGCCGCATTCGGCCTGGGCCTTCTGCCGAGCCTGTCGGAGGACCGCCTCGGTCGATGGCCGGATCTCTTCGAGCCTCAGATCTCGTGCTCGCAGCTCGGGATCCGGCAGATCGTCCGGATCGCTGCCCTTGCCGTGACCAGCAACCATCTCCTGGATCTCGAATACGGTCTTGCCTTTGCTGCGCGCGAGCCAGCTCGCTTCGCACGCCGGCGTGGCCACGCGCGTGAGCTCGCGGATCGCCGAGAACGACTGTTCGCCCGTGGCGAGCGCCTTGGTGAGGCCGGGCAGTGCTTCGAGCGCCAGCGCCACGCGAATTCGCTCTCTCGCCGTGCGGGGCGCGTATCCGCATCGCCGCTCCAGATAATCGAGCAGCGACACGCACGCGACCTGGCGCCAGATCCGGATCCGTTGTGCTTTGCGAATCCACACCAGCTCCTCGGCATCCAGCGTAGCTCGTCGCTTGCCGATTCCGCGTAGCGCCTTGTCGACCTCGCGCCAGTCCGTCGTCGTCGGGCCGGGGGTCGCGGTCGCGGTCCAGACGAAATCGTTCGTGCTCTCGTTCACCGAACCATCGCGCAGCATCTCCACACCTCCGTTCGCGTACGTGCCCCACCCATACCACGCGAGTTTTTGACGTCGTGGCGTGCGCTCTGCGCGATGATTCGCGTCGATTCGTGACAAAAGTGGCCCAAGCCGCTCGGCGTGAAGAGCGCGCAGGGCACCGCGTCCTCGACGAGAAAAACGGCGGAGTCGCGGAGCTCGCGCGTGAGCACGCTCAGGATCCGTCAATCAAATTCGTACATGCGCCTAAACTTTTTTCGACTGCGTTGATCCACTGCGCGCGAACGAGATCGACGAGGCCAGCGATCGCCCTCGCGCTTCGAACACGCGTACGCGGTCACGCCAGCGCACTTGCGCAGCCGTCCTCGGCGAGCCAGTGCGCCATCTACGAACCACCGCGCCGGGCCCCCAGGCGTTGGCGCTCGCAGTGCTGCTGCCCGCGTTGTCACGACTAGTCCGTGGCTCACGTGAGCCACTTCGGTCGCCGCGCGAGCACGTGGCCTCGTCGTCAACGTGGCTCACATGGGCCACTCGCGCTCCGCGGATCAGCGTGGGCGCTCGCACTACCGCCGCCCGCGTTGTCACGATTGGTCCGTGGCTCACGTGAGCCACTCGTGGCTCCGCGTTCCAGTAGTTGCTCGTCGTCGTCTCGCTGCCATTGTCGTGCGGTCGTCTCCTCCTCCTCGTCCCCGAAAAAATCTCTGCCTCCGGGTTCTCCGCGTTGCGCTCGTTCTCCATCGCACACGGTCACGCCAGCGCACTTGCGCAGCCGTCCTCGGCGAGCCAGTGCGCCATCTACGAACCACCGCGCCGGGACCCCCAGGCGTGGGCGCTCGCAGTGCTGCTGCCCGCGTTGTCACGACTGGTCCGTGGCTCACGTGAGCCACTTCGGTCGCCGCGCGAGCACGTGGCCTCGTCGTCAACGTGGCTCACATGGGCCACTCGTCGCTCCGCGGATCAGCGTGGGCGCTCGCACCGCCGCCGCCCGCGTTGTCACGACTGGTCCGTGGCTCACATGAGCCACTCGTGGCTCCGCGTTCCAGTAGTTGCTCGTCGTCGTCCCGCTGCCATTGTCGTGCGGTCGCCTCCTCCTCCTCGTCCGAAAAAATCTCTGCTCCGGGTTCTCCGCGTTGCGCTCGTTCTCCATGCGCACGCGGTCACGCCAGCGCACTTGCGCAGCCGTCCTCGGCGAGCCAGTGCGCCATCTACGAACCACCGCGCCGGGACCCCCAGGCGTGGGCGCTCGCAGTGCTGCCGCGCGCGTTCTCGCCACTGGTCCGTGGCTCACGTGAGCCACTCGTTGCCGCGCCAGGACGTGGCCTTGTCGTCAATGTGGCTCACATGGGCCGCTCGTCGCTCCGTGGATCAGCCATTGGTCGTCGTCGTCGCGTCGGGCCCTTGTCGCCGCCGACGCGCTCCTCCTCCTCGTCCCCGAAAAAATCTCTGCCTCCGGGTTCTCCGCGTCGCGCTCGTTCTCCATCGCACGCGGTCACGCCAGCGCACTTGCGCAGCCGTCCTCGGCGAGCCAGTGCGCCGTCTACGAACCACCGCGCCGGGCCCCCCAGGCGTGGGCGCTCGCAGCGCTGTCGCCTGCGTTCTCGCCACTGGTCCGTGGCTCACGTGAGCCACTCGTGGCTCCGCGGACCAGCCATTGCTCGTTGTCGTCGTCCTCGCGTCGGGCCCTTGTCGCCGCCGACGCGCTCCTCCTCCTCGTCCCCGAAAAAATCTCTGCCTCCGGGTTCTCCGC
>JBFWXW010000090.1:0-22067 GCA_050187075.1 Kofleriaceae bacterium | reverse complement strand
TCCAGGAGGCGGTGTTTCTGACCAGCATCGCCGGCCTGCTCGGGCTTGCCGCCGGCGTCAAGCTGCTCGCCGTCGTGGGCAACGCCAAGGTCACCAACTTCATCCTCAATCCCGGCATCGATCTGCGCACCGGCATCGGTGCGACCGCGTTTCTGGTGTTCGCTGGCGCGCTCGCCGGATACTTCCCTGCCCGCCGGGCCGCCAAGGTCAATCCGATCCACGCGTTGAGGGACGTCTAGGTCATGTTCGATCTCGACAAGTGGAAGGAGGTCTGGGCGACGCTGCGCGCGAACCGGCTGCGCACGTTCCTCACCGCCTTCGGCGTGTTCTGGGGAATCGTGATGCTGATGGCGATGCTGTCGTTCGGCTCGAGCATCCAGACCGGCACCCAGCGTCAGATGGCCGGCATGGCCACCAACTTGCTGTTCATCTGGGGCCAGCAGACCAGCGAGTCGTACGACGGCCTGCCGGTGGGCAGACACGTCCAGTTCAACCGCGACGACATCACGATCCTGCGCCAGCTCGACGCGGTGGAGTACCTCGCACCGCGCACGAACCTCGGCGGATGGCAGAACAATGCGACGATCTCGTACGAGAACAACGTCGGCACGTTCAACGTGATGGGTGACTACCCCGAGCTCAAGAAGATCATCGCGTTCGAATACGACGCCGGCAGGTTCATCAACGAGCGCGACATCACCGACAACCGCAAGGTCGCGGTGATCGGCAGCGGCGTCCGCGATCAGCTGTGGGGCAAGGACGTCAATCCGATCGGTACCTACATGAAGATCAGCGGCGTCTACTTTCAGGTCGTCGGCTTGACCCGCACGCTGCGCGGTGGCCAGCAAGGCGAGCGCGACGCCAACACGATCTTCATTCCGTTCACGACCCTGAAGAGCGCGTTCAACCAGGGTGACCGCGTCGGATTCTTCGCGATGACCGCCAAGCCCGGGACGGATGGCCCCGAGCTCGAGCGCCAGGTTCGCCAGGCGCTGTATCGCCATCACCGGGTGTCGCCGACCGACGACCTCGCGGTGGGCTCGTTCAACATGTTCGAGAAGTTCGCCGGGTTTCAGATGTTCCTGTTCGTGCTCAAGCTGATCAGCTGGGTGGTCGGCGGCGCCACCCTGCTCGCCGGCGTGATCGGCGTGTCGAACATCATGCTGATCACCGTCAAGGAGCGGACCAAGGAGATCGGCGTGCGCAAGGCGCTCGGCGCATCGCCGGTCTCGATCATCACGATGGTGATGAAGGAATCGGTCGTGCTGACCTTGATCGCCGGGCTGGTCGGGGTTGCTGCCGGCGTGGGCCTGATGGCAGCCGCGGATTTCGTGCTGAGCAAGATGCCGGAGTCCCCGATGGGGCCACCGGTCGTTGGCCTGTCGACCGTGCTCACCGCGGTCGGTGTGCTGGTGGTTTTTGGCGGGCTGGCCGGCGTGATGCCTGCCGCCCATGCTGCTGCGATCAAGCCGATCGAAGCGCTACGTGCCGAGTGAGCGAGTCCGAGTCCATGAGGTTGCCATGAAACGGTTCCTGAGCTGGTTTTTGTTGATCTTGCTGGTGGTCGTGATCGGCTGGGCGTTTCGGTTCCTCTACAAGCAATCGCAAGCCAAGCCGGTCGTGTTCAAGACCGAGCAGGCCGAGGTCACCGACATCGTCAAGAAGACGGTTGCGACCGGCTCGATCGTCCCGCGTCGCGAGGTCGAGGTGAAGCCCAAGGTCACCGGCGTGCTGGCGGAGATCTATGTCGAACCCGGCAAGAAGGTGAAGCAAGGCGAAGCGCTCGGAAAGATCTCGATCATCCCCGATGCGATGCAGATCAACCAGGCCGAGTCGAACGTGCGCACCGCACAGATCGCGTACGACAACGCCAAGCGCGAGCTCGCGCGCAACGAGGCGCTGTTCAAGCAAGGGGTGGTTCCCGACGCCGAGCTGCAGCGCTACCGGACCGAACACGCGTTGCGCAAGCAGGAGCTCGCCACCGCGGGCTCGAATCTCCAGCTGGTCAAGGAAGGCGCGACGCGTGGTCAGGGCAAGACCTCGACCCTGATCGTCACCGCGACCGTCGATGGCATGGTGATCGACGTCCCGGTCAAGGAGGGGTTCTCGGTGATCCAGGCCAACAACTTCAACCCGGGGACCACGGTCGCGGTGATCGCCGACATGGACGACATGATCTTCGAGGGTCGCGTCGATGAAGCGGAGGTCGCGAAGATCAAGGAGAAGATGAAGCTCGCGATCAAGGTCGGGGCGATCGAGAAGGAGAAGCTCGAAGGCGAGCTCGAATACATCGCGCCCAAGGGCAAGCTGATCGATGGCGCGATCCAGTTCGAGATCAAGGCGGCCGTGAAGCAGAAGCCCGGCACCGAGATCCGCGCCAACTACAGCGCGAACGCCGACATCGTGCTCGACGAGAAGAAGCAAGTCCTGGCGATCCGCGAGGCGCTGGTCCAGTACGAGAACGACAAGCCGTTCGTCGAGGTCGAGACCTCGCCGCAGACGTTCGAGCGGCGGGACGTGAAGCTCGGGCTATCGGACGGGATCAAGGTCGAGGTGGTCAGCGGGGTGACTGCCACCGACAAGATCAAGATCCCCGAGCATTCGGGCCCGCCGGGACCCGGCAGTGGCTCGGGGGCTGCGAAACCGGCGAAGAAGTAGTTGCGATTCCGCGCCGCCGGCGATGCATGTTACCGTTTCGGCCATGCTCGCCCGCCTCGGCGCGATCGATGCAGGCTCGAACGCGATCCGCGTCGTCGTCGCCGAGCTCGGCGCGGGCGACCTGGTCCGCGTCGAAGCGGAGCGCGTACCCGTGCGGCTGGGACATGGCGCCTTCACCCGCGGAGAGCTCGATCCTGCGGTCATCGATCGAGCGGTTGCGGCGTTCGTGCACTTCCGCGAGCGCTTCGATCAGCTCGGCGTCGAGATGTATCGCGCCGTCGGTACCAGCGCGGTTCGCAACGCGACCAACAGCGATGTGTTGCTTCACCGGCTGTATCAAGAAGCTGGCATCGAGCTCGAGATCATCGACGGTGACGAAGAAGCGCGGTTGGTGCGCAAGGCCGTGATCAGCGCGCTGGGCCCGACTACGACCCCGCCCCGCGCGATCCTCGATCTCGGCGGTGGCAGCCTCGAGGTGAACCTGCGCCAGGGCTCGGCCTGGCGCGGCTATTCACTGCCGGTGGGCACGGTGCGCCTGCTCGAGACGTTCGGGCTCGACGGAGCGATCGCCGAGCCGGAGGCCGGCATGGTGCGGCGCTACACCGCCACGCTGATGCACACGATCACGCGCGGGCCGACTGGCACCGGGCTCGCCGCGGCCACGGGTGGCAACGCCGATGCGATCGCGAGGATCGTCGGGGACAGCAATCCGATGATGCCGAGCTTCGAGCTCGCCGCACTGGAGAAGGCCCTGCCCTCGATCGTCAACGCGTCGGTCGATGAGCGCATCAACCGGTTCGGCATCAAGCGCGACCGCGCCGAGGTGCTGGGCATTGCCGCGCTGGTGATCGCCACGGTTGCGCGTCAGCTCGGGATCTCGCGGCTCGTGGCGCCGGGCGTCGGGATCCGCGAAGCGGTGCTGCTCGAGCTCGCCGAGACCGCGCGCGGGGAGCAAGCCAAGGCCGAGGGCGCCCACGACAAGGCCTTGCTCACCGCGGCCCGTGCGTTCGCCAATCGCGTCGACCACGACACGACCCACGGCGAGCACGTGCGCGGGCTGTGCCGCGCGCTGTTTCATCAGCTCCGAGACGTTCACGGTATTCCCGACCACCTCGGGGTCGTGCTCGAGGTGGCTGCGCTGCTTCACGACGTCGGCGAGGTGGTGAACGTGCGAGGTCACCACAAGCACAGCGAGTACATGATCCGGTGGGCGCGGCTGCCGGGGCTGGACGAGACCGGGCGAGAGATGGTCGCGTTGCTCGCGCGAACGCATCGAAAGGGCGCCGAACGGGCGCGCCAGATCATTGCCGATTCAGCGCTGGCCAAGCCGCAACGCGCTCAGCTGCGGCGGCTCTCGGCGCTGCTCCGGGTTGCCGATGGCCTCGATCGCGAGCACCGGTCGCGGGTCGAGCAGATCGTGTGCACCCGGATGGGCGACGCGATCGTGCTCGACCTCGTGGTCCGCGATGGACCGTCTCGCGAAGACCCGCTCATGCTCAAGAAGGCCGATGCGTTCCGCGCGGAGCTCGGCATGGATCTCAAGCTGACCGTTGCCCGTCCCGTGGCCAGTGCGCCCGCGAGCGAACCCGCTGGCGCCTCGAACCCATCGATTCGCACGACCCAGTCGTAGCAACGCGCGCACCCGTGGTATTGCCGGCGCATGCGACGCCAGCTCGTTGGATGCGCTCTCGTCCTCGCCGCGTGCGGCGATGACGCTCCGCCGCCGTCGGGTCCGATCACCGCGACGGTCACCCACTACGACTACCGGTTCGACATCGAGAGTCGGACCGCGCACGCCACGGTCACCGGCGTCGTCGACACCGCAGGCGACTGCTGGACCCTGCCGTTCCGCGCACAGGACTTCAACACGCAGACCCCGAAGCTGGATGGTCAGGCCGTGGCGCGCGGCACGCTCGACGCGAGCGAGCTCACGCTGTGCGGCACCGGTCACGCGGCCGGCGAGACCATCACCATGGACGTCGACATGGTGATCCCGCTGCAGACCATCGGTCCGAGTCAGGTCGGCTATTCGCTGACGATGGATACCGACGACAATCCGTTTTACTACCTGGTCAGCTGGGTCGGTGGTTGCGATCAGTTCGGCCCGTGCGATCGACGTGCTGATCGATTCTCGACCTACACGTTTCATGTCACGCACCCCGAGACGCTCAAGGTGACCTGTCCCGGGACGATCACCGCGGTGTCGCCGACCGAGACCCAGTGCGTGTTCGATCAACCGGGCGGCCCGACGTATTCGACGTTCGGAGTCGCGGCGTACCCGACGACCGCCTGGGTTGCGATCGACAAGGGCATGTGGGGGTCGGTCCATGCGACGCTCTACGATCGACCGGGGACCGGCATCGATACGTTGACCGATCCTGCGCGTCACGCCGGATTCATGACGTGGATGGAGTCGCAGTTCGGGCCCTATCCCTACGGCACCGAGCTTCGCGTGCTCACGGCCCCGACGTACTGGAGCGGGTTCGAGCACCCCGGCAACATCGTGATCGACGATCGCCTCGCGAAGGGGATGTCGACCACGTATCTCCACCGCGTGCAGCACACCCTCGATCACGAGATCGCGCACATGTGGGCCGGCGATCAGACCACGCTCGCCGATACCTACGACTTCGTGTGGAAGGAGGCGATGGCCGAATATCTGAGCTTCGTCTACGAAGCGATGGTCGAGCCGGCGGCGGCGTTCTCCACGCTCGGCGTGTGGCGCCTGTCTGCGACGGGCGTCGAATACCATCCCGTTCCGGCGGAGCGGCCACCGCTGTTCGATTACTACGGCGACTGCTATGGGCCCGGTCCGATGATCCTGTTTCGCCAGATCGAGGTGCTGAGCTCGCGTGACCAGGTGCTCGCCGGGCTCAAGACCCTGCTCGGCTCGCCGCGCGCGATCTCCGTCACCGATGTCATCGATGCGCTCGAGGCGAGCACCGGGCTCGAGCTCACCGGCTATGCCGCCGCGTGGCTCGAGGGCACCGGGGCGCCCGAGTGGCCGACGTTCAACACCCAGTTCATGCGCGACGTGCCGCAGGCGGGCACCAGCACGCTGGCGATCGAACAGACCAAAGGCCAGTCGCGGCGCTGCAAGTTCCACGTCGCCCTGCGCGGCGCGAATGCCGAGGACCGTGTGCTGGTCGAGGTCGACACGTTCCACGGCGATGTGACCCAGCAGATCGAGCTTCCCACGCCGAGCTTCGAGGTCACGGCCACCGAGATCGATCCGGACCGCGAGTGTCTGGCGTTTCCGGGCACGCTCGCGCGCACCCAGCGCATGCACCCCTGGCTGTCCGAGCGTGGCCGCGCTGCGCTGCGCCAACGCTGATCTCACGCACGCCTCCCTGTCGTGATCGGCCGAGCTATTCGCTCGCGCGATCCCTTGTTCGCGGTCGACGCTGGCGCCTTTTTGCGGCGCGCGTGCACCACGGCACGAGGGATTCTTGATATCGCTTTCGGGCTTACTACTTGATGAGGAGCCCGACACATGCGGATTGATTCTCGACTGTTCTTGGCGACCGCTCTGGTTGCAGTGATGGCGTTGACCGGTTGCCCGAAGGGCGGCGTCCCTGGCTCGAGTGGAGTCCCGGGTGCCGGCGATCTTCCGGGCGGAGGCGCCGTCCCAGGCGGTCTCGGGGGCTCCTCGGGGATGGTCGATCCGAACACCTGCGGCAACTACGCAGCGTCGGAAGCCGGACGCCGGCTCAAGGCGTTCCTCGTCGCGACCCAGGATCTTGCGACCACCACCGACGAGACCGTGAAGGTCGTGAAGCAGAGCTGCATCACGCTCGGCAAAGAGCTCCAGATGCCTCCGACGGATCTCGAGGGCGAGACCCAGGACATCTGCGCAAAGGTCTACGGCGTCATCGATAACAACCTGAAGGTCGCGTTCAAGACCAAGGCCGGCATGAAGGTGAAGTACAAGCCGGCCGTCTGCCGCGTTGACGTCGACGCACAAGCCAAGGCTGCCGCAGAGTGCGAGGGCAAGGCATCCGCGGATGTCGGCGCGACCTGCTCGGGCGTGTGCGAGGGCAAGTGCGATGGTACGTGCGCGGGCAAGGCCGGCACGGGTGGTTCGGGCGGCAATTGCAACGGTGAGTGCAAGGGCACGTGCCACGGCACCTGCAAGGGCCACGCGGACGTGAAGGCGTCGGCGCAGTGCCGATCGAGCGCATCGGTGAAGGCCTCGGTCGATATGAAGTGCGAGCCCGCCGAGCTCGATATCCAGGCCGATGCGAAGCTCGTGGTCGACAAGGCGAAGGCCGAGATGACGATCAAGGCGCTCAAGGCAGGCCTGCCGGAGATCCTCTCGGTCAAGGCGCGCCTCGAGCCGCTCAAGAACGCGGTCGAGGTGTGGGCGATGAGCGCGAAGGAGCTCAAGGACATGGGTCCGAAGTTCGTCAACTCGTTCAAGGACCAGGCGATGTGCATCAGCGGCCAGATCGCCACCGCCGCGAGCCTGATCAGCAAGATCCAGGTGAACGTGTCGGTCTCGGTTGAAGTCTCGGCGAAGGCTTCTGGCACCGTCGGCGGCTGAGACGGCTGCGACCTTCGCGTTTCGGTCGCCTCGAGCCGCTCGGTCTCGCCATTTATCGGCCTGACGGGTGGTAGCGCCCCCAGAGCCGCTCAACGGGCTGGCATCTGAGGGAGCTTTGGTGTAGCAAGCGTCCCATGAAGACGCTCACCGAGTTCTCGACGCTAACCCTGCGAAAGGCTGCGGAGGCTCGCGCAGCAGCCATTGCTGCCGGGGTCAGCGCACCGAGCCCGGAGCCGGCCGCTGTGTCTGCAGCGCCGGCCGAGGCAGGCGAAGCGTCTGACGGCGCCGTCGAAGCGCCTGGCGAACCTACTGCCGAACCTGCTGGCGAACCTGCGGCCGCCGAAACTCCCGCCGAAGCGCCAGCCGATGCGGCGGCCAATCCGCTCGCCGATGCCATGGCCACCTCGCTGGGCGTGCAGCCGGATCGCGCGGCTCGCCTGCTCGAGGCGCTCGACATCGTCGGAAACCAGCTCGACCAGGTTCGCCTGGTGCGCGTCTACCAGGGTGAGACCGGACCGCATGGCGCGGTGTCTCGCGGCGAGTTTCACTACGTCATCGACCGCGTTGCTGGTCAGCAGCGCCGCAGCGATCGGAACGATCGCAGTGGTGATCGCGGCCGTGGCGGTCCCGGTGGTGATCGCGGCCGTGGCGGTCCCGGTGGTGATCGCGGCCGCGGTGGCCCTGGCGGTGATCGCAAGCCTCGCGGGCTCTCGAGTCTCAAGCCCGGTGCTCCCAAGGAGGAGCGCAAGGACGATGATCGTCCCGGTCGCGGTGAGATGCCGCGCGCTGGGATCGGCTGGCAGCTGACGGCGGCACCACGTGAGCTCGGCCGTGGCGGTGGCCCAGGTCGCGGGCGCGGCCCTCGCCGCGGCCCCGGTGGCTTCGGTGGGCCCGGGGGCGATCGCGGTCGCGATCGCCGCGGTAGTCGCGGCCCACGCGAGCAGCAGCTCGGCCCAGATGGCCAGCCCCTACCTCGTGAGCCTCGTCCGCCCCGCGGACCGAGGCCTCCGCGCCCCGCGCGCGAGCCGCGTCCGCAGCAGCTCGGCCCCGATGGCCAGCCCCTACCTCGGGCTCCCCGGCTCGGCCCCGACGGCCAGCCCCTGCCGCCCCGCCCCCGCCGCGAGCGCAAGCCGATCGGTCCCGACGCCAACGGCCTGGGACCCGATGGAACTCCCTGGGATCCCGAGCGTCGTGCCAAGCGTCTCGCAGAGCGCCAGAGCAGCCCTGAGGCTGTGAATACCCAGCCCGCGGCGCCCGTCGAAGCCGTCACGGCCGAGGCCGCGAAGGAATAACCGGCTCGCGATTCGGTTAGACAGATCACACCAATGAAACAGTGGGGCTGCGAACGTGTCCCCGCGTTATCCTCGGTCACAACGGAGGCTCACAATGTCTCGCCAATGGATGTCAGGACTCGTGGTTGCGCTGCTTGTGTCCGCCCACGGTGTCGCGCATGCCGACATTTCGCGCCCCGTCATCGCGGCGTTCAAGGGACAACTCGTCGTCACCAAGGGCGACCTCCCCGAAGGCAAGAATGACAAGGACACGATCGCGAAGATCAAGGGTGAACGACTCAAGGAACTGACCGGCCAGAAGAACGAGGACGTGACGTCCTGGTACTTCCACTACACCGCGTTCCTCAGCAAGCCTGGCTCGCCGAAGCTGAAGATGGAGTTCTACGTCGACGGCAAGAAGTACGTCGCCGACAAGCGGCTCGACGGCATCGATCCAAAGCTGACCGTGCTCAGCGGCAATATCTCGATCAGCGAAGACGAGGGGCTCACCAGCGGCAAAGGCTACGTGATCAAGCTGGTGAACGAGAAGGATCAGGTAGTAGCGACGACGCCGCTCCACATGAAATGATCGCGGCGTGAGTGAGCGCTGGCGCGTGCTCGCCGGCGTGGTAGTCGTCGGCGCTGGATGTTTTGACCCGATCGCGGAGCCCGCGTGCAGCGTCGTGTGCGGCCCCGACGATCTTTGTCCCGGTGGCATGTCCTGCTCCAATGGACTGTGCAGCAATGGGCCGACTTGCCTCGACGAGGATCGCGACCGCATCCTCGACATGGTCGACAGTTGCCCCGGCGTCGCGAATGCCCGTGTCGAAGGCGTCCAGCCCGACGGTGACGGCGATGGCGTGGGCGATGCCTGCGATCCCAATCCGACGACGCCCGGAGATGAGATCGCGGTCGTGGAGCTGTTCGGGACCGATCTGGGAACCACCACGACCGACGGCGGCTGGTCCTGGACCCCCGCCGGTGCGGCGATATCTCCAGCGGTGCCGAGCGACATGGGCTCGCCCGAGCGAACGCTCGTGTTACAGGCGATTCCCGCGCGGCTGGTGACGCTCGAGGTTGGATTCGAGGTTGTCGACCTCGGCCCCGACGACGGAGTACCGCAGGACAACGACAACTTGATCGCGCTGCACCTCGATGCGCCCGCCATCTCGGGTGTGGCCTCGGGGCTGTGCCGTCTCATCGAGAACAACCACCTCAACAACACCACCGACCTCAAGGTGGGGCCACCGCCCGATGACCCGACGAGCCACGAAACCGGCCTCGTGATCGGAACGCGTTACCTCCTGCGATTGTGGCAAGACGCCGCTGCGTGGAACTGCAAGCTTTCGGCTGTGACCGCGTCGTTACCGATAGCGCCGCCAGCCGCGGCTGTATCGATCACACCTTCGCTGAGCGTTCAGAGCATGCAGATCGCGGTTCACCACATCGTGGTCTATCGCTCGCCGTGATCAGGTCCCGGCGATCACGCGTTTGGCTGCTGCAACCACCGCGCCCGGGTTGATCCCGAGCTTGTCGAGCACGAGCTCACCCGGCGCCGACGCCCCGAACCGATCGATTCCGACGGCTTCGCCGCGATCGCCGATCCACTCGCGCCAGCCCATCGTGATGCCAGCCTCGACGGAGACTCGCCGATGCTGGGCGGGTGGCAGCACCTGGTCGCGATAGCTCTTGGGCTGCGCGGCGAACAACTCCCAGCACGGCATCGACACCACGCGCGCAGACACGTTCGCCTTCGCGAGCTCGTCGCGCGCCGCGAGCGCCACCGCGACCTCCGAGCCGCTCGCGATGAGGATGACATCGTTGCCTTCGGCGAGCACGTACGCACCGTGCTCGGCACCGGGTGCACCCGACGCCGTGATGATCGGCAGATCCTGCCGCGAGAGCACGAGACCGGTGGGCCCGTCGGTGTGGGTCATCGCGTAGCGCCAGCCGGCAATGGTCTCGTTTGCATCGGCCGGCCGGAACACCGCCAGGTTTGGGATCGCACGCAGCGCCATCAAGTGCTCGACCGGCTGGTGCGTCGGCCCGTCCTCGCCGAGCCCGACCGAATCGTGCGTCCACACGAAGATCGCCGGCTGCTTGTTCAGGGATGCGAGCCGGACCGACGGCCGCATGTAGTCCGAGAACACGAAGAAGGTCGAAACGAACGGACGAACTGCGCCGTGATACAGCATGCCGTTGCCGATCGCGGCCATCGCGTGCTCGCGCACACCGAACCGCAGGTTGCGCCCGCCGCCGGTGCGGTCGTAATCGCCGCCTGGAACGATGGTCTTGGTGGATCCGCCGAGGTCGGCGTCGCCACCGAGCAGCCACGGCACCTTGGTCGCCAGCGCGGCGAGCACCTTTCCCGACGCGGTACGTGTCGCGACGGGGGCGCCCGTGAATGTCGGCAACGCGTTGTCCCAATCGGCCGGCAGCTTGCCCGCGATCGCAAGGTCGAGCTCCTTGCCCAGCTCGGGGTGCGCGGCCTTGTACGCGCCGAGCTTCTCGCGCCATGCAGCGTGGGACGCCGCGCCGCGGCGGACGGCTTCGCCCAGATGCGCCTTGGCTTCATCGGGGACGAGGAACTTCGCGGTCGGATCCCAGCCGAGCGCCGCCTTGGTGGCCGCGACCTCGGCATCGCCGAGCGGCGAGCCGTGCGCGGCGGAGGTTCCGGCCTTCTTCGGCGATCCATAGCCGATCGTCGTGCGGATCACGATGATCGACGGCCGGCCTGCTTCGTCCTTGGCCGCACGAATCGCCGCGTCGAGCGCGGTCAGATCGTTGTCGCCATTCTCGACGTGAAGCACGTGCCAGCCGCAAGCCGCATAACGCGCACCGACGTCCTCACTCATCACCAGCGACAGCGGCCCGTCGAGCGTGATCTGGTTGGCGTCGTAGAGGTAGATCAACTTGCCGAGCCCGAGATGGCCCGCGAGGCTCGCCGCCTCGAGCGCCACACCTTCCATCACGTCGCCATCGGAGACCAGCGCATAGGTGTAGTGATCGATGACGGTGTGACCCGGGCGGTTGAAGTACCGCGCGAGATACTTCTCGGCGATCGCCATGCCTACCGCGTTCGCGGCGCCCTGCCCCAGCGGGCCGGTCGTCGCTTCGACGCCCGGCGTCTCGTGCCACTCGGGGTGTCCGGGCGTCTTGCTGCCCCATTGCCGGAAGTTCTTCAGCTCGTCGAGCGAGACGTCGTAGCCGGTGAGGTGGAGCAACGCGTACAGCAGCATCGAGCCGTGACCGGCCGAAAGCACGAATCGATCGCGATCGAACCATTGCGGCGCCCGCGGGTCGTGCTTGAGGTGGCCGTGCCATAGCGCGTAGGCCATCGGTGCACAGCCCAGCGGCAACCCCGGATGCCCGGAGCTCGCCTTCTGGATCGCATCGATCGCGAGGGTTCGGATGGTGTTGATCGCGAGCGTCGGAAGGTCGGTCGTCACGGAGGCGCACGCTAGCACGGAGGCTCGATGAGATCTCGGGCGTCGGGCGTGGGGCGTGACGCCGGCTAACCGGCGTCGAGCTCGACCACGAACCGGGCGCCCGGCTGGTTGTCCTCGACCCACACCCGCCCGCCCATCGACTCGACCTGACCTTTGACGATCGCCAGGCCGAGGCCGCTCCCGCCCTGATCGCGGCTGCGGCCGGCATCGACCCGAAAGAACCGTTCGAACACACGATCCTCATAGCCACGCGGAATTCCAGGGCCGCGGTCCGCGACGGTCAACCGGACCTTGCCATCGCTCGCCGCTGCGCTCACAGAGATCGGGGCTCCGCCGCCGTACTTCACCGCGTTGTCGATCAGGTTCTGCACGACGTGGTCGAGGCCATCGCGCGACGCCAGCACCGAAACCCCGGCAGGCACGTCGACGTCGATCCGAGCGCCCTGACTCACCCCCTTCGCGGTACGCACGGCGTCCTCGATCACCTGGGACAGCCCCACGGAGGATCGTTCGCTGACGACCGCCGCGCGGCCTCCGAGCGTTTCGAGTACGAGCAGGTCACTCACGAGCGTCGCGATCCGGCCGGCGTTGCGGTGAATGGTGGTGAGAAACTCCTTCGAGGTCGCAGCGTCCACCCCGCCGCCGAGCAAGGTCTCCGCGTACCCCGAGATCGAGGTCACCGGGGTGCGCAGCTCGTGCGCCGCATTGGACAAGAACTCGCGGCGCACGGCCTCCAGCGCGCGGATCTGCGTGACGTCGTAGAGCACCACGATCGCACCTGGATCACCCAGCGGCCGGGCGCTCGCACGTACCGCGCGCCCTACCAGCATCAGCTCGCGATCGGACTGCTCGCCGGCAAGCGCGCTGGCGACGAGTGGCCGCAACGGCTCGGGAAGCTCGGGGGCATCACCGATGAGTGGCTTGGCGGCTGCGTTGACCAGCACGATCGACGCGTCGCGCGCGACCACGATCACACCCTCGACGAGCCCGCCGACCACCACCGACAACAGGTCGCGCTGCTGCGTCAGCTGGGTCACGCGCGACTTCACCTCGCCGGCCATGTGGCGCATCGCTCGCGCGAGGATGCCGAGCTCGCCGCCGGCTTCCGCCACCGTGACCTCGTACTCACCGCGCGCAAGCTGCTCTGCGGTCTTGGTCATCGATTGAAGCGGACGAACGATCGCTCGAATGATGATCCACGACAGCAGGATGCACCCGAGAAATCCGAACACGGCACCGACGATCAGGCGATTGCGCATCCGCGCGCGCGTCTCGATCACGTCGCCCAGCGGCACGGCGAGACGAATCACCTGATTGAGATCTGCAGGTACCGCCACGACGTATTGCGGCGGCTCGTCACTGCGAAGCTGGCGGATCGCGCGGCCGACATGGCCGCGGCGCGCGCTGGCCACCTCGGCCGCGTCACCGATCGGACGCCCGATCGTCGAGGAATCGAGTGAGTCGCCCTGGATCAAGCCGTCGGCGCCGACGATGGTGATCCGCGCGCCGGTCACCGCAGCGAGCCGCGGCGCCAGCCGGCTCGGATGGCCTGCGATCCGCAGCCAGCTCGCGACCGCGTCGCCCTGCTTCGACAGCCGAGCGTCGAGCGAGGACACCAGATCATCGGCCAGGGTGCGCTCGATCCAGAACAGCGTGCCCGCACCGACCACGATCACCAGAATCAGGAACGTGCCGAGCAGCCGGTTGCGGCGCGAGCTTCGCACTTGCCGCGATCGTATCAGGCCTGGCGCGTCACGCCTTCTTCGCCCGATAGCCAAAGCCGTGAACCGTCTCGTTCACCTCGGCACCGGTACCGAGACTGACGCGCAGCCGGCGCACGTGAACATCGACGGTCCGGGTGTTGATGTCGCCTCGCATGTCCCAGACCAGCTCGAGCAGCTCCTCGCGCGTGAACACTCGCCCCGGATCCGACACCAGCAGATGGAGCAGCTTGTACTCGAGCGGACGCAGCTGTGCAGGGGCGCCGTCGATGTTCACCTCGTGGGTGATCGGATCGAGCTCGATCGGACCGATTCGCACGAGCTTGGTCGGATCGCCGGCCGCCGGTCGCGCGCGGCGCTCGGCGAGCCGATTGGCGAGCGCATTCACCCGCAGCACGATCTCGCGGACGACGAATGGCTTGACGACATAGTCATCGGCGCCGACCTCGAGCCCGAGGATGCGATCTTCGGGCTCTCCTTTCGCGGTCAGCATCAGCACGCCGACCTCCGCCACCGTCGGATCGGCGCGCAGCTGCTTGCACACCTCGTAGCCCGACATGTCGGGGAGCATCAGATCGAGCACGACCACGTCCGGGCTCTGCTCCCGCACCGCCGCGAGACCTGCGGCGCCGGTCGTCTCGGAGCTCACCGTGAACCCGGCGCTCTTGAGGTTGAACTCGAGCAGGCGCGATACATCTCGCTCGTCTTCGATGATGACCACTCGACGGTCCATTCTCACGGTTATACATCGTCGTGTTACATCATCGTGACACCGCGCCTGACCGTCGCTGACGCGATAGTGTGGAGCCGTGCGGAGGTTCGTCGTTGTGATCCTGCTCGTGACCGCGTGCTCCTCGGAAACCCGGTCGAATGTCGTGCGCGTCGCCGCCGCTTCGGACCTGGCGCGTGCATTCGAGGAGCTCGGCCGCGAGTTCAAGACCAAGACTGGCATCACCCCGGAATTCACGTTCGGGTCGAGCGGCCTGTTGGCCAAGCAGATCGAGCAAGGCGCGCCGTTTGGCCTGTATGCGGCCGCCAACAAGAACTTCACCGACATCGTGGTCAAGTCGGGGCACTGTGATGCCGCGTCGACGTATGTCTACGCGCGCGGGCGCATCGTGGTGTGGACGCCGAACCAGGTCGCCAAGCCGATGGACCTTCGCGACCTCGCGGATCCGCGGTTCAAACGGATCTCGATCGCGAACCCCGAACACGCCCCGTATGGGCTGGCCGCGAAGCAAGCACTGGAGAAGGCCGGGATCTGGGATGCGGTGAAGGATCGCATCGTGCTCGGCGAGAACGTCCAATCCACCCTGGTGTATGCGCGCGAGGGCAACGCCGACGCTGCGATCGTCGCGCTGTCGCTGGCGACAGTCACCGAGGGCGGCGCGTTCGTCAACGTCGACCCCGCGCTGCACGCCCCCCTCGATCAGCAGCTCGTCGTGTGCGGTCGCGGGCGAGAGGCCGACGCGGCACGCAAGCTTGCCCGGTTCGTGGCGTCGAAAGAGGGCCACGAGCTGATGACTCGGTACGGCTTCCTGTTGCCGGGAGAAAACCCGGCCAAGTAGCATCGGGGCGAATGCGCCCCGAGACTCTCGCAGCTCAGGCTCTACACGCGATCGACGGCGCCACCGGCGCGATCGTCCCGCCGATTCATCTGTCGACGACCTACGCGCGCGACGCCGACTACAAGCTGCGCGGACCCGACTACACACGCGATCACAACCCGACGCCGCTCCACGCCGAGCGCGTGCTCGCAGCGCTCGAGGGCGGCGAGGAGGCGATGGTGTTCTCGTCGGGGATGGCCGCGGCGACCGCGGTGTTCCGCGCGCTGTGCAAGCCCGGCGATCACGTGATCGCGCCCAAGGCCGGCTACTACGCGTTGCGCGCATGGCTGACCCGGTTCTGCGCCCAGTGGGGCGTCGAGCTGGACCTGATCGATACGACCGACCTGGTGGCGCTACAGGCGGCGCTGCGTCAGGGCACGCGGCTGTTGTGGCTGGAGACCCCCGCAAATCCGACCTGGGACGTCACCGATCTCGCGGCGGCCTGCGGCCTCGCGCACCTGGTCGGTGCCCATGTCGCCGTCGACTCCACCGCGGCGACGCCGGTGCACACGCGACCGATCGATCACGGCGCTGACGTCGTGATGCACTCGGCGACCAAGTTCCTGGGCGGCCACTCCGATGTCCTGGCCGGTGCGCTGATCACCGCGAAGCGGGACGAATCGTGGAGCAAGCTCGCGCAGCTGCGCAAGGACGAGGGCGCGTGCCTCGGACCGATGGAGGCGTACTTGCTGCTGCGCGGGTTGCGCACGCTGTTCGCGCGGGTCGAGCGGTCGAGCGTCACCGCGCATCATCTCGCGGAGCGGCTCGCGTTCTTGCCGAGGGTGAGCGTGCTGTACCCGGGGCTGTCGAGCCACCCGCAGCACGCGATCGCCGCGCGCCAGATGCAGCGCGGGTTCGGCAGCATGCTGTCGATCCAGGTCGGCGGCGGTCCCCACGTCGCGCTCGGCACGATCAAGCGACTGGCGCTGTGGGTTCCCGCGACGTCGCTCGGCGGCGTCGAGAGCCTGGTCGAACATCGCCACACGGTCGAGGGCCCCGGCAGCTCGGCGCCGATGGACCTGCTGCGGTTGTCGGTCGGGCTGGAGCACGAGGACGACCTGTTCGACGACCTCGCCCAGGCGCTGGCGAGTCGATGAAGCTGCGCGTCGCGACGTGCGTGGCGCTGCCGGAACCCGACGTCGACGCGGCGGCGCTCGCGCGTGCGCTCGCCGCAGGCGGGTTCGACGCGCAGCTGATCGCATGGGACGATCCGAACGCTGACTGGGACGCACCGGTCCCGACGATCCTGCGCTCGACCTGGAACTACGCAGTCGCGCTACCGGCGTTTTTGTCCTGGATCGAGCGGGTGAGCGAGGCGGCCGTGCTGTGGAACCCGGGCCCGATCGTGCGCGGGAACGTGCGAAAGCGGTATCTCGTCGAGCTCGCCGCGCGTGGCGTTTCGGTGGTCCCGACGACGCTGGTCGAGCAGCATGCACGGTTCGAGCTCGCGACGATCGACGACGATCGGATCGTGATCAAACCCGAGGTCGGCGCGGGCTCCATCGGGGCGCGCGTGTTCGAGCGCGGCGATCCACAGGCCGCGGCGCATCTGGCCTCGTTGACTCAGCGTGGCGCGGCGCTGGTGCAGCCGTATGTGACGTCTGTCGATCACTACGGTGAGCGATCGCTGGTGTGGATCGACGGCGAGCTCAGCCACGCGGTCCGCAAGACGCCGCGGTTTTCCGGCGATGTCGAGCGAATCGATGGCCCGTTTCCGATCGCGGATGATGAGCGGGCGCTGGCCTGCGCGGCGCTCGCGCCTGTCGAGGACCGCATCCTCTACGGCCGCGTCGACATCGCGCGGAGTGACGCCGGACAGCCGATGGTGATGGAGCTGGAGCTCGTCGAGCCATCGCTGTTCTTCGAGCGCTGCCCGGGATCCGCGGATCGCTATGTGGCGGGCCTGCGCCGGCGGCTCGCTGGACCTTAGAAGACGACGGACCCAAGCTAGCCATCCGCCGGTCGCAGCTGCTGCGCCAACCGATCGAGCGCTTCGATCGTCCAGGCGCCGTACCAG
The DNA here is from genome assembly GCA_050187075.1 of Kofleriaceae bacterium. Taxonomy (GTDB): domain Bacteria; phylum Myxococcota_A; class Polyangia; order Haliangiales; family Haliangiaceae; genus JABFXX01. Next base: position 4,801 of record JBFWXW010000090.1, on the reverse strand, counting down.
AACAGATCCTTGCCGCTGACGCGGACGACGCGCGCACCCGGCAACGCCTCGCGAAACCGCGCCTCATCGGCCTCACTGAACGCATAGGGCTCGTCGGGCAGTACGATCACGTCGGCGCCACGCGCGCGCACCTCGTCGAGGGTGAGCCGCGGGTAGCGCTCGTCGCGCCCGGCCGCGTCTCGCGGTGCCGCCTTGCCGAGGTCCGCCGCGAGCGGGTACAGCCGCAACCGATCGCCGAACGCGTTGGCGATGCCGATCCGGGCGAGCACGTCGGAGCCGAACGTGTCCGCGTTGATCGTCATCAGCGGCTCCATCCAGATCGGCACGAACGCACGCAGGGTGGCCGGCGGCGGCGTTCCCGCACCGAGCTCGTAACCGCGCCTGACCACCGCACGATCCGCACCTCCCAGGATCCGCGCGAGCCGCGCGAGATGCGCGAGCCCCTGGTTGACCGTGCGCGGCAGCGAAACCAGCACCGGCACCGACGCCGCGAGCTGCTCGAGCGCGGGGCGCGTGTTCTCCTCCTGGTTCGCGATCACCAGGTGCGGCGCTTGCGCGAGCACGGCGTCGACATCGACGTCCTTGGTGCCGCCGATCACCGGAACGTCAGCGGCCTCGGGGCTCTCGCAATAGCGCGTGCGCCCGACCAGTCGGTCGCCCGCCCCGAGCGCGATCACGCTGTAGGTATCGCTCGGCACCAGCGAGACGATCCGCTGCGGCGGATGCACGAATACCAGCACTCGGCCAAGGTCGTCGGTCAGCTTGATCGCAGGCACCGGGCAGATATACCTCACCGTGCTAAGGTCGCGACGTGGCGAAGCCGGCGAGCAGCAACGATCCCACCGTCGACAAAGATGACGAGGTCCTGCGCGCGATCCAGCAATTGTCGCCGGATGAGGCCGCGTACTTTCTGGCGCGCGTCGAAGCCGCAATTCGCAAGCGGAAGATCCAGCTCACGGGCTACCTGACCGCGCTCGGGGTATGGGCGGTCGGAATGTTCCTCGCGCTGCTTTACTACGGTACCCACGACGGCTTCATCGGCTGGGTGTTCCTCGTCCCCTTCGGGTTGGTCGGGCTCGTCCTGTACATGTTCGGACGGTGGTCCACCGCGGTGGGGAATGCTGGTAAGCACGCGGAAACCGCGCCGTCTCAGTCCGGCCCCCACGTGTGATGAACGGCCAGTAGAGGCGGCTGCCGCGATCCATATAGTACGCGGCCATGTCGCTCCGCGCCCTGCTCCTGCTCGCGGTCGCCGCGTGCAGCACTCGCACGCCCAACGAACAAACGCGCCAGGATCCGGTCGTCACCGACGCCGTGATCGATAGCGAGACGTGCGGCCCGCCTGCCCCGCTCGCCGCGTGCGAAACGCCGGTGGCTGGCACCAAGGTGACCGCACACCAGATCGCGCGCGTGACTGGTCAGGCCGTCCTGGTGACCTCGCCACCCAACGATCCGCGGCTGTTCGTGATCGAGAAGAACGGTCGGATCCGGATCATCGAGGACGGCGTGCTGCAGCTGACGCCGTTCATCGATCTCAGCAGCCAGCTTGTGGTGAGCAGCGAGCAAGGCCTGCTCGGGCTCGCGTTCCATCCCAATTACAACTGCAACGGGGAGTTCTTCGTCTACTACACGACGAGCAACGCCAACGTGGTCGCGCGTTGCACGGTCAGCGACAGCAATCCAAACCTCGCGGACCCAACCTGCACGACGGTGATCTCGATCCCCGACTTCGCACCGAATCACAACGGCGGCATGATCGAGTTCGGCGCCGATGGCTACCTCTACATCGGTACCGGCGATGGCGGTCAGTATGGCGATCCACGCCGCAACGCGCAGGCGCTGTGGGACGGCTCGCCGTTCGGCAACACCGTCGCGTGGCTCGGAAAGATCCTGCGGATCGACGTCGATCACCCGGCGCCGGGGAGCCAGTACGGCATCCCCGCGGACAACCCGTACGCCGCCGGCGGTGGCAAGCCCGAGATCTTCATCTCGGGTGTGCGCAATCCGTGGCGATGGTCCTTCGATCGCGCGACCGGTGACATGTGGATCGGTGACGTCGGTCAGAACCAGACCGAGGAGCTCAACGTGCTCAAGGCCGGCGAGCAAGCCGGCAAGAACCTTGGCTGGAGCGTCTATGAGGGCAACACCTGCTGCAAGACGCAATGGGACAAGTGCTCGCAAGTAGCGACCCAGCCGTGCGACGCGACGGACAAGACGTTCCCGCTCGACACGCGTTCTCACAGTCAGGGCTGGATCTCGATCATCGCGGGTCAGGTCTATCGTGGTACCTGCTACCCCGACCTCGTCGGCTGGCACTTCTACACCGATTACGCAGACAACCAGCTTCACAAGGCGCGGCTGTTGCCGACCGGGGAGCTCGAGGTCGTCGATCTGCCAGGCACGATTCCCACCGGGGTGTCGAGCATTCACGCCGATGCGCGTGGTGAGCTGTACATGACGGATACCTCGGGGTTCGTCTATCACCTCGAAGCGAGCCCGTGATTTCAGCCACGTTGGCGTGACGCCGTGATTTCGCCGAGGTCGCGTCGAAACGATTCCCCGGCGCCTCACCTCGCGATCACTGACCAGACAAATCCGGCGTGCCGCATCGACATCTGGGCCTATCATCCGTGCATGCGACACGTCCTCGGGGTGCTGCTCGTTCTCGGGGCGTGCAGCAGCAACAACAAGCAGACGGGCGATGGTTCGGTCGGCGACGCGGTTCCAGGCGATGTGGCAGCGGACGCGCCGAGCTGCGAGCCGCTGGAAGCGCTGCCTGCGTGCGCCGCGCCAGTGTCGGGCACGACGATGTCGGCGCGCCAGCTCGGTCGCGTCACCGGCGCGGCCTTGCTCGCGACGTCGCCACCCAATGACCCACGGCTGTTCGTGCTCGAGCGTTCGGGACGGATCCGGATCTTCGAGAACGAGACGCTGCTACCAACGCCGTTCATCGACCTGAGCGATTCGCTGGCGGCCGGCGACGAGCGAGGCCTGCTGGGCCTCGCGTTTCACCCCAGCTATCACTGCAACCGCCAGTTCTTCGTGTTCTACACGACGCTCACCGCGAACGTGCTCGCACGCTGCACGGTGAGCGCGAGCGATCCGAACGTCGCGGATCCGATGTGCACGACGGTGCTCTCCATCCCGGACTTCGCCGCGAACCACAACGGGGGGATGATCGAGTTTGGCGCCGATGGCTACCTCTACATCGGCACCGGCGACGGCGGCAATTTCGGCGATCCGCACCGCAACGGCCAGGCGATCAACGACGGCAGCCCGCGCCCGGACTCGGTCGCGTTGCTCGGGAAGATCTTGCGCATCGATGTCGACGCCAGGGCGCCGGGCAAGGAGTACGGCATTCCCGCCGACAACCCGTTCGCCGCCGGTGGCGGAAGGCCGGAGATCTTCGTGATCGGGCTGCGCAACCCATGGCGCTGGTCGTTCGATCGCGCCACCGGAGACATGTGGATCGGCGACGTCGGTCAAGGGGAGACCGAAGAGCTCAACGTGCTCAGGGCCGGAGAGCAGGCGGGCAAGAATCTGGGCTGGAGCAAGTACGAGGGTGACAGCTGCTGCGAGACGCAGGCGGACAAATGCACCGAGGTGTCGCCGTTCCAGGGCTGCGATACGACGGGGTTGACGGCTCCGAGCCACACCCGGACCGACGACGCCGGCTGGCTCGCGATCATCGGCGGCCAGGTCTATCGCGGCACGTGTTACCCCGACATCGTCGGCTGGCACTACTTCACCGACTACAACGCCGGCGGGCTTCACCGGGCGCGGCTGATGCAGGACGGTCAGCTCGAGGTCGAAGATGTGCCAGCGATGGATTTTCCGGCGAAACCCTCGAGCATTCACGCCGATGCGCGCGGTGAGCTGTACGTCACGAACACCAGCGGCTACGTCTATCATCTCGAAGCTGGCCCCTGACCATGCGATACACTGGCGCCATGAGGTCCTTGGCGCTGGTGGCCGCGCTCGGCGCTGCGGCTTGTGGTGGGTCAGACGCAGTCCCCAAGCTCCCCGATTGCCCGCAACCCGTGCCGGGCACCACGATCACCGCTCAGCTGCTGGGCCAGGTGGTTGGCGGAGCCATGCTCGCGACCGCGCCGGTGGGCGACCCTCGGCTGTTCGTGCTGGAGCAGCGCGGCGCGATCCGGATCTTCGACGGCATCACGCTGTTGCCGGATCCGTTCCTCGATATCAGCGAGAACATTGCGGCCGGTGGTGAACGCGGCCTGCTCGGGCTCGCGTTTCATCCGCACTACTACAGTAACGGCACGTTCTTCATCTTCTACACCACCAACGACGCCAACGTGGTCGCTCGTTGCACGGTCAGCTCGAACCCGAACATCGCGAACCCGAGCTGCACGCCGATCCTGTCGATCGACGACTTCGCATCCAACCACAACGGCGGGATGCTGGAGTTTGGCAAGGATGGCTATCTCTATATCGGCACCGGCGATGGCGGCGGCGGCGGCGATCCGAATCGGACGGCGCAGGATCCGAACGCGCTGCTCGGCAAGATCTTGCGCATCGACGTCGACTCGAAGTCCGGCGGCAAGCCATACGGCATCCCGTCCAGCAACCCGTTTGCATCGGGCGGCGGCGCGCCAGAAGTCTTCATCCTCGGGCTACGCAATCCGTGGCGGTGGTCATTCGACACCGAGACGGGAGACCTGTGGATCGGTGACGTCGGCCAGGAGCAGATCGAAGAGCTCACGGTGCTCAGGCCCGAACAGCAGAGCGGTGCGAACCTCGGCTGGAGCATGTACGAGGGCGCGCAGTGCTATCGCCAGCC
>JBFWXW010000089.1:0-23411 GCA_050187075.1 Kofleriaceae bacterium | reverse complement strand
ACTTGGGTGTCCGGCATTCGGACGACAAGTTGAGCAACTTGAGTCTGACCCCTTCCGGGAGCGAGCCGGTCGGATCGTGCGTATGCGCGCGATCGGGTACGACACGAGGCTGCATCAGACGTTTGCTCTCGCTCCCGCTGTTACTCCGCGGCCGATCGTCCGAGTGTACGGCCGCAAGGAGGCAGCGATGGCGATGATTCCAACTGGCAGGTTCGTGTGGTGCGAATACGTGTCGAAGGACGAGCGAAAGGCGCAAGCGTTCTTCGGTGAGCTGTTCAACTGGAAGACCAAGCAAGCGCCGATGCCGAACGGCACGTACTCGATGATCGAGCACGGCGGCCGCACCATTGGAGGCTATCTGCAGCCGGTCGCAGGCGGGATGTTGCACCCGCACTGGATGCCGCATCTTCAGGTGACGAGCGCGAAGGACACCGCGACGCGCGCGAAGGCCGCTGGTGGCAAGGTGGTCAAGGAACCGTTCAAGGTGGGTGAGGTCGGGATGATGGCCGTGATCCACGATCCGTTCGGTGCCGAGCTCGCGCTGTGGCAGCCGGCCAGGCCCGAGGATGCGGACGACGACTACAAGGGCCTCGATGGAACGTGGGTGTGGAACGAGCTGTACGCCAACGACATTGATCGGACGGTCGCGTTCTACAAGACGATCGCAGGCTTCGAGGTCGAGCGGATGTCGACGCAGGGTGGCGGGCCGGGACCAGATCGCTACGAGCTGCTCAAATCGGATGGCAAGGCGCGCGCCGGCGTGATGACGCTCGCCGGAGTGCCGCAGATGTGGATGCCGTACGTCAAGGTGGCGGACAGTGATGCCACCGTCGAAAAGGCCAAGCGGCTCGGTGCGACGATCAAGATGCCGCCTGAAACGATGGCTGGCGTGGGGCGATTGGCGGTGATCATCGATCCGATGGGCGCACCGCTGGGCCTGCTCAAGCCATCGCCCACGGCAGCGCCATGATCGACGTGGCCGGCCCGGGCGGTGAACCCAGCCGGGTCGGTCGCCCCTACTCGAGGCCGAGCTGCTTCGCGAGGAACGTGTATTCGAGCGCCTGCATGAATGCGGCTTGTTCGTTGTTCGCGGCCCCGCCATGGCCGCCTTCAATGTTCTCGTAATACAGCACGTCGTGGCCTTGCTCGAGCATGCGCGCGACCATCTTGCGAGCATGCCCTGGGTGCACGCGATCATCGCGCGTCGACGACGTGAACAACGTCCTCGGATACTTCGTGCCCGCCTTGACGTTCTGGTACGGCGAATATTTCGCGAGCACCGCCCAGTCCTCGGCGTTCTCGGGGTCGCCGTACTCCTCCATCCACGACGCGCCGGCGAGCAGCTTGTGGTAGCGCTTCATGTCGAGTAGCGGCACCGAGCACACCACCGCGCCGAACAGATCCGGTCGCTGGGTCAGCATCACACCGGTGAGCAGCCCACCGTTCGAGCCACCGACGATCCCGAGGTGTGCCGGCGACGTCACCTTGCGCGCGATCAGATCCTCAGCGACCGCGATGAAATCGTCATAGGCGCGCTGGCGATCGTGGCGCAGCGCTGCCTGGTGCCACGCCGGCCCGTACTCACCGCCGCCGCGAATGTTTGCGACCACGTAGACACCGCCCCGCTCGTCCCATGCGGCCCCGCTGATCGGATCGTAGCCCGGCGTCAGCGAGATCTCGAACCCGCCGTAGCCATACAGCACCGTGGGCGCCTTGCCGTCGAGCGCGAGCGCCTTGCGCGACACCTGGAAGTACGGCACCCGGGTTCCGTCCTTGGACGTCGCGAAGTGCTGCTCGACGATCAGCCCCGTCGCGTCGAAGTATGCAGGGCTCCGCTTGAGCACGGTCTCTGCGCCACCGAGCTTGCCGAGCGCGAGCGTCGAGGGTGTCAGATAGTTGGTACGAACTAACCAGTACTCGTCGCTGCCGCTGCCGGGTTCGACCCCCCACAGCGATGTCGTTCCGACGTCCTGCTTGCCGAACGGCTTGCGCGTCCACTTGCCCAGCTTGAGCGTCCACACGTACAGGCGATTCTTGATGTCCTCGAGCTCGTTGATCACCATCGCGGACTTGAGCCCGGCGACGCCCTCGAGCGACTTGTTCGGCGCTGGCTCGAACAGCATCGTGAACGTACGCTTTCCGGCGAGAAAGTCGGCGAGCGGGATCGCGAGCATCGCGCCGCGTGGCCACGTCGTGTTGTCGGCGAGCTTCCAGTCGCTCCGCAACGTGACCAGCAGGTGATCGTTCCAGACGCTGCCGCTCGCGTCGGCCGGGATTTCGATCTTGGTGAGCTTGCCGGCGGCGTCGCGCAGGTGCAGCTCGCTGGTATACGTGGTGATGCTGCGCGCGACGAAGTCGTAGGACTTGCCATGATCCCACGATCGGCTCGCGCCCACGCCGACGTCGGTTGGCTGGCCTTCGAACACGGTCACGGCGTCGGCGAGCTTGGTGCCGCGCTTCCACTCCTTGATGATCCGCGGATAGCCCGACGCGGTCATCGACCCAGGACCGAAGTCAGTGGCGACGTAGACGGTGTCGCGATCCTTCCACGCCATCTCGGACTTCGCCTCGGGCAGCGCGAAACCATCCTCGATGAACTTCTTCGCGTTGGGATCGAATTCGCGGATGACCGAGGCATCGCCGCCACCGCGCGACAGCGAGATCAAGCAGCGATCGTAGGTCGGGTACAGGCACGTGTTGCCCGCAAACACCCAGTTCTGGTTTTCTGCCGCTGCGAGCGCATCGACGTCGAGCACGATCTCCCAGGTCGGCTTCGCCTTCTTGTACTCGGCGAGCGTCGTCCGGCGGAGCAGGCCCTTGGGGTTGTTCTCGTCGGTCCAGAAGTTGTAATAGTGCTTACCGCGCTTGGTGACGTACGGCGTCTTGTCCTTCGAGTCGAGGATCGCGCGGATCCGGTCGCGAGTCCGCGCGAAGCTCGGGATGGCCTCCAGCTCACCCTGGCTCTGCTTGTTGCGCTCGCGCGCCCACGACAGCGCCTTGTCCGACGTGACCTCCTCGAGCCAGAGATAGGGATCTTCGGCGGGCGCCGGCTTGCGATCGGGTGGAATCACTGGATCGTTCGACATCGTGACCGGATCCTCCGTAGGTGGTCGCGCGGGCGACGAGCATGACAATGCGGTGAATGCGAGCAGCAGTGGGACGAGCCGGAGCATGCGACGTGTGTAGTACCGCGAACGGGACATGATTGCTCACCGTGGGTGGCAACCAGTGTTGCAGCGCGCGCGACGACCTAGCGCACGGTGGATCGGGAAGGATCCATCGGCGCAACCTGATGGCAGCACGTTTGGTCGCCGCCTCGTCGGGCAGCTGACTGATTCCCACTAGTTCTGCGCCCTGCGTCGGCACCGCGACAAGGCACGCACCGTGAAGAGCGACCGCCCCATAGCCATGCCTACTACCGAGAACAAACTGGTCACCGTGGGACTGCTGCTGTCGATGTTGGTCGGCTGCGGTGTCACGATCCCCGAGGACACCAGCAACAAGAGCAGCGTCGACGCCGGGACCCAGGGTGGCAAGCCCGACGATCCCGACAACGATCCGCCGCCACCACCGCCGCCACCGCCTCCTCCGCCGCAGGATACCGCGACGTGCACCAACGATCAGTTCGGCATCAAGGAGATCTACTGCACCAAGCCCGGTGGCGACGAGTGGTTCCTCGACATGGCTAACCCGATGGTCGACCTCGATCGGTTCGACCCGAAGACCTCGCTGATGAAGAACTCGGATGGTTCCTGGAAGCCGATCGGCGACCAGGTCCGCATGAACGTGTTCACCAAGGAGGGCTACAAGCAGAATTTGATCACGACCTACAACCAGGCGCAGCTCGCGACCAAGGGCTACATGCAGTCGCCCGGCGACTGGACGAACGTCGAGATCACCGGCTACGTGCGAGTCAACGATCCGGGTGAGGGTGACGACAACCTCGGCTGGTACGCGCGCGGTGGCTATCACGGCAACGCGGCCGGCGACGATGGCACGGGCTGCGAAGGAACCGCCTACAAGGGCATGCTGTACTACTCCGGCAAGAGCCAGATCGCGAAGAAGCAGTTCCACGTGTCTGGATACACCACGACGCCGCTCCGCGTGCCCGTCGGATCCGGCTCGCTCGTCGGCAAGTGGGTCGGATTCAAGACCGTCATCTTCAACGGTGCCAACGGCGTGCGGATCGAGACCTACGCCGACTGGAACAACAACAACACCTGGCAGATGATCGACGACAAGCTGGACGCCGCGAACTTCGGCACCCACGGCACGCACTGCGGCGGCACCGCCGATCAGAAGATCACCTGGGGCGGTCCGATCGCTACGTTTGGCTGGGACACGGCTCCCGACGTCGATTTCAAGAACCTGAGCGTTCGCGAGATCGCAGTTCCCACGATCCAGTAGCTCGGCGCATCGAGGTACGCTGCCGCCCATGAGCATTCGCTGTTGTATCGCGCTCGTTGCAGTGGGCCTGGCTGGTTGTGATGCGGCCGAGCAGTTCGAGCCGGACTCCACGGAGCTAACCCCGGCGGCGTTGACCTGCTCCCATCCGGTGTTCTATCAGGCGGCCGACTACTCGCTGGATAGCGTCGCCGTCAACGCGTTCGGCAAATCGCAGAAGGGCGAGTGGACCGCGATCCGTAACGCCGCGGACGCGGTGCTGCCCAAGCCTGGGATCTTCACGCAATACTCGATCTATCGACTGCATTGGCCGTATCTGCAGCCGTTTCCACACGGCCGCGGCTCGTCGCTCGCGGTGGGAACGCCAGCCACGGCGTACGCGTGGGCTCGTCGTCCGCTCCCGGTGGCGCTTCCGTCGGAGTATCTGATCGAGTTCGACTACTACTACGCAAGCGCGGCGGAGCAGGACGGCTTCATGCTGTTCAGCTCGTATGACGACGTTTCGCTCAGCTATACAGGCGTGAGGATCCGCCAGACCGGTACGCAGCTATCGATCGATGGCCACGCCAACTTCGCGACGATCACCGCGAGCGCATGGCACCAATTCGCGATCTACGTGAAGGACGACGGCAACTATGACGTCTACATCGATGGCACGCTGCGGGTCACTGGCGCGCAGCTGCCAGGTGTGATGACCTCGATCGGGTTTCTGGGCGATATCTCGGGCTCCGCGTTCGACGGGTACGCACAGTGGGACAACTTTCGGATCTCGGCCGGACCGAACATCCTGTTCCAGGATCTGTTCGATGGCGCCGCGCTCGCGCCGCAGTGGCTGAAAGCCGAGCCCACCGCAGGCGCGGTCGCGTTGTCGGCGCTGCGGCCGTACGACGTCGGCAATTTTCCGTACTGGACGGGCATCTCGCGGGAGATCGAACGGCGGCTCAGACTCACCGCGTTCGCCTACACGGTCACGCAGGATGCCGATTATGCGAGCTACGCGCTGCCGATCCTGGAGTCGCTGTGCGGCGGCGGCTGGGATCGATGGTCGGACCCAGACTACGACGGTGGGAGCATGTCGCTCGGCGGTGCGACGCTCGCGATTGGCGTTGGATATGCGTTCGATGCGCTGGCGCCGGCGATGAGCTCCAGTGATCGGGACCGATTTGCGACGTGCCTGCACGAGCGCGGGATCGAGCCGCTCACCGAGGAGGTCTCGCTCGACAACGATCCGGCGGCCTGGCCCAATGGATTCGCGGTCCGCTATGCAGGGCTCGGGCTCGCCAGCCTCGCAGCGTCCTGCGAGCGTGATGAATCGTCAGCGCTGACCCAGGCGCGCACCGGGCTGGCGACCCTGTACGACGCGATGGATATCGATGGCGGCAACATCGAGGGCATCTCGTACGCCGCGTATGGCTACGATAACTCGCTGCCGTTCCACTATTTCGACCGCAAGATCACTGGCTACAACGCATTCACCCATCCGTATCTGGGGGCGCTGCCGCGCTTCATCACCCACGCCCTGGTACCTAATCGCACGGCGTTTCTGAACTTTGCCGACAGCAATTCGAGCATCGCGAATTTCGGCACCACGCTCGCGATCCTCTATGACCAGCTCGCCGATCCACACGCGCTCGCGCAGCTCGGGCGGCTCGGTTGGCGGCCCACGCAGCCGCTCAACCTCGAGCTCTACAGCGCCGTGTCGTCGGCGCCGCCGGTTGCCGGAGAGCCCACCGGCCGTAGCTTCCGCGAGATCGGGTGGGGCATGTTGCGCACCTCGTGGGCCGACGACGCGATGTACGTGGCGATGCACAGCGGGCCCAAGTTGGGACACAGCCACCGCGACGAGAATGGCATCGTCGTCTGGAAGAACGGCAACTGGCTCGCTCGCGATCCCGGCTATCAGGACTACAACCCAGGTATCGGTCACGACTTCAGCTATGGCTCGCTCGGTCACAACGTGGTGCGGGTCACGACCGCGACCAAACCCGGTATCGATCAAGGGAAGGCCGGCGGTGCGCTGACGGCGTTCTATTCGGCGCCGACGGGTGGCGGCTACATGCAGGGCGACGCGACGGCATCGTACGCACCCAAGGTGACGTCGATGAAGCGCACGGTGGCGCTGCTCACGGGTTCGGAGTGTACCGTCACCGCAGACGTGATGACCAACGGCACGGAACCGAGCACGGTGGATTTCGTGCTGCATCCCGAGGCGACCAACGCCACGGTCAGCGGCAGCCGGTTCGTCGTGACCAAGGGCGCAGCGAACACCGTGAACGTGAACATCCTGCGCGTGGGCTCGCCCGCGCCGACGCTGTCGGTCACCCAACCCGATCCATGGCTGACCGCAAATCCGACGGCGACCCTCAAGGCGAGCATGAGCGTCGCGGCGAACGCGGCGAGCACGATCGCGTCGATGGCCTGCCCACCGCCGACGACCTGGGTATCGTATTCCGCCGGCGTGGGAGCGGCAGCAGTGATCGCGCGAACGAGCGGCGCACCGGCGCACGTGGTCGAGGTCGACCCGATCTCGCCCATTCCGGTGTTCGATCTGAAGGTGGGCGCAAGCGTCGACGTCGGAACCACGGGCGACGATTCGATCGCCGCACACACGCCGGGAATCAGCGTGTATCCCGCCGAATGGGACGCTCCGAGCGTCGAGTCCGGACTCACCGTGCGCCACGCGTCGATCGCCAACACCAACTTCCTGGTCAACCTCTCGACGGCGGACACGGTGCCGCGTGAGATCGCGATGCTGTACAAGGCGCCCGCGAATCTGAAGGTGCGGCAGTACATCGGCGGCAACTATCAAACCGTGGCCGATCTCGTCGGCGACAACGCATGGCGTGTCGTGCGGTTTCACGCACGGGCGCCGTACTCGGACTATCGCGCCGAGCCCGGCGTTCAAGTGCTGTTCGATCTGAGCGGGCTGATCACGGTTGCCGAGATGTGGCTCGAGACCGACAGCAACGCCGATCTATGCGACGTCGGAGCCAGTGGTGACCAGACCACGGCGCAGCACAGCCCCGGCGTGTCGGTGTATCCGTTGGAATGGGCAGCGCCGACCGTGATCTCCGGATATACGGCCCGCAGCGGTCCCGCGAACAGCAACCTCTATGTGAACGTGGACGCTGCGGATGCGTCGTACGACCTCGAGCTCGTGTATCGCGCGAGCGCCGATCTCGATCTGCAGCAGTGGTTCGGGTCGAGTTACGTCACGCTCGGCCGGTTGCGCGGTGACGGCGTGATCCGCCGCGCGCGTGTCAGCTTGCGCCGCCCGTACACGGACTACGCCGGCGCAGGTGCCGACGCCAGGATCAACGTCCTGCTGAACTTCAGCGGCGCGATCGATCTGTTCGAGGTCGTTGGGCGCGGGATGCGTTAGGGCGAGAACACGCGCCAATCGTCGAGGTAAGCACCGTCCATCGCGTCGATCCGGATCCCCGCGGTCCCCCAGCTGAACGTGCTGGAGGTCGCGGTCAGGGCGAGCTCGTGATCGATGTACAGCCGGAGCTTGGTGCCCTCGGCCTCGAATCGGATCCAGTGCCAGACGCCCTTCTTGGGGGCGCCGAAGTTCTGATTGACGGCGAGCGCGGTGTATTCACCGCACTTCTTGCGCTGGATCTGCACGACGCCGTCCGTCCGCCACGACGCCACGTACAGATCATCCTCGGTCCGGTAGCGCACGAACGCCTTGAATCCGGGGTTGTTCTCGTGGCCGTACTGGGCCGTGTAGTAGAACCGGTACTCGACCGCCTGGTCGGTCCACTTCACGGTGTGCTCGTCATCACCGGCCACGTAGCCGCGCGCGATCGCGCGGAACGAACCATCGGGAATCGGCTCGATCCGGCCGCGCGTGTACGCGCCGCCACCGGTCTCGACCGCGTTGAGACAACCCGCGGTGACGTCGAGATGGGCGCGGCGGTGCTTGGTGTCACCGCACTCGATCGTCTTGGGCAACGAGGTGCCGTAGCCGCGAAAGTCCTCGACGCCCGAGGGATAACTCTTCACCGGACCGCGCCACGGATACCGTGCCACGGTGCCACTCGGGTAGCGCCCACCGTCAGCGTCGTACGGCGTGTATGCGTCGGGCGAGCAGCTGAGCGCGCGCTCCGTTTCTTCGAAATCAGGATCGTCATCGCTCGTACACCCGACGAGCATCGCGGCGGCGATCACGCCGAGGATCGAGACGGAACGAATCACGCGGCCATCGTACTCAGACTTTGATCACAGTCGGAGCAATCGTCGCGTTGGCCAGTAACTGTTATCCACGAGTGGCGTCGATCACAGCGCTGCATGTCGAGCACATGGCCGCAACCAAGCGTCGTCACAACGCGGGAGGCGAGATCACGCCGGTCACCGACTTCAATCCGACCAGCACGATGAAGCCGGCGCCACCACCGCCACCACCGCCACCGACGATCGCATTCGCACCCGACTGACCGAGGATCGACGCGGCGCTGCTGCCATTGCCGCCATCGCCGATCGAGATATCCGCGCCGTCGCCGCCTGCGGCCGACGACGCCGCGGCGTGGCCATCTTCGCCGGGATCGCCGGCGATGTCGTTGCCCGAGCACCGACAGCCACCGCCGCCTGCCGCGCCGCCGTTGGCGGCAACCGTTCCAGCGATCGCGATCTGCGCCCCAGATAGCCGGATGTACCCGCCAGAACCGCCACCGCCGCCGCCGGACTGCACATCACCTCCCGCACCTCCCGCACCCGTCGCGCGGATGACTCCGCCGACCGGGACGGAGATGCTGCCGCGCGCGTACAACCACAGCGCGCCTCCCGATGCCCCACCCGCGCCGCCCTGGCCGGCGCTGCCGCTCTCGTTGCCGCCCTTGGCACCCGCGCAGCCGCCGCGCGCGTAGGCGGGAGGCGTGGTCAAGGCGGTCGACGCGATGCCACCCGGCGAGTTGCCGTCACCACCAAAGCTGTTGTCTGTATCGCCATCGCCACCGTTGCCGCCGGTTCCTCGGAAGCTGCCGCCCGCGCCACCACCTGCGCCGCCTTGATCGTTCTGGGGCACGCTCGCCGGGGCGCAACCCGACGCGAAGTTCGCGTTCGGGCCGGTGGCACCACCGCGCTCACTGGAACCATCGAGCGTGCCCGCGATCGTGATCGAGGATCCGCTCGCGATCACGAGGGGACGCGAGCCGATGACCCGCAGCGTCGCGCTCTGGCTGATCGTCAACGACTGGGCGTAGACCAGGCACGCGGTTGGGCCACCAGCCTGGAGGTACGCCTGGCAATTCGGGTCCGTGTCGGTGTTCATCACGGTGTTGGTGTTGATCTCCAACGCCGGCCCGACGGGCAAACTCGAGCTGCAGAAGTCGAACTCGCCGACCAGGCACGTGTCGATCGAGACCGGACCATCGCTCGCCGCGTCGACCGTCACGAGATCGGGGGTGTTGTCGGACGAAGCGAAGCCGCAGCCGATCCCTAGCGATAGGGTCGCGGCCACCAGGAGGTCGGCGTGGCGGCCCCTCGAGGTTTCGGCTGCGCGTAGCAACAGGCTCGCGAAGCGCATAATCGACCATGCTACGTCAATCGGTCGTGGGTCATCCAGACACCCGACGTGGGCGGCCGCGTACATTTCGCTCCAGGAGCGCCGAGCAGCTCCTGCCTATCGACGGGGACTTGCGCCCGATCGAGCGGTGGGCTTGTGGTACAGCCTGCGCAACTCCTGTTTCGGCTCGCCAGCGCGCGGCGGCGCTCGGCAGAGAGCTTGGTTCCGGCGCGGTGGGCGTAGCACGTCAGCATCGACATGGCCGAGCGGAACGGCTCGACCTTGCGGCGCCTGAGCGATCACGCGATCGCGCGCGGACTGCGCGTGAACACCGATGGCTCGAGGTCGAGTGCGTCGCTGTGCTCGGGGCCTGAACCGTCATGACCGAGGGCGCACGATTCGTGTGATCGCGATGCCGGCGATGACACATCCGACGAACACCAGCGTACCGGTCGCGCCTGCGCCGAGCGCGACCAGCGCAGGACCGGGACAGTAACCGGAGAGTCCCCAGCCGATGCCGAACAGGATCGATCCTGCGACGAGCGCCACGTCGACGCGCGCCGGCTCGGGCCAGTGAAACCGCTGCGCGAACAGCGGATGCGGACGGCGGTGGGCGAGCCGAATGAATGGGGCATGAACCGCGATCGCGCCCGCCATCACGAACGCCAGTGTCGGATCCCAGCGGCCCAACACATCGAGGAACCCGATGATCCGTGCCGGCGAGGTCATGTCGGAGACCAGCAAGCCGATCGCGAACACGACGCCACCGAGTGCAGCGAGCGCGATCTTCATCCGATCGCCTTTCGGATCGCGACGGTCACCATCGCAGTCACCATGAACACCGCGACGGCGACCATCGATCGCCGTGATAGTCGCGAGAGTCCGCACACGCCATGTCCGCTGGTGCAGCCATTCGCGAGCGTCGTGCCGATGCCGACCAGCAGTCCCGCGATCGCGAGCTCGCCGGGCGATGCGACGACCGGACCGATCGAGTGCGGTGCTACCCGTGCCGCCACGACGCCGGTCGCGAGGAGCCCGATCAGAAATGCGATCCGAAACCGCCGCGCGCCGTCGTCGTCGTCGAGCAACGCGCGCCCGAGAATCCCGCTGATCCCCGCGATCCGCCCGTGCACGAACAGCACGATCGCCGCGGCGATGCCGATCAGCGCTCCGCCGATCGCAGCGAGCAATGCAGATTCGGGCGTCATCGCCATGAGCATAGCGCCCGGTCGTGGGATCGCGCGTGCGTTCGCGCCGAGCTACGTACCTTGCCTGCTCGGGGTCGCGTGCCGAGCTCAGCGCGCCGCGAGCGCGACGACCGCGAGCACGGCGGCGATCACCACGAACGCGCTGAAGAACGAGCGGTTGCTCATCGTCCATTCGACCGGCTCGGCGAACCGATTGCTGAACGTACCCACGCGCTCGCGATCGGCGAGGTCGCGGGTTTCGGTCCTGGCGACGCGAAACCTGGAGACTGTCATACCGGCAATTTTGACGTGGCGATGCGAACAGGATCAAATTCTGCGGCCGACCTCCGCGGTGGCGTGCGCAGCAGACGCGAGCGGGATCTCCGAGTTTTGGTGCCGCAGGACTTGCGCGGGCACATGGCTCGGCGGTTTCCTATCGCCATGAAAGTATTGCTTGGAAGGACGTTCGCAGCGTTTCTGGTTACGGCTGTGGTGGGGGCCGCGGTCTGGGCCCAGCCAGCGCCGCAGCCGGCGCCACCACCCGCGCCGGCACCGGGGCCCGCACCGGCACAGCCGGCACCTGCTCCCGGTCCAACTCCTCCGCCCGCGCCGGTACCTGCGCCCACGCCGGAACCCGCGCCGGCCCCCGCGCCCGAGCCCATGCCGACGGCACCACCTCCGCCCGTCGCACCCGAAGCCGATGTTCCCACGCCTACCGAAACCCCAGCCTCAGGTCTGCGCATCCACGTGCTCAGCAGCCGCAACACGTACGTGCCGATGCGGTTCGACGTGTTCTCGGTTGAGACCCAGCAGGTGGTCGCGTCCGGACAGGGTGCGGTGGAATCCAGTGGCGAGCCCGCGCCGATGTACGAGCTCAAGCCCGGCACCTACAAGATCGTGCGCGCCGGCGAGCCGTATGCCTCCACCGTCGACTTCGCGGTCGCGCAGGTGATGGCCGAGACGGTCACCGATTACATGATCGTCGTCGACCCCGACACCCTGCAGTTCCGCGCATCCGGTCCGGTGCTCGGTGAGCTGCCGCAGGGCGTCGAGCTCGCAGGCATCCGGTTCTCGCTCAACGGCGGCGGTAACCTGATGTTCAACCAGGTCAAGAACGCGGTCGGACGGACGAGCGGCACCAATGCGCTGTTCGGGCTGTTCGGCAACTTCGGCATCGTGATGGATCGGGGCGAGCACTTCATCGACATCAACGCCCAGCTCAAGCTCGACCTGGTCGATCCGGTCACCGGCTCGATCACGCCGACCAATGACCGGTTCGAAGCGAGCGCGCTGTACTCGTACAAGCTCAACAATCCATACGTCGGGCCGTACGTGCGTGGGTCGATGAAGACCCGGATCTTTCCAGGCTATGTTTACTTCGAGCGAGCCGGGGACGAGATCGACATCGAGGTTCAAAACTCGGACGGCATCATCGATCCGGATCGTGCGCGCACGCTCGGCACCCACGCGAACCCGGATGACCTGCGATTCAAGGTGTCCAAGCCATTCGGTCCGTTCCAGCTCCAGGAGGAGATCGGCGCGAACCTCAAGGCGCTCGACCTCGACCTCGTCGTGATCAAGCTGAACATCGGCACCCGGATCGGTTTCGGGTTCCGCCAGACGTTGACCAACGAGCTGCTCGTCGTCGAAGGTGAGGAGCGCGACAACCCGGTCGTGCTCCGCGAGGTCGACAACTACAACACGCTCGGCCCGGTGGCCGGTGCGACCGCGAGCGTGACCCTCGCGCGCTGGCTGTTCGGCTCGGCGCAGGCAGGTTTGCTCGTACCGCTGACTCACACCGACGATGCGCGGACCGACAAGTTTGCTCGCCGGCTGCTGTTCGATGTCTCGGGTACGGCCGGGTTCAAGGTGCCGATCCTGACAAATCTGCTGTACGCATCGGCGGACTACACGTTCCGCGTCGAACGCGATGCGTTCATCACCAACGACACGCAGTTCGAGCACGCGCTGATGGCGCGCGCGAACCTGACGCTGTTCTGATCGAACCGCGGACGCACTCCTACCAGGGGTAGCGTCCGCCCTTCCAGTTGAAGAACTCGCCCGAGTCGGCGAGCGTCGCGGAGTCCGCGATCGCGAGGATCCCGCGCACCGAATCGGCGACCGGCGTCGGCGCCGAATGCCCGCCCATGTCGGTCTGGACCCAACCGGGGTTCACGACGATCGAGATGATGCCGTCGTTGCGCAGATCTACGGCCAGCGACTTCGACATCATGTTCAACGCGGTCTTCGACATTCGATACGCGTAATGGCCGCCGCTCGAGTTGTCGGCGATCGAGCCCATGCCCGACGTCAGATGGATCAGCTTCTTGGCGGTGCCGCGCCGCAAGAACGGCAGCAGCGCGATCGAAACGCGAAGTGGTCCGAGCGCGTTCACGTCGTAGGTCTCGAGCGCTCCACGCAGGGCGAGGTCATCGTTCATCTGTTGCAGCGACTGCCGCGATCCGCCCGAAACGCCGGCCACGTTGAACACCATATCGATCGCGACGGCGCCGAGATTCGCCGCGAACCAGGTGATACTCGCCGGCTCGCTGACATCGATCGGATGGATGCGAAGATTGGGAGACACCAGCGTCTCCAGATCGTGACTCATCGTTCGAGCTGCCGCCTCGACGGTGTCGCCGCGCGCGAGCAGCTGACGCACGAGCTCGAGACCAATTCCGCGGTTGGCTCCGGTGACAACGGCTCTCATGCGCCAACCATGTGGTAGTCCGCGATGTTCCGCAACGAGTGGGCGCCGGCGCCCGATGTGCTCGGGTGGCGCAATGCAGCGCGTGCTCGCTGGCCCGCGCTGTTGGGCGCCCGGACGGGACGATACGACGGCGCCGAGAGCGCGTGACTTGGTATGCAGTTCGCAGCCGAGTTACCGCATGCCAGCGCGCTCCATCGGAACTGCCACGATCTCGTTCGGGCTCGTCGCGATCCCGGTCAAGGTGTTCACCTCGAGCGAGCCTTCGCACGAGATCCACTTTCATATGATCCATGAGGATTGCGGCGAACGGCTGAAGCAGCAGTACGTCTGCCCCAAACACGGTCACGTCGAACGCGACGAGATCACCAAGGGTTTCGAGATCCGGCGCGGCAACTTTGTCGAGCTGTCGAAGGAGGAGCTCGAAAAGCTCGAGGCGGTCGCGAGCAATGAGGTCGAGATCCGCGAGTTCGTGCCGGCGTCCGCCGTGGATCCGATCTTCGTCGATCGGACGTATTACCTCGGTCCTGGCAAGGGCGGTGAGCGTGCATACCGCCTGCTGCGCGACGCGCTCGAGAAGGCGGAGCTGGTCGGCATCGCGGCGTATGCCGCGCGCGGCAAGCAGTATGTCGTGATGGTTCGTGCATTCGAGACCGGACTTGCGATGCATCAGCTGCGCTACGGCGACGAAATCAAGCCGTGGACCGAGGTTCCGGTCGAGAAGCTGCCCAAGCCACCCGCATCGGAGCTGGCGCTGGCCGCGAAGGTGATCGAGCACCTGCGGCACGACTCGTTCGATCCGTCCAAGTATGAGGATGAGGTGAAGGGCCGCGTCCGCGACCTGATCGCCGAGAAGGCGAAGGGCGGCGAGATCGTCGTCGCTCCGGAGGCGCCCCGTCCTGCGGTGACCGATCTGATGGCTGCGCTCAAGGCATCGCTCGAAGGCACTCCCGTGAAGGAAATGCCGGAACGTGGTCGTGCGACCAACGGACATCGCCGGCCAACTCGGAAGAGCCATGCGCCGCGAGCGCATCCAGCGCGTGGTCGCCGGCACACCACGCGCGCGCGCGCGGCCTGAGCGGCGCCATCCGGCGAACCGGAGGACCATGGAGGTGAGCCCGGCCGCGGTAGAGTGCGCGCATGGGAGAACCTGCGCCACTCACCGGACCGGACTTCACGAACGGCATTGCGTGGAGCGATGTTCCCGAGGGCGGATCGCTCCTCGGTCATGCTCGTGGCGAGGCGGTCCTGCTCGTGCGTCCCGCTGGTCGTGACGACGTGTTCGCCGTCAGTGCAACCTGCACACACTACGGTGGTCCGCTGGCACAGGGCCGAGTCGTTGGAGCGGAGGTGCGGTGCCCGTGGCACCACGCGCGGTTCGACGTCCGGACCGGTGACGCGATTGCAGCGCCCGCGCTGTCGCCGGTGGGATGCTGGCGCGTTCAGCGGGCGGGCTCGCAGCTGATCGTCAGCGACAAGCTGGTCCGCGCGCAGCGAACACCGAGCTCGCCGACCATGCCACCAGCAAGCGTGGTGATCGTCGGGGCCGGAGCGGCCGGAAATGCCGCGGCAGAGATGCTTCGCACCGAGGGCTACACAGGTCCGATCACGATGGTCGGCGGCGACCCCGCTGGGCCGGTCGATCGTCCCAACCTGTCCAAGGATTACCTGGCGGGAACGGCACCCGAGGAGTGGGTGCCGCTGCGCGACGATGCGTTCTACAAGGACAACCAGATCGAGCTCGTGCTCGGTACCCGGGTCACCGCGCTCGATCCGAAGGCGAAGACCGTGCAGCTCAGCGACGGCACCACCCGAAGCTATGGCGCACTGCTGCTCGCCACCGGTGCCGATCCGGTCAAGCTCCCGTTCGGCGGCGACCGCGTGTGTTATCTGCGAACGCTCGCCGACAGTCGCGCGATCATCGAGCGCGCCGGCACGGCCAAGCGTGTCGTCGTGATCGGGGCGAGCTTCATCGGGCTCGAGGCAGCGGCCGCGCTGCGTACGCGCAAGCTGGACGTTCATCTCGTCGGCCCCCAGGCCCGACCGCTCGAGAAGGTGCTCGGCCCACAGCTCGGCGATTACGTGCGCTCGCTGCACGAGCAGCACGGCGTGCAGTTTCATCTCGGTCATAGCGTGACCGCGCTCGACGGCACGCGTGCGATCCTCGACGATGGCTCGCAGATCGAGACCGATCTGATCGTGGTCGGGGTCGGGGTACGGCCTGTGCTCGGGCTCGCCGAGCAGGCGGGGCTCAAGCTCGATCGCGGCGTCGTGGTGAACGACCAGCTCGCGACCAGCGCGCCTGACATCTGGGCCGCCGGCGACATCGCGCGGTGGCCCGACGCTCGGAGCGGGGCGCCGATCCGGGTCGAGCACTGGGTCGTGGCCGAGCGTCAGGGACAGACCGCCGCGCGCAACATCCTCGGGAAAGCCCAGCGCTTCACCTTCGTGCCGTTCTTCTGGAGCCAGCACTACGATGTGCCGATCGCGTACGTCGGCCACGCCGAGCGCTGGGATCGCTCGGAGCTGATCGGCGACCCAGCCGATCAGCGCTGCCTGGTCGCGTATCGCGTCGCGAACAAGATCGCTGCGATCGCGACGATCGGACGCGATCGCGACAGCCTCGAAGCCGAGGAGCTGATGGAGCGCGACGATGATGCCGGGCTGGAGGCGCTGGTCGCGCGAGTCCGCCGCGAGGTGTCGACATGAGCACCTTGCCCGACCACGATCCGGCGTGTCGCGAGACCGACAGCTCGTGCTTCGACCTGATCATCGAGGGCAGGGCGCGCAGCATCGGCACGATGACCGTCACGCGGCTCTTGCCTTCGCCCAGGCGCAGGATGATCGGGCCGTTCATCTTCCTCGATCACATGGGGCCGATCGAGCTCGCGCCCGGCATCGGCTTCGACGTCCTGCCACATCCGCACATCGGCCTGTCGACCGTGACGTACTTCCTGTCCGGCGAGAACGTGCATCGCGACAGCATCGGTACGACGCAGATCAATCGGCCGGGTGACGTGAATCTGATGACCGCGGGCCGTGGCGTCGTCCACTCGGAGCGGGCAGAGCCGGCGTGGCGTGAACGTGGCGGAGTGATGCACGGGATCCAGATCTGGCTCGCGCTGCCCGAGGCCAACGAGGACGATGCGCCGAGCTTCGAGCATCATCCGGCCCACAGCCTGCCCACCATCACGCTGTCGTCAGGCGCGACCGGTCGCGTGCTGATCGGGGCCGCGTACGGAGCGCGCTCACCGATCCGGCACCCGAGTCAGCCGTTACTGATCGATCTCGAGCTCGATGGCGGGGCAAGCGTCGAGCTGCCCGACGCGGAGGAGCGCGGCGTGTTCGTGGTGTCCGGCGAGCTGACCGGCGGTGGCCAGCAGCTCGCGCCTGATCGGCTGGCCGTCGTCACGCCCGGTGTCCGCGGCTCGGTGAGCGCGACCTCGCCGAGTCGTGTGCTCGTGGTGGGCGGCCCGCCGATGGCGCCGCGATTCATCGACTGGAACTTCGTGGCGTCGTCGAAGGATCGCATCGATCGCGCGCGCGATGCCTGGAAGGCCCAGACGTTTCCCACGATCCCGACCGACGATCGTGAATTCGTGCCGTATCCAGAGCTGCGGAAGTGACGCTGGCTTGCACTGATCGCTTGCACCGATCACTCGCACGGGCACTTCAAGTGTGAGACGTGCACGTGTACAGCTCGCACGCCGCGCACCAGATGGCTCGAAATCCTCTACTCGATCGCCACGCCGATGTGGCGGCGCACCGCGAAGTAGCTCGACGACACGGAGTAGGCGACGAGCTCTTGCACCCGCTGCGTCGGCCGTGGACTGCCGAGCACGGCGGTCTCGCTCGACACCATCCGCGCCGACGCCGACAGCTCACCGCACACCAGCAGGCCCGCACGCTGTGCCGCGGCGTCGACCGCGTTTCGCCAGCGCAGCAGATCGGGTCGGTCGGGCAACGCCTTGACGAACGTTGCGAGCGCCTCTCCGGTCGTTCGGTTCACGCGCTTCTGAAGCTCGGGTGCGAACACGTTGATCAGCGGCTCGAGCTCGGGCCGCCCGATCTTGCGGCCGACCAGGCGCGCCGCTGCGGCGAGCGCCGCCTCGAGCTCCTCGATGGTCGGCAGCGTGAGCTTCAAGTAATACGCCGGCCGGAGCAGCGCGAGCATCGCACCCACGGCGGCGGCGATCTCGGTGTCGCGGAACCCGCGCATCAGATCGCTTCCGACGATCACGGCGGGTACCAATCGGCCCTTCTCGACGCAGTTGGCGAGGAACAACCGGCCGGCGCGCCGCGGCTGAATGTAGACGTCGGGCAGCGACACGTTGAGCAGCCGCGACGCGTGCCTGAAGATCTTGGCGACCACGCGGGTGCCGTCCTCGATCGGCATCCGCTCCTTGGCCTTGAGCTGAAAGCTCTTGGGCGTGCCGGCGCGTAGCGCGACCAGGCCCTCCCAGACCAAGCCGAAGATCGACCCGATCGCCTGGTCCTCATCGGCGTGGCTGAGCAAGCCCCAGTGATCGTCGTCGAGGATGCCCTTGCCCTTGCGGACCTCGTGGGGCTGGTACTGGCGATACAGCGCTTGCTCCTGCGGCGTCGCCTGGTCGAGGAACACCAGCGCGCGCGCCACACACCACGCCTCATCGATCCGTCCGGCTTCGAGCGCGGCCTTGCCGAGCGCGCGGTAGGAATCGGGGTTGGTCGGATCGACCTCGACGAGCTTCGCCGCACGATCGGACACGTGATCGAGCTGGCTGGTGCCGATCAGCGTGTACAGCTCCGCGAGGATCGCCGTGCGCTGCGGCGCCTTGTCCGGATCGAGTGCGTGCGCGACCTCGAACGCTTCGATCGCGGTCTGGTAGTGCTTGATCCGCGATCGATAGATCTCGCCGAGGGCATGCCACAGGTGGACGAGCACCGGATCTCCCACCGGCATCCGCTTGATCATGCGGAGGTACGCCTGCTCGAGCTCCTTCCAGTTCTTGTCGCCGGTCAGCAGCGTGTCGATGAGGTGAAACACCTCGAGCGAGCGCGCACGTGTGGCGGGCCGCAGCGGTGACTCGCGCATCAGCTCGTCGAGCGCGCGATCATAGCTGTCGAGCGCGCCGGTCTGGTCCTTCAGCTCGGTGCGGCGGATCTCTGCCGACGCGAGGAAGTAGGCACCTCGGCGCGCGTGATCGGTCTCGGCCTCGAGGAAGCGATGGATCGTCTCCACGGCGGCCTTCCACTGGCCAGCCTCGGTCTGCAGGTCGAGCAGGCGCTGCAGGACGCGGTGGCTGGTGGGCGCGAGCTCGAGCGCCTCGAGGTATGTGGAGGTCGCGCGCGCGGGATTGGCCAGCTGGTGGCGATACAGATCGCCGATCCGCTCGAGCAGCATCACCCGATCGTTGCCGGTGCTGGCGCTGGCAAGCGCGCGCAGGTTGGCGATCGCCTCGTCGAACTGGTTGCGAGCGAGGTGAAGCTCCGCGAGATCGCGCAGCGCATCGCGATCGCTGCCATCGATGTCGAGCACCTTCTGGTGGAACATCTGAGCTTGCGTGGGTTTGCCGAGCTCGGTGTGGATCTGCGCGAGCCGGCGATACACCGTGATCAGCTGGGCGCGCTCGAGGCTGGTCCCGTGCTGCGTGGCGATCGCTTGATAGGCGGTGGCGGCAGGCTCGAGTGCGCCGCTGCGATGCAGCGCCTCGGCGCGTTCGAGCTGCGTGGCGGGCTTGGGATCGATCGCGCATGCCTGATCGTACAGCTCGAGCGCAGCTGAGAACTTGCCGAGCTCGAGAGCGCAGCGCCCGGCCTTCATGTAAGCGTCGTATCGGTCGGCGATCGGGGCGTTCGAGTTGTCGTTGATCGCGCGGACCTGCTGCTCGAGGTGAGGCCACAGCGACTCCCACTCGCGCGCATCGTGGAGCAACTGCGACATCGCCTGCTTGGCGTCGGTGTGGTCGGGCTCGAGCGCCAGGATCCGTTCGAGGCATTCGCGTGCCCGCTGGATATCACCGAGCCGGTGGCGGTACGTCCACGCGGCGTCGAGCAGGCAACGCACGCTGTCGGCGCGGTTGGTCGACAGCTGTGCCGCGCGCAGCAGCTCTTCGCCGGCGGCCACCAGCTCGCCTTGCTGGAGATGAACGCGGGCGAGCGCCTCGCGTGCGCGCGCGTTGTTGATGTCCAGCGCCAGGGCTTGCACCAGATGGAGACGAGCGCTCGCCGCGTCGCGCGCACTCAGATGAATTTGACCGATCCGTTGCAGCAGATCGGCGCGCGGTCGCGGCTCGGTGGTTTGCTCGAGCAGCCGCTGGAGCAATTCGAGCGCAGGTTGAAGCCGGCCCGCGCGCTCGTGCAGCCGCGCCAGCGCGATCAGCGCGCTGTTGTGATGAGCGTCTAGCTTGAGCACCTCCTGACACGCCGCGGTCGCCCCCTCGACATCATCGAGCTGGGTTTCGAGCACCTCGACCAGCTGCATGAGCACGGCGGCGCGCTCCATCGCATCGCTCACCAGCCCCAGCTGAGCGCGCAACGCGGTGGCGAGCTCTCCCCACTGCTGATCGTCGCGCAGCGTACGGGCGAGCCCCTGATGGCCGGTCAGGCTCTTCGGATCGAGTGCGAGCAGCTTCTGCCAGCACTCGGTCGCGCGGTCGAGGCGAGCGTGATCGTGCCACGCCGCCGCAAGGTCGCCGTAGCGCTGGAGCTGTTCGGCACGGCTGCTGGCGTCGACCACGGCCTCGGTCGCATCGAGCAGCGCCTCGGTCTGGCCGGTGGTCTCGTAGATTCGCTTGATCCCGGCGAACGCCGCCGCGTGGCTCGGATCGAGCGCGAGCGCCTCGTGAAACGCACGAGCCGCGGCGTCGGAGCGATCGAGGTGATCGGCGAGCACGGTCGCGAGCTCGACGTGGAGATCCACGATCACCGGCGCGGGCTCGCTGGGCGCGAGCGCGTCGATCAAGCGCGGTAGCAGCTCGGCCAGGGGGCGCCAGGCGTTGGTCGCGACATAGATCCGATGCAGCGCCGCCAGCGCGGCGGGCGATTCGGGCTCGTCGTCGAGTGCTCGCTGATAACAGGTGGCGGCTTCGTCGAGCAGCGAGAGCTGGCGCTCGTAGATCTCACCCAGCTCGCGATTGAGCTCGCTGCGCCGGTCGGGCTCGCGCTCCGCCTCGACGCGCTGGGCGAGCAACGCGGCGAGATCGGACCAGCGATTCTCGGCACGCAGCAACTCTTGCAGCTCGTCGCGCGCGTCGGCGTTCGTGGGCGCGAGCCGGAGCGCGCGATCGAGCGAACCCGCGGCGCGCTCGCGGTTGGCGAGGTGATCTCGGGTCCACCGACCGACCAGCTGCCACAGCGCGGCCGCCGTCGCCGGATGGTTCGGTTCGAGCTCGTGCGCGAGCGCCTCGGATTCGGCGATCAGCTCGTCCCACGCGTTGGCCGCGGGCGCGAGTCGGTCGAGCTGGTCGACGAGATGAGCCCGCGACGGATCGCGGCGAGCGATCGCGATCCATACCAGCGCGGCGGCGCGCGCGTCGTCGAGCTTGTCCTCGTACATCTGGGCAACCGATTCGAGCGCGGTCACGCAGGCCTCGACATCGTCGTTGCGCGAGGCCCGATCGAGCAGCAGTGCCGCCAGCGGCTGCCAGTTCTTCGCGGACCAGTACAGCTGCTCGAGCTCGCGCGACGCGATCTCGTGCCCCGGCTGCCACTTCAAGATCCGGTCGTACGACGCGGCCGCGAGCTCATCGTCTTCGAGCCGTTCGCGCGCCATCGCGGCGACGTTGAGCAGCATCGCGATCCGCTCGTCCTCGACCTCGCTCAGGGCGACTCGCTTCTCCAGCAGGTCGACGCACTCCTGCCAGCGACCCTGCTGCACGAACAGACCTTCCATCGCGTCGAGCACGCGCGGGTCGGCTGCATCGATGGTCTGAGCGCTCTGCCACGCCTCGAGCGCACGATCGGGCCGGCCGAGCTGTTCGGCCTCGACCTTGCCGAGCTCGATCAACAGCGTGAGCTGCTCGTCCTCATCGGGGTCGCCGGTCTCGATGCCGTCGTAGACCAGCTCGAGGATGCCTTCGGCGAGCTCTTCCCAGGCCTGGTTCTCGCGGAACCCCGCGAGCGCGGTGCGCTTCATCGCGACGGTCGCGCCGGTGATCTCGACCTCGTAGTCGGCGCTGCTCAGCCGGCGCTGCGGCCGCGCGTCGGCGACGGTCTTGGCGCGCGACGAGACCACGCGGGCAAGCGCGGGGTTGCTGGCCGCGACCACGGTCAGCAGATCGGCGACGTCCGCCATCGTCAGATCGGCGTTGCCGCGATGCGCGATCACCAAGGCGACGGTGCGCGCACCGAGCGCGACCGGCACGATCAGCGCGGCGCGCGGCGCGCCTCCAAGCGAATCGAGGAAGCCATCGACGAATGGCTCACCAGTGGCGATCGCTCCCACCCACGGTGACTGCGACGTGATCGCGGTCTCGAGCGCCGGGACCGCGCCGCGCGGGATCCTGACCGAATCGACGCGGCTGGCGTCCAGCGTTTCGTCGGCAAGTCCTCGGCGACCGCGTATCTCGTCCGCGTGCACCGATAGCAGCGCGGCGAACCGTGTCCGGGAGCGTACGGCGCGAAGCAGCAGCTCGAAGATCTGTTCGCGGTCGCTGGCGTGTTCGAGGGCGGTTAGCGCATCACCAGGTTCCAGAGGCGAACCTCGCTTTGCTGTGGGTTCGGCGCTCACAGGTTGTCGATCCTACCAGTACACGTGGTTCGCGAGCGTCAGGGGCCCGCGAAACGATACCTCGCTCGCATCGCCGCGAAACAGGGACCGTTGACCGCAGGTCAAGGCGTTCCTGTGTAGACTTGAGCCCAGGTGGTCAAGCGCACCGATCACAACGACTCCACCATGGAGGTCTCGGAGAGTCAGCTCGTCCCCGACCCGCCGAAGGCGCCCGGGGGCCGTCGCTCGATTCCTCCCAATGATGCGAGCGTGTGGATGCAGTCCGTCGTCAGTGGGGACGAGTTTGCGCCGGCGCGCGCCAAGGCCAAGTCGCCCGGTCGCGGGCTGCTCGTGTTCGGCGTCCTGGCCGCAGCGGCGTTGGTCGGTGGCGGGATCGCGATCTGGCAAGCGGGCGACCAGCCGCAATCACCGCCGGCGGTCACGCCGCCGCGCGAGCCGATTCACCCTGCGGCAGCGCCCGCGTCCCCCATGGACGCAGCGGCGAGCGACGCCCCACCTGCAGCCGCCCCTCCCGTCGACGCGATCACGGGTGGAGGGCCCGCGTTCAACCCGGCGGACACCAAGCCAGCGGAAGCCAAGCCGGTCAAGCCCACGCCGAAGAAGCGGGTCAAAAAGCCCAAGAAGCGGACGACGACCAAGAAGAAGCCCGCTGCCAAGCGCCGCTGAGCGGAACCATCGCCGGCACCACCGCTCGCACGTTCACGGCCCGATCGAGCGGTCAGTTCGGCGACAGCCGCACGACGACGCGATGCACGACATTGGTCGCCATTCGCGGGTAGTTCGCGTGGAGCCGGATCTCGTACTCGCCCGGCTCGCTCGGCGTCTGGAGCGTGTCCTCCGAGGCGCCGAACGTGACGTACTCCCACTGCCCCCACGAGGTGTCGGGCTGGTGGGGCG
>JBFWXW010000088.1:0-24077 GCA_050187075.1 Kofleriaceae bacterium | reverse complement strand
CTTGGTCCGGCCTTCGTCCTGGACCCAGCCTTCGATCACGGCATCGACGCCGGACTCCTTCGCCGCGGTCTTCCACGACGTCGGGCCGTGGGCGGTACGCTGAGCTTCCGCCCGTGCGTCTTCCCATCGCTTCGCGTTGACCAGATCGTATTGCTCGCCGAGCATCGAGACCACCGCATCGCGACCGCTGTCGGCCAGCGCGCGCGGACCATCGAAGTCGAGCACGACGACGCGCCGCGGCTTGGCGTCCGCGCTCGTCGCCGTGCACAACGCCGCTGCGGCCAACAGCGTCGTCGTCAGGAACCGAAACTGATTGCTGGTGAAAGACATGGTTGCGTTCCTTGGATCGGACGTGATGTGGCGGAAGACGAAGTCAGGCGACGTGCGGGCTAGTTGGGGCACGAGGACGCAGGACAGGTCGCGACCTCGTAGTTGTTGTTGATGGTCACGTTGCCGGTGTTGACGCAGTCATCCACCTGCTTGGCGACGCAGCTCGACAGCTGCGGATTGTGGGTGATGATGACCGAGCCGCTGATCCCGATCCCAAGCTGCGGGATCGCGCCCAGGCTGGTGAGCTTGGCGTTGTTGGTGATCGTGAGCGACCCCGTGATCCAGCCCATGCCGGCCGGGAACATCGTGATGCTGGTGAGCGCGTCGTTATCGTCGAACACCGCACTGCCGTCGAGCCGGGCCAGCTTCGACATCGCGCCGAGCGTGGCGAGCACGCGGTTGTTTCGGATCGTGACATTGCCGACCATCTCGCGCAGGGGCATGCCACGGACCGTGGTCAGCACCTCGTTGTTGGAGATCTCCAGCCCATCGCCGATCGACTCGAGGCTCGGCAGGTCGATGTCCTTGAGCGCCGCGTTGTCGCCGATCCGGATCTCGCCACCGACCTTGATCAGCGAGCTCAGCGCCGCCGACGCCAGCTTCGGGTTGCCGGTCACGACGAAGCCCTGGTCGATGCGCTCGATGCTGTCGAGGAAATCCAGGCTGGTGAGCTGCGAGTTCCCGGTGATCGTCATCTTGATGTTACGCACGGCGTCATCGGTGACGACGTCGAGCCTGCTGAGGTCCTCGAGCTGGTCATTGTTCGTCAGGACGACCGAGCCATAGACCCGCAACGGGTTGACGGTATCGATCTCCATCAGTCCGGTGTTCTTGAGCTCGAGATCGGTGACCGCAACCAGCCGGTCAAGCCTCTCGAGGCTGGTGATCCCCGCGCCATCGAGCGTCAGCTTGCCGTGGAGCGTCCAGCACCCCTTGGGCACTTGATCGAAGTCGTCCTCGGAAGCGATCCGGATCGACTCCGTGATCGCCTTGGCGTCTTTCTCAGCGCAACGGGTGGTGATGTCGTCGTCCGGCGCGCGGTCGCCCGGACCACCACCGACGTCGGCCATGCATGCACCGGTCATCAAAATCGCAATGAGAGGGAGTCGCATGGTGGTCTCCTAGATCAAGCGCCGTGCCGTAACCTGGAGGCCGCGGATACCAGCGGTTACAGCTGCGTCCTGGCGGCGACGAGTCCGCTTGATGTAAACCGAGGGAGTCATCATTGAGTCCCACCACCCCGGGGCTTGCCGCCGGAGGCCTTGGGGCGAACGTTGATGCGATACGCCTGGAGCAGCGTTCCGGTCAGGAACTGAAGCTGCGCGACCGCGATGTGATAGTCGGAGATCGCCCGTCCGAGGCTGAGCCGTGCATCGATCAGCTGCGTCTGGCGCTCCATGACGCTGTAGTTGTTGACCTTGCCGGCCTGAAACCCGAGGCGGTCCGCCTTCAGGTTGTCCTCGGCGTGATCGATCGCCTGCTTTGCGAGCTCGACGATCCGTCGCGCGCTGGTGACGCCCTTCACCGCGTTGACGACCTCGGCTTCGAGCTGGCGCTCGATGTCCGCACGATCGATGTCGAGCTTGCGCGACTGCGCGATTGCTGCGTTGTGCTGCGCTTTCGCGGCGCCGGAGATATCGAACGACACCGAGACGCCCGCCATCACCTCAAAGCCATCTCCGCTGGTGGCGCCGCCAAACGCTTGATCGGTGGTCTCGCCGGTTCCGATCAGCGCGCCCGACAAGCTGAGATCGACCTGGGGCAGCATCGCGTTCTTGGCGACGCTGACGTCGATGTTGGCCATCTTCTTCTGCAGATCGATCGCGACCAGATGGCGATTGGCCTTCCGGGTGCGGGCCAGCACGTCATCCATCTCGAGCCGGACGGGCGGGCCCACTTCAAACGGCTCGCCGGGCCGGAGCACGACGTTGCGCCGATCGATCTCGAGGCCCGCTTTGCGACGGAGATCCAATGACTTGTGCTCGAGCGCGACCTGCGCGCGCAGCTTTGCAGCCTCGCGGGACGCGATCTCGTACTTCACGGCGCTCATCGCGTTGGCCGACGTCGCGCCGGCTCGCAGCTCTTCGCGCGTCAGCTTCTCCTGTGCTTCGGCGAGCTTGACCGCTTCGATCCGGGTGTCGAGCTCGTAACTGGCATACGCCAGCTCCCAGTACGAGGAGACGATGTCGCGAACCATCGTCTCGGCGTCGATCTGGGCCTGGATCGTCGCGGCCCCGAACGCGAGGTCGGCCTTGTGCTCCTCGGCGAGCGCGACATCGGATCCGAAGCCACGCGCCACCGGTTGGGTGAATGTCGCGCGGCCACTGGCCTGGATCAGCGAGTACTTCTCGGGCAGACCTTCTCCGGCAGGCATCGTCGGATCGATGCCCAGGACATCGGGAATGTTGAGCTCGTGCGCGGTCCGGCCGAATCCGAGCTCGAGCTCGAACGTGCCACCGGTCGGGAGCTTGCGACCCGCGCCGATCGTTCCGTCGATCGAGGTCGTCGCGACCTCCTGAAATGGTTCGACCTCGACGTCGCCGCCGATCGCTTGCTTCTTGTAGTTGGCGCCGGCCCGCATCACCCATGCTTGATCGCGCCGGGCGGCGCCGGCCTGACCTTGCGCAACAGAGCGGTTTTGCTTGGCGCGCGCGAGATCGGGAGATAGCCGAACCGCAACTTCGATCAGATCGTCCAACCGCGTCGCCAGTGCGGCTTCGGCTTCCGTGCCTTCGTCATCGTCTTGATCGGCAACTGCAGTTGCCGTCAAACCACCGAGCAGTCCGGCAATGACGATCGTGGGGAACGTGCGGCTCAACATCGCGGACCTGTAGAGCAGCCCCCATGCCACACGTAACTTCGCTGTCTACTGAAGGATCCATGGCTGGAGCCCGCGGGACTCGACTACCTCGGGTTACGGTTGCCGGGCCCCAGCCCCATGACCTGACGCCTGCGGGATGCGTATCCCGCAGGTTTACAGTCCGGGACTCAGTGGTCTTGCCCTTGCACTGAGCCCGCAACATGCGAATCGGGCACGGCCAGCATTCTGATCGGGATACCGATCCGAACCGCGCGTCCCGTCATTCGCACGACACGCATGATGGACACGATGCCGCGGGACCGATCCCTGGCATCCCCGCGCATCATCCGGTGGCGTATCACCCCAGTGTGGGTTCGCCGCGCGGACCCGTGCCGCGTCCGAGCAAGCCACTCGCACGCTCCGGCTCGGAGCCGCAGTCGCATCCGAGCATGCCGGTCGCACGCCAGAGCTCGCGCTCTCGGTCGAGTGCGCGCGCGCATGCACCGCAGGCAGCACATCCGAGCCTGCCGGTCTCCGACGGAGCGCAGCTGCCTCCCGGCGCGATTCCCGTCCCCGGTATGGGGATGATCGATCCGCTCCAGATGCCGATCCCGCCGCAGGTCGCTCCGGTGATCTACGGATGGGTGCGCCGGCTCGCGCTCCAGGCCGACCTCGAGGCTGCCGATCGCGTGCTGCGCGAGGCGTTCATCGATATCACGTCGTCGCTCACGATCTCGATCGTCTATCCGGGGCCGGAAGGCTTGTGGACGCTCGGGAACGACGACGAGATCCTGCGCGATGCCCAGCCGGTGATCGCGGTCGCTGGCGCGCGACAAGCGCTGATCGCATCGCACACCGCGATGATCCCGATCATCACGACCACCGAGACCGTCGCGGTCGTGGTCCTCAATCGCAATCCACGCCAGCCGGGCTACACCCTGCCCGAGCGCGTCAGCATGGTCGGCCTCGCGCGCGAGGTCGCATCGATCGTTCATCATCTGGTGACCCAGCATCTCGAGCACGCCGCCGAGGTCAACGCCGACAAGGGCGGGCTGTATCGCCGCGAAGCGCTCGAGGCGCATCGCACGCGCGGCCAGGAGGGCGCGCTGATCCAGCTGTCTCCCACGTGGGTCCGCCGCACCTACCCGTTCCTGATGTACTCGCTGCTGATCGCGATCGTGTTCGCAGCGTTCATCACCGTGCCGACCTATTCGAGTGGGTCCGGTGTGGTCATGGTCAACGGCACCCCCGTCACCGCGCCTCAGATGGGCACGGTCGAAGCCGTCCTGGTGCAGCCAGGCGTCGCGGTCAACGAGGGCACACCGGTGGTCAAGCTGGTGGCGAGCCAGGAGACCGACGAGCTCAAGAACGCCAAGACCGAGCTCGATAACGCGACGATCTCGTATCTGTTCGATCAAACGGATCAGGAGACCAAGAAGGTGCTCGCCTCGGCGCACGCGCGTGTGGTCCTCGCAAAGTCGCGCGTCGACGCCAAGACCGTTCGCGCGACCAACGGCGGCACCGTGCTCGACATTCGCGTGCGCACCGGCCAGCTGCTGCAGCCGGGCGATCACATCCTGACCGTCGTCGAGCCGGGTGCATCGCCCGAGATGGTCGCGCTACTTCCGAGCCAGGACCTGCCGCGCCTGCGCAAGGGTCAGACCCTTCAGGTCGAGCTCGCTGGGTACACCAAGTCGCGCGAGAAGGCGACGATCACCTCGGTCGCCTCCGAGGCGATCGGCAGCGGCGAAGCGGCGAAGTTCTTCGGCGCGACGATCGCCGACGCGCTCCAGCTTCCCCCGACTGGCTCGTACGTGATCGTGAAGGCGCAGTTGCCGCACCGCACGTTCACGACCGACCACCACACCTACCACTACCACCACGGAATGATGGCCAAGACCGAGGTCAAGATCGCGTCGAAGCCGTTCCTGGTCACCCTGCTCCCCGCGCTCGGGAAGTACCTCCCGAACTGAAGGAGAACCCATGGCACACGCACAGCGCGCATCTCGCTCCGCCAAGGCTTCGAAGGCCGACATCGTGGACGCGTTTCCGGCACTGAAGCGAGTCGGGTTCTTCTCGAACCGGCGCGCGGTGCCGTTCGTGCAGCAGCTCGAATGGACCGACTGCGGCGCAGCGTCGCTGTGCATGGTGATGGCCTATCACGGCAAGGACTCGAAGCTGTCCGAGGTGCGTGAGGCGATGGGCATCGGCCGCGATGGCGTGTCGGCCAAGGCGATCCTCGATACCGCCGAGCGCTACGGCATGTGCGGCCGCGGGATCAAGGTCGACATCACGCAGGTTCAGCTGCTCAAGATCGGCACGATCCTGCACTGGGAGTTCAACCACTTCGTGGTGTTCGAGCGGATCGTCAAGGCCGGCGTGATCCGGATCGTCGATCCGGCGACCGGTCCGCGCGACCTGTCGGTCGAAGAGTTCAGCAAGGGCTTCACCGGCGTCGCGATCGAGCTGAGCACCACCGAGCGATTCACCAAGGAGAAGCCCGAGAAGGGCAAGCTCCGCCGCTACGTCACCGAGCTGATGTCCGAGAAGGGCCTGCTGTCGAAGGTGATCGTGGTCTCGCTCGCGCTGCGGCTGATCGCGCTCGCGCTGCCGCTGATGACCGGCATGATCATCGATCGCGTCGTTCCGCGCTCGGACTACGACCTGCTGTACGTGTGTCTCGCCGTGATCGGCGGGATGGTCGCGTTCAACCTGATCGCCGATCTGATCCGCACGTATCTGCTGCTCCACCTGCGCACCGCGCTCGATACCCGGACCACGCTCGGGTTCCTCGACCACATGGTGTCGCTGCCGTTCTCGTTCTTCCAGCGCCGGTCGACCGGCGATCTGATGATGCGGGTCGACAGCAACGGCACGGTCCGCGAGGTGGTCACCAGCAAGAGCATGTCCGCCATCATCGACGGGGTGTTCGTGCTGCTCTACGCCGCGATCATCTTCTACGTCAGCCCGCTGCTCGGCGTGATCACGCTGCTGATGTCGGCGTCCGAAGCGGTCGTGTTTCTGTGCGCCCGCCCGACGTTCCACCGGCTGCTCGCCGCCGACCTCGACAAGCAGGCCAAGGCGCACAGCTACATGGTCCAGATGCTCGGCGGGATGGAGACCCTCAAGTGCGCGGGCGCCGAGCGGCTCGGCGTCGAGAAGTGGTCGAATCTCTACACCGACGAGCTCAACGTCAAGCTCCGCCGCGCTCGCGCCAACGCGTGGGTCGACGGCGTCCGCGGCGCGATCGCCTCGCTGGGCCCGCTGCTGATCCTCACGATCGGCGCGAGCGCGGTGATGACCGGCAAGATGTCGCTCGGCACGATGCTGGCGATGAACTCGCTGGCGACCAGCTTGTTCGGACCGCTCTCGCAGCTGGTGTCGAGCGCGCTCGAGCTCCAGCTGGTCAAGGGCCACATGGACCGGATCGACGACGTACTGCAAACCCCACTCGAGCAGGATCGCGACGTCGTGATGCAGCCGCCGCGGCTGCGCGGTCACATCAGCGTCCGCAACGTGTCGTTCAAGTACGGTGAGCAAGCGCCGCTGGTCGTCCAGGATGTATCGCTCGAGATCCCGCCTGGGATGTCGGTCGCGCTGGTCGGCCCGTCGGGCTCGGGCAAGAGCACGCTGCTCAACCTGCTCGCCGGTCTGTACAAGCCGGTCACCGGCGCGATCGGCTACGACGGGCGCTCGCTCCAGGAAATGGACCTCCGCGGAGTGCGCCAGCAGATCGGCATCGTGCCCCAGCACCCGTTCATCTTCGGCGGCACGCTCCGCGAGAATGTCTCGCTGACTGCGCCGGGGGCCACGCTCGACCGGATCACGCATGCGTGCAAGGTGGCGTGCCTGTCCGATGACATCAACGAGATGCCGATGCGCTACGACACCGTGGTGTCCGACGGTGGCGGGTCGCTGTCGGGCGGCCAGCGCCAGCGGATCGCGATCGCCCGCGCGGTGATCAGAAATCCCAGCCTGATGCTGCTCGACGAGGCGACGTCGGCCCTCGACAACGCCACCGAGAAGCGCGTGATTCAAAACCTCGAGCACCTTCGCTGCACGCGGATCACGGTCGCTCACCGGCTGTCCACCGTGCGCAACGCCGACCTCATCATCGTGATGGACAAGGGAAAGATCATCGAGCAAGGCAACCACGACCAGCTCCTCGCCCGAGGCGGGCTCTACACCAAGCTCGTCCAGGCCTCCCAGAACAACCCACTAGAGGACGTCCATGAAGCCATGGCATCTGATTATTCTGCTCGCGGCAGCGTGCAGAGCGCCGGCTACCAAGCCTCTCGAGCGTGACCCGACCGAGGCGATTCGCCCGGCGGCTCCCGAGGCGCCGGCGGAGATCCCCGAGTTCGTGGGCGTGGTGACGTCGCGGGTGTCGAAGGTCGTCGCATCGAACATCGACACCGCTCAGATCAAGCACATGTTCGTCCGCGCGGGCCAGCGCGTGCGCGCCGGTGATCCGATCGCCAAGCTCGACGAAGCCGAGCTCCAGCTCCGGCTCGAACGCGCGAAAGCCTCCGAACGTGCCGCGCGCGCGGAAGTGGGCGCGCAGGCCGTGACCGCCAGGGCGCTCGCCACCAAGGCGAGGAACGAGCGCATGCTCGCACGCGCCGGTGCGTCGGCGAACGCCAACGTTCGCAACGCGCTCGCGGAGGCACAAGCGGCGAGCGCCAACACCGGCGCCGCCGCGGGTCGCCTCGCCGTCGCCCAGAACCAGCGCAAGGAGATCGAGCAGCTGCTCCGCGATGCGCAGCTCCGGTCGCCGATCAATGGCGTGGTCACGATGATCAAGGTCAAGGAAGGCGAGATGGCGATGAGGGGCACGCCGATCGCGCGCGTGTTCGACGATCGCGACCTGATGGTCCGATTCGCGGTGCCGCGCGAGCACCGCGCGAGCATCGCCCGCGGCCAGCTCGTCCAGCTGCTCGTCGAAGGCGCCACGCGCCCGGTCTGGGCCACCGTCCAGACGATCTCGGACGAGCTCGAACCCCCCGTGAATTTCACCGTCGTCGAGGCCGATATCGATGATTCCAAGCTTGCACCCGATGAAATCCGCGTCGCGTCGAACGGACGCGTGCGGATCACTGGCACCGCCGGAGCCGGAGGAAGACAATGAAAGTGGTACGCTCAGAGGAACAACTCGTGACTGGTCGTAACGTTGAAACCCCAACATGGGTCACGTCGTTTCAGGGGATGCCGCGCACCGTCAACGTGCGGCGCTGTCGCCTGGAGGTTGTCGCCGGAGTCGACGCTGGAAAGGCGTTCGAGCTCGCCACGCCGACGATCATCTTTGGACGCGCGGGGGCTGATGTCTCGCTGTCCGATCCAAAGATCTCGGGACTTCACTGCGAGCTGCGGTTGCAAGCCGATGGCTATCGGCTCCGCGATCTCGGCTCGACCAATGGCACCCACGTCAAGGGTGTACGGGTCGTCGACGCGTACATCGCGCCGGGCTCCACGATCCAGATCGGCAAGAGCGCGATCGTGTTCGATCCGCTCGATGAGGCCGTGCAGGTTCCGCTGTGGCACGAATCCCGGCTGCACAGCCTGATCGGCGGCAGCGCCGGCATGCGCCATCTGTTCGAGCTGATCAATCGGTTCGCGCAGTCCGACGCGACGGTGCTGATCCAGGGAGAGACCGGCGCTGGTAAGGAAGGCGTCGCGGACGCGATCCACCAGTGCTCGCCGCGCCGCAACGGTCCATTCGTCGTGCTCGACTGCTCGGCGATTCCCGAGCAGCTGTTCGAAGACCAGATCTTCGGCCACGAGCAGGGCGCGTTCACCGGCGCCGGCAAGGCGACGGTTGGCGTGTTCGAAGCCGCCCACACGGGCACGCTGTTTCTCGACGAGATCGGGGAGCTTCCGCTCGACGTGCAGGCCAAGCTGCTGCGCGCCGTGGAGACCCGCAAGGTTCGCCGGATCGGTGGATCGCGCGTGATCGCCTCGGACGTGCGCATCATCGCGGCGACCAACCGGGACCTCGCCGCCGAGGTCAACCGCGGCACGTTCCGCTCCGACCTGTTCTACCGGCTCAGCGTCGCGAAGCTGCAGGTCCCTGCCCTGCGCGAGCGCCGCGAAGATCTTCCGCTGCTGATCGACCACTTCCTCCGCCAGCTCTCGGTGTCGCACGGCGATCCGCGGTTGCCGGATGACTTCCTCTCCCGCGCCCAGCGCCACAACTGGCCGGGCAACGTTCGCGAGCTGCGCAACGCCGTCGAGCGCGCGGTGCTGTTGCCGAACCATCCGACGGGTG
Source organism: Kofleriaceae bacterium (assembly GCA_050187075.1). GTDB lineage: Bacteria > Myxococcota_A > Polyangia > Haliangiales > Haliangiaceae > JABFXX01. Next base: position 14,682 of record JBFWXW010000088.1, on the reverse strand, counting down.
GATTCGAGGCGCCACCCAAGCGCGAAGCATCATTTGGCAGCGTCGATCTCGACGTGCCATTCAAGACCGCCAAGCAGCAGCTGATCGACGAGTTCGACCGCCGGTATCTGACCGCGCTGCTCGAAGCGCACGACAACAACATCTCGGCGGCCGCACGCGCGGCCGGGATCGAGCGGATGTCGATCTACAAGATGATCCGCCGGCTCGGTCTCGACGACGACAGCGCGCGTAAGCGCGCTCCGACCGGCGAGGAAGATCAGTCGTTGATCGGCGAGCCGCCGACGGACCACGATCCGTAGCCCGCGATCACCTCGTTCGCGTGTTCCCCAACGCCACCGGGTTTCGGTGGCGGTTTCGTTTTCGGCGCCATGTCTCGGGGCCCGCCCGGACACGCTGCTCTACCTGTAAACCCTGGGGGGCGAACTGCGCCTACTACAGGAGACACTCGGGGCCTCGATCCCCGGCGCAAACTCGAGGTTACGCCCGCGATCTTTCGACTTCTGGGTCCAGATCGCTGAAATCCCTCGTGTGTTCGATCGGTTGAACGATTGGTATGTCGGCTGCAACGGGGGTGTCTCCGTGAGTCAGCGTCTACCCAGGTCGAGACCGTCAACCGAAGGTGCCAGAGGCACCAGCGGTCGATCGTCCACTGCTGGTGACAGGCGCAGCTCGTCCCGGCCGGGTTCTGACGGCGTCGGCAAGCGCTCGAGCAGCCGGTACGTCCTGGGCGAGCTCCTCGGTCGGGGCGGGATGGCGGAGGTGTTCTCCGGGCACGCGCTCGGGGACGAAGGTTTTCAGAAGCCGGTCGCGATCAAGCGGCTGTTGCCCGAGCTCGCCAACGACAAGGTGTTCGTCGAGCGCCTGATCGGTGAAGCGAAGCTGCTTGTCGGCATGCAGCACGGAAACATCGTCAGCGTGCTCGATCTCGCACGCGAGGGCGATGACGTGTTCCTGGTCATGGACCTCGTCGATGGTCCCACGCTCCGCCAGCTGCTCAGGCACCGCGGCGAACGCCGGCTCTCGCTCGGGGTCGTCTCGTACATCATCCAATCGGCCGCTGCGGGTCTCGAGTTCGCGCACGTGCGCCCCGGTGGTGCGGTGATCCACGCCGACGTGAGCCCGAGCAACCTGCTGCTCACCACCTCGGGCGAGGTTCGGGTCGCCGACTTCGGTGTTGCCCGCCGCGAGGGCGGTGGCGTAGCGGTGGTCGAGGGCAAGTGGGCCTACATGGCACCCGAGCAGGCGCGCGGCGAGCCGATCTCGCCGCGCTCGGATGTATTCGCGCTCGGCGTCGTGATGTACGAGCTCTTGACCGGGCTGCATCCGTTCGGATCGCAGATCACGCGCAACGCGAGAGAGACCAAGCTCCAGGTCGTTCCACCGCGCGCGATTCGCCCCGACATTCCGCCCGGCATCGAAGCGATCTGCATGCGCGCTCTCGCGCACGATCCGAACAAGCGCTACGCACGCATGCAGCACTTGATCGACGCGATCGTCGAGCAGCGGTTTGCCAACCAGTGGCGCGAAGGTGCGTCCGATCTCGCGATGATGATCCGCGAGGCCAACCCCGACCCTTACTCGTCGTCGATCGGCACGATGATCACCGGGAAGCCGCTGACGATCATGACGCGGTCGTTGATCCGCGACGGCGCTCCGGCTGCATCCAAGTCGCGAGCCAGCAGCTCGTTGCCGAGCCCGAACGTCGTGCGGCGCGCGTCATCCCAGCCGCCGGCGTCCGCCAGCGATGGTGCCGGCAGCGCGAGCTCTCGCCGAGCGAGCAGCGCCGGCACGTCGCAGCGCTTGGGTTCGGTGCGCCCGTCGCAGACCTCCGGATCGGCGCGCGCATCGCAGCCCTCCGGTCCGGCGCGCGCATCGAGTGTTCCCGCTCGCATTCCGGGCGCTCCCGAGCGCGATGGGACGTGGGCGAACAACCACGAAACGCGCGCCATCGATCAGCCGCAGCTCGCCTCGATGATGCGCGAGATGGGGACGCTCGATCGCGTGCTCGCAAAGCTCGGTCCGAACGTCGATCCCACTGCACACTCTGATTCGGCCCGTGCCGTCGCGGGTGTGATCGCCCAGATGGCCGAGGAGCAGTCGTCATCGACACCGAGCCAGTCCGTTTCGGTGTCGAGGTCTCCAATGCCGGTGGCAGCGATGCCACAAGGCCCGATGCCACCGCAGGCGATGATGCCGCCGCAGGCGATGATGCCACCGCAGGCGATGATGCCGCCGGGCGCGAGCTTCGCGATGCCGCCCGCCGCGAGCTTTGCACCGCCACCGCGGATGACTCCACCTGGAATCGGCGCGCCACCCATGATGCAAGGCTTCGGCGTGCCGATCCCAGCGTTCCGGATGCCGAACCTGGCGCCGGCGGGTCAAGACCTCGCCAGCGTGCACGGTGGAACGATCGCGGCCCACTTCCCGACCACCGACCAGCGACCGGTCGAGCGCTGGGGGCTGATCGCGCTCGCGATCGGTGCCATGCTCGCCGTCGCGATCTACGTCGCATCGGAGCGCCGCGCAGCAGACGCCAATGATCTTCCGTCGCCTGCAGCGGCGGCGCCACCACCTGCGCAAGACTCCGTCGCCGCGGCTCCCGCGCCTGCGGCCACGCAGCCAGCAGCGGCTCCCGCCGCGCCTGTGGCGGTCGAGTCAGCGCCTGCACCATGGGCGCCTACACCATCGGCGCCCATGGCTCCGACCCCTCCGGTGGTTCAGCCTGGTAGCTACGTCCAGCCGGGTGGCTACCTCCAGCCGAGCGCTCCGCCGGCTCCCGCTGCAGCGATGACGCCGCCACCGATGACTGCGCCGGCGCCCTCCGGCGACGTTGCCAACCAGCCCACCGCGATCGATGCGCATGCCTGGTCCGGTGACACCGCGGCGCCACCACCCCCCGATGAGCTCCCTCCAGTCGAGCCCGCCGAGCCAGCCGTGGCCGCGCCCAAGGTTGCGTCGCCCAAGCGCGAGCGGCCGCGTCCGGCGCGTCCGGCCCGACGCGCCGAGCCGCGAGAACCGCGCGCATCGCGGTTCGACCGCGACGATCGCGAGGACCGCGTCGAGCAGACCAGTGGCAGTGGCACGCTTCGGTTGTCGGCCTCGCCATGGGCGTGGGTTCAGATCGACGGTGGCCCGCGTCAGGACATGACGGGCCTCAAGGTCACGCTTCCCGCGGGGCGTCACACGCTTCGCATCTACAACAACGATGGGTTCACCAAGACCAAGACGGTGATCATCGAACCGGACCGCGTCACGACGCTCAAAGCCGACGTCGAGACCGGAACGATCCGCGAGTCTCATTGAGAAAGGCAGCACCCCATGGCGAAGGACGACAAGCTCACCAATCTCGACCTCGACACCTTGCAACAGGTAACCGGTGGCGTGTCGCGTCCAGCGGCGGCGTCGGACGACGGCGATACACAGATCACGCAACTGCTTCAGAGCATCAATGACGCCTTGCAGAAGCTCGGTGAGACCAAGAACCAGAGCTCGTTCCGCGATCTGATGCCGTTCTTTCTGTTGATGAATGATGACTGGAACGGCCGCCGCCGCTGATGCTGCGACCGTCGCTTCGGGCTGCTCGTGGCCTACCTGCGACCACGATTCGCGGGGCGGCTACTTCTTCGCCTTGTAGCTGCCGAATGCATTGATCGTGTTGCTGATCGTGTTGAACGTCTTGCGGTTGCGCTCCGACTCCTTCTCCTTGTCGGTGCGGGGCTTGCCGCCGCTCTTGGCGATGCGTTTGATATCGTCCCCCCAGGTCGGAATATCCTCCTTGTCGGGTTCTTGGTTCTTGGTCTTGGTCGAGCTGCCGCCGGTGACGGAGGCAAGTGCATTGAGATCGATCGTGACGAGCGACGGTGGCTTTCGCATGACTGCTCCTTGACTGGGTGATGGTTGTGCCGCCGGCTATTGCAGTCGATATGCCCGCGGCTGACCGCGCATGATTTCGCGCGTCTCGACGCGCTCGCGGTGATCTCGGGCGACAGGTTCGCATCGCGTGGAAAGCAGCTCGCGTCCCAGCCGTCGAGCAACTTGTGCATCGCGGTGCACGAGTTGTGACGCGTGACCAGACCGAGCGAGCTCGACGCGGCCGATGCCGGCGCCGTTCGTCGCTTCAGATCGCTGATGATCTCGCCGAGCGAGACGATCGTGCCCGTGTCGCAGGCAGACCTGCACCAGCCTCGCCGACGACTCGCCGATTACCCCGGTCGTACTCCGCGCCAGACGGCAGTCAGGGTAGTCATGAGGCCAACCCACGCCCCTTGCTCGCGCCTTCTGAGGGGGACAGCGCGAGCAAGGGACGCGTCGAGCGCTCGGGTTGAGGCGTCCCGAGTCACTCAGTAACGTTTGTCAACTACCAGTTGAAGTCCGGCGTGCCGTCGCAATCGATATCGACCGCATCGGGCAGGCCGTCTCCGTCGGTGTCGATCGCCGGATCGCAGGTCGGGGGCGCCTGCGGAACGTCGACGTCGCCCGCGCCGTCGCAGTCGAGGTCGATCGTGTCGGCCGTTCCGTCACCATCGCTGTCGATCGCTTCGGGGATGCACACATCGAACGTGACGTCCGGCGTCCCGTCGCAGTCGCTATCGATGCCCGTGGGATCACCGTTGGTGTCGGTGGTGATCTCGGGGATGCAGACATCCGCAGGATCCGGCAGGTCGATGTCCGGAACGCCATCGCCATCGAGATCGATGCCGTCCGGAATGCCATCGCCATCGCTGTCGATCAGCGGGTTCTCCGGCCACGCCAGGTCGACCACGCCGTCGCAGTCGAGGTCGACCCCGTCCGGGGTGCCATCGCCATCCGCATCGACGAGCGGATCGTTGCACTGGCCTGGACCGAACATCAGATCGGGGATGAAGTCGCCCGTCAGGTCGACGGCGTCCGCCAGGCCGTTATGGTCGACGTCGACCAGGTTGTACTGCGTGGCTGTTGAGGTTGGTGCCGTCGATGACGGAGCGCCAGAAGGAGTGTCGCTGCCCACCATGCAGCCGCCCCCCAACACCACTGCGCTAACAACGATCGATCGTGCGATGCGCTTCAGCATGGCGGAACAGTCGCGCAGTTACCCCCGCATCGCCGACATCCGACCGACATCATGAAACCGAAGCCATGCGCGTAGTTACCTTCACAAACAGCTGCCTGAAATCCCGCGTTGGGTGGCTCACCAAGATCATCGAAGCCACATGTCGCGGCGGACAGCCCAACCAGCTGAGAATCCATCGCTCGGCGGCGCGTCCGTGGTGAGCGCCACAGATCTGGCGGGATCGCCCGATCCAGCGGCCACGCCGCGAACGGAAGCAACCGGCTCTGGTACTTGGAAGGGGTCGCAATGGATCGCGGCCATCGAACCGGCCTCTTGCACGGCGTGCTCGCGTACGGGTTGTGGGGGATCGTGCCGGTGTACTGGAAGCTGCTCGCCGCGATCGATCCCGTCGAGCTGATCGCGCACCGCGCGGTGTGGGGGCTCCTCGCGTTCGTCGTGATCGTGATCGCGGCGCGGCAATGGGCCCGACTTCGCACCTCCCTACGGGATGCGCGAATCATCGCCGTGATGGCGGTGTCAGGCGCGCTGCTGGCCGTCAACTGGGGCGTGTTTGTATGGGCGACGACCTCCGGGCATCTGCTCGACGCGAGCCTGGGCTATTTCATCAACCCGCTGGTCTCCGTCGCGCTCGGTACGATCGTGCTGCGCGAACGATTGCGACGGCTACAATGGACCGCGATCGTCCTGGCGTGCGCTGGGGTCGCTGCGATGACCTGGCAGGCCGGCCGGGTCCCAGTCGTCGCGCTCGTGCTCGCCGGGACGTTCGGCGCATACGGCCTGGTTCGCAAGACCGCGCGCGTCGACGCGCTGGTCGGGTCCGCGATCGAGACGCTGTTGATCGCGCCATTCGCCGCGGGGTACCTCGCGCTCGCCGCAACGGCGACCTTGTCCAGCGCTCCGCCACAAACGCTCGCGCTGCTGATCGGCACCGGCGTGGTGACCGCCGTTCCGCTCGTATTGTTCACCAGCGCGGCGCGGCGGCTACCGCTGTCGACCGTCGGGTTCTTGCAGTACCTCGCACCAACCGGCCAGTTCTTGATCGCGGTGCTCGCGTTCGGTGAGCCGCTGGCCGCAACGCGCTTGGCCTCGTTCGCGTTGATCTGGCTCGGGCTCGCGGCGTTCTCGATCGATCTCGCTCGCACTTCGCAGCATCGGCGTTGACCTCGGTGCACGCCTGGGCTACTCCGGCGCCATGAAGCGAAACGTGCTCGTGGTACTCGCGGCGATCCTCGCGATCGCGGCGTGCGAGAAGTCGGCGCCGGTGGCGTCGGGCAAGCTGACCGGCTCCGACGCGACGATGCTTGCCAAGTTGCCCAAGGACACCCTGCTGGTGCTCGGCGGCAACTATCTCAAGGTGCAGCAGATGGCCGGCTCTCGGCTCATGAAGATGTTCACGTCGATCGACGCGAGCACGGAGGCATGGACGAGCTGCTTCCTCGCCGCGAGCACGCTCGAGATGATGGGCGGGCTGTCGCTGTCGCGCGCCAGCGGGATCGACATGCGGTTTCTGTTTCGCGGATTCGACATCGCGAACCTCAAGGGCTGCGCCGACAAGGCGTCGTACCCGGCGACCGTCGATCCCGACGGCAAGTTCGTCGCGATCGAGATGAAAAATCCACAGGTGGGCACCGTCAAGGTGGGCTATCTCGCGCTGCCCGACGGCAGCGTGTATGGCCGGCAAACCATGCAGCTCGGCCAGATGCCTCCCGTGATGGCTCAGCTGAGCCGAGCCGACCTCGAGGCGGACATCGCCGCCCTCTCGGCGGGGACCGCGGCGGACAACGCAACGCTGCAAGCCACGATCGCGAAGACCGACCGAACCAAGACCATGTGGTTCGCCGGCGACGCGAGCGCGACACCGATCGGCAGCAAGGTCGGTGAGGTCTACGGATCGATCGATGGTGGCGCCGGGTTCGCGCTCGACATCACGGCGCAGATCAAGCAACCCCAGCTCGCGGACCAGATCGCGTCGGGGCTGGACAGCGCGCGCAAGATGGCGGGTGAGCAGGACGCCGAGATCAAGGCGCTGGTCGATTCGATCACGCTGACCAAGGACGGCAACCGGTTGCGCGCCACGCTCAAGATCTCGGACGCGCAGCTCGAGTCGTTGATGACCAGGATGGCGCCGTTCATGGGCGGCGCCGTCAAGCCTCGGTAGCACTCGCACGGTTCTTGAGCTACACCACGCGGGTGTTCGGCGAGGTAGCTCGAGGCGCGGGGGACACGCTGCGAGGCGCGGCGTACCTTGCACGAAACCCACGGCTGTGGCCATGGGTGATCGCGCCGGCTGTCGTGGCACTGGTGCTCCTGGTGATCGTCGCGGGCTGGTTACTGTCAGTGGCCAGCGCACCGATCGCCGCGGTGTCGGCGTGGCTCCCCGGTGAGTGGCTCGATAATGTGCTCAGGATCATCGCCACGATCATCGTGGCGGTGCTCGGGGTGTCGGTGTTCGTCTCGGTGGCATCGCTGATCGCGGGCCCGTTCAACGAGATGCTGTCGGAGCGGGTCGAAGCGCGCGTGACCGGCGCGCCCTCGCCGCCGTTCAGCGTGCTGGGATTCGTGGTCGACCTGGTCGTGGGGATCACCCACGCGGCGCGCAGGATCGTTCGCTACTTGATCCTGCTGGCACTGCTGCTGGTCGTCGCGCTGGTTCCAGCGATCGGACCGGTGCTGGCGACGGTGGGAAGCGCGTACGTCACGGCGCAGTTCGCCGCCTACGATGCTCACGACGCGGTGTTCGCTCGCAAGCGCTGGCGCTATCGCGACAAGGTCGAGTACCTGCGGGTACGGCGCTGGCGCTCTCTGGGATTCGGTGGCCCGATCGCGCTGCTGTTGCTCGTACCCGGCGCAAACGTCGTCGCGCTCGCGATCGGCGCGACCGCCGCGACGCTCACGGTGATCGACGAAGATCGTGCAGCTCGGGGTGCTTCGCGACGTAGCCCGCGATGAACGGACACTCGGTCACGATGGTGTCGCCGGCGGCGCGCACGAGATCGAGAGCCCCCTTCGCCAGCGCCGACCCGACACCTCTGCCGGACAGCGCCTTGGGCACCTCCGTGTGGACGAAGGTGACGACGTTGCCGTCGCGGCGGTACGCGGCAAACGCCGTATGACCGTCGAGCTCCAGCTCGAACCGGCTGCGTTGTTTGTTGTCATGAACGGTCATGGGCCGCGAACGTAGTCACAAACGGTTGCCCAGCGCAGCGATCTGCGGTCGTTTGGCGCAGATCTCCGACGGCTGCGCGGAGCCTGGCTGACGGCGCGGCACACCGAGCGCTCGCGCGCGGTTCGTGGCCAGTGTGTTCGCCAGCTTGGGTGGGCGAACTTCTTGCTTACACCGTCGCACGCGCTTTCTTGGATCAGCGCAAAAGGAGACAGTCGTGAAGTCATCCAGCTCTGCCGCGGCGGCTGCCGAGGACCGCGCCATCGAGTCGGCGGACCTTGCGAACGCGCTCGCCACCGGAACGATGTTGGTCGAGCTGATGCGGTTGGGACGCGCGCGGCCGTCCACTCGCAACGATGTTCACCAGGCGCCGATCGCCGACATCGAGTGCTCGGCGACGACCGTGCGGATCGCGGCGACCGCGCGCACGTCCGATGTCGCGAACCATCCGGCGGTCGCGAAGCAGCTTCCCATGCTCGCGGAGGCGATGATCGCAGGAGCGGCGCCGCAGATCCGCGATGCGGCCACCGTCGCGGGCAACCTGGTTCAACGCACGCGCTGTCCGTACTTCCGCGAGCTCGCCACCGCCTGCAACAAGCGTGAGCCGGGAACTGGGTGCTCCGCGTTGCATGGCTATACGCGTTCGCATGCGGTGCTTGGAACCAGCCCCGATTGCATCGCCACCCACAGCTCCGATCTTGCCGTTGCGCTGGTTGCGCTCGAGGCGATCGTCCACACCCGATCGCCCGCGGGGGCGAGAGCGCTTCCGATCGCCGACCTCTACACCCTGCCCGGCTCGCGTCCGGACATCGAGACCGTGCTGGCGCCCGACGAGACGATCACGCACGTCGAGGTTCCGATCACCAGTTGGGCACGGCGGTCGACCTACCTGAAGGTGCGTGACCGGACCTCGTACACGTCGGCGCTCGCGGCCGCTGCGGTGGCGCTCGAGGTCACCGACGACCGAGTCACCGGTGCGCGCATCGCGCTCGGTGGGATCGCGACCAAGCCATGGCGCAGTCACCAGGCCGAACGCGAGCTGATCGGCAAGCGCCCAACCACCGACGTCTTCCTCGAAGCAGCGCAAGCCGCGCTGGCCGGCGCCCGCCCACTTCACGACAACGCGTTCAAGATCGAGCTGGCCCGCCGTACGATCGTGCGAGCGTTGGAGCGGGTCGCCGATCGCGGTTCGATGTGACGGCCCCCGTGTCCAGGTGGTGAGCGACGCCCACGCCGTTTATCGGGGGCTGCGCACGCGGCTTGCAACAGGTCGGACCGTGAACCCGAGAACGGCGCAGATAACGAGGTGTTCGCACCGTCGGGTGATCACGGCTTCGGCGAGAGCTCTCGAGCCACGCCGATCCGACACGGCGAGCGAACGACCGGTACTGCGCGTTCTCGCCTCGATCAGAGCGGACGCTGGTGCACAAACGCCACAGCGACGGGCTCTCACGTTTCCTTGCAACCTCTTGGCAGCTGTCGAATGACCATCGCAACCATCATTCTCGCCGCCGGCGAATCGCGCCGGATGGGTCGTCCCAAGCAACTCGAGCCGATCGGAACCGAGCCCTTGCTCCGCCGCATTGCGATCCGCGCATGCGCGGCGTCCTCGGATCAAACGGTCGCCGTGCTCGGCGCCTATGCAGATGCGATCGCCCCGACCATCGATGACCTCGATCTCGAGATCGCGATCAACCCGGACTGGCACGAGGGCATCGCGTCTTCGCTGCGCTGCGGGCTGCAGTGGGCGATCGCTCGCCGCTGCCGTGCAGCGGCGGTGGTGCTGGGCGATCAGCCGCTGATCACGACGCAGCATCTCGATCGACTGCTCGCGATGTATCGCGCAACGTTCGCGCCGGTCGCCTCGCGCTACAACCATGGCCTGGGGTTACCTGCCGTGTTCGATCGCCTGCAATTCCCCGCGCTACTCACCAGCCGCGGAGACGTGGGCCCGCGCCGACTGTTCGCGTCGTGTTCGCCGGTCTCGGTCATCGACTGGCCGGACGGCGCGATCGACATCGACACGCCGCAGGACCTCGCGAGGTCGGTGGAGTTCACCTCGCTCGCACCGACGCCGATCGTGCAACCCAAGCGCGCGATCAGGGCATCCGCGCCAGCCACGCGGGCAGCTCGGCGAATAGCCGGCGCATGACGACCGCTGCGCCCTGTTCGAACGCAGCCATGTTGCCGTAGGCCTCGCCGCCCAACGGAGTGACGAGATCGCTCACGCCGCGGAGGATCAGCAGCCGCTGGTGATTGCGCGCGCAGGTGTACGCGATCGCCCCGCTCTCCCAGTCGCCGGCCACCGCAGCGTACTTCGTCGACAGCGTCGCGACCTCGGAGGGCACGAGATCGCGATCGGCGGACACCAGCAGCGTGCGTACGACTCTCGAAGGATAGGGCTCGCTGAGCCACGACAGGTCGATATCCACGCTGTACGAAGCGATCGCCTCGGCGGAGTCGCCCATTGCCTCGACGATGTCGTAGATCACCGTGCGGTTGGCGAGCACGACGGCGTGCTTGTCGATCGCGCCGGCAAACCCGCCCGCTGTCCCGAGGTTGATGATGTATCCGGGGCGCCAGCGATCGATGGCGTACTGCGCCGATCCTGCGGCCGCGACCTTGCCCCAGCCTCCGTGGAACACCACGACGCGCGCCGGACCACCCGCGACGTCGTACGTATGCTCGAAGAACTCGCCCCATGGCGTCGACTGGCGCACGGCGCCCGGAAACAGCGGCGCGAGCTGGCGCCACTCGGTGTTGGCGGAGACGATCACCACGGCCTTGACCGCACGGCCCTGGCCAGCGCACGCGACGAGCAACACCGACCACCAGACGAGTAGCCTCATCGCTCGACTCTACTCGACCGCGCCGGCTCAGTGCGGCGGATGCCCGGTTACCAGGATCCGCTGCAGCACGGCGGGGTCGGGTGGCTTGGGAACGTGCGCGTCGAATCCCGCGCGCAACACCGCCTGGCGATCCTGCTCTTGCCCCCAGCCGGTGACTGCGACGATCACGATGCCGGGGCCGACCTCGGTCCGGATCCGCCGGCAGGTCTCGAACCCGTCGAGACCCGGCATCCCGATGTCGAGCAGCACGATGTCCGGCTGCAACCTGCGGATCAGCTCCAGGCCGCTCGCACCATCGTACGAAACGCTGGCCTGGCAGCCGACGAGCTCGACCAGCATCGCGATCGAGTTGGCCGCGTCCTGGTTGTCGTCGATCACCACGACGCGCCGGCGAACCGCCGTGACCCGATCCGCCCGGCGCGGTGGCGCGGCAATGGTTCCAGCGCCAGACCGCGGCACGCGGATCTCGAACGTGGCGCCGTGTCCGTGGCCGTCGCTGCGGGCTTCGATCGAGCCGCCATGCAGCTCGACGAGGCGTCGCGCAAGTGCGAGCCCGATGCCCAGGCCCGAATTCGAACGCTGCATCACACTGTGGTCATCCTGACTGAACAGGTCGAACACGCGCGGCAGCATCGACGGCGTGATCCCCACGCCCGAGTCGGTCACCGCGAGCACCACCTCATCGTCGGTGGCCTCCGCGCGAATCGCGATGTTCCCCGAGGGCTCGGTGAACTTGATCGCATTGTGGAGCACGTTCGACACCACCTGGATGAACCGCGTCGGATCGACCTCGAGGACAATTCTTGCGGCAGGCATGTCGACGCTCAGCGCGAGCTGCTTCTCGGCGATCGCGGCGCGCGCCGATTCGATCGCCGTGCTCAGCAGCGTCGAGAGCTCGACGGTCTGCCGCTGCAGCCGGATCTTCCCCGACGTGATGCGCGAGACATCGAGCAGATCGTCGATCAATCGCACCATGTGACCGAGCTGGCGCTCCATCATCGCGCGGAGCTGTTCGACCGCGGCCGGCGAGTTGCCCGCGAGGCGGATGATCTCGAGCCCGGTGCGCACCGGCGCGAGTGGATTGCGCAGCTCATGCGACAGCACCGCGAGGAACTCGTCCTTGCGCCGATCGCTATCGCGCAGCCGCTCCTCGCGCTCACGCAGGATCGCTTCGGTGTGCTTGCGTTCGGTGACGTCGGACGCGATGCCGACGAGCCGGACCGGGTCGCGAGCGTCACCCTCGAACACCGTTTGCGCGGTGATCGCCAGCCAGTGTTCGGAGCCGTCGGGACGCATGACCCTGATGTCCTCGCGAAGCGTTCCGGTCCCGTTGCGATCGATCGCCCGGTCCAGTGCTGCGCGAGCGCGCGCGCGATCGTCGGGGTGGATCGCCGCGGCGAGTACCTGTGGTGAGGCTCCCGGCGCGAACCCGAACAGCTGTGCCATGCGCGCATCGGGTTCCTTGCGATTTTCGGCGATGTGCCACACGAACGTGCCCATGTTCGAGGCGTCGAGCGCGAGCTGGAGCCGCTGTTCGGTCTGGCGCAAGGTGGCCTCGGCCCGCGCCCGTTCGACCGCCGCCCACGTGCGCTCGGCGGTCGCCTCGATCAGCGCGAGCTGGGCCTCGGTCCAGACCCGCGGCTTGCGATCGATCGCGACGATGGCCGAGATCGCGATCCCGTTCTTCATCACCGGAACGGCAGCGACCGCGCGAACGCCGATCGTGCGGTAGCGGCGCCTGCCCTCCTCTGTCGCCATCGCGGACGTCATCAGATCTTCGATCGCGAGCTGGTCACCGGCGCGCAGCGCCGCGACGATGCCCGGGAATTGTTCGAGCGCATGGCGCCCGATCAGGCTCGGCACACCATCGCGTGCCTGGTCGCGATCGATGATCGCGACCGAGGTCTCGGGATCGAGCTCCGCGTAATACGCCCAGTCGGTGTCGAGCTGTCTGCGGAGCAGTCGTGCCGCCTGCTGCTGAACCTCGCGCGGATCGGCGAGCGGACGCAGGGCATCGCTGAGCTCGAGCGAGAACGCCTGGCGCTCCTCGATCACTCGCGCCGCGGCTTCGGCACGCTGCCGAACCGTGACGTCCTCGAACAGCGCGGCGACCCGCGTCGTCGGTGCGCCGTGGACGCGAAACGCATCAACCCGGAACGTGCGCCCCAGCGCGGCGAGCGTCTCGGTGAACTGCCGTGGCTCGCCGGTGACCGCGACCTGACCGAAAAGCTCGAACCAGCGCGGCTCGACGTCGGCAACGAGCTCGCGCAGCGTCCGTCCGAGTACCGCCGTCATGCCGGTGCGACGCTCGAATGCCCGGTTGACTTCGACGAACCGCAGATCCGCGACCCGCCCGCTCTCGCCCGTCACCACCTCGACCTCGCAGAATCCCTGATCGATCGAATCGACCAGCATCCGATACCGCTCGTCCCTACCCACGGTCTCGTCGCTCACGCGCGCACGATGGCATGTCGACGCGAGTTGCGCGCTCGGTTCGGCAGGTTTTTGCGGCGTCGCATTTGTTCTCAACTCGCGCCTGGCCGATGCCTTGAGCACGGGGAAGGTTTGCACCGCGATCCCCACGAAGGTGTCGTCCGCGGGGACTGCCAGGTCGGAACAAACGCCCCCGCCGCACCCACGCGGAACCCTCACGCGAACGCGGCGGGGAGATAAGCTATGAACCTGCCGATTGCAGCTGGCGTGCCGCTCTGGATGAACCTCGTCTCGCGTTGTTGGACCGCGCCGGTCTGACAGCTCTAGCCATGGGAATCGTGTCCTCGTGGCGAGCTCAGTCGAGACCACGTGCATCATCCATCGCAGATACGGCACGGCTCCATCGACGTGACGCCGGGTGCGCTACACCGACCGGCTCGCTGCGACCTGGGTGCGCATCGACCTGTGATGGGGGCGCAGCGGCGAGCAGCTCGGCGCGGTCAGTTGAGAAATCCGACGAAGCTCACGCCGACGCCCGTCGAGCGGCCGGTCTGAACCTGGTCGCCTTCGACGTCCGTCGACGATCCCTGTGCGAGCTTGGCGGCAACATCAACCGCCCACCGCCGGCCACGCACGACCTCGATGCCAGCAGAGATCGCCCCGACGGCGACGTCGTCGCTCGCGCCGCTGAACGGACCCCAACTGACCCGCGCGTGTCCGGTGCCGACCCCCGCCTGGACCCAGATCACCGGCGCGAGCCAGTAACGAGCGTTGAGTGTCGCGGTCACGAACGTGATCGACACGTCGTTCTGGCTCGAGGTCATCCCCCAGACGTCAGCGAGCACGCCGAACCGCGGAGTGACCATGTAGCCAACTTGCAGACCGAGACCACCGGCTTCGCGGAATCCGCCACAATCCATTCCGTCGCACGAGATGTTTCCGGCCCACACGCCCGAGGTGGCGAACAGGCCATGGCGACCGGCAGGTGGCGATGGAGCCGCAGGCTCGGCGGCAGGCTGCGCATGGCTGACACCAGACACCATGTGGGTGAGCAGCACCGAACAGATCAACGCGACTGTAGACTTCATCGAAGAATCCCCTCGTAAGTGAATGTGTCGCCGAGGATTGCAAGGCGGATGCCCGCAAGATAGTCGAGGTTGACGACGTGGCGCTGGCGCCACGTGTGA
>JBFWXW010000087.1:0-25276 GCA_050187075.1 Kofleriaceae bacterium | reverse complement strand
CGCTCGGCTACTTCTTGCCGCGGCGACGCCGGCGCGCCTTGTTGCGCGCGAGCCCGCGCTTGTGCCAGGCGGCCTTCTTCGCCTTCATGCGGCGATCTTTCATGCGGCGCTTCTGCTTGAACTTGGGACGAGACTTGACGCTTCGCTTGCTACGACGACCGGTTGCCATCCGCGAGTTATCGGGCAGCCCAGGGCACCGAGGCAAGAGCGGGTGATCGCAGAGATCAGCCTGTGTAACCACCCCCCCCGGGGTGGCGTATACCCACTAGCGGTCGCGAAATGGCCGAGCCAAAGGACTTGATGGCGCGATATTGCGATGGGGACGCTGGTGCGTTTCGCGAGCTCTACGCAGTGGTCGCACCTCGGATCTACGCCTTTCTCGTGAAGATGGCGCGCCATCGCCCGCTCGCCGACGACCTGCTCCAGCAAACGTTTCTCAAGGTCCATCGCGCCCGGGCGAGCTACGTCCGCGGCGCCGACCCGATTCCGTGGATCTACGCGATCGCTCACCGCACATTCATCGACGATGCGCGCAAGGCGAGACGCGCCATCGTCAAGGTCGGCAACGATGCGGAGCCACCCGACGGCGTGGCTGGGCTCACCGGTGAGGCGGAAGATTGCCGGGACCCAGCCCCTGATTCCGACCAGCTGGCGGCGGCGCTGGCGGCGCTCGCGCAGCTGCCATCGGCGCAGCGCGAGGCGGTGGTGCTGACCAAGCTCGAGGGTCGGTCGGTGGCGGAGGCGGCGGCGATCGCCGGTACCACCGCCGGCGCGATGAAGGTTCGTGCGCATCGCGGCTACGAAGTTCTGCGCAAGCTCCTCGGAGGCGCCAGGTGAGCGATCCGGTCGATCAGCTCGCCGCGACCCCGGCGCAGCCGCCGCCCGCGATGTCGAGTGCGCTCGAGCACGAGCTCGCGGCGCTGACGCCGGTAACCACCCGCCGCCCGGTTCGGCAGCTCGTCCTCCTCGTGATCGTCTCGCTCGCGTATGCCGCAGGCGTGGTTGCGCTGCTTGCGCTGCGGCGCGATCTCTCCGAGCTGCCGATCTCGTGGCTCGTCGGTGCCGCGCTCGCGTGGCTGCTCGGATTCGTGCTGCCCGCGTACGTCGCGATCGTCCCCGACCTGGGCTCGATGATCCCACGTCGCCAGCTGGCGATCGCGGCCTCGGTGACTGCGTCGATCGCACTGATCAGCCTGGGGCTGTTGATCCATCCCAGCGGGCCGAGCAGCGTACAGCTGCCTGCAGCGAAGCTCGCACATGGCCATGGCTGCCTCGAGCTCGGGATCGTCAGCGCGATCGTACCCGCGGTGCTCGGCGCGGTGCTGCTGCGCAGAACCATCCCCCACGGGGCGCGCTGGATCGCGGCGGCGCTCGGTGCAGCGAGCGGTAGCCTCGGCGGTCTGGTGTTGCATCTGCACTGCCACATCACCGATCCGCTTCACGTTGGCGTGATCCACGGCGGCGTGGTGCTCGTCGGCGCGGCGCTGTCCGCGCTGGTGGTGCCACGCTGTATCGACGTGCGGTGACCGGCCGCGGTATACGCGTGCCATGCGTTTGGTTGCGTGCCTGATCGCTGCGCTGGTCGCTTGTTCGTCGTCCGCCAAGCCGCCGGAGCCATCCGCTCCGACCCCTCCGAAGACGCCTTCCCCGCTCACCGGCGCCGTATCGGAGGAGCAGTTCAAGGCCATGCATGCGTTGCCGACGGCCGGGCCACCCGCGCGCAATGGCGAGTCGATCGAGATCGGTGGCACCAGGGGGTATCTCAGCCTGCCCCAGGGCCAGGGTCCATTCCCGGCGATCGTCGTCATTCATGAATGGTGGGGGCTGAACGCCAACATCGAGCACTGGGCGGATCGTCTCGCCAGCGCCGGCTGGGCTGCGATCGCGGTCGATCTCTACGGCGGCGTCGTCGCCACCGACCGCGACGCGGCGATGAACGCCATGAAGGCGGTGGATCCTGCGAAGGCCAGCGCGGTCATTCGCAGCGCGTTCGAGCTGGCGACATCCGATCCCCGGATCAAGGCCACCAGGCGGGCGGTGATCGGCTGGTGCTTTGGCGGAGGCTGGTCGCTCAAGACCGCCATGGCGATGCCCGAGCTCGACGGGGCGATCATCTATTACGGCATGCTCGAGACCGATCCCGCGAAGCTCGCGACGATCAAGGCGCGAGTGCTCGGCGTGTTTGGCAATCGCGATCAGGGGATCCCCCCGGCGCAGGTCAATGCGTTCGAGGCCGCGCTCGAGCAAGCGGGGGTCGCCACAGAGATCTATCGCTACGACGCCGACCACGCGTTCGCGAACCCGTCGAACCCGCACTACGACGAGACCCACGCCGCCGACGCGTGGAGCCATGTGCTGCGATTCCTCGCGGCGCTGACGAGCTGATCTGTCACGCGACGAGCGCGCGGCGGCACGCTATCGTGCGCCCATGATCGGCGTGGTTCTCTCGTGCGAGCACGCGTCGTGGATGCTGCCACCGGACGTCGATCTTGGCGTTCCACTCGACGTGGTTCAATCGCAAGCTGGGTGGGACCATGGCGCGTTCGAGATCGCAGCCCGGCTCTCCGAGGCGGTCGGGATCCCCGCCCACGCCGGCGCGTTCTCGCGGATGTTCGTCGACCTCAATCGTGCGCCCGATCATCCCCACGTGATCCCGATCAACAGCTACGGCGCGGCGGTGCCGGGTAATGCCGGTCTCACCGAGGACGAACGCGCTTCGCGGCTCGCTGCATTTCACGCCCCGTACTGGGACGCGGTCCGGCGCGACGTTGCCGCGCGGTTGCTCGATCGCGGCGCGTGCGTTCACCTGTCGTCGCACAGCTTCGATCCCGCGCTCGATCCTGCCGCGCGAACCTACGAGCTCGGCGTGCTCTACGATCCAGAGCACGACTTCGAGGCCCAACTTGCCGAACGGCTGCTGTTCAGCCTGCGCAGCGGTGGATTCGACGTGCGCGCCAACCAGCCCTACGCGGGGACCGGGCCCTCGATCTGCACCGCGCTGCGCGGGGCGCTCGCCGGTGAACGCTACGCCGGCATCCAGCTCGAGACCTCGCACCTGGTGACCCGCACACCCGGCGGGTGCGCGCGAGTGGCCCACGCGCTGATTCAATTCATGGATGCGATGGGCCGACGTTGACCTGCGGTCACCGGTCCCTGAAAACGATGCGCCACCGCAAACTCCTCGCCCGGCAAGACACCGCCGGCTCGTTGGAGTACGGTCTGGCCGCGCGTCGACGCCACCTGCGCCTGGAGTGCCATGCCGTACGAGTACAAGGACGTCACTGAAGCGATCGCGAAGTTAGCGGCCACGAACGCTGTTGATACCGACCGGGGTACCTTCCCGAGCGCCGTGATCAAGGAGATGGGCCGCACGGGGATGCTGGGCCTGGTCAGCTCGCAAGACGTGGGTGGCAAGGGGCTCGGGATGGCCGAGGCAGCCTATGTCGTCGAGCGTCTGGCACGCGAGTGCGGATCGACGGCGATGGTGGTGTGCATGCATTACACCGCCACTGCAGTCCTCGAGCAACAAGGTCCGCTCGACGTCCGGCGCGCGATCGCCACAGGCAAGCACCTCACCACCCTCGCGTTCTCCGAGGCCGGATCGCGCAGTCAGTTCTGGGTGCCAGTGAGCACCGCGCAGCTCGATGGAAAGAACGTCAGGCTCAACGCCAAGAAGAGCTTCATCACCTCGGCTCGCCACGCGGACAGCTATGTCTGGTCGAGCAAGCCCGCCGAGGGCAGCGAGCTGAGCACGTTATGGCTGGTGCCGCGCACGACCGCCGGGCTTCGCGTCGCCGGCACCGGGTTCGACGGGATCGGGCTTCGAGGTAACGACTCGAGTGAAGTGACCGCGGAGGATGTGAAGCTTCCCGCCACCGCACGGCTCGGAAACGAAGGTGGCGGGTTCGGCATGATGATGGAGATCGTGCTGCCTTGGTTCAATGTGCTGTCGACCGCGGTGTCGACCGGGCTCATGGACGCGGCGGTCCAGAAGACCGCCGCGCATGCCGCAACCACGCCGTTCGAGCACGCTGGCTCGACGCTCGCTGATCTCCCGACGATTCGCGCCTACATCGCTCGCATGCGGATCCACGCCGATCAAAGCAAGGCGTTGCTCGACGACACGATCGCGGCGATCCGCACCAAGCGGCTCGACGCGATGGTCCGCGTGCTCGAGTGCAAGGCGGCGTCGGGTGAATCCGCCGCGCAGGTCACCGACATCGCGATGCGCGTGTGCGGTGGCGCGGCGTTTCGCAAGGACGTCGCGGTCGAGCGGATCTTTCGCGATGCTCGCGCATCGTTGGTGATGGGCCCTACGGCCGATGTGCTGTACGACTTCATCGGCAAGGCCGTGTGCGGCCTGCCACTGTTCTAAGGCTCATGCGAACCGTCGTTCTAGGTTGCGTTGCGTACGATGCAAAGGTCGTCCCGATCTGGGAGGGCTTTCGCGCGTACTTCGAGGACCGGCGCCTGCCGTTCGACTACGTCCTGTATTCGAACTACGAGCGCCAGGTTGAATCGCATCTGCGCGGAGAGATCAACGTCGCGTGGAACTCGCCGCTCGCGTGGCTTCAGACCGAGCGCGCAGCGCAGGCGCGCGGACGATGGGCCGAACCGATCGCGATGCGCGATACCGACTGCGATCTGACGAGCGTGGTGCTGGTGAAGGCCAGCGGACCGATTGCGGGCGTGGCGGATCTGCGCGACAAGCGGATCGGCGTCGGCGCGGCCGATTCACCACAAGCCACGCTGATTCCGCTGCTCGCGCTCGCGGACGCGGGCGTGGAGGGGACGGTCGTCAAGCATGACGTCCATCTCGGCAAGCACGGCGACCACATTGGCGGCGAGCGCGATGCGGTGCGTGCGCTGCTCGCCGACGAGGTCGATGCGGCGTGCGTGATCGATGGCAATCGGCTCGCGTTCGCGCGCGAGGGGTTGTTCGCACCCAACGAGCTGCGTGTGGTGATGCAGACCGGCAAATACGACCACTGCAACTTCACGGTGCTCGACGGTGCGCCGCCGCTGATCGCGAAGTTTCGCGAGCTGTTGCTCGCCATGACCTACGACGATCCGGTCGTGCGGCCGCTGCTCGACATGGAAGGTCTCAAGCAATGGCGTCCTGGCCGCAAGACCGGCTACGAGCTGCTGGAGCGCGCGATCGATCGGTTCGGCACGATCGAGCCCTGGTTGGCCGAGCAATCGGCATGACCAGCGCTGAGCTCGTCGAGCTCGACCTCGGCGATCTCGCGCTCGACGAAGGCGCGCACCTGCTGATCAAGCGAGCGCTCGCGGATGCGCGATCGATCATCGTGCGCGGAACCGCGAGCTCGCTGCAGGTCGACCTGCCCGCATGGTGTCGTGCGAATGGTCACGCGATCGCCGAGCGGGGCCGCGGCTACGAGATCACGCGTGGGCCGGATCGCTGGGCGGGCGCGGAGCGAGCAGGCTCGGTCGGTTCGCCGTCGCACCATGCGCCGGCGCGCTGGGGACTTGCCGCGCGTGGTGCGCTGGTCGAGGCCGGGACCCCGGTGCTCGAGTTCGCGATCGCGGATCGCCAGACCACATGGGCCGAGGAGGCGCCGCGAATGTATGCGCACGCAGCGGCCGCTCAATGGGATCCCGCCAGCGCGATTCCATGGGACGAGGTGATCGATCATCCGCCCGAGGTCGAGGACGCGATCGTTCAGGTGATGACGTATCTGATCGAGAACGAGACCGCGGCGCTGCTCGTGCCCGCGCGGTTCCTCGCCCGACTGCATCCGCATTTTCGCGAGGTCATGCAATTGCTCGCGATCCAGGCCGCCGATGAGGCCCGGCATATCGAGGTATTCACGCGGCGTGCACGACTTCGGCGCGACGAGCTTGGCTTGTCTACCGCGGGCGGGCAGGCATCGCTGGCGACCTTGTTCGACGAGCACGACTTCGCGATCGCGAGCTTCTTGCTCTCGGTGCTCGGCGAGGGCAGCTTCCTCGCGTTGCTGTGGTTCCTGCGCGATCACGCACCTGACGCCTGCACGCGCGCCGTCGCACAGCTCGCGGCGCAAGACGAAGCTCGTCACGTGGCGTTCGGACTGGCCCACCTCCAGCGCCACGTCGGCGAGGATCCCGGGCTACGCGGCCGGCTCGCGGCCGCGATCGAACGCCGGCACGCTGCGCTGGCTCATACCGCCGGGCTCAACGCGGAGGTGTTCGACGCCTTGATCTTGCTCGCAGCTGGGAGCTGGGAGCCCGTGGCGTTGCGCCGCGGTCACGCCGCGGTCGTCGCGCTCCAGCGCACGATGGACGACCACCGACGGCAGCACCTGGTGCGGCTCGGCTTCGATCAGGCCACGGCCGCGCGACTTTCGTCGCTGCACACCCGCAACTTCATGTGACCGGCGCCAGTCACCAACTGTCGTCGGTCATCTCCATCAGATCCAGATCGCTCGCCTCGACGAGCGTGCGCGCGAGCGCGATCCCGGGCAACACGGTCCTGGCGTAGAACCGCGCCGCGGCGAGCTTGCCACGATAGAACGCGGCGTCGTCGCCCTTGGCGCCCGCGAGCTTGCCGAGCGCGACCTGTGCGCTGACCGCGAGTCGCCAGCCGATCACGAGCTCGGCGAGCGAAAACAGGATCCGATTGCCCTGGAGACCGACGTGATAGATCGACTGGCCGAGCTTTCCGAGCATCGCGGTGACGATCGCGCGCACGTCGCCGAGCGCCGCGGTGAGCGCGGCTTTCTCGACCGACAGCTCCGCGGGCAGCTTCTCGGCGGTGCTGTACACCTGGGCGAGCAACCCCTCGAGCGTGGCCCCGCGATCGCGACCGATCTTGCGGAAGAACAGGTCCAGCGCCTGGATGTGCGTCGTGCCTTCGTAGAGCGTGTCGATCTTGGCGTCGCGGATGTATTGCTCGATCGGATAGTCCTGGCAGTAGCCGGAGCCACCCAGGCACTGCAGCGATAGCGCGAGCAGCTCGTACGCCTTCTCCGATCCGTAACCCTTGATCAGCGGCAGCATCAGATCGTTCACGCTGTCGAGCGCGCGGGCGGCATCGGATCCGTGGCCGCCCTGGATCGCGACTTGATCCTGGATGTGTGCGGTCCACAGCACCATGGCTCGGAGCCCCTCGGAAAATGCCTTCTGCAGCATCAGCATGCGGCGAACATCGGGATGGCGGATGATCTCGACGCGCGGTGCGGCCTTGTTGGCCTGCTGTGCCAGGTCGGAGCCTTGCTTGCGCAGCCGGGCGTAATCCAACGCGGTCAAGTACGCCGACGACAGCGTCGACATCGCTTTCGCACCAACACCCATGCGCGCGTATTCGATCACGTGAAACATCTGTGCGATGCCGTCATGCACGTTGCCGAGCAGGAGGCCACGGCACGGGCGGTCATGGCCGAGCGTGAGCTCGGTGGTCGCCGAACCGCGCAGCCCCATCTTGTGCTCGACCTTGGTCACCACCGCGCCATTGCGCTCGCCGAGCGAGCCGTCGGCCTCGACCCAGAACTTGGGCACGATGAACATCGACAGCCCCTTCGTTCCAGGCCCTGCGCCTTCGGGCCTCGCGAGCACGAGGTGAACGATGTTGCGCGGATGATCGAAGTCGCCGTTGGTGATGAACCGCTTCACGCCTTCGAGCAGGTATTCGTCCCCTGCAACGTGCTTGGCCTTGGTGGTTCCTGCGCCGACGTCCGAACCGGCGGCGGGCTCGGTCAGCACCATCGATGCGCCCCAGTGCTGCTCCAGCATGTTGGGCACGTAGCGCTGCTTCTGCTCGGGGGTGCCGAACCGATCGATGATCTGCACCATCATGTTGGCCAGCACGTAAAAGCACAGCGCGGGGTTGGCGCCCGCCATCATCTCGAACGCGGACCACTGCACCGTCGGGGGCACGCCGTAGCCACCCAGGTTCTCGGGCAGCTCGAGCTTGTTCCAGCCGCCCTTGTAATATGCGTCGAGCGCGGCGTTGTAGCCCGGTGGTAGCGTGACGTTGCCCTTGCCATCGAACGCGGTGCCCTCGCGATCGCCGCGGGCGAACGTCGGAGCCCACGCGGTCTGGACGACCTCGAGCAATCCATCGAGCGACGCCCTGGCGCTGTCCTCATCGATCGACGCAAATGGCCCCTTGCCCAGGGTGGTCGACTGGATCTCGAGCACCTCGAACAGCTGGAACAACGTGTCGCGAAGATTCGGCCGGTAGTGGGACTCGGTGGTCACTGCCGGAGCAGACCCGCAAAGCACCGGCCCGTCAAGCCGTCGCAGCTCCGCTCAGCATCCGGTCACGGCATGCATTCCGCCAGCTCACCGATATTCAGCTCGCTGGTCAGCTTCATGCCCAGTGGCGGAACCTTGATCGTGTCGTTGTTGACCCAGCAGTCGGTCCCGCCGACCTTGCCGCGGATCCGGATGATGTAATTGCCCGACGGTAAGCTCGGGACGGTGAGCGTCTGGTCGGACTCGACGCACGCACCGACGGCGGGCGCCGCGCAATCGACCGTGTACGTCCCGGCGGGTTGCGACGCGCCCGCGGAGATCGAGAACGTCACATTTTCACAGGGGTTGCCGTTGCCGACATGCTCGAGCGTGATCGTCATGCCCTCGATGCCTGCGCTGTCCATCGCGGGCGCGCAGTTGCCGCCGGTCTGATGGGCGTTGAGCGACAGCTCCAGTTGCCCGGTCGCATCGACCGCAAACGCGAGCGGCGCGAGCTCGGTGTTCTGGCCTGACTTGATCTCGATGCCCTCTTGCTTGGGTGCGGTCGCGATCAGGCCGACCGCGCCGGCCAGCTCGAACTCGATGTCGTAGATGCCCACCGGGAGAACGGGAGAGGTGCCCGACAGGTTCGGGCATGTGAACACCTCGCTCTGGCCACCCTGCACGGCGCGGTTGCGAAGCGACATCGTCACGGTCGTCGCGCCGATCTGACCGCACGTGATCGGCTGGTTGTTGGCGTCCGTGATCACCCAGTCGAGCGAGAACGTTCCGCCGGGCGGTGGAGCGTCCTTGGGCGGAGCATCGGGGAACCCGCCGCCACTTCCACAGCTCATCATCGAGCCACCAACCACCACCCCGAAGACTGCCGTCATCACGAGCTCGCCGACGAGCGCTCGAAATCCCATGACTGAGTATCCTATACGACGTTCGCGAGCCCCGCGAGTGCTCGGAGGATCGCCGCGGCGCGAGCTATGCGACCACGGCTTCGATGACCTCGCCGGGATCAGGCCGCAGCCGCTTGTACATCTCGACGAAGTGGCACGGCTTCTTGACCGCGCGATGGGTGAACGGCGCCGTCGAGACCGCGCGATAGCCAAGACTTCGGTACCACCGGGCGAGCTCCTCGCGCAGGTTCACGATGCGCAGGGTCATCGCCTTGGCCCCCATCGCCTCCCCCATCGCTTCGGCGAGCCTTACCAGGCGAGTGCCGAGCCCCATCCCCTGCAGCGCGGGCTCCACCGCAAGCATTCCGAAGTAGCCAGCGTGCTCTCGTTGTTCGACGTACACGGCCGCGGCCAGCCCCCGGCCAGACTCCAGCACCAGGAAGTCGCCCGCTCGAGCGAGCTCGGCGATCTCGCGAGGCGTCGTGCGATCGCCCTCGATGAAGAACTCTTCGACCTCGTACGCTCGGTTCACCAGACCGGCGAGCGCATCGACATCATGTTCCGTTGCTAGTCGAACCGAGATCGCGAGCTGAGGATCCACTTCTCCATCCGTAGCAGACCTCTGTGACACTTTGTTGGAAGCCGGGATCGCTCAGCGCGACGATCACGCGCGATGCGGACGAGATCGCGGAGCGCGCACCAGCGCCATCGACCGAGCGCGATCTGCGAGAGCTACATGGACGAGCACGATCACGGTCCCGATCGTGAGATCCGACACAGCTTTGACGACGCGATCAGCAAGGCTCCGCATATCGATCCTCCAGACACCCCAGGTTCGTCCCACCACGACCCACGCACTTGTCACGGCACTGGCGCAAAGGTGACGCTACAGGCGCCCACCAGCAACCACATCCGGCCGGAGCTCGATAACACTCCGTGGCAGTGTTTGAACCATCCCGGCTCCCGGCGCGTTCAATCCATGTGCGATTCGCCATCGTCGCTGTCGTTGCCTGTCTCCCGCTACACGCCAGCGCTCAGCCTACGAGCGCTGGCGCACGATCGAATACTCCCGAGCCGACGCTGATCGGCGTGCGCGTCGCGGCGTCGGTCGACGGCGGTCCCGCCATGGATCGCGCAGCCTACGCTCGGCTCGATCAGCGCGTCAGGCTGTACGCCGTCATCGAGCTCGCCACCCACGGTCGCAAGCGGGTGTTCACCGATGCACCCGTGCTCCGCCTCGCGGGGAGGCCCGTTGCGACGGAACCGCTCGCCGGTGCGCCCGCGATCGGCTTGGCGTGGAATCGGATCGAGCCGGTGGCTGCCAATTACTCCAACGGCGACGGTCCGACATTTCACTACGAGCCGATCGCCTATCGCGCGACCGCGATCGAAGGCAGCGCCAACGCATCGTCGCTGATCCCCGACGTGCGGCCGACGTTGACGCCTGACTACGGCAGCGGCGTGGGGACCATGCGCTACCAGGTGGTCGCAACGCTCGATGGCCACGCGGTTGCGAGCCCCGGCGTCGAGTCGCGGCGTGGCGGCGCATCCGGCGGACTGACCGACGCCGTGATGCGTGTGTCGATCCGCAAGGACGATAGCTACCTTGGCTACCTGACCGAGATGTTCGGCCAGCCGTACATCTGGGCGTCTGCCGGCCGCAGCGATACCAGCCATCAGAGCGAACGCCTGGAGGGCTCCGACTGTGCCGACTTCGTGGTCTACGGCGCACGCCGGATGGGCAAGAAGCTCGCGTACACCTGGTCAGGCGGGCTGCCGAAAGTCAGTTCGCTGCTCGGAAGCGGGACCCGCCGCGATGATGGCGTCTACCGGGACCGCGCCAACCGGCCCCTGCCGTTCACGCGGCCCGGCGACATCGTGCTGTTTCCGCGTCACGTCGGTGTGCTCGTCGAAGATCGCGGCCAGCGCGGCGTCCTCGACGACCAGGACATCATGATGCACACCCTGTTCGATTCGCCACGCGCGCAGCCGATCGCCGATAGCGGTTATGCCAACCGGCCGCTCGAGCTACGCCGGCTGTAGGGGCTGTCGCTGCCGCGCTATGGCCGGGGCCGTGCGCCGATATCGCGGCGCAGCTGCTTGCCGGCGAGCTCGATCCGATCGGCCACGCTGTAGGCCGCGGTACGCGCGGCTTGGACGCTGTCACCGAGCGCGGTGACTCCCAGCACGCGACCGCCCGCCGACACCAGGGTGCCATCCGCTGATCGTGCGGTGCCCGCGTGAAATACGACCACGTCGTCCGCAGCCAGCTCGAGCCCGCGAATCGGATCGTTGGTGCGAACGGTTCCCGGGTAACCCGCGGCTGCGAGCACGACGCACACCGCGGCGCGCGAATCCCAGCTGAGGACGCCCGCGGGCATGTCACCACGTGCGGCGCCGGCGAGCACGGCGCCAAGATCGCCGCGCAGGCGCGCCATGATCGGCTGGGTCTCCGGATCGCCGAACCGACAGTTGTATTCGAGCAGCCACGGCGCGCCGGCGTGATCGACCATCACTCCCGCGTACAGCACACCGCGGTAGTCGATGCGATCGGCGGCCAGGCCCCGCACCGTTGGCTCCAGGATCTCGGCGACGATCCGCTGAAGGATCCGATCGTCGATCCACGCGGGTGACACCGTCCCCATGCCTCCGGTGTTCGGACCGCGATCGCCGTCGAAGATCGTCTTGTGATCTTCGGCCGGTGGCAGGACCTCGAGCCGCGAGCCATCGGTCAACGCGAGCACCGAGACCTCTCGCCCCACGATCACCTGCTCGATGATCACCGTCGCACCGGCGTCTCCGAACCGCCGCGCCTCGAGCATCTCCCGCGCGGCGGCACGTGCCTGATCGCGATCGCTGGCGACCACGACCCCCTTGCCCGCGGCCAGCCCATCGGCCTTGACGACCACGCGACCACCGAGCGCATCGATCGCGGCGTCGGCCGCGGCGACCGTCGACACGATCTCGAATGCGGCCGTTGGAATCCGGTGGCGCGCGAAGAATTGCTTGCTGAATGCCTTCGAGCCCTCGAGCTGCGCGGCGTGGCGGTTCGGACCGAACGTGGCGACGCCCGCCGCGCGCAGACGATCACCAAGGCCCGCGACCAGCGGCGCCTCCGGGCCGACGACCACGAGCTCGACGGCCTCGGTCACCGCGAGCTCGACCAGCCGATCGAGCTCGTCGATCTTGATCGCCACGCAGCGCGCGAGCTCGGCGATGCCCGGATTTCCCGGCGCGGCGACGAGCTCGTGGCCACTCTGCGCGAGCCGCCAGACCAGCGCGTGCTCGCGTCCGCCGCTACCGATGACCAGGATCTTCATGGTTCATGACCTCGCGCTCAGTGGCGGAAGTGCCGCATCCCGGTGAACAGCATCGCGAGGCCGTGCTCGTTGGCAGCGCCGATCACCTCGTCGTCGCGCACCGAGCCCCCGGGTTGCACCACGGCGACCGCACCGGCGGTGGCGAGCACGTCGACACCATCGCGGAACGGGAAGAACGCGTCGGACGCGACCACCGCGCCGCGGAGCGCTTCGCCGGCCTTGCGCTCGCAGATCCGCACCGAATCGACGCGGCTCATCTGACCGGCGCCGATCGCGAGCGTCACGCCGCCCTTGGCGAACACGATCGCGTTGGACTTGACGTGCTTGGC
This sequence comes from Kofleriaceae bacterium, assembly GCA_050187075.1. Taxonomy (GTDB): domain Bacteria; phylum Myxococcota_A; class Polyangia; order Haliangiales; family Haliangiaceae; genus JABFXX01. The sequence continues at coordinate 12,547 of JBFWXW010000087.1, read as the reverse complement.
GACGCGCCACGCGAATCCGAGGTCGGCGCGCTCGGCTTCGCTCGGCGCGCGCGTCGTGGCAAGCCTGGCGGAGGAGAGATCCACCATGCCGTGATCGACGCTCTGCACCAGCGCGCCCCCTGCGATGGTCCGGATCGACCACGCGCGGTCGTTGGTCGGCGCGCGCCACTCGCCAACCGCGGCGACCAACCGAAGGTTCTTCTTGCTCGCGAGTAGATCGCGCGCCGCCGCCGAGTACGACGGTGCGACCACGCACTCCAGGAACGTCTCCACCAGTAACTTCGCCAGCGGCTCGTCGACCTCGCGGTTCACCGCGACGATGCCGCCGAACGCTGACACCGAGTCCGCCTCGCGCGCCCGGCGATACGCGTCGGCCACGCTGCGATCGATCGCGACCCCGCACGGGTTGTTGTGCTTGACCACCACCGCGGCGGGGCCGGGGAATTCGAGGCACAGGCCGAGCGCGGCATCCAGATCGAGGATGTTGTTGTAGGACAGCTGCTTGCCGCCAAGCACCTCGGCGGTCGCGATCGTTGGCCGCCGCGTCGCCGTTTGCGCCAGCGGCGATCGTCCATCGGCGTAGAACGCGGCGCGCTGATGAGGGTTCTCGCCGTAGCGCAGCTCGTACAACCGGCGCCATTGAACGCTCAACGTGTCCGGAAGGTCGCGGCGGACCGGCGCCTGATCGCGACGCTCCGCGGCGCTGTCCTCGATCGACGACAGGTACCCCGCGATCGCCGCGTCATAGGCGGCGGTATGGGAGAACGCCTTGCGCGCGAGCGCGAGCCGCTGTCCCGCCGTCAGGCCATCGCCGGCCACAGCCGCGGTGATGATCGGATAGTCATCCGGATCGACGACAACCGCCACGCGCTCGTGATTCTTCGCGGCCGAGCGCAGCATCGACGGCCCGCCGATGTCGATGTTCTCGATCGCCTCATCGAGGTTGGTGGCTGACCTCGCGATCGTCGCCTCGAACGGATACAGGTTCACGACGACGAGATCGATCGGGGCGATGCCGTTGCTCGCCATCTCGGCCTGATGTGCGCTGGTGTCGCGACCGAGCAGACCGCCATGGATCTTCGGATGCAGCGTCTTGACGCGTCCGTCGAGGATCTCCGGCGCGCCGGTGTAGGCCGAGACCTGCTTGACGGCGATACCTGCCGCCGTGAGCGCGGCCGCGGTACCGCCCGTCGACAGGATCTCCACTCCCGCATCCGCGAGAACCTTCGCCAGCTCGACCACTCCTCGCTTGTCCGAAACCGAGATCAACGCGCGCCGGATCATGCCCCGCTCGTCCCACAGGGGCTCGCTCCGCGCAAGGTGGTTGCGATGGTTGCTGCGCTACGCACCGAAACTTTTGGATCGCGTCGCTCGTACCGATCAGCCTGAGACCGGACAGCCGTGGCGCGGAGCCGCGATCAAACAGCGCTTGCCTAGTTCTCGTTCGCTTGCTTGGCGGCGAGCAGCTCGGCACCAAGCTCGTCCGGAGACGGCGAGCCCATCTTCAGCTTCAGCAGACCGCGCACTTCGACCTGGCGAATTCGCTCGCGGGTGAGGTTCATGATCTCGCCGACCTCTTCGAGCGTGATCCCGCCACGCTCGGCGACATCGAGCGCGCAGGTGTGCTGCAGCTCCCAGGGCTCGAGATCAGGGAAATTGATCTTGATCGAACCGGTCTCCGGGTTGATGTCGAGATAGAGATGGTGCTTGCACGCGACCCACGGGCACGGCCGCATCTCCTCGCGGCACTCGGCGCGGGTCTGCGGGCGCGGAATATCGACCGGGGGATACATCAGCGCGCCGACGCGAAGCTCCTCGCGGGTGAGCCGCTTCATCGCGATCGTCTTGCTCCGCGGACGCGTCCGGCGCCGGCGCCGGCGAACCTTCCGGCTGATCTCCGGTGCGTCGCTGCCATCCCCAGACTCGCCCTCCCCGACGTCACCCTCGTCCAGGTCGGCCGAGTCGGTGTCGAGCTCCTCGTCGAGATCGTCATCGTCGCGATTGTCGGTGCTCATCGGTTCTCCTTACGGGTGCAGTTGGACGGCGCGGGTAGCCGCCACTAGAGCAAGTCCTCGGCGCTCCCCGCGGCGCCGGCTAGACGGAGGCTGTCGGTGCGCGGAGCCGCAACCCGGCGCGTGATCTGCTCGAGGCGCTCGACGAGTCGCTCGCCATCGCGGCGTGCATCTCCGAGATCGCGCTCGACCTCACGGCGGGCGGCGACATCCAGTCGAGCAACGTCGCCACCGAGCCGAGCCCACAGCTCGGTCAGATTCTCGGCGACGCCCTCGACGAGATCCGTGTAGAGCAAGAACTGCCCCTGGATCTCTTCGATCGTGTAGCCATCAGCCATCAGCTGCTTGACGGCGTTGATCCGACGAACGGTCTTGGCGGGATAAACGCCGAGTGAGCCGCGGTGCTTGCCCTTGCGGCCCACCCGCCGGCTGCGTGGCAACAGGCCCTGCTGGACGTACTTGCGGAAGCTCGCCTCGGAGAACTTGATTCCGCGGCTGGTGAACACGTCGACCACCTGGACCGCCGTGATGCCGTCGGCGTAGGTGCCCTCGATCGCCTTGAGCTCGTCATCCTTGAGCAAGCTCGACCGTTGCGAGCTGGGTGCACCGGCGGCCGGCGCGTCGTCGTCACGCCGCGCCGCGAAGTCCGCGACCACCCGGCGCCGGTGAGCGCGCAGAGGAACGACGGTTCCCGTCGACGACGCATGCGGTGACCAGCCTCGATGGTTTGAAAACAACGGATTCCCCCTGGAGCCAGCGATTCGTGACGTGCCTTCGGCAAACGGACTCTTGACGCACGACCTCCCAAAGCCGCGCTTCGGTCGTTCCGTGTCCTTGTCCCCGTGTCGGCGTCTTCCACCTTCGTGGTCCGTTGCAACAACCAACGTCCGACGAACTATCGTCACAATATTCGTGTGAATGTAATCGGTCAACAAGACCAGTTCTGAAAGAGGCGACTTTTTAACTGGGTCTCTGTTCAGGGCCGCAACGTTCCTGTGTGATTCGCGTCGTTGCCGCGAACTCGCTACTGTCACGGCCATGCGCCGCGTTCGCAGAGCAGCCGTCCCGGCAGGATTGCTCGCGGCGTTCGTGGCTTCGCTGGTGGTCGGATCGGCGAGTGAATCCGCCGCAGACCTCGACAACCAGAACCAGCTGTTCACCTCGCCCGCCGACCACCTGCAGATGGTCGTCCCTCGCGGATGGCGCGCGACCGATCAGCCGAGCTACCCCGGCCTGCTGCTGTGGATGATGCGCAGCAAGGGCCTGCTCGTGCTCACGGCCGAGCCGTTCACGCGCCAGCTCTACTGCTCATGGCCGGTGGCGTGTCGGGCCAGCGCCGACTCGCTTCCGGAGAAGTACGCGTGCGCGCTGCGCCAGAAGCTCCAAGCGCAACGCATGCGAGTCGGTCCCGTGCAGCCCGGGCCCAGAGACACCGAGGTGTCTGGCATTCCGACCGTGTGGATCGAATACGACGACGGGCGGAGGTTCCTTCGTCAAGCCGTCGGCCTGAGCGCCGACCGCGCCGTGAGCCTGGTGCTATCGGCGCCGAGCAACGACGCGCGGGCGACTCACGCACGATCGTTCGATCAAGCGCTGCGCACGCTGAAGGCGCTCGACACCGCGCCGAGTATCGACGCGGGCGTACCGCTCGGCGATGCGGCGATCAGCGACGGGGGCTCGCTCGCCGAACGATCAGCGCCAGCGCCGAAGGTAGACCCGGTCGGACCTTGTCCGCAGTAACCGACTGAACGACTCGAGCTCGCGCGCGCGATCGGCTGGTGCGGTGACCGACGGCGCGGTGAACACCGGAGGCGCGCCCGCGGCGGACGCTGGACCTCGGAGGGTCACCGCGAGCTCGGCGAGCTGGTCGTCGGGCGATGACTCCGCCTCGTATTGGGCCAGTAGCTCCATCGGACCGATGTCGATGCAGCCGATCGCGCGGTCGGCCGGCGCGCAGTAGATCCGCACGTGCATGTGATCGTCGTGGCGCGCGCTGTCATTGGGCTGGCGACACGCGCGACGCGCGCGCTCGATGAGTGCCGAGGCCTCGCCGAGCTTGGTCGCGTGATCGATCATCATGTTCGCGATCGGCTGATACATGAAGATGTATTGCACGGGCGCTTCGCGTGCCGTGAGCAGCGCCTTGACCAGGATCCACGTCCGCGGGATGTCGACGGTGATACCGCTCCCATCGATCGCGCGACCGAACCGATCGAACCTGCGCATCGCGTCCGCCTCGAACGGCTTGCCTTCGGCGTCGCGCATGAAATACACGAGGTCGACATCGCGGCCGCTCTGGTGCGAGCGATGCCAGAGCCGTTGTGCGCCGCCGCCATTTCCCGACAGATCCGCGACGACCAGGCGCACGTCCTTGATGTCGAGTGCGATCCGCCGGCCAACGCCGATCAACAGATCGATCATCTCGTCAGTGCCGTAGCGATTGCCACGCTGTTGCCAGACGTCGCGCGTCACGAAGCCCTCGCCACGATCGGGCAGCCGCGTGCCGCCGATCAACTTGCCGTGACTGGGTCGCCCTCGCGAAATGCTCGTCGTATCGTCGAACAGCCCGAGCTCGACGCACGCAGGAAAACCGAGCAAAGCGGCGGCGAGGACAGCGACCCGACGCATCGCAGAAGTATGCCTGTCATCCCGGGGAAACGCGACCCCGCGATGCTGCGCGTAGTACTCTCTGCTACATGGCGACCGAGGACGAGCTGGGGCAGACCGCCACCGCGCCGGCCCCGTCATCACCATCGGCACCGCCGCCGAGCCCACGCGCAACACTCGGGCGATTTCGTCTCGAGTCCGAGCTCGGGAGCGGAGGGATGGGCGTGGTCCACGCGGCGTTCGATCCGGAGCTCGAGCGACGGGTCGCGCTCAAGGTGCTGCGCAGCGTGAGCGAGGACGCCCGCGCGCGCCTGCTGCGCGAGGCACGCGCGATGGCCAAGCTGTCGCACCCGCACGCGATCACCGTCTACGAGGCGGGCACCGCCGACGGCCAGGACTACATCGCGATGGAGCTGATCCGCGGCACCACACTCGGCGAGTGGATCCAGCGTGAACGTCCGCCGTGGCGCGCGGTGATCGCCGCGTTCATCGCCGCCGCGCAGGGACTCGCGGCTGCCCACGAGGCTGGACTGGTCCATCGTGACTTCAAGCCCCACAACGTGCTGGCAGCAACGACGGCCGCGTGCTGGTCACCGACTTCGGCCTCGCTCGCGGCGTCGAGCGAACCTCGGGTCCCGACGTCCGCGGCGACAGCCGATCGCTTCGTCAGTGAAGCTGGTGCTCGCACCGACGAGCCGGATCGAAGGTCGCGTGCAGCTGGTCGCTACCGCGCCGAATCAGCATCGCGATCAGCTCAAGCCCGACGATCTCGCATGATTGCTCGACGCTCCGTTGCACGACTTGACCGTGTGCGCGCTGCCGATGTCGATGAACATGCTCGCCACGCTCTCGACGCTCGAAAACCTCAACAAGGCAGTGTTGAGCGGCGAGCTGGGCTGTGCGACGGCCGGCCCGGACCACACGTTCGTCGTCGTCCCACTTCCTGCGATCCGCCGCAGCGACGCGCCCGAATAGCAACGGGCCGAGCATTGCCGCCCGGCCCGCCCACCTGACGAACAACTCTACTTCTACTGGTACAGGATCAAGAACCCGTTGGTCATCCAGCGCGGCTTGACGTGGCGGCCGCCGTCGTACTCGCAGCCGGTGCCGAGGCTGCAGCCGCTGCACACCGGGCTGTCGGGGCGGCATGTGTTGGTGTACGCCTCGACGTCATAGCGGAACTCGTAACTGCCGGCTGCGACGGCGCCGAGCTCCTCTCGCCACGGGTACACCATGTCGCCTGGGCACCAGCCGGCGCGCGCAAACTTCCAGTTGCCGGCCTGCGGGCTGACCGGGTTCAGGTGACAGTCGTCGCGCCAGATCACCTGGCTCGCCTCGGTGCTGCCAAGTGCGATCGTATGGGTCTTCTGACAGAACTCGGCGCAGTTCTCGAGGTTGCCCTGCCCATGACCGGTGATCAGCATGTAGAAACCTGCCGAGCCAACGCCTTCAGGAACCTCGATCGTCGCCTTGCGCTCGGTAGGCTCGAGCGGGTCGCCGTAGTTGACCTCGCCGAACTGCAGGGGAATCGCCGCGATCGGGAGCCGCTCCGGGTCGCCCTTCTCGTACGTCAGCGACGCATCTACCACCCAGCCCAGACCGTATTGCATGTTGATCGTCGGACCAACGAACGTCTTGATGAACGCACGAACGGTGAGCGGTCCGGCGAGCACGGTTTGAAGGTCGGTGACGTCGACGGTCCATTCACCACCACGGCCGTAAGGCGTCATGAACCGCGCGAACTCGACCGCTTTGCCGTCGGCATCCAGATAAGACAGCGCACCTGGGCGATCCCAGTCATCGCAATGGTTGCTCGGGCACGACAGCTTGAACGATAGCTTCACGCTCTTGAACGGACCTTGGGTAGGCAGCGCGACCTGCTGATCGACGGTCTGGCGATTCGTCGTGGCGTCGGCGCTGTAGTAGATGTGCTCCGCCGTGAACAGTGGAACGCTGACGGGCTCCTCGGTGACGCCGTCTGCCTTGCCGCCCGGATCGTTGTCTGCGGGGTCTTTGGACGAGTCATTGGTGGCGCACGCGAACAGCGAGCATGCGAGTGCGCTGGCAAGCACGGTTGGACGCAACATTTGGAAGCGTCACTACGCAAGCTGCATGCCCGGGCAACCACCACCTAAACGACAGCAGTTTCGCGAACTAGCGATCACTCCGAGGTGGCTACGCGGACAGTCATGGCTAGCCCTCCGTATCCGCGTTGCTCACGACCGTGGGCAGATCCGCTGACGATTGTGACGCTGCGAGCAAACGAAATCGGGCCGGAGCATCGCTGCCCCGGCCCGATCGGTCCGCCAGGATCCGATCGCGACTAGGTCGCCTTGTCCTCGAACTCGGCGTCGATCACGTCGTCCTTGGGCGGCGGTTGACCAGCGCCATCGCCCTCACCGCCAGGGGCTTCACCACCACCGGCCTGCTTGTACATCGCCTCGGCGATCTTGTGGGTCGCCGCCTGCAGAGTCTCGAACGCCGAGCGAAGGTCGTCGACCGAGCCGCCGTCCCGGTTCTTCTCGAGCACCGCTTCGGCGTCCTTGAGCGCCTCCTCGATCATCAGCTTGTCGGTGTCGGCCAGCTTGCTCTCGTTCTCCTTGACCAGCTTGCGCGTGCCGTAGATCAGCGAGTCGAGCTGGTTGCGAGCCTCGACGCTCTCCTTGCGTGCCTTGTCCTCGGCCTCGTGCTGCGCGGCGTCTTCGACCGCGCGCTTGATATCGGCATCCGACAGACCGCTCGACGCCTCGATCCGGATCTGGCGCTCGGTGTTGGTCGCCTTGTCCTTCGCCGTGACATGCAGGATGCCGTTCGCGTCGATGTCGAACGTGACGTCGATCTGGGGGATCCCACGCGGCGCCGGCGGAATGCCGGTGAGCTGGAACTTGCCGAGCGTCTTGTTGTCCTTCGACATCGGCCGCTCGCCCTGGGTGACGTGAACCTCGACCGTCGTCTGGTTATCGGAGAACGTCGAGAACGTCTCGCTCTTGCGCGTGGGGATCGTGGTGTTCCGGGCGATCATCGGCGTCGCAACCCCGCCGGCAGTCTCGATCGCGAGGGTGAGTGGCGTGACGTCGAGCAACAGGATGTCCTTGACGTCGCCGGACAGCACGCCGCCCTGGACGGCCGCACCGAGTGCCACGACCTCGTCCGCATTCACGCTGCGGTTGGGCTCGCGCGCGAAGAACTCCTTCACCTTGGCCTGCACCATCGGGATACGTGTCGAACCACCCACGAGCACGGCCTCGTGAACGTCGGCGACCTTCTTGCTCGCATCCGAGAGCGCCTTCTTGCAGGGGTCGATCGTCCGATTGACGATGTCCTCGATCATCTGCTCGAACTTGCTGCGCGAGAGCTTCTTCAGCAGGTGCTTGGGACCGGTCGCATCGGCCGTGAGGTACGGCAGGTTGACCTCGGTCTCCTGCACGCTCGACAGCTCGATCTTCGCCTTCTCGGCGGCCTCCTTGAGCCGCTGCAGCACCATCTTGTCCTTCGAGACGTCGATGCCGCTGTCCTTCTTGAACTCGGCGACGAGCCAATCCATCAGCCGGTTGTCGATGTCATCACCACCGAGGTGAGTATCACCGTTGGTCGAGACCACCTCCACGACCTTGTCGCCGACCTCGAGGATCGAGATGTCGAACGTACCGCCGCCCATGTCGAACACCGAGATCAGCTGCTCCTTGGTCTTGTCCAGACCGTACGCGAGCGCTGCAGCCGTGGGCTCGTTGATGATGCGCTTGACGTCGAGCCCGGCGATCTTTCCGGCATCCTTGGTCGCCTGGCGCTGGCTATCGTTGAAGTACGCAGGGACGGTGATGACCGCCTCGGTCACCGGCTCGCCAAGGTACTCCTCGGCGGCCCGCTTGAGCTTCATGAGTACGCGAGCGGCGATCTCCGGTGGCGAATAGCGCTTGCCACGGATCTCGAACGCGACGTCACCGTTGGCGGCGGCGACCACCTTGAACGGAACGCGCTTGGCTTCCTCTTGAACCAACGGGTCGCTGAACTTGCGGCCCATGAATCGCTTCGACGAGAACACGGTGTTCTCGGGATTGGTGATGGCTTGACGACGGGCAATCTGGCCCACGAGGACCTCGCCCTTTTCGTCGAACGCGACGACCGAGGGGGTCAGCCGCGAGCCCTCTTCATTGGGGATAACCTTGGGCTCTTTGCCCTCCATGACGGCGACCACGGAGTTCGTGGTGCCCAGGTCGATACCGATGATCTTGCCCATGACGTCTTCCTCGACAGCGGAAATGTTCGCCGGGCAACCTAAGGAGGCCCCAAGCGGCCGTCAAGACTGGACCCTCATTTCTTCCGATCCGCCAGGGCCCTTCGGAACCGTCACGAATCACTGTCGATGACGATGGGTCGCCTCGTCGGGGCCGTGTCGAGCACGCACGTGCGGGCGCTCGCAGAACCACAGTGTGCTGTCGCGACCGATGCGCTTCCGCCGCGCGTGGACACCGGACATCGCGCATCGCCGCGGTGCCACCAATGGTGATTTGCGCGGCACGTGATGGCAAAATCATCGAGCGATCTGCGAATGGCCACGCGATTGCAAAGCGGTCCTCGCACCTTGTGTGAGGCAGTCACCAGGAACGCACGGTGCGAATTGAACAAACCGGCGGTTAATGTGTCTTAGGCTCAACGCTCTGGGAGGCCCTTATGAACGCGTTAGGAAAGTTGGCAGCGTGTGCAGTGCTCGCGACCTCGGCCTGTGTCATCGAGGATACCGGCGCCGATCTCGAGATCTTCAACGACTCGTCGTACATCATCGACCAGATCAACCTCGCCGAGGTCAATGATCCGTCGTGGGGACCCGATCTTCTCCACGGTAACTCGCTGTTTCCCGACGAGTCACTGGTGATTCACGACATCGAATGCGGCGACTACGACGTTCGCGTCATCGACGAGTTCGATGTCGAGTGCGTCCTGTACGCGGTCGATTTGTGCTTGAACAGCTCGGTGTGGACGATCGACGACGTCCTGCTCGACGACTGCGCATTCAACGGCCCGTGATCTAGCGATGCTGAAACGCCGCTAGCTCCCGGTAGCTCCAGGTTGGTTCCGTGCACGTGGACGCAGGACGTCCAGGTGCAGTCCAGGTGCACGGCCGGCGCCACCGCTTGTGGCGCCAGCTCACTCGACCTACGCCGTCGGCTGGGTCTCGGCGAGCGCCTGCTTGGCCAGGTCGATGATCGAAGGCGGTGGATCCTTCAGCGCGATCGCGAGGACCTCATCCATGCGCTTCACGCTGAGGATCTCCATTTCCTTCTTCACCTCTTCGGGCACGTCGATCAGGTCTTTCACGTTCCGATCCGGAATGATCACCCGCTTGATCCCGGCGCGGTGAGCGGCCAGGAGCTTCTCCTTCACGCCGCCGATCTGCAGCACGTTGCCGCGCAGCGTGATCTCTCCGGTCATCGCTACATCGGGCCGCACCGGCACACCTGTGAACAAGGACACCAAGGCCGTGTACATGGTGATGCCAGCGGACGGGCCGTCCTTGGGAACGGCGCCGGCAGGAACGTGGACATGCAGGTCCACGTTCTCGAGGAAGTTGCCCGGGTCGAGACCCAGCGAGGCAGCGCGGCCGCGCACGAAGGACAGCGCGGCTGTCACCGACTCCTTCATGACGTCGCCGAGCTGTCCGGTCAACGTGAGCTTGCCCTTGCCGGGCATCCGACTGGCTTCGATGAACAGGATGTCGCCACCGACGGCGGTCCAGGCAAGGCCGGTCGCAACCCCAGGCTCGCTCGTGCGGTCCGCGACCTCACTGACGAACTTGCGCGGTCCGAGCGTCTCCTCGACCTCGCGGGCGTTGATGACCTCGTGGTCCTTGGCCTGCCCCTCGGCGACCTTCACGGCGACCGCACGGCACACCGAACCGATCTCGCGCTCGAGGTTACGAACGCCTGCCTCGCGGGTGTAGTTGTCGACGACCTCGAAGATCGCGTCATCGGTGATCTCGCAGCGCTCGGCCGACAGGCCGTGATCGTCGAGCTGTTTGGGCACGAGGAACTTGCGCGCGATCTGCTTCTTCTCCTGACGGGTGTAGCCCGGCAGCTCGATGATCTCGAGCCGATCGCGCAGCGCCCACGGGATCGGGTCGAGCTGGTTGGCCGTCGCGATGAACAGCACCTTCGACAGATCGAACGTGACCTCGAGGTAGTGATCGGAGAACGTGCTGTTCTGCTCGGGATCGAGGACCTCGAGCAGCGCCGAGGCCGGGTCGCCGCGGAAGTCGTGACCGAGCTTGTCGATCTCGTCGAGCACGAACACCGGGTTGTTGGTCCCGGCCTTCTTGATGCCCTGGACGATCCGGCCCGGCAACGAGCCCACGTACGTACGGCGGTGACCACGGATCTCGGCCTCATCACGCACGCCACCTAGCGAGATCCGGCCGAACTTGCGGCCGATCGCGCGAGCGACCGAGCGACCGAGCGAGGTCTTGCCGACGCCGGGGGGCCCGACGAGACACAGGATCGGTCCCTTCTTGTCGTTCTTGAGCTTGCGCACGGCCATGTACTCGACGATGCGCTTCTTGACCTTGTCGAGATCGTAGTGATCTTCGTCGAGACAGCGGCGAACTTCCTGCAGCTCGATGTGATCGTCGGTCGAGATCGCCCACGGCAGCTCGACGAGCCACTCGAGGTAGGTGCGCGTGACGGTGTATTCGGCGCTCGACGGCTGCATCCCCTTGAGCCGATCGAGCTGCTTCTTGGCGACCTTCTCGGCCTCCTCGGGCATCTTGGCCTTGGTGATCTTCTCGGAGAACTCGTCGAGATCACCGCCGCCATCGTCGAGCTCACCGAGCTCTTCCTTGATCGCCTTGAGCTGCTGCCGCAGCACGTACTCGCGCTGGTTGCGGCCCATCTCCTCCTGGACCTGCGTGTTGATCCGCTCGCGGACCTTGAGCACCTCGAGCTGCCGGGACAGGAACTGCAGCACCTTGCGGGTACGGGTCTTGAGGTCGAAGGTCTCGAGCACGTCCTGCTTCTCGCCGACCTCGAGCTCGAGGTGCGAGGTGATCAGATCGGCGAGGTGGCCGGCTTCGGTCACCGAATCGACCAGCGCACCGGCCTCCTTCGGCAGCTCGGGCATCAGCTTCACGACGCGCTTGGCGATGTCCTTGAGGTTCATCACGAGCGCGTCGAGCTCCACATCCGACGACGTCGGATCCGGAACCGACCGCACCTTGGCGGCGAGGAACGGCTCGGCGCCATCGAACGACGACACCTCGAATCGCGAGACGCCCTGCAGGATGACCGAGAAGTTATCCTTCGCGAGCTTGATGACCTTGAGGATGCGAGCGGCGCAGCCGACCATGTAGAGATCGCCCGCCCCGGGATCTTCGGTACGCGCGTCCTTCTGGGTCAGGATGCCGATGACCGGCCGCTCCTTCGCGATCGCATCCTCGACGAGCCGGACCGATTTGCGGCGGCCAACGTCGATCGGAATGATCGCCCCCGGGAAAAGCACGGAGTTGCGAAGCGGAAGGATGGGCAGCGTGTCCGGGATCTCAACCGGCTGTTCCCCACCCGCCTTGGGCTTGGTCATGGATCGGAACCTACTGACACCAGTCCGGACCCGTCAAGCCGACCTGCCCGTAATGACGGGGAGTTCTGCGAGTCAACAGGCGCCACACATGGACTGCGTAAACACACCGCGAACACGCCCGCGCAAATTGCTCACTGTTCAGTTGCCGCATCGCGGATCGTGCGGAGCTCGCCGTGCGCGTGTGCGCAGCGAGGTGCGTAACGGACTGCGATGGCGAGCAGGACCAACCCGATCAGCGAGCTCTGATCCATCCCCACGCGGTGAGCTCATGGGTCAAGCGCGTTCCATTTGGTAACACGCTCGTCTGCGGAACCATGAACGGCCGCACGAGCAGGAACCATGCAGTCGCTCCCGCGAACGCG
>JBFWXW010000086.1:0-25286 GCA_050187075.1 Kofleriaceae bacterium | reverse complement strand
GCGGCTTCAACAGGGGATTGGCTTGCATGGCGAGGTCTTCACCATAGCGCTGCTGCAGCGGTAGCTCACCGCTACCGCGTCGCGATCAAGCCAGGCCCGACTCACGGTGTGGACATCGGAGCGGGAGCCGGCATCGGCGCAGGCACGAGCGTTGGTGCAGGCGGGGGCATCGGTCCAGGCCCGGGCGTCGGTGCAGGCGCTGGCGCAGGCGTCGGTACAGGCGCTGGGGGCAAGACGGGCGCTGGCATCGCCGGGACGCCCGGTGCCGGCCCAGCGGGGAACGGAGGGGTGGCCGTGGCGGCGCCGTCGCAGTTCATCACGTACACGCCGCGAACGCAGAGCCGCAGTGTCTCCGCGAGCGATGCGTTGTAGGTCTCCAGTACGCCGGCGTGAATCGAGCCGTCCCCGTTGGCTCGCTTCGCGAACGTCCAGTAGCCGAGCCCTCCGAATAAGCCCACCGCACCGAGCGCGAACGGGGCGATCGCGAGACCGTTGCGATCGTTCGCGAGCGCGACTGCTCCCAGCCCGAACATGGCGGCACCGATCGCCATCGCGCTGAATCCGATGATCGTGATGCGCCGATTCCGTGCGCGCGCGATCCGCTTGGTTTCGATTTCACGCCCGAGCTCGGTATGAGGTGACAGGTAGTCGCCAATCTCGACGATGTCGAACACCTTCTGGCCATTGCCGAGCAGGAGGTAGCGCGATGAGTACATCGAGTGCTGCAGGCTGAATCCCTGGTAATCGCGATCGACGCGAACGCCTCGCATCGAGAGGAGCTCGGCATAGCGATGCTCGAATGGTGCGTTCGGCGGCAGCGGAGCGATCGTCGCCACGCTGGCTGGAGCGCGCCCGGGCATGCATCCGATCGCGCTGTGCACCCAAACTGCAACCATCGCTAGCCGGCAAGCCCCCATCTTGCGATGGTAACAAGGTTCACTGCTTCGCGGCGATCGGAGATGCAGGAACGCCACGGCATCGATAAGCTGCAGGACCATGCAACATCGGTCTGCGAAGCGGGGACGACCGTCTCCGTTGGGTGTCTTGGTGGTCTTGATCGGCTGTGGCGGCGGAGACTGGCGACAGCCCACCATTCATTGCTACCAGTGCGCCACGGATCCTGAGAACGCACCGATCATTGCGGCCGCCGGCGCTCCGATCGAGCTGTCGATGGATTGGGAAGGGAGCTGCGAACAGGTGAAAGAGCTGCGCGTCGGAACCGTCGACTCACAGACCTCCGAGCGGTGTGCCCACCGCCCGTTCAAGGCAAACGTTCGGTGCGTGGGCGGCAGCTGCACGATCGCGCCAGCCCCCACGATCGATTCGTCATCATCGAAGGTGCTGGTCACACCCGTGACCGCCGGTGACGTCACGCTCGAGGTCGTCTTCGATGCTGGCGACGACACGGTCACGCGCACGAGGACGCTGCGCGTCGTGAAGCCGGATCGGCTAGAGCTCGCCTGCGACACCTCCACCGACCCACCTGCGCTCCCCAAGACAACGTTCACGGTGTACTCGCGCGTGTGGGCCGGCGGCATGCAGGTGCCAGCCGGGGCCAACGTCGACATTCGTGTGATCGGCGCGACCGAGCCGTGTGTGCGGGTGAGCCACGTCGAGTACGAGTGTCCGCAGCCGGCGGCATCAGGGCCGCTCGAGGTCCACGGAAACCTCGACGGTGTCGAGGCCTCGCTGCGCGGGACGTTTCGGCTCGGCCGGTGCGTCGCCGGCACGCCGTAGCAATGCCCCCGTCCCAGACGACGCGTCCCCGCTGGGTTGCGCCGACGCTCAACGAGGTCACGGTTACCGCCGATGGTCGAATGGCTCGAGCGCGGAGACGTTGGCTTCTTCTTCCGGCCTACGGTTCAGCCGGAGCATGCGCACGTGACCTCGCTCGGAGTTCAGAGCTTCTTCCTCGTGCTGCGCCCGGCACACGGATCCGCTCGGCGGGTGCGGATCGGCCGCAAGCGGATGCCGAGCCATGCGAACGAACGGTTCTGGGCCCGCGTCGAGCGGGTCGGTTCACTGGACCGCGTCCTTCGCGATCAGGTCGAGGACGAGCATTACGAGACCAAGACGCGGGGTGAACGCTACCAGCCCGGAGCGCGGATGATCGCCGAAGGTACGTATGCGTTCGTGCGGCATGACGATCACGTTCACTTCGTGTACCGGGTGTATCGAACAGAGTCGGATATGTCCGAGGAGGTCGCGCTGCCCGACGCCGACAATCACCTCGTGCTGTTCGAGCGGACCCAGCGGGGGACCGGACTGTGGACGACGCGCGGAACGCTCGACCAGCTCGACCGCGAGGGCTCGGAGCTCGTGCTCGTCGGTGGTGAGCGGTCCCGGCGGGGCTCGCGAAACGACCACGCGGCTAGCGTCAGGTGAGGCACCGCTCGGGTCGAGGCCCTGGCCTGCAGCTCGCGCGTGCGGCGTCGAGCGCACGTGTCAAACGCGCACGGCGCGCGGACCGCAACATCCTGTAATCGTGCACCTGGACCGTTCACGCGGCTTGCATACGTTGCGGGCTCCCTCACCAAGGCGACCCCAATGCTCCCTTCGATCGAACGCATGCAGCCCGGCGACCACTACTGCGGGATCTTCCGGACCGATGAGGATCATCGCGCGATCATCGTCGAGTTCATTCGCAGCGGTATCGGTCGAAACGAGAAGGTCCTCTACCTTGTCAACGTCACCAGCATCGAGCAACTCAAGGCGACGCTGTCGGCCGCGGGGATCGACGTCGAACGGCTGCTCGCGAAGGGCCAGCTCGTGATCGTCACCGCGAAGGACTCCTATCTGAAGGAGGGACAGTTCGAGCCTGACCGGATGCTGCAGGTGCTCCAGGACGAGACCGACAAGGCGCTCGCGGAGGGCTATTCGGCGCTGCGTGCGACCGGCGAAATGACGTGGGCGTTGGCGGGGGAACCGGGCTCCGAGCGACTCATCGAATACGAATCGCGCGTCAACGAGTTTACCAAGACCAACAAGTTTTACGGGTTGTGCCAGTACGACCGGCGCAGGTTCGATGCGGAGATGCTGCTCGACATCCTGCACACGCATCCCAACGTGTTGTTCGGTCGTAACGGATTCGACAACTCGCAGATGTATTACGTTCCGCCGGCGGCGTTCATGGATCGCGATCGACAGACCGGGACGCTCGACACGTGGCTGAAGAATCTGTCCGTCAAGGGCAATCACGGCGGCTAGCCGGTGTCCGGATCCTCCTTCCAGCGCGTGTTGCACCATGCGCAGCGACTGCTGACGCTTGGCAGTGCCGACCAGATCCTCGCTGGTTCGTGCCACGAAGTCCTTGCGGTGACGGGGGCCGAGCGGGCGTTTGCGAGTTGCTCGCTGCCGCAGCAGAGCTGGGACCGGGGAATTCATATCGAGAGCGATAAAACCGGGGCGCGGCCGGCATCCGCCGCGGCGCGGTCGGCTCTGTTCGCGCTGCACCGTCGAGCCGTGACGAGCGGGCGGATGTTTCCGATCAAGCGGTCCGACGCCACGGCTGCGATCTTTCGCGGCCTCGGCTGTAGCGATGGCGTTGATGTGATCGAGGTCGTGCCGGTCATCCATCGCACCGGCCGGGTATGGGGCGAGCTTGCGCTGATCGGGGAAGCCGCGATCGACGCAGGCGCCGCCGGATTGTCCGAGCTCGCCCAGCTGACGACGATCGCGCTCGAAAATGCGCAACGCCTCGCGTTCGCTCGCCGCGATCAGGATCGGCTGGTGTTGCTCGCGGAGGCAACAGAAGATGCGCTCTACGACTGGGACTTCGACACCTGCCAGTTCTGGTGGGGCGGCGGGATTCAAAAGCTCCTCGGCTCGGATTCGAATCCGGTCGAGACCTCGGCGAGCTGGAAGCACGATCGCGTTCACCCCGACGATCGCAGTCGCGTGTGGAGGTCGTTCGACGACGCGCGGTTCGCCAACGCGATGCAGTGGGAGGCCGAGTATCGGTTCCTGCGCGAGGACGGCTCGTTCTGCTATGTCGAGGATCGCGCCTATTTTCTACGCGACGCCAGCGGGCGCGCTTATCGCACGATCGGCGCGATGCGAAACGTTTCGGCGATGAAGCAGTTGCTGCTCCGCGAGAAGGAAGCGCGCACCCAGGCCGAGACGGCATCGCGTGCCAAGGATGAATTCCTCGCGATGCTGGGTCACGAGCTGCGCAATCCGCTGGCGCCGATCATCTCGGGGCTGGAGCTGTTGCGGCTGCGCGGCCAGGTCGACCCCGATCGAGACCTTCCCGTGCTCGAGCGCCAGGCGCGCCATTTGATCCGCCTCGTCGACGACCTCCTCGATATCTCGCGGATCACGCACGGCAAGATCGAGCTTCACAAGGAGCGCCTCGAGGTGTCATCGTTCGTCGCCGCCGCGATCGAAACCGCGAGGCCGCTGATCGAGAGTCGATCGCACATGCTCGACGTCGACGTCGCGGCGCACGGTCTGGTGGTGAATGCCGATCGCGCGCGACTCGCTCAGGTGGTCGCGAATCTGCTCACCAACGCGGCCAAGTACACCGAGCCTGGAGGCCGGATCCAGATCAAGGCGTGGCGCGACGGAGCCTCGATCGCCATCTCGGTGCGCGATAACGGCATCGGGATCGCTCCGGAGATGCTGCCCAGGGTGTTCAGCATGTTCGTCCAGGAGCGGCAGGCGCTCGACCGTTCACGCGGCGGGCTGGGGCTCGGGCTCGCGATCGTACGAAACCTCGTCGAGCTTCACGGCGGAACGGTCGTTGCAAACAGCGAGGGGCATGACCGTGGCAGCGAGCTCGTGATCACGATGCCTGCGATGGCTGCCGCCGAGCCGCCCATCGAGGACGAGGTGTCGCCGTCGCCGGAGCCGCGCGTCTCCGGTCGCAAGATCATGGTGGTCGATGACAACGAGGATGCGGCCGAGCTCCTGGCGGTGCTACTCGAGCAACTGGGGAACACCACGCGAGTCGCCCACGATGCCAGCTGTGCGCTACAGATCCTCGATGAGTTCGCGCCCGAGCTGGCGGTGCTCGATATCGGGTTGCCGCTGGTGGATGGATATGAGCTCGCGCGGCAGATCCGCAACCGGACCAGCACCCCGTCTCCGCATCTGATCGCGTTGACTGGCTACGGACAGCCCGCGGATCGCGAGCGAGCGCAGCGCGCCGGGTTCGACGCTCACCTGGTCAAGCCGGTGGGGATCGACGCATTGCAAGCGCTGATGGCCGAGCTCGGGTCGTCCGACTCCTGACATCGGTCGCCGCGCGGCCTCCGCACGCGATCGGGTGCGCGATCAGCCTGGTGGCGATCGAGGGTATGGTGCGGCATGGCCGACGATCGGATCGACGAGCTCGAGATCAAGCTCGCGTTTCAAGACAAGCTGATCAGCGAGCTCGACGCGTTCGTGAAGGCGCTGGCGGAGCGCCTCGACGAGACCCGGCGCGATCTCGATCAGCTCAAGAAGGCGATCGTGTCACCGGAGCCGACCGTCGGTCCGGCGAACGAGCCACCGCCACATTACTGAACCGGATGTCCACTGCCGGCGGCGGCCACCCCCGCACGTGTGGGCATCTCCCAGGCGTCGTTGCGAGCGCGATTCTCGTCGGCCTGGGATCGAAGCGCTCGTGTGCACGCCGACACTCGTAACGCCAGGTGAGGACATTGCCGGACGGTTCATGAGCCGGTGGCTAGTCGTGCAGCCGCTGCAACCACGCGACATCAGGAACCACGCCAATGGTGCGGAGATTGCTGGGACTCGCGCGCCCTCATGAAACGACTCCACGCGATCCTTGCCCCCTTCCTGCTGATCGGCACGAGCTGCACCTCGGACGATGTCGCCGCCCCCGCGAATGTCGGGGTGTGCGAAGGCAAGTGCGACGGCCTGGGTGCTAGCCCCAAACCGGACCCGTTCAAAGCTCTGGGTGACATTCCGACCCAGGAATTCGAGTTCATCGTCGTCGGCTCCGGTGCCGGCGGCGGTCCGTTGGCCGCGAATCTCGCGCGGCAGGGGCACTCCGTGCTGCTGCTCGAAGCAGGCAAGGAAACCGGCGGCAAGACCGAGTCGGTGGTGCCCGGGTTCCACGCGTATGCGGCCGAAGATCCCGATCTCGCGTGGTGGTTCTTCGTCGAGCACTACAGCACGCCGGCACGCCAGGCGACGGATCCGAAGCGCACGCCCGAGGGCATTCTGTATCCGCGCGGCGGTGGGCTCGGGGGATCGACCGCGGTCAATGCGCTGATCTCGGTCGCTCCGAAGAACAGCGATTGGGACTTCATCGCGAATGCAACCGGCGACACGTCGTGGCGCTCGACCAACATGAAGCAGTACTTCGACAAGATGAAGCGCTGGTTCGGTCCGACCGAGCGCGCGGAGGTTCCGCTGGCGGCGGTGTTCGACGGCAGCCTGTTTGCGATCCTCAACGCCACGTTCAAGGAGTCGGCTGCGGCAGGTCTCAACGTGCCGGACCTCGACGTGTTCGGGCTGTTCGGCAAGCTCAACCAGCTGCTCCAGTTCTTCCGCAAGGACATCAATCAGGAGCTGCTCGCCAACAACGCCGAGGGTGTCTACCAGCTGCCGCTCGCCACCAAGAACCACGTCCGCAACGGCGCGCGTAACTACATCCTCGATACCGTGGCCGATCCGCGCGCGTTTCCGCTCCGCGTCAAGACCCAGGCGCTGGTGACCCGCGTGGTGTTCGACCCGACCCCCGATGCGGATGGCAACTGGAAAGCGATCGGCGTCGAGTTCCTCGACGGTGCGCATCTCTACGCCGCCGACATGCGTGCTTCGTCAGGTAACCCAAATCCGCCGAAGATCCTCGCCCACGCGACGCGCGAGGTGATCCTGTCGGCGGGCGCATTCAACACCCCGCAGCTGCTCATGCTGTCGGGCATCGGGGCACAGGCCGAGCTCGCCCCGCTGAGCATTCCCGTCAAGGTCGACCTCCCGGCGGTCGGCAAGAATCTCCAGGATCGCTACGAGGTCTCGGTGCAGTCGGAGGTCTCGGCGGACTTCCGCGCGTTCGGCGACTGCACGTTCACGGGAGATGAGGACGACCCGTGCTACGAGGAGTGGACGAAGGGTCGCGGCGCGTACACGTCGAGCGGAAATCTCGTCAGCATTCTGATGAAGTCGAGCCCGTCGCAACCCGAGCCTGACCTCCACATCTATGGTGTGCCGGGCAACTTCCACGGCTTCTATCCTGGCTATTCGCAGGACGCGTACGCCAGCCGCAACATGTTCAGCTGGATCGTCTTGAAGGCGCACAACCAGAACCGCGGTGGCACGGTGACACTGCGATCGGCGGATCCGCGCGATCGGCCGGTGATCAACTTCCATCACTTCGATGACGGCGATGTCGACGAGGGCCAGGACGTGAACGACCTCACGGCCGTGGTCAACGGCGTCGAATTCGTCCGCAAGATCCAGAAGCGCAGCGACCAGCTCGACCTGTTGCAGAGCCACAAGGAGGTCCGTCCCGGCCCGGCGGCGGATACCCGCGCGAAGATCGGCGAGTGGGTCAAGGCCGAAGCGTTCGGGCATCACGCGTCGTGCACGGCGCCGATCGGTGCCGATGGTGACGCCAAGGCGGTGCTCGACTCGAAGTTCCGCGTTCGTGGCACCACGGGGCTTCGCGTCGTGGATGCATCGGTGTTCCCGCGCATCCCCGGCACGTTCCTCGCGGTCCCGGTCTACATGATCAGCGAGAAGGCCACCGACACGATCCTCGAAAGCCTGGGCGAGACGCGCAACCCCGCGACCTTTCCGTAGCGAGCTCGGGCCCGACGCCCGACGCCCGACGCCCGACATGACGCGGGGGCATGCCAGCTGAGGTAGGCTCGCGGCGATGATGCGTGCGTTGGTCATCGCGGGCCTCGTGTGCTGGGCTGGTTCTGCGCGCGCCGACCAATCGGCGTCCAGCGAGCCGCCGGCGGTGCCGGTACGCGTCGCCATCGAATGCCAGGAAGTAGGGCGCACCAAGGCGTGCCCGGCGTTTCTGCGCGGCTTCGTTGACCAGCACCACGTCCTGCTCGGTTCGCCGCGCGCCGGCGCGGATGTCGTCGTCTACGCCACGGCGACCACCGTCGGCACGATCGATCGGATGCACCTGCGATTCGTCGGACAGAGCCGCGGGATGCCGGCGCCGGTCGAGCTCGACGTCGAGCTCGACACGCGGGCCAGCGATGACGCGCAGCGCGCGACGCTGGCACCGGTGTTTCGCCGCGGTGTCGCGCTGTTCGTCGCCGCGCGTCATCCGAGCGCGGTCGACGTCGTGCTCAGCGCACCGAAATCGCTCGCTCGGCGGACTCGCGGATCACCATGGGGCTTCGAGATCGGCGTCTCGGGCAACGGCAGCTACACCGAGCAGTACCAGACCGCCGGTGCGAACGTGCATCTCATCGGCCGCTACCTGCAGCGCAACTTTCGTGCGTTCACGCTGCAGCTCCTGGAAGGTGGGTTGAACCGCCAGCCGGCGCTCGTGCTCGACGATGGCACCACCGTGTCACTCGACAGCCAGAAGTGGACGTACCGGTTTGGCGCCGAGGCGATCTACTTGTTGAACGACACGTGGTCGATCGGGGCCGGTAGCTACACCTTCCTCGAAGATCCGAAGGCCCAGTACAAGTACAACTCGCGCAATCGCGTCGCGATCGAATGGGACCTGTTTCCCGCCGACGATCCGCGGGGAAATCGCCTCGGCGTGTTCTATCACCTGGGCTGGATGGTGGAGCGCTACAACATTCGCAACGAGCTCGGAGAGCGGTTCGCGCACTATCCGACCCACGGCATCAACGCCGTCGGTAGCGTGCGCCACGATCGGATCTCGTTCGGGCTCAACCTGTCCAGCGAGGCACAGCTTACCCATCCCAGCCGGCGGCTGGTGCTCACCGCCGAGCCGTTCGTGACGGTGCAGCTCGGCGATCACATCGATCTCAGCCTTTCGTTCTCGGTCACCAAGCGTACGTTCCCACCGCCCGACGAGACCGCGATCGATCCCTCGGACTACGAGCAATTGTCGCGATTGTCGTACGCCGAGCCGCTCTCGCTCACCGGCGAGCTCGGCTTGCTGTTCCATCTCGATCCGACCAACGGTGTGCGCAACGACCGGATCGAGTCGATCTAGCCCCCCAGCTTGTGCCACGGTGGGGACGTTGATGAACAGCGGCTGGGTGCCTAGGTAGCCGTTCGGAACCTCATCGGGGAACGCGGCGCTGCGGTGCCGCTCGCCGCTCGACCAGCGCATAATGCGCTGCCGTGTGGTTCCTCCTGCTTGCGATCGGGCTCGCGCTGCTGATCTCGACCGGGCTGTACGCCCGGCGCAGGATCGCGAATGCGCTGCACACCCTCGGGGTTGCGAGCCGCACCGTCACGATCGCGCGCTGGATGATCGTCTGGTTGCTGTTTGGCTACCCGGTGCTGGTGATCGCCTCGATCGTGACCAGCCGGGTCCGCGGCGAGGCGACGCTCCCGCGGTTCGATGGCACGGTCGCGTCCTGGCTGCTCGGATTTCCGTTTGCGTGGGCGCTACTGGTGGTGTTGCAGTCCGCGCTGTGGTTGCTCGCGATCGATCTCGGGTACCTCGTGCTGCGGCGCCGGCGCGGTCCGGGGCTGTTGCGGGTCCGTGCGATCGCCGTGCTGATCGCGGTCGGCGTGTTTGCGATCTACACGCCCGTCCGGATCGTGGTCGAGCGCGGTGATGTTCGCGTGCGCCATCATCAGCTGACGGTTGCGCAGCCGTCGACCAACCCGCCGTTTCGGATCGCCTTCATCGCCGACATCCAGCAGGACGATCACACCGACGCTGACCGAGCACGCGAGGTCTACGGGATCGTCAACGCCAGTCGACCCGACGTGGTGCTCTCCGGTGGCGATTGGATCAACACCGGCCCCGACCAGATCCTGCCCGCCGCCGAGGCCGCGGAGACGCTGACCAGTCGGCTCGGCACATTTTCGGTGCTCGGCGATCACGAGCACTTCGCGTACGTCGATCGCGAGCGCAGCCTCGACGAGATCGAACAAGCGATGACTCGTCACGGTATCGCGATGGTCGACAACGAGGTGCGGTGGTTCGAGCATCACGGCAAGCGGATCGGCGTCGTGCTCCTGAACTACAACTACATCCATCGCAGTGACGCCGACACCGTCGCGAAGCTCGTCGCGAGCGTCGCCGATGCGGACTACTCGATCGTCGTCACGCACCAGCTCGACCGCGCGCTCGCGGCGCAGCTCGAGAACAAGGTCGACCTCGTCCTGGCGGCACACACGCACGGCGGTCAGGTCAATCCGGTCGTCGGCGTCGTCCATGTCAACCTCGCGCGGATCGAGACGCCGTGGGTCGACGGCCGCTACCAGCTCGGGACCACGGCGGTGATCGCGACCGCCGGTGTGGGCTACTCGATCATTCCGATCCGCTATGCAGCGCCGGGATCGATCGAGCTCATCGAGCTTCGGCTGTGAGCTCGCGGATGTACTTCAGACCAACGACCCCCGTCGGGTACGGCCTGGTCTCGACGAGCTTGTAGCGCACGTCGATGCCGCTCTGCGGGAACACGCGTTTGCCGCGGCCGAGCGCGATCGGATAGACGTGGAGGTGCAGCTCGTCGATCAGGTCATGCTCGATCATCGTGTGGACGAGCTGGCTGCTGCCGTCCGTGACGATGGTGCCACCGGGTCGCGACTTGAGCGCGCGGATCGACGCGACGACGTCGTCACGGATGATCGTGGTGTTGCGCCAGATCGGCTCCCGCAGCGTCTTGGACACGACGTACTTCGCGGGCGTGTTCATGAGATCACCGAACGGGTCGCCGGCAGGCATCGGCTCGAACGCCTCGGCGTGGGTCACGTAGGTCTTGCGGCCGAGCAAGAACGCATCGACGCCCTGCATCGCGGCCCCGAACGACGCGCCGATGTCGTCGTGCCAGTACGGCCGGGTCCACCCGCCGTGGGTGAAGCCGCCGTCGCGGTCCTCGTCGGGACCGCCGGGTGCTTGCATGATGCCGTCGAGGGTGACGAACTCGTGGACCAGTAGCTTGCGCATGGGACTCTCCTTGCTTCCTGCTTCGTGTGTTCCATCGACACGACGAATGAGCGAGGTCGAGATCGACCGGGATCGCTGCCTGGTTGCGCTGAACTGATGTTCAGATGCAGGATCGACCGTGATGCAGACTCCGCGGATCTGCTGCCTCGATCTGGACACATTCTTCGTTTCGGTCGAGCGCATCCTCGATCCGCGGTTGCGCAACC
This sequence comes from Kofleriaceae bacterium, assembly GCA_050187075.1. Taxonomy (GTDB): domain Bacteria; phylum Myxococcota_A; class Polyangia; order Haliangiales; family Haliangiaceae; genus JABFXX01. Next base: position 14,060 of record JBFWXW010000086.1, on the reverse strand, counting down.
GGCCGGTCGTGGTCGGCGGTCATCGTGGTGGGCGCGGGGTCGTGACGTCCACGAGCTACGAGGCGCGTGCGTTCGGGGTGCGATCCGGCATGTCGATTCGCGAGGCGTCGGAGCGCGCTTCCGCCGACACCGTGTTCGTGCCCGGCCATGGCGACGCACACATGGAGTACTCCGGGCGCGCGCGAGTCATCATCGAGCGCTACAGCCCGATCGTGATCGCCGCCAGCATCGACGAGCACTACCTGGACTTTCGGGGATGTGAACGAATGTACCGCCGCCCTGAAGATGGGGATGACGACGCGACGATCCTGCGCACCGTCCGCGCGATGACTGCCGCCATCGATCGCGAGCTCCAGCTGCCGGCCAGTGCAGGGATCGCGACGAGCAAGCCGATGGCGAAGGTCGCGAGCGTCCTGGCGAAGCCGCAGGGTGTCGTGCTGGTGCGCGCCGGTACCGAAGCAGCAACGCTTGCGCCGCTGCCGGTGCGTAGGTTGCCGGGGATCGGGCCGGTCGCAGAGACCCGGTTGCGCGCGAGCGGGATCGAGACCGTGGCGCAGCTCGCCGCGGCGCCCGAGGCCTTGCTGCGTCCGATCTTCGGCGTGTACACGGCCGGGATCCGTGCGCTGTGCCGCGGCGAAGGCTCTGACGCTGTGGGCCGCGAGCGCCCTGCGTTTCGCGAGCACGATCCGCGCGGCGCGGTGGCGGGCACGATCTCGAACGAGCGCACGTTCGTCGAGACAACGCCGGAGACTGCGCACGAGGTGCTATCGGCGCTGTGCGAGCGCGTCGGCTCGCGCGCGCGTCATCGCGGCGTGACGGCGTCACAGATGACCCTCAAGCTGCGCTACGTCGATTTCCACACGATCAGTCACGGACGCACGCTCGCGCCGACCAGCGTGGACGTGACGCTTCACCGCGTCGCGCTCGAGCTTTACCGCGAGGCGCGCCTGCGAACGCTACCGATCCGGCTACTGGGAGTGGCGCTCGCGAAGCTCCGGCTCGACGCCGTGCAGCTTCCGCTGTTCGACACCGGTGAGCGTCGTGGGCTCGCGGTGGATCGCGTGCGAGAGCGATTTGGCTATCACGCCATGCACCTCGCGACGTCGCTCCACCGGCGCAATCGGCGATGAGCATCGGCCGGGTCAAGCTGGCCCGAATGGCGCCGGTGTCTGGATAGCGCAGCTGCGTGGCCGCTGCTACGGCTGATAATCGTCTCCACACTGGTCTTCGAGCTTCGGGCCGAACTTCTGGAACGTGGTCCACGTCGACTGCGACGCGTCGGTGACGTTGGCGAGGGCGGGGTCCTCCGATTGCTCCACCTCGAACGTGAACGTGGTGCCGGAGATCGCCGCGAAGACGTCGCCGGACCGATCGAGGGCGGGGCCCTCGACGCTCCACAGTCCCTCGTTGGTGACCGACAGGATGTCGGCGGTCATCACCTCGGCGGCGTCCATCTCGCGAAAGTGCTCGACCGACGCGCGCAGGTCGGTGTCGTCGTCATGGTCGACATCGATGTCGATGGCCCACTGGTATTCGAGCACGAACGGGGGAACGCCGGTCCGATTGAAGGTCACGGTATCGGGCGGGGCGGAGACCTCCATGGTCCAGGTCAGGCGTGTGGCAGTGCGCGAGAACTGGCCCCCGGAGATCTGCATGTACGACGGGCAGCTGCCACCACCATCGCCGCCGCTGCACGCACCGACCAGGACGAAGATTGCGAGGGCTCGCGTCATTCGTTCAACATAACGCGGCCGTGACGCTCGGGGCTGGCACTCGGCGGCAGCGACCGCGGTCTTGCTGAGCCCTAACGCAGCCGTGGCGATCGTCGCAGCTCAGGTGCCCCGAGGACCACCAGCGCCGCGGTCGGCCACCGGACGGTCGTGGGTGTCTGACGGATGCGGAGGTAGGTCGGTGTCAGCGTCGTCGACGATCGCATCGAGCTCATGCTCGGGGAGGGCGCCGCCCTCGATGACATCCGCCTGGAGTGCCTCGACCCAGTTCTCGCCTTCGTCCATCGCCCGGTCATCGTCGGGATGGTGTGGATCGCTCGCGGCCGGCGTGTGGCCCCCGTACAGATCGCCGGCGTCGTGCATCGATTGCTCGATCGCATCGAGCGTCGGCGGCTGGTCGCCGACGCCTTCGTTCGGCGACGCATCGAGATCTTCATCGGACATCGCGTCCATGTCCGAGATCACTTCCTGGTTCGGTACCATCTCGATATCGACCTCCAGCTCTTCCGCATACGCGGGCCCCTCGGCAACGTCCGCCGCGAGATCGTTGCGCGGTGGCCGCCGGTCGTCGCGGAGGCGACGATTGCGAATTCCGGCGAGCGCGGGGACGAGCCGTTTGGCCAGCAGTGCCGCGGCGACGCCGCTGCCTACCCCAACCGCGAACAACTTGGTACGAGAGCTCAGCATGGCTATTCGAGGAGCACACGGCGTGCCGGCGCAGAACATGCGCGTGCAGGCCACAACCGATCCGCAGAATCACGGTGCCGCGAACGAGCGGTTGCGATGCTCAGCGACGGCGGTCGCGGGTAGCGAGTAACGCCGTCGCGATCAGATGGCGAGCTGCACGGTGGCATGGGCCCCGCGGTTTTGCCGCGTAACCTGCAACCGCCGGCGGAGCGCGATGGCGCGCTCGCGGCCCACGTCTGACCCGATCGCGGCGGCGTGCGCGTGGCCGTCGAGGGCGATCTGCTCGGCGCGCTCGTCGCCCAGACCGTCGTAGACGGCCGCGAGCGCGAGGAGGATCCGCCAGAGCACCGGCGAACGCCGGGACGAGGGGCCCTCGCCAAGCGTGACGACGTCGATGGCCTCTTCGAGCTCGCGCGCCGCGGCCTCGAGCTGCTGATCGTCAACGAGCATGCGAGCTAGCTCCAGATAGCGGATCGCGATCTCGTGATGGTCGCCGCTGATGATCGCCTCTCCGATCGACGCGCGAGCGCACCGCGCGAGGTTGTCCACCGGACGAGTGCCGGCCGCGAACTTGCGCCGGCGACCGACACCGGACGTGGCGGGCGCTTCGTTGCCGGGCCACCGCAACGTCCGTGCCTCGGTCGAGAACGCGGTGCGTGACGGCCCCGACGGCTCCGGTCGCGTGTTCCTCGCCGGGCGTACCGCCTCGAGCGCATCCACGAACTCGGCGGCGGACGCGAACCGACGCTCCGCTGGTTTCTCGAGTGCTCGCATCACGGCGCGCTCGAGCTCCATCGGGATCGTCCGCTCGGGGCAGCGCAGCGATGGTGGGATCGCCAGCTCGTCCAGATGACGATGCAGGATCGCCGACGGCTCGCCGCCCGTGAACGGCGGAGCGCCCGTCAGCAGCTCGTACAAGATGATTCCCACCGCATAGATGTCCGCAGCCGCCGTCGGCACGCCGCCGCGGATCACTTCGGGCGCCATGTAGTCCGGTGTTCCCGAGAGCACGTGTCGCTCGTGATCGAGCTCATCGCCGCTGACACGCGCGAGGCCAAAGTCGATCAACGTCAACCGATCGGCTCCGTCGGTCGCATCGATCAGAACGTTATCGGTCTTCACGTCCGCGTGGACGACCCCTCGGCCATGTGCGTGAGCGAGCGCATCGAGGATCTGAATCGCGATCTCGACCGCTCGTACCGCGGGCAGGGGGCCTTCCTCGCCGACGAGCTTGCCCAGCGGAACGCCGAGCGCGTGCTGCATCACGAAATACTCGGTGCCGTGCTCGCACCCAGCTTCGATCATGCGCGGGATGTTCGGGTGCAGCAGCCGGCGGCAGGCGCGGAATTCGTTGCGGAACCGGTTAGACATCGTCGGATCCGCAGCGAGCTCCGGCTTGAGTACCTTGATTGCCACCGTGCGCACGGGTCTCAGCGCGCGGCCGAGAAACACCATGCCCATGCCGCCTGCACCCAGCAGGTCGCCAACCACATAGTTCCCGCCGACGATTCCCGAAGGAAAAACAGCGCGTGCTGTGGGTAACTCCATGGCGATCCTCCAAAGCTAAGCGAGTACCTAGTCGCAGGCTTCAGTTGTTCAGCCAGCGATTGAGCTTTGCCGACACCGCGTCGGTGACGTTGTCCCAACCGTCCTTGATGTAATCCTCGAGCTCATCGAGCTGCTTCTTGAGCTGGGTGCGCTGCTCCGAGACTTCAGAGCGGGTGTCAGCCTTCAGCTCGTTGTAACGGGCGAGCAGATCGTGCTTCTTTGCTTCGACGCGATTCCTAAGTTCTGCTGTGTTCGACATTCTCGCGGGATATGCACCGGATGTGCCAGCGTCGTTCGCGACACGAAATGACGGCACGCGAGGCTGGGCTCTACACCGCGTTCTCGTCGAGGAATCCGTCAATTCGCGTGCACCAGCGCCGTGAAACGATCGCGCTTCACGATCCCGACACGCGTCACGATCGGCGACGCTCACGATGTGCGGGCCGAGCGGCGGCGTGCGCGGAGGCACCAATCGGGCGGACGAGCCCGCCTCGGTGTTTGCTCGACATCGGTTCAGCTACGCGCGCACGCGCGCAGAGCTGGATTCGGGAGTAGCTCGTCGCTGTCCGCGAGACGTTGCGACGCTCGCGGCCGCGATTCGGTGATCATCGATGTGCCCCGCAGTGGGCGGGTCACACACCAGCACGCGCCAGCACGCACCAGCACGCGCCAGCACGCGCCAGCACGCCTGTGAGAGCGCTGTGACCGCAAGCTTGCCGGACCGTCGCGATCGGTGTGCGGTACGATCGAACGCGTGAGGAACAAACTACTCGTGTGCGTTGGTCTACTCGCAGCGTGCGGTGAGGATCTCGACGGCCCCGATCTGTCGGGTGTGTATCAAGTGACCACCGCCGTCGAGAGTGACGCCGACTGCAATCCGACGACGCCGATCGAGATGCCCGATCCGTACTTTATCCTCGAATCGAAGGAGCTATTCGGCCACACGTACTTCCACCATGCGGGCTGTCCCACCGCGGATCCCGCGTCGTGCGAGGAGTTCGGCAGCCTCGGCCCGCTCGATAGCGGGTTCGATGGTGGCTGGGAAGGCGGCCTCGGCTTTGCCGTCGGATCGATGCCGCCTTGCACGCTCGGGTACAGCTACGGGAGCGCCACGGTGATCGACGACACGACCGTACAGGTCGAAGATCGATCGTACATCGCCGAGGATCAGCCGACGTGCGATGCGAACGAGGCCACCGAGCGTGGCACCTCATTACCATGTGTGTCGTCGAAGCGCTGGGTCGGCACGCGCGTCGCCGACATCTGAGCGCGGTAAGGTGGCCGGGTGGCACGCACCGCTTCGACCATGCTCCCGCTCGGCACTCCGATGCCGCCGTTCGTTCTTCCCGATGTCGTCTCGGGCTCACCGATCGATGTGACCAAGCTCGCCGCCGGCAAGCGTGGAACGCTGGTGATGTTCATCTGCAACCACTGTCCGTTCGTGGTGCACGTGCGACCGGTGCTGATCGAGGTCGCGCACGAGGCGATCGACCGCGGCTTTGCGGTGATCGCGATCAACGCGAACAGCATCGCGAGCCATCCGCAGGATGGCCCACCGCACATGGCGAGGCTCGCGCGCGACGAACACTGGCGGTTTCCGTTCGTGTTCGACGAGACCCAGGACGTTGCGCGTGCGTATGCGGCGGCGTGTACGCCGGATCTGTACCTGTTCGATGCCGCCGAGACGCTGGCCTATCGAGGTCAGCTCGACGACAGTCGGCCCAGCAATGGGATCGCCGTCACCGGTCGCGATCTGCGCGCGGCGATCGATGCCGTCGCGGCGGGCACATCACCCTCACCGGACCAGAAGCCGAGCATCGGCTGCAACATCAAGTGGGCGTAGATCCGGCGCGGCCGTTTTGGGCTGACGCCACGCGATCGCCGAGTATGATGCAGCGTGGTCGAGCTCAAGAGGACGCTGTGTAATCGCGACTGCCCGGATGTCTGCTCGATCGTCGCGACCATCGATGACGGCCGTGTCATCAAGCTGCAAGGCGACAAGCAGCACCCGATCACCCAGGGGTTCTTGTGCCGGCGCACCAGCCAGTACCTCGAGCTGCAGTACTCCCCCGAGCGGCTCACCACCCCGCTGATCCGGCGCAACGGCGCGCTGGTGCCAACCACGTGGGACGAGGCCCTTGATTTCGTCGCCGATCGGTTGCTCGCGATCAAGCGCGAGTCAGGGCCCGCGGCGATCTTTCACTACCGCTCGGCTGGAGCGATGGGTTACGTGAAGGAGGTCACCAGCTATCTGTTCGAGCTGTTCGGACCGGTCACCACCAAGAATGGCGACATCTGCAGTGGCGCCGGTGAGTGGGCGCAGCAGGCCGATTTCGGCGACTTCGAGTGCAATGATCCGCGCGATCTGGTCAACGCGCGGCACGTGATCCTGTGGGGGCGCAACGTGTACGTGTCCTGGCCGCACTCGCTGCCTGTCCTGCGCGACGCCAAGGCGTCAGGTACGGAGCTGGTGCTGGTCGACCCGGTGCACCATCGCAGCAGGGAGCTGTGCGATCGATTCTGGCAACCACGGCCGGGTGGTGACGTTGCGCTTGCGATGGCGACCGCGCGCGTGTTGTTCGAGCGCGGGTGGCTACATCCCGACGCCGCGCGGTGGTGCGATCACCTCGATGAGTTTCGGGCTGTCGTCGAGCGACGCTCGATCGCCCAGTGGTGCGAGGCAGCGGATGTGCCCGCCGATGCAGCGGATGACCTCGCGCGCAGGCTCCACGACGGACCGACGACGATCCTCGTCGGCTGGGGCATGGGCAGGCGGCTCAACGGCGCGGGCATCGTCCGCGCGTTGGATGCGCTCGGCGCGATCACCGGCAACATCGGGATCCCCGGCGCCGGTGTTTCATTCGAGGCCAAGCGCCGGCGCCCGTTCGAATCGTTCTTGCGCGGCACCGCTCCTCGGTTCATCCCGGAGCCGCTGTTTGGCCCCGGAATTCTGGAAGCGAGCGACCCGCCCATTCGCGCCGTGTGGATCACAGCCGGCAATCCAGTCGCGATGCTTCCCGACTCCGCAGCCAGCGCGCGTGCGCTCGAGACCCGCGAGCTGGTCGTCGTGGTGGACTCGTTCTTGACCGATACCGCGGAGCGTGCACACGTCGTGCTCCCCACGACCACGTTGCTCGAGGATGACGATCTGCTCGGCTCGTATGGTCACCATCACATTGGCGTCTCGAAACCGGTCGTGCCCCGGCCGCCGAACGTGCGATCCGACCTCGAGATCATGCAAGCGCTCGCGAGTCGTCTCGGCCTCGCGGACCAGCTCGCCGGAGACGCACGGAGCTGGAAGCGCCGGTTGCTCGGCAAGCTCGAGGCCGCCGGAATCACCCTCGAGAAGCTCGAACAGGACGGCTTCGTCGAACATCCATTCGCGCGGGGGCCCGCGTTTGCCCAGCGCACGTTCGCGACGGCGTCGGGCCGCGCGAGCTTGATGACCGAGCTGCCGCCATCATCCGCCGTTCCCGACGCGCAATTTCCGATGTTCCTGCTCTCGCTGTCGACCGATCGCTCGCAGGCGTCGCAATGGGCACGGCCGCTCGACGGGCCGCTCGACGTCACCGTGCATCCCGACTCGGCGGCGGGGATCCCGCATGGTGGTCTCGGATGGCTCGAGTCAGCGATCGGCTCGCTCGAGGTTCGGGTGCTCCACGATCCGAGACAGCGACGCGATGTTGCGCTGGTGCCGAAGGGCGGACGGTTTCGCGCGGGCCGCTGCGCAAACGCCCTGATCCGGGCGCGGCTCTCGGATCATGGTGGCGGTGCCGCACTGTCCGACGAGCTCGTGCGCCTGGTTCCGCGCACGAACCACGCACGTGCGGTGAGCGTGAACCCACCCGGCGGCGACCCGAGCCGGCAGTAGCACTGTTGACGGAGCGCGTCCTGGCGATCGGATGGCAGTGCTGCGCAATAGGCACCGGAGGGTGCAAGCCCGCTGGGGAACGGGGCCCAGTAATCGTCGAAGTCGTGGTACGCGGCCTCGACGACGAGCGCGTGGACGTCGACGCGAGTCAGCCCGCACCGTTTCCACAGGTTTGCGAGCTCGTCAGGCGTGCAGTTCCGCATCGTCTTGCCCTCGTCGGGAGCATCGGGATCGAGATCGAGCGCAGCGTCCCAGAAGCGCCGCAACATCCACATCTCGCCAGCGTAGTCCCACACCACGGACGTCACGGTGCCGCCAGGACGCGCTGCAGCCGCCATCGCCTGCACACCGGCTTCCGGATCGGTCATGAAGTTGATCACGAGTTGCGATCCGACGACGTCGAACGGCTGTCCGAACGCGGGCAGCTGCTCGGCGGCGCCGATCCGCACGTCGACACCCGGTGCTCGACTCCGGCATGCCTCGGCGAACGACGGCGACGGATCGACGGCGCACACGTTTCCGGCACCCACCCGAGCGACGAGCGCGCGGGTGAACGCGCCGGGCCCACAGCCGACATCCAGCGCGTGGTTTCCGGGAACGACCTGCGCGGCTTCGACGTGCGCCACTGCGAGCGCGTCGCTGTAACGCCCGACGTGGCGATCGTACGTGGTCGCACCCACCTGGAACGTTGCGGCGCCGCGCGTCATACGTCCATCTATACACCCGCGCACGCCGATCGCAGGATGTTGGTTGACATACCGGCTGGCTCAGCCGCGAGTGTCTCGTCTGGCGGTCAACGTCGAGCGCCGAGCGTGGACTCGGATTGGGTGATCGCCGCCATGCGCTCGGCCTGATCCGCGATCGGCGGCGTCGCGCGCTTGGCGATCCGTGCCATCGCGACGGACAGCGCCTGAGCGAGACCTTCGGGCGTGGGCCGGCGCACGGGCTCGGTCTCTTCGAACTGATCGGACCACAGCGTCGCGCCGGAGCGCGAATCGATCAGTGATAGCTCGACGACCAGCCGTCCGAGGCGAGATGTCGCGGAGCGGTCGACCTCCTCGATCGCGAGCACGCGGCCACGCACGACCAGCGGTGCTTGCTCGGTGGCATCCCGAACGACCGAGCGAAACGCGCCCGCACGCTCGAGCCACTGCTCGAGGAAGCTGCTCACCATCACGCTCGGTGGCGCGCTCCAGCGATGGTACTGGTAGTAGTCGAGCCGGTACGGCGTGGTGCGATAGACGATGCGCTCGTCGTCATAACCGGGGTCCGTCTCGAACGGCTCGATGGCGATCACCAGGTCGCCGCGATGGGTGGTTGCGCCCGTGGGGGCGGCGAGCTGGTAATAGCGGGTCGCGGGAACCGAGCCACCGCAGCCGCCGCCGCCGAAGGCGATCGCCGTCGCGAGCCCGATGGCGATCAGGTATCGAGGAATCGTCACGGCAGCCTCCGTTCGGGGGCCGCATCACTGAACAACAGCCGCGACGGTCGCTGCCGCACTTCCCGCGCGAGGTCCTTCAGGCTCCGGCTCGCCTGGCGCAGATCGAACACCGCGGACCTCACGATACCTTCGTTGGAGTGCACGACTCGCTTGAGATCGCCGACGATCGTGTTGGCGTTGGTGAGCAGCTGCGTGACCTGGCCATCGAGCATGGCCTTGGCACGGGTCGCAGTCTGATCGGCGGTCGCGATCATCCGCTCGATGGTTGGGCCGGCGCTGGCGAGGTGCTTCGATGCGACCCGCGCGTTGGCGATCAGCTCGGCGACGCCTTCGAACTGCGCTGGATCGGTGATGGTCTCGAGGTTGTCGATGATCTCGTTGCTGCGCTGGACGAGCTTGCTGGATTCGTCGACGAGCACGAGCGCGCGCTGTTCGAGCTTGTCGAGCAGCGTCTCACCGGGTTGGATCTCGCCACCAGGCGTGAGCCGCGGTGCACTCCGCGATCCGCCGCGCAGATCGACCACCTTCAACCCGGTGATCCCCGCGATCTGCAACATCGCCCGCGTGTCGGTATGGATCGGCGTGTGAGGATCGAGCGACAGCGTGACGCGCACCTTGCCGAGATCTTGTGGATCGGGCGAGATGTCGTCCACCGCACCGACCTTGATGCCATTGAGGAAGACCTGCGCGCCGGTGGAGAGCCCCATCACCGAGCCATCAAACCGCACGGTGTACTCGTCCCGGTGTTGCCAGAACCGCAGCCCGCCGAATGCGACCAGCACGATCGCGAGCAATGCCAGGCTGCTCACCGTGAACAACCCGACTCGAACCTTGTCCGCCTTGGTCGTCATGCATTGCCTCGCGTGGTGGTGTCGGCTTCGACCGACGCGGTGTCGCCGATGCGATGGAAGAAGTTGTAGACGTCGAGGTCGGAGCTCTCGAGCAGCTCGTCGATCGTGCCGCTCGCGCACACGCTGCCGCGACCCAGCATGACGGCGCGGTCGGCGATCGCGCGGATGCTCTCGAGCTCGTGCGTGACGACCAGCAGCGAGATCCCCAGCGTGGTGCGGAACTGCAGCAGGGCATCATCGATATTCGCGGCCACCACCGGATCGAGACCGGCCGACGGCTCGTCGCAAAACACCAGCTTCGGGTCGAGGATCGTGGCGCGCGCGAGCGCGGCCCGCTTGCGTTGGCCGCCCGACAGATGCGCCGGCATCCGATCCTCCATCCCAGCGAGGCCGAGCATCGCGAGCCGGAGCGCCACCATCTCGCGGATCACCGCCGTCGGCAGGGTGGTCAGCTCGCGCAGCGGTAGCGCGACGTTCTCGCCGATCGTCATCGATCCGAACAGCGCATCCTGCTGAAACGCCGTGCCGGTGGTCTGCAGCAGCTGCCGGCGGTCGTCATCGGCGAGGTCGTATAGCGATTCGCCGAACAGCAGTACCTCGCCCGATAGCGGCGGCAGCAATCCGGTCACCGTGCGGAGCACGGTCGTCTTGCCGCAGCCCGAGCCGCCGAGCAGCGCGACGATCTCGCCGTACTCGACTCGAAAGTTGACGTCCTCGAGTAGCGGCTGGTCATATCCGCACACCAGGTGCCTGCATTCGAGCGCCGCGACCGTCACGTTCGCTCCAGCACGGTGCCGATCGTCGCGAATATCGCATCGACCAGCACGATGAAGAACACGCTGACCACCACGGTTCGGGTGGTTGCCTGGCCCACGCTGCTCGGGTCGGCGTTGGCGCGCATGCCGAGGTGGCTCCCGGTGATCGCGATGATCCACGCGAACACGAAGCTCTTGGCCATGCCGTGCGCGTAGTCGCCGAGCATGACGCGCTCTGCGACGCGCTGCCAGAACGCGACCACTGGCATGTCGAGCGCGAGTTGCGCGACCATCATGCCGCCGACCATCCCGACGAACATCGACATCAGCGTCAACGCAGGTCCGGCGATCGTGATCGCTGCCAGCCGCGGCAGGATCAGAAATCGGTTGGGGTTGATCCCCATCGTCGCGAGCGCATCGATCTCCGATCGGACCCTCATCGTGCCGAGCTCCGCCGCGATCGCCGCTCCGGTGCGGCCCGTGAGGATGATCGCAGTGATCAGCGGACCAAGCTCGCGCACCATCGACATGCTGATCAGGTCGGCGACGAACACCCCCGCGCCAAACCGCTGGAGCTCGAGCACACCCTGGAGCCCCATGCCGATGCCGAGGAGAAACGACAGCAGCGCGACGACGAACACCGCCGACGACCCCATCTGCAGTAGCTGGGTGGTGAGCGCTCTGGCGGGCATCCGCTTGCGATGCACCACGACCAGCACGCCCTGGCGCACGGTATCGATCACCATCGCAACCAGCGCGCGCGCCGCGGCCCAAGCGTCGAGGGTGCGGCCGCCGACGCGCTCGAGTACGCCCGGCGGTGGCTCGAGGTCGGGCTCGATCGTCGTCCGCGGTACGAATTCGAGCATCGCACGGTGGCAATCGCCGAGCTCGCGCAGCTCCAGACGCTTGCCCGCCCGCGCGAGGGCGCGCCGGACCAGGCCGAGCGTGGCGACGCCGGCGGAGTCGATCCATCCGGTGTGCGTGAAATCGAGCACGACCGAGCGAACGTCGCGCTGACGGGCGAGCGTCTGCAATCGGCCGTGGACCTGACCGACCGTGGGGATCACCAGATCGCCGTGAACCTGAACCACAGCGCAGCGCTCGACTCGATCGATCTTGGTCGTCAGCTCGGCGCGCACGCGAAGGCGCACTGCAAAGACCGCGCACAGCGCTAATGCGTGAAACTGCTGGCGGCCCTGGTCATGGCGGGATGACGCCGCCAGATCGGGGCTGTCGCCAGCGCGCTCGGTTGTGGCATAGCCGCGCGGGCTGCACCGCGTTCAGCGCCGGATCCATTCACTACGACGAGGTACGCGAGATGCACCGGAAACGAGGATGCTCGATTCCATCACAGCTGAAGGTCTGATCAAGGACGGCATGCCGGTCGTGTGTTCCGAGAACGGCCAGTTCGCCATCGTCGATCATCTCGAAGGCGTCAACAGCATCAAGCTCCGCAAGGACAACAGTGGGAAGCACCACTACATCCCGCTCGCGTGGGTGACGTCGGTCGATGACAAGGTCCACATCGATCGACCTGGTCGTCAAGCCATGAACGAATGGTCGACCGAGCCCATGTGATAGCCTGACCGCGTGTACGGGGCACGCGCGATCGTCGCGCTCGTGTTGGTTGGGGCGTGCGATCGAGCGGCTCCCACGCCCGCGACCGATGCGACCGCCCAACCCGATGCAAGCGCCCCGCTTGCGTTCGTTACCGGTCCGACATTCACGTTAGGCCCGAACCCGCTCGGTCCGTTGACCGGACAGCTGGTGGTCTCGACGACGCGGCCAGCGCGGCTGTCGATCGCGATCACGGACGCGCAACGATCGTTCGCGATCGAGGTGCCCGCGCTGGCGCTGTCGCACGACGTTCCCGTGCTCGGGTTTCGCGCCGGCGTCACGCACGAAGTGACGGTGATGGCGACAGATGCAGCTGGCGCGACGGTCATCGCGGCGCCGCTTCAGGTGGCGACGCCCAGCTTGCCCGCGGGCTTCCCGGCGTTCATCTCGACCCGCCACGTGCCGGCGCGGATCGAGCCCGGCGTGACGTTGACCGGGATGCTGAGCTACCTGCTCGCGGTGGATGATGAGGGCCAGGTGGTGTGGTTCATCGATGTTGGACGGGAGACCACCGACGTTCGCCGGCTGGCCAACGGCAACATGCTGTTCAGCTATCGCGACAACGCCGGCGGCGGCGAGGTCGACGTGTATGGGAATCTGATCCGCCGCTGGCATGCGGCCAACATCACCAGCGGCGATCCGGGGAGCACGCCGGTCGCCGTGGACTCGATGCACCACGAGCTCGCCGCGTTGCCGGGCGGTGCATTCTTGACGCTCGCGACCGAACGCAGGACCTACGCGGGCTATCGCACGAGCGAGATCGATCCCACGCCGGGCCCTGCGCAGGATCTGATCGGCGATGTCGTCGTCGTGTTTCAGCCCGACGGAACGGTGACTACCCGCTGGTCGCTGCTCGATCGGTTGGATCCGGATCGCGTCGGATATGGGTCGTTCTCATCGTTCTGGTCGGATCACTATCCGCCGCCCAGCGTGCTCGATTGGTCGCATGGCAACGCGGTGTCGATCGATCCATCCGACGGCGGAGCCATCGTGTCGCTGCGCCATCAAGACGCGATCGTGAAGCTCGATGCCGACGGAGAGCTGATGTGGATCCTGGGGACGCACGACAACTGGAGCGCGGCGTTCGCGCCGTTGCTGCTGACCCCCGCCGGCGCGCGTCCATTCGCATGGCCGTCTCACCAGCACACGCCGAAGCTGCTCGGAAATGGCCATGTCCTCATGTTCGACAACGGCAACGTCCGCGCGAGCCCACCGGCGCCGATCGACCCCGCGAAGTACAGCCGCGCGGTCGAGTATGCGGTCGATCCGGCGACCAAGCAGATCGAGCAAGTGTGGGAGTTCGAGCCAGACCCGGCGATCTTTGCAACCGCGACCGGTGATGTCGATCTCGGCGAGGTGACCGGCAACGTGATCATCACGTTCGGCGTCACCGGGCGGATCATGGAGGTCACGCACGATCCGACCGCGACGGTGGTGTTCGAGCTCAGCGCGACGCTGCCGTTCTATCGCTCCGAGCGAATCCTGCTGTATCCCGCGGCATCGCCGTAGGCTCGTCGTACCGCGACTACGAGCACACCGGTTCACACGTGGCGCCAGCGC
>JBFWXW010000085.1:0-25920 GCA_050187075.1 Kofleriaceae bacterium | reverse complement strand
CATCGCCGACGAGGATCCGTGCCCCGGACGGCGGCTTCTGGAGCGGAGCGCGGTCGAGACCGACGAGGATCGCGCGGTCACCGATCTGCTGGCGCGCGTACTGGAGCCACGATCCAGGCGCACATCCCAGGTCGAGCACGCGGTGCCCACCGTCGAAGATCTTGTGCTTCTGGTCGATCTCTTCGAGCTTGTAGACGGCACGCGCGAGGAACCCTTCGCGCTTCGCCTTCTGATGAAACGCGTCGCGGCGGGTCCTTCGGTCGGCGAGCTTCGACATGGAAATCTGCGCCGCGCGGATCGGTACAAGCGCGGCGCGACGAGGGTCCGCACCGCGCCAACCGGTCAGCGACCGCCAACCGGTCAGCGACCGGCAGCGGCCTTCTTCGAGGCCTTGAGGGGGTTCTTCGAGCGAACCTCCTCCTTGCCCATGCCCTTGCGCTTGTACATCTCGCGAGTCGCCGCCTTGGTGACCACGACGTAGTCGTTGGCCGAGCCGGGGACCGCGCCCCGCACGAGGATGCAGTTCTCGTCGGCCATGATCCGGAACAGCTGCAGGTTCTGAACGCTGACCTTCTCGTTGCCCATCTGGCCCGCCATGCGCTTCCCCTTGTGGACGCGCTGCGGGGTGAGGCGGCAGCCAATCGAGCCGCCGTGGCGGAAGTACTCGTGCGTGCCGTGGGCACGGGTCATGCCGGACATGTGGTGCTTCTTGATCACACCCTGATAGCCCTTGCCCTTGCTCACGCCCTCGACATCGACTGCGATGTTGTCGGCGAACACGTCCTGCGGGCCGATGACCTGGCCCACCGCGTACTTCGCGACCTCTTCCGCCGGGAGCCGGATCTCGCGGATGAACCGCTGCGGCTTGCCGCCGGCGGCCTTCACGTTGCCGAGCTCGGCCTTCGTCGCGAGGCGCGCGGGCTTCTCGTCGAAGCCGAGCACGAGCGCGGTGTACCCATCGCGTTCGGCGGTGCGCGTTCCGACGACGTGGCACGGACCCGTCTGGATCACGGTGACCGGAATCGATTCACCATCGTCGGCATACACCTGAGTCATGCCGAGTTTCTTACCGAGAAGGCCGATCTTGAGTGCCATCGCAACAGCTCCTACGTGCCGGAAACGAGGGCGGATTAATACCCGCCGCGCAGGTGGCCGTCAAGCAGGCGTTAACCCGAACACCCGGCACGTGTTTGCGGCGGTCGTGCTGGCCAAGTCCTCGAAACTCATGCCGGCACACCTCGCCACCACCTCGGCGGTGTGGACCAAGAACGCTGGTTCATTGCGTTTCCCTCGCTTCGGGATCGGCGCGAGGTACGGGCAATCGGTCTCGATCAGCAGCCGGTCGCGAGGCACGCATGCCACCGCGTCGCGAATGCCCTGCGCGGTCTTGTAGGTGACGATGCCCGAGAACGAGACGTAACAGCCGAGCTCGGCATAGCCGCGGGCGTCGTCCGGTGTTCCGGTGAAGCAATGGATCACGCAGCCCAGCTCGGCGGCGCGCATCGCGGCGAGGATCGCGCGCGCATCGTCGTGTGCGTCGCGGATGTGGCAGACCACCGGCTTGTGAACGCGGCGCGCGAGCTCGATGAACCGTTCGAACGCCTGTTTCTGCAGATCGCGCGGCGAGTGATCGTAGTGGTAGTCCAGCCCGGTCTCGCCGATCGCGACGACGCGCGGGTGCGAGGCGAGTCGTTCGTGCACGGACCACCAGGCGGAGGTCATCTGAGCGACGTCGTGTGGATGGGTCGCCACGGTGGCCCACACATCGGGATCGCGCTCGGCGAGGGCCACCGCACGCTCGGCGCTCGACGGCTCGCCCACGGCGCCGATCACCACCATCCGCTGAACGCCAGCCGCACGGGCGCGACCGAGCACTTCATCGCGGTCGGCGTCGAACTCGGGCCCGTCGACGTGGGCGTGTGAATCGAACAGCATGATGGCTAGCGCGCGCGCTCCGCGATGGCGCGCAGCGCCGCTTCGATCGCCTCGTACACCTCGCTGCCCTTGCGCGACCTCGCGAGCTTCTCGAGGGGCGCGACGGCCCACGCGCCGCCGATCGCGCCCAGCTGCTCGATCGCGAGCCCGCGAACGTGGACCTTGCGCGCGGTCAATCCAGCGAGCAGCACGCGCCGCGCGGCATCGTGGTGTGCGGTTGCGTCGAGCCGAAGCAGGGTTCCCGCGGCGAGCACCGTCGCTTCCGGTGGAGTGTGTTTGCTGACCAGCGCGCGTCCGAGTGCTTCGGCGTCGCTCGGCTCGCCGAGCATGCCCAGCGCGGTCACGGCATCCCATGCGCGCTCGGGGTCGGACAGCGCGGCGATCAGCGTATCTCGCCCGGCGCCGTCACCCAGCTGCGCGAGGGCATACGCGATGTCGAACCGCGTCCCCGGATCGCGATGATCGAGCCTGGCCGCCAGCACCGCGCCGGCGCGTCCGTCGGCGACCCCGCCGAGGGCGAGCGCCGCCGCCGCGACCACCTGAGGATCGTTGTCGTCGAGCGCGGCCACCAGCAGATCGTAGGCACGCGCACCGTCGATCTCCGCGAGCGAGGTCGCCGCCTGAAACCGCAGATCCGCCGGGCCGGTCTGCAGCGCCTCGACGAGCGCCGCGAATCCGTCAGCGAGGCCGAGCGTACCCAGCGCGATCGCCGCGTTCTGCCGAACCCCGGGCGCTCCGTCGGACAGCCGCTTGACGAGGTGGGGGAGCGCCGCAGGCTCGGCCAGCTCCCCGAGGGACCCGCAGGCCTCGGCGCGAACGTCGGGCCGATCATCGTCGAGCGCGGAGATCAATGCCTCGACGGCACGCCGGCGCTCGGTTGCCTCGGTGACCTCGCCGAGCGCGTGCGCCGCGAACACGCGCGCCTTCGGGCTGCCCTGGCTCAGATCGCGCAGGGCGGCTTCGAACGTGATCGTCGTGCTCGGGAACAGAAACGACACGCGAGGGTCATAGCAGAAGCTACGGCCTGGAACCGGCCTCGCGGCGGTGCTCCTCGAGCGATTTCACGGTCACCACGCGTTCCGCCGGGACATGGGCCAGGATCGTCGCCACGAGAGCAGGGCGATCTTCGAGGTCATATGGCGCCGGTGCTCCGACGCCGGGCACCAGCAAGCTCCGTTCAGGCGCTCCGCCATCGACGAAACACGAATGGTGCGCCGGTGCCGCGATGACGCGCACGACCTCGGGCCATGCGAGCCGAAATCGCGTCCGATGCTTCGAGCGCACCTCGAGCCCGGTCTCATCGACGGCGACCGCAAGCCGCCACGTTGGTGAGGCGAGATATCCGGCGCCGAGCGCGACGCCCAGCACACCGGTGACCAGCGGAACCGCGAGGCCCCCCGACGCGAGCGCGAAGATCGCGAGCGCCGCGCCGATCGCCGCCGACGCTCCGGCCATCACGCGATAGCGCGGCCGGAACCGGTGCACGGTGAGCGATGTCTCGGCGGTCATCGCGTCGCAAGCCGCAGGTGGCTCACTGCCGGGACACGAGCGCCGCGATCGCCGAGCGAGTCTCGAGCGGAACCGACTCGAACAGCACGCCGAACCCGCGCGGCAGCGTCACCGGCCCGGCGTCGCGCGGCAGCGAACAGTCATCGGTGCGCTGCCACAAGACCCAGCCCACGGCGTCGATCGGGCCGAGCGATCGGACCTCGAACTTGATGGCGACGCGTGCGAGCAGCGGCAACGTGGGCCCCGAGATGAACGCACCATTGGTCGACAGATCGCGAATGACGGCCGGGAACCGCTTTCCCACCGTGGATGCATCGGCCTCGACGCGCTTGAACACGGCGGCGAGGTTGGGATGCAGGCTCATCGCGACCTGGCCGATCGATTCGACGACGGCGGGAGCGTTAACCACGAGGCGGGCAGCGCGGCGATGCTCGGACATCGCCGCTATCGTACCCGGGTTCCCGCGGGTACGTCCTGATCGAGCGCAGAAAGTCCGAGGATCGCCTCGTCGCCGGCCGCGAGCAGCATGCCCTCGGATCGGATCCCGCGGATCGTCGCGGGCGCGAGGTTGGCGACGACGATGACCTGCTTGCCGATCAAGGCTTCCGGCTTGTATGCCTCGGCGATCCCCGCAACGATCGACCGCGGCGTCGGCTCACCGAGATCGACGCTGAGGTGCAA
The DNA here is from genome assembly GCA_050187075.1 of Kofleriaceae bacterium. Lineage (GTDB taxonomy): Bacteria > Myxococcota_A > Polyangia > Haliangiales > Haliangiaceae > JABFXX01. The sequence continues at coordinate 21,795 of JBFWXW010000085.1, read as the reverse complement.
CAGCTTCTTGGCCTTGGGCACGGCGATCGCGGTGACGATCTTGCCGACGCGAAGCTCGGCCTTCATGAAGTCTTCGTAGGTCAGCGTCCCGTTGCGCGCCACCGGTTCGCTCGTCGCCGGCGGTGTTGGCGGCGGGCTCGCGGTCGCGAGGTCTCCCGGAACCACCTGGGCGAGGATCGCGGCCTGCATCTTGTCGTCGAGCCGCGGGAACAGCGCCGCCGGCGGAGGATCCGCCCTGAACGTGGCGGGGGCCGCGGTGAGCACGCGCCGCGCATCGTCGGAGGCTGGCCAGCGCGGCGGCGAGCCATCGCCGAGCCACGTGCGCAGGGTCGCCGACGTCGCAGGCAGCACCGGCGCGATCATCTGCGCGATCACCCACAAGCTCGCCTGGAGCGTCCACAGCGCGTGACCAAGCGCGGGATCCTTGGCCTTGGCCATCACCCACGGCTGGGTCTGATCGATGAACCGGTTCGCGACGCCCACGAACCGCCAGATCGCCTCGAGTGCGCGCGACGGCGCGAACGCGTCAAAATGCTTCTCTGCCAGCCTGCAGTCCTCGCCGGCCTTGGTCTCGAGCTGCCAGTACGGATTCTCGCTGCCGCTGGCATAGAACTGGTCGTCGCGCCTCGGCGGGTGATCGGTCGCGAGCTTGGCGATCAGCGTCAGGCTGCGATTGATCAGGTTCCCGAGATCGTTGGCGAGGTCGGCGTTGAACCGGCCGAACAGCGACTCGAACGTGAAATCACCGTCGTTGCCGAACGGCACCTCGCGCATCAGGTAGTAGCGCATCGCGTCGATCCCGATCGGACGGCCGAGCGGCCCCACGGCGAGCGCGTCGCTCAGCTTGATCGGATCGATCCGCGTCGCCGGCATCGACTTCGAGATCTTTTCGCCGCGCACCGTCCACCAGCCGTGCGCGAGGATCGTCTTGGGCAGCGGCAGGTTCGCCGCCATCAGGAACGCAGGCCAGTACACCGCGTGAAACCGCAGGATGTCCTTGCCGATCATGTGCACCGCTTCGGGCCAGTACTTCTCGACGTCGGCGCCGCCGATCGTGCCATCGGGCAAACACAGATCCGACAGATAATTGGTGAGCGCGTCCATCCACACGTACACGACGTGAGACAGCCCCTCGGGGTCGGGCTCCGGCGTCGCGATGCCCCACTGAAAGCTGGTGCGTGACACCGACAGGTCGCGAAGGCCGCTCTTCAAGAACGCGACGATCTCGTTGCGATACGCCTCGGGCCGGATGAATTCGGGGTGCGTCTCGATGTGGCGGAGCAGCGGCTCGGCGTAGTGCGACAGTCGAAAGAACCACGACCGTTCCTTGTCGAGCCAGTTCACCGGCCGCTTGTGGGTCGTGCACACCCAGGTCTCGCCGTCCTTGATCAGCTGGCTCTCGGTATAGAACGCCTCGCAGCCGACGCAGTACCAGCCCTGGTAGGACGCGAGATACAGATCCTCGGGACGGTTGGCGCGGATCCGTTGCCACAGCTTGGCGACCACTCGCTTGTGGCGGTCATCCGTGGTCCGGATGAATCGATAGCCTTGGATGCCCAGCGCCTTCCAGGTCTCGTCGAACCGTGGCGCGACCTGATCGACGAGCTGTTGCGGGCTCATCCCGCGACCCTTCGCGGTCTCCTCGATCTTCTGGCCGTGCTCGTCGGTGCCGGTCAGAAACCGGGTGTCGTCGCCGCGCATCCGATGAAATCGCGCCAGCGCGTCGGCGACCATCGTCGTGTATGCGTGGCCGAGGTGAGGGATGTCGTTGACGTAGTAGATCGGGGTGGTGATGTAGAACGTACTGGTCATGCGTCACTCGGATCGTCGGTGCCGCGCGCGTCGTTCGACGAGGGGTCGTCGGTGGGCAGCGCGCCATCATCATCGCTAACATCGGCGCTGGTGTCGTCGTGATCCACGGCGTCATCGGCGCCGGGACGCGCGGCGGGTTGGTTGCCGGGCGGAAACATCGGCTTGACCTCGGTCGCGGGCAGGACCTCGGTGTCGCCCATGCCGTACGACACGCGGATCCGCTGGCGCAACACGTCGACCTCGACCACGCGGCCTTCACCGCGGGGCGAGATCACCCGCTTGCCAAGCTTGGGTAAACCCTTGCGCAGCTCGGCGTAGCCGGCCTGCTCGTAGACCAGACAGCACTTCAGGCGGCCGCACTGACCCGACACCTTCGTCGGCGACAACACGAGGCCCTGATCCTTCGCCATCTTGATCGACACCGGCACGAACTCCGGCAGCCAGGTCGTGCAGCACAGCGTGAGTCCGCACGAGCCGATGCCGCCGACGGCCTTGGCCTCGTCCCGCGAGCCAAGCTGGCGAAGCTCGATCCGCGCGCCGGTGGCGTTGGCGACATCGCGCACGAAGTCGCGCACGTCCAGTCGCTCGTCGCTGGTGTAATAGATGAGGAGCTTCGCACCGCGGCCGAGCTGTCCGCTCAGCTCGACCCGGAACACCTTGATCGGCAGCCGCAGCGCTGCTGCCGCTTCCTTCGCGATCCGCAGCGCCTTGGCGCGATCTCCATCGCCTTCGCGCTCGGTGCGAAGGTCGTGCTCGTTGGCGCGACGGATCACGCGGCGCAGGCCTCGATCGCGCACGGTGCGGCGGGTCGGGGCGACGGCCACTGCCGCGAGTCGCTGCCCGCGATCGGTGTCGACGAGCACGCGGGCGCCGATCGGCAGATCGGCATCGCCGGCATCGCACCACTGCACGCGGCCACCCGGTGCGAACCGAACGCCGACGACGTTGGCGACATCGTCGCCCAGCGTGGCGCCGGGGCCATCCAGCAACGCATGGCTCAACGGATCCGGATCGTCCTCGGGTGGATTGGCCGGGAGATCCGCGGGTAGGGCGACCGCGGTGGGCGGCGCATCATCGTCCGTGCCCCACGCGATCGCCGGCTCGTTGCCGCGCTCGGGCTCGAGCTCCTCGGTCGGTGAATGACGTCGCGGCTGTTCGAATCGAGCCATCGCCGGCGCGCTGGCAGGGGGCGACTGCGTTCCCTGCGGGCGGCGGTCGCGCTGCGCATCGCGATGCTGGGACTCGCGCCGATCGCGACGGTCGCGCTGACCCTCGTGGGGAGGCCGGCGGCCGGTGTCGCGTGGCTCTCGGGCCTGTCTCGGCTCGGGAGCCGAGCGCGCCGCAGGTTGCGGTGGGACCTGGCCCGCCGGGACCTCGTTGCCGCCTGGCTCGGCGCCGCGCCTTCGCCGGCGTCGCCGCCGCCGCCGGCCTGGAGCGCCGTCTGGCGATGCCGCGACGGCATCGCCTGCGCCTACGTCTGGACCCTCGTCGGGACCGTCGTCCGGTCCGTCATCGTCGGGTTGCGCGGTCACGGCGCGCCGACCGGCTCGAGGCGACCGAGCTGCGCGATCAGCGCTTCGATCGCAAGCTGTGGGTTCGCGTTGTGAATCGCGACCGCGGTGTGCCACGCCAAGATCTGGTGCGATCGGGCGGCCGCGCGTCGCGCACGTTCGAGGTCGTGTTGTTCCGCAGCCCGGCGGGCGCGCTCGTGAAGCCGCTGCGCCGCTGCGATGATCACCAGCGCCGCGTCGCCTTTGCCCTCGGCGACCCGCACCGGCAGCGCGGGATCATGAACGTCGGCCGCGAGCTGATCGCCGAGCGCGGCGATCTTCTCGGCGCGCGCCGGATCGGCCGCTGCAGACCCGAGACCGGCCGCAAAGCGCACTCGCTGGCACCGGCTGCGGATCGTCGGGAGCAGCTGCTCGGCGGACGTCGTGCACAGGACGAACAGCGTCTGGCCAGGCGGTTCCTCGAGTGTCTTCAGCAACGCATTCGCTGCCGGTGGGGCCAAGGCCGTGGCTTCCTCCACGATGAACACGCGAACCGGGCCTTCATGCGGCGGCAAGCCGATCCGTCCGATCACCTGCGAGCGGACGCTCTCGATCGGCACGATCTGCGCAGCGCCCTCGCGAACGAGCGTGACGACGTCGGGGTGAATCCCCGCCGCAATCTTTTCGCACGCCGTGCACGTTCCGCAGCCAACGCCTGGCTCGGCCTGGCAAGACAGCGCCATGGCAAGCGCGATCGAGGTGTCGTACAGCGGTGCGCCATCGGGGCCGGAGAACAGATACGCATGGGGCACGCGCCCTCGATCGATCGCACGCCGAAGCTGTGCAACCACGCGATCCTGGCCGTGCAAGGTCTGCCACACCGACACGGCGGGCAAACTACCACGGCCCCACGAGACTCGCTCGAAGTCGCAATATCTGCCCTGGGGCGCTAGGCTGCCCGGCCATGACGACGTTGCTTCCTCGCCCCAAGTCCGGCACCGGTCCTCAAGCCATCGGCGGGTCGGGCTTCGCAGCATTTCGCGAGGTGCCGCGCACCGGGGTGATCTACGTGACCGCCGAGGCGCAGCGGCGAGGCTACTCGGCATCGTCGGATGACTGGTGCAACCTCGGCCAGGGAATGCCGGAGAGCGAAGCGCTTCCGGGCGCACCGCCACGGATCAGCGAGCTGCCGATCCTCGAGGGCGACCAGGAGTACGCCCCGGTCGCGGGGTTATGGGAGCTGCGCGAAGCGATCGCAGGCCACTACAACGAGCTGTTTCGGCGAGGGATGGGCAGCAAGTACAGCGCCGAGAACGTCGCCGTGTCGGGTGGCGGCCGGTCCGCGCTCACCCGCGTCGCCGCGGCGCTCGGTCACATCAACCTCGGTCATTTCCTGCCGGACTACACCGCGTACGAAGAGCTCCTCGACGTCTTCCGATTGTTCTCACCGATCCCGATCTTGCTCGAGAACGAGCGCGGGTACGCGTTTTCTCCTGCCGATCTGCGCCGCGAGATCCTCGGGCGAGGCCTGTCGGCGATCCTGGCCTCGAATCCGTCGAACCCGACCGGCAAGGTGATCGGTGGCGCCGAGCTCGCGCAATGGGTGGCGACCGCGCGCGAGCTCGATTGTGCGCTGATCTTCGACGAGTTCTACTCGCACTACATCTGGCGGCCAGATCTCGTCGCGCAGGGCGCGATCGAGACCGCGGCGCGTTACGTCGAGGATGTCGATCGCGATCCGGTCGTGATCCTCGACGGGCTCACCAAGAACTGGCGCTATCCCGGCTGGCGCGTGACGTGGAGCGTCGCGCCCAAGAAGATCATCGATGGCGTGGCGTCGGCGGGATCATTTCTCGACGGCGGCGGCTCGCGGCCGCTGCAGCGCAAGGCGATCGATCTGCTCGGACCGGCGGCCACCCTGGCCGAGACCAAGGCGATCCACACCGTGTTCGGTCAGAAGCGGGCGAAGCTGCTCAACGGTCTTCGCGATCTGGGGTTCACCGTCGATCTGCCGCCCGAAGGCACGTTCTACGTCTGGGCATCGGCGGAGCACCTGCCCGCATCGATCAGCGACGGCATGAGCCTGTTTCGCGCCGCGCTCGATCGCAAGGTGATCACCGTGCCGGGCGAGTTCTTCGACGTCGATCCGGGCAAGCGCCGCGGTGGGCGGGTGTCGCGGTTCCGCCGGCACCTGCGGTTCTCGTTCGGGCCACCGATGCCGCGGATCGAGGCCGCGCTCGATCGACTGCGCGAGCTGATCGCGACCTCTACGTAGAATCCGTAGCGTAGAATCACCCGGTGGGCCACGCCGACCAGGCTGTCGAGACCGAGCCGCCATCTCGGCTCAAGCGACTGCTGCGCCGGCTGTGGTGGTTCCACTCGCTGTTCGCGCTGTCGTTCGGCGTCGGCGTGATGCTGTTCGCGCGCGCGGGGCTCGCCCATGCCGACAAGGTGATGATGGCGCTGCTGGTGTCGTGGCTACTGCTGTTCGTGGCGCTGCGGTTCATCGTCGGGCCGGCGAATCGCCGCGAGCAGGAGGGGCTCGCGCGCAAGGGCGTTCGGGTCGCGACCAACTACATCATCAAGCAGTTTTACCAGCAGATGTTCTTCTTCCTGACGCCGCTCTACGCGTCGAGCGCGACGTGGTCGCTGGCGTCGTGGAACTGGTGGCTCGCACCGCTGCTGCTGGTCTGCGCGGTGGTGTCGACGATGGATCTGGTGTTCGACCACTTCATCATGGAGCGCCGGCTGCTCGCGTCGCTGATGTACGGGCTCGCGATGTTCGCGCTGCTCAACGTGCTGCTGCCACTGGTCGCCGGATTCGATCACCTCAATGGCTTGTTCCTCGCGGCCGCCGCCACGCCGACCTCGGTGGCGCTGCTGTCGTTCTCGATCCGCCAGGTGCTATCGCCGCAGGGAGCGCTGCTGACGGTGGCAATGACCGCGGCGCTGCTCGGTGCGGTGTGGGTCGGGCGCGCGGTGATTCCGCCGGTGCCGATGACGATGCGCGAGATCGCGGTCGGTCACGGCACGTACAGCAGCTACGAGTGCCTGCCGAGCAGCAAGCGCGCGCTTCGCGCGAATCAGCTCGATGGCCTGCGCTGCGGGACGCTCGTGCTCGAGCCCGGCGGCGTCAAGGAGACGGTCGTCCATGCCTGGACGCATCGCGGGCGCGAGCTGCGCCGCATTCCGCCGGATCGTGTTCAGTGCGATGGTGATGGCGAGGTATTTCGCAGTGTGTTCCCGCAGGAGTTGCTCCCCGCTGATCCCACGGGCAAATGGGCGTGCGTCGCGTACACGCTGGGCGGCCAGCTCGTTGGCATTCGGCGGTTCGAGGTGCTGACGGCCGCCGGTACGTCCGTGCCCGAGCCAGCGCACGATCCGATCCCGCCGGGCGATGCAGGCGTGACGGACGCCTCACGAGGTGTGGATGCAGGAACGGATGCTCCCTGAGCTTATGTTTAGGACCTGGCGGTAACGCCGCGAGCGCAACGAAGCCGTCGGCGACCGCCGCATTTCACCTCCGGCGGTACGTCCGTTGCTCGCTCGTGGCGTGGGCCACAACGCTGGCTCGCTGCGCTACGGGCCTGCGACCGGATCTGCTCCGAACTGCTGGCTCTCCGTCGAGGCTTTAACTAGGAGACAGTCCTGGCCGCCGGCCTGGTGATCGATCCGGGCTCGCCGCGGCTGCATGGCTGTGAGACGATCGCGGTCGTGGTGCGTTGCGGGTGGTATCTCGCGGTCGCAGTGCTCGCGCTCTCGGGGTGCGGGCGGATCTGGTTCGACGCGACGGGCCTCGCCGGAGGCGACGGCAGCGATGGCGGCTTGCCCGGCAACGACGCAACGGGCGTACCGCTCACGATCTTGATCGAAGCAGAAGACTTTGTGGCGGCGACGAATCCGGGTGGAAATAGCTGGGTGTTCATGACCGACGTACCCGGTTACTCGGGGGCGGGGTTCATGCTGGCTACACCCGACAGCGCGACGTGCCTGGCCGCACCGGCGGGCTGCCCATCGATGTCGTACGAATACACGATCCCGCTAGACCAGCAGTACAACTTCTTCATTCGCGTGTACGCCGAAGACGCCGACGCCTCCACGCTGTTCTTCGGTGATGAAGACGACGTGGACGAGGAGCTCACTGCAACGCAGCTCGATGCCTGGCACTGGGTGATCTATAACGGCGTGTTCTTGCTCGGCGCCGGAGGTCATCACGCAGCCGTGTGGATGCAGGACGGCGGGCTGCGCTTCGACGCGCTCGCGATCACGACGCTGGCGACACCGCCGGCGATCTAGGACGATCTCAGCGGTATCGGATCGGAGTCTCTAGATCCGGAACGCGAGGTAGCCCGCAGGCGCGAACGAGCCGCCGTGGGCGAGGTCGTCGAACCCGAGCGAGAACCCGACATCGAGCTGCTTGCGTAGCGTGTGCTGCAGGCCCGCGCGCAGGAACATCGTGACCTCTCCGATGTTTGCTTCGCGCGATCCGAAGTCGGCCATGTCGATGCCGATCCGGCCGATGATCGCGGTCTTGGCGCTTCGCTGGTACACGGCGTAGGCGGCGAGGCGGATCGATCCGTCGGCCTGGATCGTGTTCTTCTCGTCGGCAAGCTTGGCGCTGGCGTTGAACGCCTCCGAATAGAACGACGGTGCGAACTTGCTGACCTTGATGTTCAACACGTCCTCGAACCCACCGATCGCGAACTTGTCAGTGAACACGAACTTCATCGGTGCGCCAAACGCCACCGAGACCGCAACCGGATCGACATAGATCGGAACGCCTGCGCGAACGCCGAGCCAGTTGGTGAGCAGCACGGTGAGATCGAGCCCGACCGCCCTGCCGGGATGCAGCGAGGTGTCCTCGGCGATGGTCGCCGGATCGTCATAGAACCCCGCGGTCAGGTAGGTGAGGCCGAGCTGCACCTGGCGCGTGATGCCGTAACGCGCGCGCAGCGGCGCACCGCCGTTGAACGGATCGACCTGGGCGTGGATCTCGAACGAGACCTCCGACATGTTCGCCGGCATGGTGATCGGCCGCAGTGCCTCTTCCATCGGATAACCGGAGCGCGCCTTCTTCTCGGGCACGACGGTGACGTCCGCGGGCTTTTCGGCTCCCGTGCGAGGAGCCTCGGGGTCTTCGTCGATGCCTTCCATGTCAGCCGGCGGAGCATCCTCGGCGGCCGGTGGCGTTCCCGCGGGTGGTGCGTCCGTTGCGGGCGGTGGGTCTTGCGTGGGCTGAGCAACCACGACCGGCGCCGACGCGAGCGAGCACACGGTCAATACACAGAGCAGGCGGCGAACCGTCATGGCGTGGACGATACACGATCTCGCTGACCGGGACCGGACACGCAGGTTCGAGATCAGCAGTGACCGATCCACCGAGTCCCGCTCGGACGGGTGATGCGCGGCGCGTTCGGGGTTGTGTGCGTCGCCGAGAGCGCAGCAGCGGCAGCAGCGAGCATCGCGACGAACGTTCGCCGGGTCGGCGGGCGCCACAAGGCCGCGGCCGTGCGCTCGTGCTCGTCGTCGTGCTGGCGTCGGGTCATGGCGATTGGCACTCCGGTGCATCGTAGCCTTGCACCAGCTCCTGAAGGCCGAGTTGCTGGTTGCAGGGATCCTCGGAGATGTCCGTCGTGGACCTCATCGACGTCCCGTCCTGATCGCCGAGGTCGTCGGTCACGCCGGGCGGCACCTCGCGCGCATCGCGCGCGTCGACGGTGTCAGGGCCGGCCTGCGCCGCGGCGTCGAGCAGCTGCTGGTTGAACCACGCCAGGAAGCTGATCGGGTGATAGTGATAGACCACCCCATCGCGGGGCATCCGACAATGCGCCGCGACCCGAGCGTCCCACCATAACCCGGGCGTGATCTGGTCGGCGACCAGCTGATCGATCTCCTGGGGCGACAGCGCCTTGAAGTCCTTGGGGACGCGCAGCGCGTCGCTCCAGCTTGGCTCGCCGGTCCACTCCGAAACGTGCAGCGTTACCAGGTAGCGCAGCTGCTGGCCGGCGCCGCCCGAATAGAAGGTGGACAGCTCCTGGCGCGACAGCGTGCCCGACTTGTCGGTATCGATGATGTCGTTGATCTGCGATGCATCGCAGAACCGGCCGCCCGCCGTACCGTCGACGACGGACCACGGCGATCCCGGCCAATCCTGAAACAGCTCCGCATTCGAGAACAGCTCGAGATGAACCTGAGGCCGCGCGAGCTCCGCGGGCCCTGCCGTGCCGACGTGGCCGATCACCGTGCCGGCTTCGATCGGCTCGTCGAGCAACACCACGGCGCCGGGCTTGCCGACGGCTTTCCATGCGGGCTCGGCGATCCACGCGACCGGCTTGGTCGCGGCGAGCTCATCGGCGAGGTGCATGTACAGCGAGAAGAACTGAACGCTGGAGCGCCCGAGCGCCATGTCATGGCGAAGCAGCACGAAGTTCGTCGACCCTGCGGGCGAGCTCGCGCCCATCCGCGCGGCGACCAATCGGCCAGGGAACGGGGCGAACACCGGCGCGCCCGCCTTTGCGGTCAGGTGGACGCCGCCGTGCCACAGCCGGGCTTCACCCCACGGACCGACCGGAAAGAATCCACCATCGGCACGCAGCTCGTTGGCCTCGTAGAGCTCGCCCGCGGCCGCCTTGAGCTCCGAGCTCTGCTCGGGCACCACGGGAAGCTCGTCCGGCTTGGCCTCGCGCGTGAACAGCGGCAAGCACAGCGAGCCGCGCAGCTTGCGGCACAGCTCCTTGAGCTCGAACGGACCGGGGTCCCATTTCTGCGCGGTGAGGTGGTAGTGGCCGATGAACCCGGCGAACCCGAACGAAGCGTCGGCGGGCATCGTGTCCCAGCTCTGAATGCCGGGCGTGGTCTGCGGATACTCGGCGGGAATGTTGGGCAACAGCCGCGTGAGCGCGCGCGACAGTCGATACATCGCATCGTATTGCTGGCGCGTGTAGTCGAACGCGAGGAACGTGTGGCCGTTGATCCGGCACGGCTTGTGATCGCGCTTGGGGCCCTTCCTGCCGTCGTCGTAGAACCCCGGGTCGCGCGTGGCGTCGCCGCGATTGCACAGCTCGACGCCGATCGAGCCAAAGTTCCACTCGGCCGCGTGATACGCAGCGAGCGCGAGATCGATCGTCTGATAGATCGTGCCGTCGTTGTCGATCAGAAAATGACACGACAGCCCGCGCTCGTTCTGCAGCACCGAGAAGCACATATCCGCGGAGCTGCAGCCATCGTGGTGGATCACGAACTGCTTGATCACGGCTTTGACCGCCTCGAGCGGCGGGTTGTCGCCATAGCGGCGCAGCGCGGGCCGGGTCGAGTAGCGCTGGGTGTACGGCCGGGGCAGCTTGCCGTACGGAACCTGGCCGCCGACGCCCGCGGTGCACGCAGGATGGGGATTGGTCGCGGTCGGCAGACACATCGTCGACCGCGCATTCCAGAACGGCGGCTCGAGAAAGTTCACCACCGGTGCGTCGATATGCACCGTCGTGTTGGCGATGATCAGATTGCCCGACGGTTTGATCGGCATCAGCGCACCACCTGCTGGCGCTTGGTGATCAGGTAACCAATGAAGCCGAGCACGAGCACGACGCCGAACAAGATACCGCCGATCAGCGCGATCCAGCCGAGCACGCCGAAGCCACTCGACACCGAAATTGCGACACAGCGCTGGGCGGCGCAGTAGCCAGCCTCGCAAGGCTCGCCGAAGCACGCCGCGGCGGGGACCTTGACGTCTCCGGAGCTCACCTCGGTGCGTCCGGTGGTGACGATCTTGAGCTTCCTGCCCGTGATCGCGGTATCGCCGTCGAGGAAGAACGTGATCACGTATTGCTTCGCGAGCTCGTCATGGAGCTGGCGAACCGCGGGGAGCCAGGATTCGGACTTGCCGCGCAGTACCCACCGAAACGTCCCGAGCGATCGCTTCGACAGCTCGCCGAGCAACAGCAGCGGCCGGCGCACATCGTTGGGCGAGTACGCGAAGGCGTGGATCCGGATGCCATCCTTGGCCGCTCGCTCGCCGAGCCGGATCACCCGCTCGCGATCCGCGGCGCGATCGCGGCCATCGCCGATCACTACGATCATCTTGCGAGGTGCGCGGTCCGCGACGGGCTTGAGCTTGCGCAGCAGCACCATCGCACGATCGAGCGTGTCGAGCAGGGCAGGATCACCGGCGGTGCCGTCGTGCTGCAGCTCCGCCAGTTCCGCGCGCGCGGCCTTGATCGAGCCCAGCTTCCCGGTGCCGGGCGCTTCGCCGTAGCTGATCACCGCCAGCTGGGTATGCTCGTCGAGGTGACTCAGCAGCGCTTGTTCGAGGGCGTCGGCGATCACCGGCAACGCCTCGGCATAGTCGAGCGTCGCCTGCACGATCACGACGATCGCGGTCGGCGCGTGGGTGGCGCCGTAACGGCCGAGCAGGTACGGCGCGCGGAGGTCGGTCGTGCCGACCATGGCCTTGATCGCTCCGGGCTCGGTGAGATCGAGCAGCCCGCCCTGCAGCGATAGCGCGGACAGCTCGATCCGGAGCTGGGTCCCGCCGAGCAGCGACGGCTCGAGCGCGATGTGGTCGATCACGGCGCGGTAGCTGGACGGCGGATCATCGGCCCGCGCGGGCCCGGCGGCCGACAGGATCATCGCGGCGATCGAGCACGCAGCCAGCCTCATCGAGCGGCGAGGCTACTACGGGATCCGGAATCGATGAGTCACTGGCACGAACGTGAGCAGATCCATCTCGGCGGTCACCGTGCCGTTGGTCCAGTTGTTGATGATCATCGGCAGCCCACTCGGGCCCAGCTGATCCGACACGATGCCGATGTGGTCGGGCCCGGTGCGGCCGGGGAACGTATCCATGAACACGATGTCGCCTGGGCGCAGCGGATCGCCGGCGTCGTCGAGCTTGGCGCTGTGAGCTTGCCAGTGGCGCTTGAAGTACGGCAGCAGCGTCCCGACGCGGCGATGATCGATGTTGGCGTTGCCCCTGCCTTTCACCATCGGGTACGCCCTGCGTGCGCGAGCGATGTCTTCATGGAGCGCTTGCTGAAGATCGATGCCGGCATTGCGAACCGCACGGATCACGACATCGGTGCACACGCCCATCGTTCGTGGGACGTCGCCCATCGGATACGCGATCGTCACGTAGCCTTCGGTATACGCGTCGGCGTTGAGCACCGTCTTCTTGGCGCCGATCAACACGTCGAGCGGATCGGGGATCCCATCGCGATCCCGGTCGCGCGGCGCGGATCCCACCGAGATCCGATCGGGCGCCAGCAGCGGCGCGAGCTCGGCGCGGTCGCCCGGACGCATCGGCACGCGATGAGACCCGATCACTACGGGCGCGCCACTCGCCGTTGGATAGACCTTTCTGGGGAAGCCGTCGACCGCGACGATCAGGAGTGAGCGCTTGGGGTCGATCGTTGCGGTGATCCGGTCGGGCGCGGCGCGCACGGGAAGCGCGAGCTGGACCTTGGGATCGAGGTCAGAAAAGATCCCTCGATCGACCACACCCAGCGACAGCTCGCGCGCGTGGGGTGCAGGTGCTGCGGGTTGTGCGGTCGCCGCCGTGGCCGCGCAACCCAGCGAGATGATTAGGGCGACGCGCCCCCATCGAGCTGACGTGGAAACCTGGGAACCCAACCCGATCCGCGGTGTCATACAGCGTTCTCTCCGCACCGTCTGTGGCCAGTGTTTAGCTTCAACGCACGAGACACCAGGACCTGCCTAAGGTTGCAACCGACGGTTTTTCCACGGTACAGATCGTAAAGCACGAGGAGAAAGTCATGTCCGAGCTCGGCGCCATCGTGGTCCTGATCGTTGCCTTCGTTGCGCTCCTGTCGCTGGGAGGCATGATCATCATGCTGTCCGCGGGCGCGCTCGCAGGAAAGAAAGAGTTCGTGAGCTCATGGGCCCCGGAGCAAGAGCACGCGTTCATCGGGTTCGAGCAGTACAACCGCAGCTCGAACTCCAAGGCATGGACCGCGGGAATCCTCGCGGCGGCAGTCGCCGGGTTGATCGTCCTCGGCGCCTACGCGGGCGTGAAACCCGACATCAAGGACATGACCAAGGACATGAACATGTCCAACCTCTCGACCAAGCCCGCCGAGACCAAGCCCGCCGAGGCCAAGCCCGCCGACGAAACCAAGCCGGCAGACACCAAGCCGGCCGAGGCGGCGCCGGCCGAGTCCGAGCAGTAACCACCTGGTTGGGTGTGCTCGCGACGGCCTGCGTGGTCGTCGCCGGATGTGCCGGTCGCGCCGGCTCGCGACCACGTGCGGAGGATGGCGCGCAGATCGCGATCGTGGCAGCCGAGCGCGGGCCACGCGGGGCGCGCCTCGTTGCGATCGATGAGGCGGGCGATCGCCAGTTCGCACTGATCTCGCCGGCGGAAGCGATGGTGCGTGACACCCACCCGGCGATCTCGCCGGATCGAACGTGGGTGGTGTTCGCATCCAGTCGTGGGCGTCGACTCGACGAGACCAGTCTGTGGATCGCCCGGCTCGGCGTCCAGACGCCGCCCGCTCGGCTCACCGACGGGGCGTCGATCGAGACCCACCCCGTGTGGACGCCCGATGGTCGATCGATCGTGTTTGCGTCGACCCGCGACGGTGGAGATTTCGATCTATGGCAGCTGCACATCGATCGGGGGGCACCGAGCGGCGCGCCGGTGCAGCTGACCTCTGGCCGGGGGCATGAAGTGACCCCGACGATCAGTCGTGACGGTGCGATCGCGTTCACTGCGATCGCGGTGGTCGACCAGAAGGAAGCGGAGAGTCACCTCGAGGTCCGGCAGCCGGACGGTTCGCTCCGGCGGTTGACCGACGGACCGGCCGATACCTCACCGGCGTTTGCGCCGGACGGGCACCGAATTGCGTTCTCCCGCCCGCAGCTTCACAACGGGGTCGCCGACACCGACATCTGGTTGCTCGACCTCGACGCGCCCGACTCAGCGGCGGTTCCGATCGTCGAGGTTCCGATGACCAACGAGGGCGGCCCGGTATGGTCGCGCGATGGGCGGTTCGTGTTCGCGACGTCGCTGTGGCGGGGGGCAACCGGAGCTGCGCTGCTGTCGTCGGTCGTGCATGTCGACCTGAGCGAGCGAGCCCACAAGGTCCGCATCCTGATGGATCATGCGGGGGCGGTGTCACGCCTGACGCCCGCCGTGGTGGCCCCCACGCTCGATACATCAGCCCTTCGCCTCGGCCACGAATACCTGCCGGCGCTGGCACGACTCGTCGCGCGGAAGCTCGAACGTCAGCGGATCGATCGCTCGCGCTCGCAATCTCATTCACCCTAGCCGGACGCTGCGGTTGTCGCAGCGAGGCGCGCGGTGCGCTGCGCCAAGCTGGCGCGACGGAAGCTCCACGAGCCACGTCCTTCGCAAGCGAGCTCGATGCTAGCTCGGGGCGTCATGCGTAGTTCACGCGTGCACCAGGCTCGGCCCACGAGTTGCTTACGGGCGCGGCAGCCAACTCGTTCGCTTAGGAGCTTTCTAGTCATGTTGCGCGTCATGGGTATCGCGGCGTTGCCGCTGGTCTCGCTATCGCTTTCGTTGTTCGCGTGCGCTTCGTCGGATCCGATCGACGAGCTCGCCACCGCGTCCACCGACGAGGATCTGCTCGACGGCAAGGCCGACGGTGCCAGCGGCGGCACGTACACCTACTATTCGATCCGTCCCGATCTTCGGAAGTGTGCGCACCCGTTCTGCGGGGGCATGTTCCTCGAGCGCGTCAATCGAACGACGACCGTGTGTCACGACGGTCAGATCCGCGAATCCTGCTACACGCCCGAGCTCGATTGGTCGGAGTCCAACCTCGGCCCGGTCTCGCAGGCGCAGTTGATCGCCGCGGCCAACAACGGCGCGCTCTCGGGTGGTGCGTTCGCCGTGGTGCGTGGCCGGTTCGCGCGTGCCAACAGCACACCGGTTTCGAGCCTGGGTCGGTTCATCGTCACCGAGGCATGGGTTGCCGAAGGCGACCAGCCGGCGAGCGGCGTATTCGCGCGCGTCAAGGACAATGGAATCGTCTGCCTCGCCGCGCCATGTGGCAGCCTGACCGAGGCCGCGTTGAACAACTCGCGCAAGGCCGAGATCTCGGAGCTCGACTTCAGCGTGGGTCAGCTGGCCGACACCGAGATCCAGAACCTGATCGAGGATCTCCGTGAGCCAAGCGGCATCATCGTCGCCGGTGATCGTTACACGTACAGCCTCAATGGCCGGCCCGGAAAGGGTCGCACGGTCACCAACGCGTACCGCCGGCTGATCAACCCGCTCGCCGAGCCTTGCTACGTGGGCGGGTGCTCGAGCGAGGTGTGCTCCGATCAGGAGGGCGCGATCACGACCTGTGAATACCGCGAGGAATACGCGTGTTACGAGACCGCGAGCTGCGAGCGCCAGGGCGACGGCGCATGCGGCTGGACGATGACGCGAGAGCTCGAGGGCTGCCTCGCCGGGTTCTGACCCGGCGTCGGGGCGGTCAATTGGCGCTTTGGTCACACACTCCGTGGTTGCTGCGGTTTCGGATCTGGCGCTAACGTCCGCCTCCATGACGGACTTTCGCCTCGTCGTCGTCGGGCTCATCGGGTTCGCGGCGTGTGGACCCGGTGCTCGGTCCGGTGGGAACGGCGACGATGACGACGGTGACGATGCCAGCGTGCCGATGCACGACGCGCCGCCGTCGACCGACGGCACGACCTTCGTCTACGCACACACCAGCACGAAGTTGTATCGCGTCGATCCCGAGATGCTGACCATCACCCCGGTCGGCGACTTCGCGTGGAGCGCCGGTGACGACAGCATGACCGACATCGCGATCGACAAGAACGGCGCGATGATCGGGATCTCGTTCACCTCGGTGTATTCGATCGATCCTTCGACCGCGAAGGCAACGCGGCTCACCGCCGGGCTGAGCGGTGACTTCAATGGGCTATCGTATGTGCCTGCGCAGGCGCTTGGCGAGACCGGTGACGACGTGCTGGTCGCGACACGCTCCACCGACGGCGCGGTGTTTCGGATCGATCCGATGACCGGCGGCACGACGCAGGTGGGCAACATGGGCCCCGGCTTCGTCTCGAGCGGCGATCTCGTGTCGGTCACCAACTTCGGCACGGCGCAGACCGCCCGAGGCACGACCGCCGATCGGCTGGTCAAGCTCGCGCCCGAGACGTTTCAGGCAGCGGTGATCGGCACCAACATCGGCCACTCGGATATCTGGGGACTGGGGTACTGGAAGGACAAGCTGTTCGGATTCACCGAGGACGGCAAGTTCGTGTTGATCGATCCCAGTACCGGCGTCGGTACCCTCGTGTCATCGAATGGGCCGGCGTGGTGGGGCGCCGGTGTGACGACGTCGGCCCCGGTGATCTTTTAACCACGGTGCCGGCTGACCCTAGGGTGTCGTCGGCAGATGCGAGATGTACTGGCGCACGCTCTTGCGATCCCAGGTTGCGTGAGTGTAGTCGAGCAGGTGCTTGGGGACCGGGTCCTGGTTTGCCACCAGCCGCATCAGCATCAGCGCCAGGTCGGCGTCGGCGATCGACCAGCTCTGGAACAACGTTGTCTGGCCGGGTTGGAGCATGCGACCGGCGACGCGGATCAGCTCGTCCGCGTCCGCCTGGCCCTTCGCGCCGAGTGGCTTCACCACCGGACGGCCAAACACCGAGCTCGTGGGACGATCTTCACGTAGCGCCATCAAGCTGGTGCGCAAGAACGACATGAGCTGGCGTGCGCGTGCCCGCTCGATCGGGTGCGCGGGCAACAGGGCAGGGTAGGCAGGCGGAGCGAATTGCTCGGCCAGATACTCCGTGATCGCGAGCGACTCCGAGATCCCGACGCCATCATGCACAAGGATCGGGACCTTGCCGATGATCGCTGCGCGCTGGAGGTTCGTGCGGGTCTCGGTAGACAGCGGGAACGAGACCACGTGGAGGTTGTAAGGCACGCGAAGCTCCTCGAGTGCCACCATCACGTGGAACACCCACGGGCTCACCCACGTCGACTCGGCGTACAGCGTAACGTCGGCCACCATGGAAGGGACCGTATCATCGAACGTGTCATCGACGGCCGCCTGCCATCGCGGGCGGTAAGGAGGGTCGATCGGTCCTCGCGAATCCCGTAGGCGATCGTCCTACCGCGCACACCTTCAAATTCGGGATCGTTCCAAACCATCCCCGCCACCATCCGTGCGACGATCGGATCGGGCGCACTGGCCTGGCTCCGATGCCTGACGTCAAGATGCACGTCGCCGCGTTGTCCGATGTTGGTCGCGCACGAACGACCAACGAGGATGCGTTCACGATCACCGACCTCGCGAGCGGTCAGCGGATCGAGTCCAGCGGGACCCAGCACGCGATCGACGTCGGAGAGCGAGGCGTGTTGCTCGCGCTATCGGACGGCATGGGCGGCGCCCAGGCCGGGGAAGTGGCGAGCGCGCTGGTGCTCGATTCGGTGCATCGCGCGCTGGCGCGGGGCTCGCGCGGTGCGATCGCGGAGCAGCTCGAGGAGGCCGTCCAGCGTGCGAACAAGCACGTGTTCGAGGCCGCAAGCAGCGAGAACCGGCGAGGCATGGGGGCAACGGTCATCGCGATCTTCGTGCGCGGCAACGATGCGTACATCGCAGAGGTCGGAGATTCGCGCGCGTATCTCCTGCGCAACGGCCGGCTGCGCCAGATCACCCGTGACCAGAGCCTGGTCCAGTTGATGGTGGACCAAGGAATCCTCACGCCCGCCGAGGCAAAGCACTTTCCCAGCAAGAACGTGATCCTTCAGGCGGTCGGGCTATCGCCGGAGATTCGCGTGGCGATCGCGCGGCTGGCGCTGCGGCGCGGGGACCGGTTCTTGCTGTGCTCCGACGGTGTCACCAACGCGGTGTCCGACGCCGAGTTGCTGCAGATCATCACGCAGAGCGATCCGCGCGCCGCGTGCGAGACGATGATCGCGCTCGCCAATGATCGCGGTGGCGAGGACAACCAGACCGCGATCGTGGCGGATGTGATCGGCGACGCGCTTCCGGCGCCCGACGAGTTCGAGACGGTCACGGAGACCTACGACGTGCTCAAGGCGTACGACCCCACGCTCAAGGGATCAGCGAGCGAGCTGGATGCGGCCGCGTCGGCTGGCCGACCGCCGCAGGTCGAGGAGTCCGACGCGATTCCGATCGCCTCCCCGCCACCGGTGTCGGGTGAGATCGAGTCTGGATCGGAGCGTCGCGCCGTCCCGCGCGCGGTGGAGCGGGAAGCGGGACATGGCGTCGGGATGGCGGCGACCGCGCTCAGCGCAGGTGGTCAGCGCAAGGTCATGGTCATCGCGGTGGCGGCGATCGTCATCGTGGCCGTGCTGCTCATCCTGCTGGTGAGCTGAGACCGCTCCCTAGCGCGAAGCCGACAGCGCAAACGCGTCATCGCAGGTGGTGTCGTACTGGATCCGCACCGGCAGCTCGGCCTCGGTGGCCGACGAGAACTGGAAGGTGAAGACCAGGGCGGCATCACTCGCGTCGGTCAGCGTGCCCGCGACCTCACACGTGCCATCGCGGTGGCTCAGCGCCGGCGCGGTGGCGGCCTGGATTGACGATCCGAACCGGCTGTCGTCGACGGTCACCAGCAAGCCGTCCGACGCATCGTTGACGAATCGCAACGTCCACGTGCTCATCCAGGGCTGATCAGCCACCGTGCCGAAGTAGCAGGTGCCAGCGGGAATCGTCCCCTCCACCATCCACATCCCGGCCCCTACGACGATGCAGTCGTCCTTGGTGGCGATGCCGCCTTCGTCGCCACCACACGCGGCGACGAGACCGACAGCGATGGAGGTGGTGAGGATCCGGCTCATTCGCAATGGACTCACAGGATACCTGGAAATCTCGCCCACCATCGTTCCGAGCACCTCGAACCGATGCGTCAGCACGCCATGGCGCGGCGTGGCGTGACCCCGACCGAGATCGACAGCGCAGTCTCGCGGCATCGCGCGACGTGCCACCATCGCGCCGGGACATAGAGCACGTCACCGGGAACGAGCGTGGCGGTGTGGAGCGGCGAGGTCTCGTCGCAAAACCGCTCGAACTGCGCGCTCGCTGCGCGACCGGTCGCGGTCGTGTTCTCGCGAAAGTAGTAGTCCTTCACGCCTGCGGTCTGGACGATGAACACATCCTCATCGTCGTAGTGCCAGCCAAAGCCGTGGGTCGCGGCGGCGGTGGCGAAGATCTGGACCTGCGCCGTGCCGAGATCGCGTTCGAACTGGTTGGCGATCGACTCGAGATCAGGATGACAACGCTCGCAATGCCGGGCACAGATGCCGACGCCGACGCGGAGATAGGCGCGCAGCTCGGTGGCCGAGGCCGGCGCCGGGAACGGCAGCAAGCCTCCCGCGGCGACCACGAGCACGTCGGGACGTTGCGGCGCTTGCAGAACCGCATCGAGCAGGTCCCAGCTCAGCAGCTGTTCCGGGTCACCGAACGCGCCCGGCCGTGCAAACGGAGCCCGCTGCAAATGACTCGCGAAGAACGTCTCGAGGCCGATCGGCCCAACCCACGCACCCAGCACGCCGGTGTCGTACCGCATCGCAAGCGAGCTGCACCGTCGAGGTGGCTAACCGCGATCAACATTCGTCGTCGCAGCGCAATCCTCGCGGGAGTGTGTCGGCGCCGCTCACTCAGCGCACGCGGTAGTCGACGCGCGAGCTGGCGAGGTCATGGCTGCGGCGAAGCGACGGGCGAACTGCCTTGCGCTTGCCCTGCTTGTTCTTCGCGATCGCCTTCTTTGCGGACGGATCGACGAAGCCGTCGAAGTTTTCGCGCGGCGCGGCGGCCGGCGACGCCGCGGCGGGCTCTGCGGCCGGCTCCGGCGCCGACGCCGACGCGCTGCTGACGCGATGTGCGGCGCTCGTTCGCGACGTGCCGTCCACAGGCTCGATCGCCTGGCCCTGGAACGTCACCTTCTTGTAGCGGCGGTCGAGGATCGGCGCTCGCTTGGTGGGAGCGACCTTGTCGGCGACGTACGCGAACAGCTGCGTCTCCTGATCGATGACGAACGAGGAGTCGTGCGACAGCGTCGCCGCGAAGTGCGGGATGCCCCCGGTGGAGCTGCACGATTCCCATCGCGCCTTGTACACGCCGGGCTTCACCCGAAACTCGATCGACTTGCCCGAGGGCAGGCCGGTCTCGGGCAGCCAGTTGTCGCCGTACTTGTCTGCGTCCTTGAACGACATGTAGAACCCGCACATCGCTTCTGCCGAGGCATTGGTGAACACGACCTGGACCGGGCCGCCGTGCTCGCGATAGGTCGCGCCCCGCGCGCTGGCCGCCGTCGAAGCACACGCCGCCATGCCCGCCATGCTCAACCCCGCGAGACCGAACGTAACGATGTTGGTGATCCGCATGAATTCGATCGTGAACCGTGCAGCGCCGTCGAGAAAGCCAGGCGTCAGTGAGGGGTCAGGTTGGAGCGGCTCGCGATGATTTTGTCCTTGCGGCCCACATGGAGCACCTTCGCGACAAGGGTCGGAACCACACGCTCAGGGTGCGCGATCGCCGTCGAGGTCGGACCGACCACGGTACGACAGCGCATGCTCGCCGAACGTCTCGCCGTTCGTCCGCCAGAGCCAAGCGCGTTTAGTTGTTTGAGCCGGTGCCCGGGTTTGAACCGGGGACCTACGGTTTACGAAACCGTTGCTCTACCCCTGAGCTACACCGGCGGGTAGGGACGTACTGGTACCCGAGACGGGGCGGCGCTGCAAGTGGTTGGCGCAGCGACGCGTCAGGAGCGCCGGCCGCGCGCTTCGTCCACGGCCGAGACCATGGCGGCGAGCGAGTCGTGGGTCCAGGCGGCGCGGATCACGGCCACCACATCGGCTCCCGCGGCCACGGCCTCGCCGGCGCGTGCGGGGCTATCGATGCCGCCGACCGCGACGATCCGGGCGCCGCCGGCGGGTGCGCCCAGCGCGGCGGTGCCGAGCGGGCGATCGGGCTTGGATGGGGTTGGCCAGATCGGGCCGAGCTGGACGAGATCGGCGCCGGTGCCAGCGTCAGCAGCATGTCGCGAGACGCCGATGACACCTGCGAACAGCGAGCGCGCGTCTGCGACGGACATCCCGCGCTCGGGGAGCTGGACCGCCGCAGCGTTCGCGGCGAGCGCGACATCGACGCGATCGTTGACGCTGACCGGCGCGTAGCCGGTGGCGATCCGGACCAGCTCGAGTAGCGGACCACCGTCGAGATCCTTTTCGCGAACCTGGACAACCACGGAGCCTGGTGGACAGCCGCGGAGCGCACGCTCGATCGCCGCTGCGAATCCACGCGGGCCGTCACCCATCAGGCGACGGTCGGTGATCGCGACCACCCGAACCGCCGCGAGCATCGCTACTCGATCAGACCGGCGGTCGGCGACGATGCGTTGGCGTAGTCACGCCGCGGCATGCGCCCCGCGAGGAAGGCCTTGCGGCCGCCATCGACGGCGAGCCGCATCGCCTCGGCCATCAGCACTGGCTTCTTGGCACCCGCGATCCCGGTGTTCATGAGCACCG
>JBFWXW010000084.1:0-26396 GCA_050187075.1 Kofleriaceae bacterium | reverse complement strand
CGAGACCCAGCACAACTCGCCAGCCGATCAGCACGCGTTCGGGCGTGCGATAGCAGGTGCCCGACTTCACGGTCGACGAGCCGCCGACTGTCTGGCCGAGCGGAATCGGGATGCCGACGTTGCCCACCGAGAACGTTCCACCCCCGCGGCGATACAGCTTCTGCTGCATCTCGAACGCGCGCCCCGTGAAGTCGGTGCGGTCGAAGTAGGCACCCTCCTCGACAAACACCACGGCCAGCCCGGCCTCGGCGAGCTCGCGACCAACCACCGCTCCGCCGGCACCGGTGCCGATCACCACGACGTCGCATTCGACCTCGAGGTCCCCATCGATCGCGTCGTGCACCCGCTCGCGCATGTAGGCCGGCTTGGCCTCTGCCTTGACGCGCTGGGCCTCGTAGACGCACCCGAGCTGGTGATACAGGCCGGGATCATCGAAGTGCGCCATCTTGAGTGGCGTCACCAGCGCGCGCAGCAGCAGGCGGCGCACGGTGTCCGAGTGTCGCAGCTGTTGCAGTAGCTCGAGCTGCGCGGTGGCCGGCAGCTTCGCGAACGGGCGACGACTCGAGAGCCATGACATCGCATCGAGCCCGCGCAACAAGCCTCCGACCCCGCGTTGCACCGGGCCCGGCAACAGATCGATGAACGACTCGATCTTGGCGACCGTCCGCTCGCCCGCCGCGTCGAGATGCTCCCCGGCGGGAAGTGCCGCAGCCGCCACGGCAACCAATGTCTCGTGCTGATGGGGCGTCAGCGTTGCCACGCTACTGAGTCTAACTCACCCATGGTCGGACCACTAGACCAATCTTGGGATCGGCGAACTGTGTAGAGGCGAGCGCCAAGCCCGATCCGGACGTCAGAGTCCGGCGAACGTGCCGTCGAGGAAGCCGTACGTGGCCTCGAGCTGGGCGCCGATGAAGACCTCGCCGGTGTCCTCGGTGAGGTTCGCCGACAGGCGAATGCCCGAGGCTTGATTGATCAGCCACGTGAAGCCGAGCTCGGCGGAGATCCGCATCGCGAGGTCCGCGTCTTCGCCATCGTCGGAGATTCGCACGTCCGCAGACAGATCGAACGCACCGAACGGATCGCCGTGGTCGCCATAGGTAAATTTGCGGAATCGTCCCGCGGCGCCTGCCGCGCTTGGTGACGGTTGGTCGTCGGGCGCGAGCACGCGCATCCGCGCATAGGCCGCGCCCGAGACCTCGAACGTGTCGTCGTTGAGCTGCGTGCCGTAGCCGGCGAGCGCGAGCAGTTGCTCGACGCGACCAGCCTCCGCTGGTGGCGGTTCGTCGGGTCGATACAAGTAGCCCTCGCTGACGCCGATCTGAATGTCGAGACCGCTGGGCCGCAGAAACAGCTGGCTGTCCCGAAGCACGTTGAGGATCTCGTAGCTCAAGCCGGCGTCGGGCTCCCCCAGCAGGATTCCTGCTTCGCGCAGAATTCGCACGGTCTCGACGAGCGCCGGGTATGCCGAGCGCTCCCGGCGCAGCGCCCACCACGTGAGCTGGAGCTGTCGCGCCGTCGCTTGGTCGATCGGCCGCCCCAGTGCGCGCGCCGCGTCGAGCGTACGCCCGAGGCGCCGCACGCGGATCGCGCCACCGACGTCGAGCACGCGGCCATAGCCAGCGCCGATCACGGCCTGAAGGTCACCGGTCGTCCGGACGTCCTTGATGTCGGCGCCGGCGTCGTCGGGATCCGCGTCCGACACGTAGGTCAGCTGCGTGGCGGCGCGCAGCTTGCCCACGCCGTAGATCTGTCCGCGGTAGAACCGCGCCTCGCCGCCGCCGTTGATGTTGGCGATCAGCCCTCGAGTCTGTGCGCGGCCCGGTGGGCTGATGAAGCCCGCGACCACGTGCGCTCCGGCATCGAAGCCCCACGCCATCGTGGCGCGCTCGATCCGGCGCTCGAACCGGCCCGCGACATCAGCTTCGATCGACGGCGTCTCGCGGATCGTGTCGTAGCTCAGGCTCGCCGCGCCGGCCGCAAACGTCAGCCGATCGTATGCTGCGAGGGCATCGCCGGGCAGCGCGTGAGGCTCGACCCTCGACGAGCCGGATGCTCCCGTGAGCCCCGCCCCGTGACCGCTGGTCGTCGGACCGCCATCCGCTGGCGAACTGGTCGTATCCGATGGCTGGGTAGTCGCGTCGCCATTCCCACCAGGTTCGCTCCCGGTCGATCCGCTCGATCCGGTTGGCGACGAAGTCCCGGGGCCCACGGGAAGCGTCGTGGTTCCGGTCGTGGTTGGTGGCCTCGTGCCCGCCTTGGGATCGACCGTCGCGCCGAGCTTGCCGAGCGATTTCTTCGCGAGCTCGCGGGTGGCCTTGTCGCGCGTGGTGTCGTTGGCTGCACGCTGCAGGGCAGGGACGGCGCTGGTGTCGCCCAGATTGCCGAGCCCTTCGATCGCGATGTCGCCGATGATGTCGAACGTCTCGGTGTCGACCAGCTTGATCAGCACCGCCACGGCGCGCTTGTCCTTGGTCTGCGCTAGCTTTCGCGCGGCGTCGCGTCGCTTCTCTTTCCACTCCGCGCGGTCCATTCCCGCGGGCTGCTGCTCGATCAGCTTGATCAACGCAGGTGCGTCGACCGGCTGCGCGATCGCTTTGCTGGGCGACAGCATCACGAGCACGGCGATGGCCACCACCGCCGCCACCGTCCAGGATCGGATCAGGTGATCGCTCGCGACCATCACCGCCCTCCCAGCGCGAAGCACAGATCCTGCTCGGTGTCGCGAAGCTGGTCGCACGTGGAGGCCGCGATGCAGTTGATCACCAGGCGCTGGCGCTCGATCCGCAACCGCTCGAGCTCGCCGACGCAGCCCGTCCAGTCGAACCGGTTCTCGGCGTCGATCGGAATCGCGCCACATTCAACCATGCGCCAGCACGCTGCGGCCGGCGTGCGATCGAGCTCGGGACAATCCGTCAGCTCACCACCGAACGCGCACTCGGTTCGCACGCCTTCGACGACACCGTCATCGCCAGCGCTGCATGCAACAACGGCGAGCGCCAGGCTCGCGATCAGGCCCTTCATCACCGCGATGATAACGCTGCGCCCACGGCGTCGCGAGATCGCCGGAGCTCGGACGCACACACGCGCACACGCTCGCGACGCTCGCGACGCGCGCGTAGGCTCGCGCGAGGCGCTGGAGCCGCACACGCTCGCGATGCTCGCGTACGCTCGCGCGAGGCGCTGGAGCCGCATACGCGCTCGCGCGAGGCGTTGGAGCCGCATACGCGCTCGCGACGCTCACGCTGCTCGCGATGCTCGCGTACGCTCGCGCGAGGCGCTGGAGCCGCATACGCTCGCGACGCTCACGCTGCTCGCGTACGCTCGCGCGAGGCGCTGGATACATACGCTCGCGACACTCACGCTCCAGTGGCGCGATGCTTCTTGCGAACCAGGCGGTCGACGGGAACGTCGGGGATCGAGCGCGCGACGAGCTCGGCGACGTCCAGCACCTCGATCTTGTCATCGACGTTGCGCTGCTTCATGCCGTCGGTGAGCATGATGTTGCAGAACGGACAGGCGACCGCGACGGCCTCGACCTCGGCCGCGATGATCTCGTCGGCGCGGTTGAAGTTGACCCGCTCGCCCTCGTGCTCCTCCATGAACATCCGCCCGCCGCCCGCACCGCAGCAGAAGCCGTGACGCTTGCTACGCGTCAGCTCCTTGATCCCACCAGGCGCTCCGACCGCGGCGATCACGTCGCGAGGGGCGTCGAACTCGCGGTTCCACCGGCCGAGGTAACAACTGTCGTGGTACGTGATGGTGTCGACCGGCGAGCTCTCGGCCTTGAGCTTGCCCGCCTTGAACAGGTGATCGATCAGCTGCGTGTGGTGCACCACTTCGAACTCGCCGCCGAATTGCGGGTAGTCGTGGCGAAGCGTGTGCAAGCAATGCGGGCACGACGTCACGACCTTCTTGGCGTTGACCGACTTGAGCGTCTCGACGTTTTGCTCCGCCAGCTGCTGAAACAGCATCTCGTTGCCAGCGCGACGCGCGGGGTCACCGGTGCACGCCTCCATGTGGCCGAGCACCGCGTAGTCGACCCCCGCAGCGTCGAGTAGCTTCACCATCGCGCGCGTCTGCTTGACGATCCGGTTGTCGAACGCACCGGCGCAGCCGACCCACAGGATGTACTCCGGGTCCGGGTTGTCCTCGATCGTCGGGACGTTGATGTCCTTGGCCCAGTCCATCCGCTGATCGTTGCCGATGCCCCATGGATTGCTCTGGCGCTCGATGTTGCGGAACGTGCGCTGCAGATCGCCGGGCGTCCTCTCCTGCTCGAGCACCAGGTTCTGGCGCATCTGGATGATCTTCGCCGGATGCTCGATGAACACCGGGCAGACCTCCTGGCATGCGCCGCATGTGGTGCACGCCCACAGCGTGTCCTCCTGCACCCGGCCGCCGGTGAGCCTGGGCATGGCCTCGAGCTCGGCCCTGGTGGCCGCGAGCTGTGTGCGCGCGAGCTCGAGATCGGGCGAGGCGTGATCGTCGTGGCCATGACTGCCGTTATGACCCGTCGCTTGAAACGCCGCGAGCTCCTCGAGCGAGGCGACCTGACCCTCGAGCTCGGCGATCCGATCACGCGTGCCGACCCGATCGAGCATCTCGTAGCGGATGTCGTGGATCAGCTGCATCGGCGACAGGTTCTTGCCGGTGTTGTACGCGGGGCAGTAGTTGGTGCAGCGCGCACACTCGGTGCACGCATACGTGTCGAGCAAGCTCTTCCACGAGAACTGCTCGAACCTCGACACGCCCCACTGGTTCTCGTCCTCGAGGTTCAGCTTGGGCAGATCCATCCGCCGGTCCGAGCGGTTGCGAAGCAGGATGTTCGGCAGTGCACCGAGCAGGTGGATGTGCTTGGAGTAGGGCAGGTAGTTCAAGAACGTCAGCAAGATCAGAACGTGGAGCCAGTAGCCGATGAACTGGCCACGGGCCACCGCGCCCGGGTCGAGCGGAGCGAGCGCTTTGCCGAACAGCGTCGAGATCGGCAGGTACAGCCGAGATCCGTGCCCGGCCATGATCTGCCCTGCGATCTCGTAGCCGTGAAACAGAAAGTGCGTGACCATCAGCGAACCGATCGCGCCGAGGATCAGCCCGGCATCGAGGTTCCACGGGATCAACCTCGGCTTGACGATGGTGCGGCGCGCGATCGCCCACAGGATCATCGCGAGGACCACGAGGTTCATCACATCGATCAGCGCGTAGAGCGGCTTGTAGATCACGCTCGGCAGCAGGTGGAGCGAAACGCCGGGGAACACACCCGAGATCAGGATGTCGACCGTCGCGATCGTGATGATCAGAAAGCCCCAGAAGATGAACAGGTGATGCTTGCTGGTGCGGTGCTGCGGGCCTTCCTCGGCCACCTTCTTCTGACCAAAGAAGTAGACGCCCACGTCGATCAGCCGACCTGCCATGTCATCGAGCCGGGGTCGCGGATCCGGAGTGCCGGCTGCGAGCGCGCGACCGAACAGCCAGGTCGTTCGCGTGAAGAACGCAAGCGATGCCGCGAGCAAGAGGATCATCAACACCTGTGACACGTCGAGTCAGATAGCATGCGCTCCACCCAATTGTCATGTCATCGCGCGATCTTACTGGGTGGTAGGAGAGCGACGGCGATCGCGATACCCCCGGGAGCATCCGGGGGATCGTTGTCTGGCCGCGCGCGAACGTGCATGGTGTGAAGGACCAGGTCGTGATGTCGAAACGGGCGAACATACTGGTCGTCAGCGATCTCCATTTTGGAGAGGAGCTACTGCCCGGGGCCTCCGCCGAGCGGCGTCACGCCATCGAGCTCGGTGGCACGGCGTTTCGCGAATTCCTTCGTCATCACGCGGTTCGCCGCCGCGACGGGCGGCCGTGGCGCCTGATCATCGCCGGCGATCTGTTCGACTTCATGTCCGTCGTCGTGCCGCGGCTGCCCGATCGCCCCGCAAAAACAGCGGACGAGCGGCGGTTTGGCCTTGGCCGGGGTGTGGCCACCGGGGTCGAGCGCCTCAAGCGCATCTGCGAGGCCCACAAGCCCCTGCTCATGGATCTGGTGCGGTTTGCGACGGCGGGACACCAGATCGACATCGTGGTCGGCAACCACGACGTCGAGCTTCTCGCGAAGGACGTCGTCGCCGAGCTGAAGCGTCAGCTCGCGCTCGCGGGCGGCGAGGAGCCTGCGCTGTCGCGGATCAACGTCGTTCCGTGGTTCGTCTACGTACCCGGCGTCGCGTGGATCGAGCACGGTCACGTCTACGACGAGGGGTGCTCGTTCGAGTTCAACCTTGCGCCGATGGATCCCAAGGACGGTTGGCTGATCTACAACGCGGACTACGCCGCGGTGCGCTACCTCGGCTCCGCAGTCCCGGAGATCGATCCGCACGGCATCGAGGAGTGGAGCTTCTGGGGCTACATGCGGTACGCGCTCGGTTCTGGCGTGCGTTCCGGCGGCCGGCTGTGGATCGCCTACGGCCGGTTCGTGCGGGCGCTGTTTGCCGCGCGCCAGCTCCATCACTCCTATCGGCGGCGCGACCGCCGGCGTCGCGAGCATCGGCTACGGCTCGCCGAGGTAGCAGCGGCCGGCGGCATCTCGCTCGAGACCGCGGCCGCGATCGATCGCATGGCGCGCACACCGCTGACCGTGAGTATCCGGCGGCTCGGTCGCATGCTGATGCTCGATCGGTTCGGGCTCGGGATCGGAATGTTCCTGGCGATCATCGCGATGCTGATCATCCTGCCGATGACGTGGGCGCTGTTCGGTGCGTTGGTCGCGTTCGCGATCGTCGCAGGAATCACGCGCTGGCTCGGGCGTCACCTCGTGACCTCGCAGCTTCCGATGCGCGCGGTGCCGCAGCGCCTGCGCAAGCTCGTCGACGCACCCGTCGTGATCTTCGGCCACACGCATGATCCGCGCTGGCAACGGCTGCGCGGTGGCGGCGTCTACGTCAATTCGGGAACCTGGTTGCCGGCGACGCGGCCCGGCTTGCGCCGGAGCTTCACGCATGTGTTGATCCAGCCGTCCGTCGCCGATGGGCCGCCGCTCGTCGAGCTTCGGCAATGGCGCGACGGCATCAGCCAGCCATTCGACGCCAGCGCCAACCTGGGTGCTGGCGTCAACACGCTCGACGGCTTGACCGTCCTCGACGACATCGATCCGCAGAAGCCGGGCGTCGGTTCGCTGTGATCGTCCGCGTGATTGCAAACGCTACTGGCAGTCGCGGGTCGCCATGAAGATGTCGGGGTTGCCCTCGCGATCGGACACGAACCAGATCGTGCGGCCATCCTTCGAGAGCTCCGGATCACCGTCGTAGGCGTTGGACATGAGCTCGGTGACGATCCGGCTCGGTCCAAACGGCGACAT
Source organism: Kofleriaceae bacterium (assembly GCA_050187075.1). Lineage (GTDB taxonomy): Bacteria > Myxococcota_A > Polyangia > Haliangiales > Haliangiaceae > JABFXX01. The sequence goes on along the minus strand of JBFWXW010000084.1, from coordinate 19,051 downwards.
CCGATCGGGGCGATCGGCGGTCATGATGTCATTGCCGCCGTTGCCCTCCCAGAACAGCGCAAGCCCGTCACCGCTGATCGATGGGAATCCGTCGGTCCCGGCGGTGTTGAGCTCCGAGATCAAGTCCAGGGTCGCCTCGGGCTGATCGAGACCGGTGATGTGGCCGAGGTCTGCACTCGCGAAGGTGACCGTGACGAACAGCTCCGTGCCGTCTCCCGAGAGGCTCGGTCCGGTGAGCGAGAATCCGGCGGTGGATGCCACCAGCTGAGGGTTGGCGAGCTCGCTCGATCGGGTCGGCCGCGTTGCCACGTAGAGCTGAAACTCACCGCCTCGATCGCTCAGAAAATACAGGGTGAGGCCATCGCTGCTGATCGTCGGATGGGAGTCGGTGCTGGGCGACGAGATCTGGGCGCACAGCTCGGGTGGATCGAAGGGATCGGCGGTGCTCTGTCGCCTCGCCTCGTAGAGGCCCTCGAGACCTTCCCGTTCCGATTGCAGCATCAGCGACAGCCCATCGGCGCTGATCGCCGGGCTGTAGTCCGCTTCCGTGGAGCTCAGCTCGGCGACCCGGACCGGCGCCGTCCAGGGTCCGCACACCAGCGGGCCTGCGTCGACCGCAGCGCTAGGGTCGAAGCCGATGCGGCCGCAGCCCGCGATCATCAAGCCGAGCAGGACGCTCGATCGTGCCATCGTCGAGCTCGATGGTCACACGGCTGGGGGACCCCAGTGAAACAATTCTCGGCCACCGCGCCGGTGCTCGTCAGCGGATGACGAGTGGTGCGCAGGTCGAACCGCCAGCTCGCATATGCCACCGGGTGCGGTTCGGTGCGACGAATACGGATCGTCACTCGCAGTCGCGGGTCGCCATGAAGATATCGGTGTTGCCCTGCCGATCCGATGAAAACCAGATCGATCGCCCGTCCTTCGAGATCTCAGGATCACCGTCGTACTCGGTGCTGATCAGCTCGCTCACGACGCGGCTGGGACCAAACGGCGACAACCGGTCCGGTCGCTCGGCGGTGAGGATGTCATCGCCGCCGTGGCCCTCCCAGAACAGGGTCAGGCCATCGCGACTGATCGTTGGGAACCCGTCGGTTTGCGCACTGTTCAGCTCGGTGAGCATCTGAAGCGTAGCCGTCGGCTGATCCAGGTCGGTGATCCGCGCCAGATCGTTGGTCGGATAATTGACGGTGACGAACAGCTCGGTGCCGTCATCCGACAGGCTCGGGCCGATGACCTGGTACGTGGCGGTCGCCGCGACGAGCTGCGGTGGGTCGAACGCCAAACCGCGATCCGATCGGGTTGCGACGTAGAGGTGAAAGCCGGCGGAACGGTTGCTCGCGAAGTACAGCGTCAACCCATCGCTGCTCAGCGCCGGTCCTTCATCGTGCACCATCGAAGACAGCGACAGGAGACGCGTTGGTGGGCCGAACGGTTCGCTGGTGCTCGCGCGGGTGGCTTCGTAGAGCTCGTTGCCCAAGGCGTCGCGATCTGACTGGATGATGATCGACAGCCCATCAGCGCTGAGTGCTGGCCCGTAGTCGCGATCCGACGAGCTGAGCTCTGGCACCATCACCGGCGGCTGCCACGGTCCGCACACCGGTTCGGCAGCTTGGTCATCGACCGGATCGAACCCTAGTCGCCCACAACCTGCGATCACCAGCCCCCATAGCGTGGCCCACGCGCGCATGGTTGGAGTACATGCTCGCACGGCCGCCTACGGAGTGGAATGTAGACATTTGCAGGATCACGAACGGCGCGCACGCGTGGGCGCCGAACAAGCCGCAACGATGCGAGCAGGATGGCCGCGCAGATCCCCGGGACCAGTGGACGGCCAGTGCGTCAGTCCCAAGTGTTATGCCAGGTCCGTGGGATCGCCTGCCGAAACTCCGCTCATGCGGCAATACCTCGACATCAAGGACAACCATCCTGATGCGATCGTGTTGTTTCGGCTCGGAGACTTCTACGAGATGTTCTTCGAGGATGCGGTCGTCGCGGCGCGCCTGCTCGATCTGACCCTGACCTCGCGCGACAAAGGCAAGGATGACGCGGTGCCGATGTGCGGGGTGCCGCACCACTCGGTGCGCGGCTACATCGCCAAGCTGACCGAGCTCGGCCACAAGGTCGTGATCTGCGAGCAGGTGGAGGATCCGAAGTTGGCCAAGGGCCTCGTCAAGCGCGAGGTGGTGCGGATCGTCACGCCGGGGGTGGTGCTCGACGATGACGTGCTCGAGCCCAAGCTCCCGCGCTACCTCGCGGCGCTGGTGCCGTCGAAGGACCGCTGCGGGCTCGCGTACCTCGATGCGACGACCGGCGAGCTCGCCGCGACGCAGCTGCCGTTGACCGCGGCGCTGGACGAGCTCGTTCGCATCGCTCCGCGCGAGGTGATCGTCGCACGCGATCAGCTCACACCTTCGGCGAAGCTCGCGACGATTCGCGCGCGCTACCGCGTGCCGTGGAACCCGGTCGACGTTCCTTCGGACAGCGCGGCGCGATCCGAGCTAGGTGCGCTGCTGGATCGCAAGGCAGAGACCGACGAGCATGCGCTCGCGATCCGTGCCGCCGCCTCGGTCGTCGGTTACGCGCGCGCGACGCAGCCCACCGGCACGTTGCCGATCGTCCAGCTCGCGTTCTATCGGCCATCGGATGCAGTCGTGCTCGACGAGGCCGCGATTGCAAACCTCGAGCTGGTGCAGACCATGATCGGCGGCCACAAGCGCGGCTCGCTGCTCGACGTCCTCGATCGCACGGAGACGGCACCAGGTGGGCGCCGGTTGCGTCGGTGGCTGTTATATCCGCTGGTCGATGTGGCGCAGATCCGGCGGCGCCAGGACGCGGTGGCGTGGTTGGTCGAGCGGCCTGCGCTCGCCGAATCGATCCGCCGTGCGCTCGGGCAGATTGCCGATCTCGAGCGGTTGGCCGGCAAGGCGACGCTCGGCATCGCCACGCCTCGGGATCTTGGAAAGCTGCGCGACGCACTCGGCCAGCTGCCGGGGTTGATCGAGCTCGTGCGCTCGGGGGTCGATCCGAGCGAACGCGCGGTCGCGCCGTTGCCCGAGCTGCTGGATCTCGGCGCGTGCAACGAGCCGGCGCTCGGAGCGGTCGCGGCTCGGCTCGGCTCGGCGCTCACGGACGTGCCGCCGCCGTTGCTCAAGGACGGCAACGTGATCCGCGCGGGCTATGACGCGACGGTCGACGAGTGCCGCACGCTGGCCGACGGCGGCAAGGACGCGATCCTCGCGATCGAAGCGCGCGAACAGGAGGTCAGCGGCATCTCGAACCTGAAGGTCCGCTACAACCGCGTGTTCGGTTACTACATCGAGGTCACCAAGACCCACCTCGGCAAGGTCCCCGCGCACTACGTTCGCAAGCAGACCGTGGCCACGGGCGAGCGCTACGTCACCCCAGAGCTCGCCGAGCTCGAGCGCAAGGTGCTCACCGCCGAGCAGACGCTCGCGGCGCGAGAAGCCGAGCTGTTCCGCGCCGAGGTCACCGAGGTCGCTCGGTTCGCACGTGAGCTCGCTGCAGCCGGAGGCGCGCTCGCCGTGCTCGATGCGTGCGCTGCGCTCGCCGACGTCGCCGCGCGAAGCGGGTACTGCCGGCCGATCGTCGACGATAGCTCGGTGATCGAGATCGTCGATGGCCGGCATCCGGTGATCGAGGCGATGCTGCCCACCGGGGCGTTCGTGCCCAACGACTGCAAGCTCGATCCTGCTGCCGAGCAGCTGGTGTTGATCACCGGACCGAACATGGCGGGCAAGTCGACCTACATGCGTCAGGTGGCGCAGATCGTGTTGCTCGCGCAGATCGGTAGCTTTGTCCCGGCGAAGTCGGCCCGGATCGGCGTGTGCGATCGGCTGTTCACCCGCGTCGGCGCCGCCGATAACCTGTCGCGTGGCGACTCGACGTTCATGGTCGAGATGCGCGAGACCGCATCGATCCTCGAGAAGGCCACCGCGCGATCGCTGGTGATCCTCGACGAGGTCGGCCGCGGCACGTCGACGTTCGATGGCGTATCGATCGCGTGGGCGGTGACCGAGCACCTCCACGACGTGATCGGCGCACGCACACTGTTCGCGACCCACTATCACGAGCTCGTCGCGCTCGCCGACTCTCGGCCACGCGTGCGCAATGTGTCGGTCGCGGTGCGCGAGCACGCGGGCGACATCGTGTTTCTGCGTCGCGTCGTGCCGGGTGGAGCGAACAAGAGCTACGGCATCGACGTCGCGCGGCTCGCCGGCCTGCCAAGATCGGTGATCACCCGCGGTCGCCAGATCATGAGCCAGCTCGAGGGCGGCTGTCAGCTCGGCAGCACGCCTCAGCTGTCGCTACTTCCAGCGGCTGCTCCATCACCCGTGCTCGCTCGCCTGGCGGCGATCGACATCGATCGCACAACGCCGCTCGATGCATTGCAGTTACTCGCCGAGCTCAAGGCGCTGGTTTGACCGCCTTCTGCTCGCTCTCTGTGTAGGTTCCTGAATTCGCAGGTAGGAGCGGGTTGGGGGTGTCGAACCACAACCTTGCCGAAATGGGGGGCGATAGCCCTAGGCCTCGCAGAACCGAATCGGTGCAGTTTCTTGCGCTTGCGCTTGGCGCGGAGCTTGTAATGGGGAGCAGCACCGCTTTTTGGGGAGGGTCCAGTGAAGATGACCATGAAGAACATCGCGATCGGAACCGCGCTCGTCACGGCGGTCGGTGGCGTCGGATGTGGTGGCGGAGAGGACAGCAGCTCCGATCCGCTCGGCGACGTGGACGCGCTCATCATCCTGCAGCGGCCCAAGCGCAACGAGATGGGCGACATCTTCCAGTACACCTCGTACGTACCCAAGGCTCGGCTGATCAAGCTCGACCCACCGACGGCTGATGGCACGCAGACCACGATCTGCTGCGATCAAGACGCGAGCTTCGCGAACGTCGACATCTCCAGCTACGACATCTCGTTCGACGCCAAGACGATCGTGTTCTCGGGCAAGCTCGACGGGAATCAGCGCTATGGCTTGTTCCTGCTGACGCTCGCCGATGGCAGCATCGACCAGATCCCGACCGATCCGCAGCGGGACTACGTGTCGCCGATCTTCCTCCCCGGCGACAAGATCATGTTCACCACCAACTCCGTCGTCGAGCCGGGGGCACCGCAGCACGTCGACGAGTACGAGCGCGGCACCACGATCCAGCTCGGCCGGATCAACCTCGATGGGTCTGGCGAGGAGCTCGGGCCTCGCAACCTGTCTCACCGCACGTTCCCGACCCTGGCATCGGATGGCCGCGTGATGTTCACGCAGTGGGACCACCTGGGTCGCGAGAACAGCGGCCACCTCATGTTCGTCAACCAGGACATGCAGGAGCTGCGCGAGGCGTTCGGCAAGGAAGGCACCGGCGCGGCGAACTCGACCCTCAAGGCCCAGGAGATCAGCCCCGGACGGTTCGTGGCGATCGCGACCTCGCGCGACCGCACGATCCAGGCAGGCGCGCTGATCGACATCCGGCTCGGCACGCCTGCAACCGACGGCGACGGCAACGTCAGCGCGGATCTCAACAAGAGCGAAGCAACCGCCTCGTTCCGCGACCTCACGCCCGACGTTCCGCGCGATCGCGATCCGTCAACCGAGACCGTGGGACGCTACTACGACGCGTTCCCGCTCAACGCCAAGGACAAGCCCGACCTGGTCGTGTCGTGGGCCGATGGTCCGGTCGAATCGGAGGTGCTCGGCGCCGCCGGTCTGTCCGCGAACTTCGGCGTGTACCTCTACGACACCGCCAAGCAGCAGCGCCGTCCGATCCTCGACGACCCCGAGATGTGGGACGTGTTCCCGCGTCCGCTGCGCACGCGCACGGCGCCCAGCATCGTCGGGTCGGCGACCGACACCAACCTCGATGGCCAGACGCTGATCGGCTCGATGAACGTCTACCAGTCGAGCCTGACCACGTTCCAGCCCGGCACGGTGTACGGCGTCCGCGTGATGGAAGGGTTCTCGTCGGAAGAGGGCTTCCCGGAGATGTTCGGAACCACGATGTTCGAGGGCCAAGCTAACCTCGGCGTCGCTCGTGTGGCGTCGGATGGTTCGTGGCTCGCGACGATCCCGTCCAACGTGCCGGTCCACCTCCAGGCGGTGGACGTGTTCGGCATGTCGCTCGAGAACGAGCCGGTGTGGTTCTCTGGCCGTCCCAACGAGTCGCGGGTCTGTGGTGGTTGCCACGAGAGCCGCACCGCGACGACCGTGATCGACCCCGGCATCACCCAGGCGTTCGCGCTCGGTGCGACGCCGATGCACGGCCTGACGCCGCGCGCTCAGCGGCTGCAGAAGACCGAGCTGACCCGCGACAAGCTGATGGGCATCGCGTGGGACACCATGCTGCAGCCGATCTTCGACGCGAAGTGCGTCAGCTGCCACGACGACAACAACACGGCGGGCGTGCTGCCGTACACCATCACCGACCCGATGACCGGCGCCGAGATCACCTGGACGTTCAACCTGTCCGGTGGTCCGCTGCCCGCCGAATTCGCCGAGGTGGGCGGCGAGTCCGCGTTCACCAAGTCGTACTTCAGCATGGCGGGCCCGGATATGGAGGCGCTCGAGGAAGGGGACCTGATGGTGACCGGCAACTTCAAGGTCTACCTGGAGCCGGAGAACGCGCGTGATTCGTACGCGATCAAGCTGCTCAACCCGCTGCGCCAGTTCCCGGCTCAGACCGCCGAGCGCGCGTTCACCACGACGCCACACATGGACGGCCGCGGTCCTGACCTCACCGCCGACGAGTTCTACATGTTGATCCTCGCGACCGACATGGGCGTGAACTTCTACTCGCGCGAGAACAACCCTGGCCTCGACGTCTACTAACCCGACCGCGGAAAGGAGAACGACCATGATGAACATCAAGTACAAGCTCGCCGCGGTCCTGCTCGGACTCGGACTTGGTTTTGGTCTCGGAAGCTCGCCGGCGATCGCCGGTCGAGGTGGTAGCGCGGCGCAGATCCAGAGCGCCGTGAGGTCCGGATCGGTCGATGCGATCATCGCCGAGGTCGAGCGCGCCGAAGCGCTGATGTGCGCGGAGTGCGTCCAGATCGTCACCAACCTGACCGAGCACCCGAGCTACGAGGTCCGCAAGGTGGCGGCCTGGTGGTTCGCGAAGCGCCCCGGTCTCAAGAAGATGCTCGTCCCTGAATTCGTGAGCGATCTGTCGAGCACCAACTCGGTCAGAGTGCGCAACGCGGCCGACTTCCTCGGTGGGAGCAAGACCTTCACGGCGCTGCCGGCGCTGCGTGCCGCGATCCACCAGAACGTGTCGGCTGAGGCCAAGCTCGCGATGGTGCGCGCGATCCAGTACATGGCCCACCCGAGCGGCAATCCGGTGCTGACCACGGCGATGGGCGATGGCGACCCATCGGTGCGCGCGGCGGCGGTGACCGCATGGCGTGACATCCGCGGTCAGGTCGACGGTGCCCCGGCGGTCGCGCTGCTCGGCGACGCCGACGCCAATGTTCGCGCGCAAGCGGCCGCGGTGGTGGGGGCGATGGCTGCACAGGCCGGCCGTGCGGCGCTCGAAGCGATCGTCGTCAATGACGCCGATCCGGTGGTGCGTCGCAATGCAGCGTGGGCGCTCGGCAAGCTCGGGCAAGCAGCGTCGCGTGCTGCCCTGACCAGGGCCAGCAACGACACCAGCGGCCTCGTCCGCATGACCGCGCGCGCCTCGCTTTCAGCGCTGCGCTGAACGGTGATCCAACAGACACACGCGAGCCGCACGGTGACGTGTCGCTCGTTGTTGTAGGTGCCAGATCGGTGCGTACGCGGTGAAACCAGTGGGACCAAGAGCGAGTAACATGATCGCCATGAGGGGCTCCGCTGTATGGGGTGGGCTCGCCGCGGCCATCTGCCTGATGGCCTGTGGTGACTCGCCCGAGGGACGAACGTTCTTCGAGCGTACGATCCAACCGATCCTGACGCAGAAGTGCGCGGGAAACACGTCGGGTTGTCACTCGACCAATCCAGGCGATCCGTATGGGTTCGCGGCGGGAAACCTCGACGTCACATCATTCGAGAACATCCAGAAGCGCCGCGACACGCTCGCTCCGTTCGGCGCGTATCCGCAGTCACTGTTCCTGATCAAGGCGGTCGGCGCCGGTCAGATCAAGATGAACTACGGCGATCAGTTCCCGACGATCGACGTCCAGCACTCGGGCGGCGGCATCCTCGACGTCGGCTCGGACGCGTTCTTCACGCTGCAGAGCTGGATCGAAAACGGCGCGACCGAAAATGGGCTCAAGCCTGCCACTCCTCCGCGCGAGGGCACCGGCGCGTGCTCGGACACGATCCCGCCGGGGTTTGACCGCGCGCGCTACGTGACGCCGGCCTCGCAGCCGCACTTCGACACGTTCAAGGCGACGGTGCAACCGATCCTCACCGACCACGGCTGCAACGCCGGCAGCTGCCACGGCGCGCCGCAATCGGACTTCTACATCACCTGCGGCAGCACCGACGACCAGCTCGCGTTCAACTTCAGCCAGGCATGGTCGTTCGTCAAGGCGACGGTCGCCGACTCCCAGCTGCTGCGGGTCCCGCTTGCGGTCTCCGCCGGCGGTCGCGGTCACACCGGCGGCGATCAGTTCGCCGCCGACGACGAAGATTTCCTCGCACTCCAGGCGTGGGCCGAGGGTGTGGGGGAGCTCGACTTTGCCAATGGCGATCCGGTGAAGCAGTTCTTCAAGGACAACGTCCAGAAGGTGCTGCTCACCCGAGGCTGCGCGTTTCAGGCGTGCCACAGCCCGCAGGCGAGCAATGACTTCAAGCTGCGAAGCGGCGCCGTCGGGTTCTTCTCGGCGGTCGCGCTCGAGAAGAACTACCAGCTGCTGCGCGACGAGTTCATGGCGCTCGAGTTCGCCGATGCGCGCCGCAGCCGTGCGGTCGCCAAGACGATCCTCGCCGACGATCCGCGCGTGACCACGATCGGCGGGATCGCCCACCGCGGGGGACCGGTGCTCGAGACCCCGATGGGGGGACCGACGGGCGCAGCCGATCCCGCGAACTGCGGCGCGTTTGACCCGGCCACCTCGAGCGCATTCTGCACGATCCAGGAGTGGCTCGACCGCGAGCGCGCGGCAGCCGGTGGCTCGGTCACGCCGATGGGCAGCGGCGATCCGGTGCAGATCGTGTTCGTCGATCGCAATCCCGGAACCGCGGGGGCAGGCCGGCTCGAGTTCGACACGTTCTCCGGCGGAGCGGATCTGATGGTCGCGAGCACGCAGTTCGGCGCCAACAGCGCCGTCCAGGCCGCCGACGCAGGGGCCGCGCAGTCGCTACTCACCAATTGCACCGGTCTCACCGCCGGCACCGCCGACGTGCAGGCGCCGGAGGTCGCCAACGATGGCCAACGCGTCGTGTTCGCCGCCCGCAATGCGAGCTCCGAACCGCTCGGCGTGTGGATGGTGGACCTGGTGTCCCGCGCGTGCCAGCGCGTCACGCCCGCCGCCGCCGACTCCAACGGGCTCAAGATCCACAACTTCGATCCGGTGTTCTCTCCGGACGGGAGCTACATCGTGTTCGCATCGACGCGCGGTCAAACCGGACCAACGCGGTCGCGCAAGCGGTTCCTCCCGCAGTCCGACCTGTGGCGTGTCGCGGTCGCGGGCATGAGCGTCGACCAGGGCTCGTACGAGCAGATGACGTTCTTGTCGAACTCCGAGATCGGACCTCAGTTCATGCGCGAGGGCCGGGTCACGATGACCACCGAGAAGGTGAGCGATGGCTTCTATCAGCTGTCCGGCCGCCGCATCAACTGGGACCTCACCGACTACCACCCGCTGCTCGCGCAGCGAAAGGACTCGCTGTACAGCGACCTCGGCGACCTGACGCAGACCCGACCGTCGATCGGTTACTCGTCCGCGACCGACATCCGCGAGAACAGCGACGGCAACTTCTTGCTGATCTTGAACGACACGCAGGCCGATGGAGCGCCGATGACCCCCGGCGCCGCCGGCGCGCTCGCGGTGTTCAACCGCAGCATCGGACCGTTCGAGAGCGGGCGCGCCGACGCGGGGTACCTGCCCTCGGTACACGTGTTGTCGACCACCACCGCGTACCGCGGGCCATTCGGCATGCCCGACGGCACCATCATGGTCTCGTTCGCGAGCAACCCGGCGACCAGCAACTTCGACATCGTGGCGTTCAACCCGCGCACCGGGACGCAGGCGCCGATGTTCACCAACGGCGGCGGACGGATCCGCGTCGACGCCGTGCTCGCGTACAAGTATCCGCCGCGCGCGCTGTACAAGAACCGGCGCCAGCTCGTGTTCGGCGGCTCGGTGAGCAGCGACCCCGGTCGGGCGGTGGTCCATATGCCCGATGCGCCGCTGCTGTTCACGCTGCTGATGGCAAACCTACGTCGAGGTCGCCCTGTGGATCTGTCGCCGTTCAGCTCGGCGCGCAGGCTCGCCGTCTATGCCGAGGGGCCGTGCCCTGCATCATGCTCGGCCAACACCAACGGGATCTTTCAGAGCCGCACGCCGCTGGGAAGCGCAGAGCTTGCGAGTGACGGATCCGTGAAGGTGTCGCTACCGGCGCGGCGCGGGGTCGTGCTCGAGCTCCAGGACGGTAGTGGTAACCCCCTGGTGACGATGACCGAGGAACACCAGCTGGGGCCGGGCGAGCAGATTTCGATGGGCGTGCCGAAGCCGCTGTTCAACGCGGTCTGTGGTGGTTGCCACGGCTCGATCAGCGGCATCGAGCTCGACGTGGGCGTGACCCCCGACGCACTGACGGGTGCGTCGCAGTCGGCCTCGGCCACGGCCACCCCCACGGCATTGGGCCAGTAGAATCGGGGCGCGTCTGTGTGTAGGTGCATGTCCTGACGCGCACGTTGCTCGCTCGTAACGTGGGGCCCGGCCGAGCATACCCGTCGGTACGTGACCGAGGAGCAACGAAGCCCCCGGGGATGGATCGGCCGCGAGGCGAGCGAGTTATCCTTTCGCGGGCCCTAAACATCCAAGGCATTCCCCGACGGAAGTGTCTGTTCTCTGAATAGCTACCCCGACTGCACGTCTGCCTTGTGACGCCACACCCGCCTGGGTACGATGCGGTCGCCTCCCGGAGGACATATGCCTCGATCTAGCACCACCCTCGTCGCCATTCTCGCGCTCGGTCTCAGCACCGCCGCGGCACCCGCAGCGCTCGCCAAGGGCCCAGCCAAGAAGACCGCCAAGGCGACGAAGGCGCCCGCGAAGAAGAAGGTTCCGCCGCCGAGCGCGGAGCACAAGAAGAAGCTCGCGGAGCTGTTCGGGGGCTTCAAGTTTGGAATGACCCGGGACGAGGTGATCGCTGGGTTCAGCAAGCAGCTCGACGAGCGTTACGAGGAGCTGATCAAGGCCACCACCGACGTCGCCGAGCAGGACAGGCTCCGCAAGCGCAAGAAGATCGAGGCGAACGAGCTCAAGCGGAAGTACATCGAGTTCGTGCCCAACAAGCCATCGCCCTGGGATGTCTCGATCGTCGAGGGCGAGTTCGCGCACGGCACCGAGGAAGCGATGACGGAGCACTGGGAGAATCAGGGTGGCAAGAACCAGCGCCGGTTCTTCTTCTTCTATCAAGGGCGACTGTGGAAGATGCTCGTGTCGCTCGACGTCTCGATCCTTCCCGCCGACAAGAAGAACTTCGAGACGTTTACCTCGGTGATGCAGGGGCAATACGGCCCCGGCCACGTGGAAGGCGGAAGGATCACCTGGCACGCAGGTGCATTCGACGTGCGCGCGATCGATAAGCTCCGCGACTATGACGCGCTGGCGCTGGTCATCGAAGACCCGACGATCCGCAAGGACATCATCGCGCTGCGCGAGGCGAAGGCTCCGCCGAAGAAGGAGACCAACGCGGTGATCAAGGCCGTGATCGACGTCGACAACAAGGACCATCCCGACGTGAAGGGTGACAGCTCGGCGATCGATGCAGTGATCAAGGCGCAGGGCGGCAGGTAACGCGGGGGCTGGGGCGGGAGCTGGGCCGGGAGCTAGGCGTCGGGGGCGGGCGCTGTCACGCGCCCTGGCTCACCTGCGCGGGCGCGTCGACGACATCACATGAAGAAGCTGAACCGAGTGCCGCGATTGGTCTCGGTGTTCAGCGCGTCCATCAGCGAGTTGCCTTCCTTGATCAGTCCCTTGGTCTTCTGCTCGTCGCCGCGAATCCGGTGGAACAGCACCTGAAGCCGCTTGGTGTAGTACGCCTCGGATGCGACGCCGTCGGCGCCTTTGACCAGCGAGTCGCGAACCTGACCGGGTAGAAGACGGACCAGCTTGCCGGATGGCACGCTGTCCTGGCCCTCCGTGATCAGGTCACCTTGGGTCCAGTTGCCACCGGCCTCGTAGCGCCATCCATAACCGATCGAGTCGCCGTCGGCGCACTTGCCGCTCGAGCTGATCTTGCCGTTGCAGTACGGCGGCCCGAACTCGACGAGCCGCGCGCCGAAGCTGACGCCTGGCTTGTCCTCGCTCGGCGCCTGCAGCAACACGCCATAGCGGAACTCGCCGGCGAGCCTGGCGTTGGTACTTTCCGACACCGTGCCTTCCGCGGCCTTCTCATGGTTGCGCTTGTAGATCGTGCCGGCGTACTTGGTCGCCAGCGCGTAGTGCTGGTCGATCATCGACCGCACCTCGGCAACGCCTGCATAGAAGGCGACGATCTGGCCCGAGATCTCCGCGTTGAGTGTGTTCTGCTTCGCCTTGAACACGGTGTCGCCGGTGACCTCGAGCTTCTTGGCGAGCTCATAGAGCTTCTTATCGAAGTCGCTGTCCGGCGCGAATCGAGTCTTGGTGCTTGCGGTCTCGAGCAGCGTGTCGATGTCCGAGAGGGTTTGCTTGAGACCGGCAACACTCCTGGGCGAGCCCTTGTCGCCGAGGATCTGCTTGGCGTCGGCCAGACCGGCATTGAACGAGCTGGCACTCGTTCCGATCTTGCCGACCGCAATTCCGATCAAGAGTCCCACCACGCCCGGTACCGCGAACCGAGCGAGCGTCGCCCCGGCGGAGCGATGGCCAACGTCCTCGACGCCCTTGCCGTCGTTGACGATCACGATCTCCGGAGCGCGCTGCACCGTTGCGACGGCGGCCATGTGGTTCATCGCGGCGAACGGATCGTCGGCTGCGTTGGGGACCGCGGGTTGTTGCGGTGGTTGAACTCCCGGAGGCGGTGGCAAGCTCATGCCGGGCGGTGGCACGACGCCGGTCTGCGCCGCGTTGGACCGCGCCTGAGCAGGGGCAGGGGCACCCTTCTTCAGGCCCAAGCGGGCCTTCAGGTCACTGATGTCTCGGCTGCCCTGTCGTTTGTCGCTCAAAGTGAAGACCTCCGGTGCGGGGGAGACTTTAGGGAGGCTCGGTCGTGAGGTCAAGGATGCCCGTGACTTGGCCAGGTTGCACCCGCTCGGTTGTCGTGAGATCGCTACATCTCGCCGCGAGCGTGAATCGATGGTCACACCGCGAGAATTGCGGGGATCTCGGCACGCATGTAAGCGACGAGAATCGTGTTCGTTTCTACGCCGATCGATCAGTGATACTACTGGCCCACCCGGTGCAGTAAACCGACCGGCGCGCTCGAGCGTCCGATATCCGAACCGTCGAAAGGCTTCGCCGTGACCCCTCGCATCGCTCTCCTCGTTGGCTCTGTAGGTCTCGTGACCATGTTGCACGCCGAAGTCGCAGATGCCGGCGTCCGGTTTGGTGGCGGGGGGCGAGTCCGGATCGGTGGCCGAGGCAGCGTCTCGGTCCACTGGGCACGTCCTCACGTCCACATTCGTCCGCGGAGCTGGTCGGTGGGCGGCCGCGTGTGGGTTGGCGCGTATCCGCGTTATCGCTACTACCGCCCGTACTACTACTACTATCCGACCTACGTCCCGTCCTACTACGGCGCCGCCTACTACCCGGTCGCGCCGGCGCCGGCCACCGCGGTCACCGTGGTCGCTCCGACCGCGCGGCCCGAGCTTCCGAAGTTCGGCATCGGTCTGTTTGCCGGCGGGATCAGCGTCGAGGATCGGTCCGAGTCCAGCGACTACGGCATCCTCGCTCGGTTCCGGCTGACGCGTGGGTTGCTCGTCGAGGGCGAGCTGGGCAAGACCTCGTACGAGCGCGACCTCCGCGTGGATCGGCGGCTCGGCGCCTCGCTGGTGTACGAGTTCGGCGCGACCAATCGATTCGCCCCGTATGTGCTCGGTGGCATCGGCGTGCAGCAGGCCGACGTCGCAGGCGAGTTCGAGACCACTCAGAACTTCGCCGAGCTGGGGATCGGCCTGCGCTTCGCGGTCACGCCGCACGTGCACCTCACCGCGGACATCCGCGCCGGCTCGCGCAACACGATGTCCAGCGATGACATGGTCGAGGGCACGACCGCTCGGATGATCTCCCCGCCGGATCAGGACAGCAACGAGACCGAGGAGTACACGCGCGGACGCCTGAGCGCGATCGTTTACTTCTGAGCCAGCTACCCGATTCATTGACAACACCGGCGGCCGCCTCGCGCGGCCGCACATGGTTTCGGGTTACCTTCGGGGCTCGATGGCCCCGACTGGAGGCGGTTCGCAAGCCTGATGGAGTGCCCGGCTTGCCACAAGGATGTCCTGGACATCGACGTGAAGTGCGGCCATTGCGGCGTGGCGCTCGGAGCCACGGGTGCGCATCGCATGATCGGGCAGATCATGCTCGGGCAATACGAGCTGGTCGACGTGCTCGGGCAGGGCGGGATGAGCGTGGTGTTCAAGGGCCGTCACAAGATGACGGAGCAGGAAGTCGCGCTGAAGATCTTGCCGCCGGAGCTCGCCGCTCATCACCAGGTGAAGTCGCGCTTCCTCGACGAGGCCAAGGCGCTGGCGGCGCTCGATCATCCCAACATCGTCCATCTCTACAACTTCGGCCAGGAGGACGGTTACTTCGTCCTCGCGATGCAGTTCGTCGAGGGACGCACGTGGGAGCGGATGATCCTCGAGGCCAAGCGGCTCGACTGGAAGGAATCCAGCCGGATCGCGATCGACGTGCTGCGCGCGCTTGAGTACGCGCATAGCCGCGGCGTGGTGCATCGGGACATGAAGCCTTCGAACGTGCTGGTGCGCTCGCACGATGCGTCGGCGACGGTCATGGATTTCGGCATCGCCAAGATGACCACATCGACGCGGCTGACCGCGACCGGCCAGACGATGGGCACGGTGCGCTACATGTCGCCCGAACAGGTGCGAGGGCACGAGGTCGATCTCCGCACCGATCTGTATTCGCTCGGAGCGACGCTGTACGAATCGCTGACCGGCGACACGCCGTTCGACGGCTCGACCCACTTCGAGATCATGACGAAGCACCTGTCGGAGCCGCCGAAGCCGCCCTCGGCGCTCGGGATCGAGGTCCCCGACGAGGTCGAGCAGGCGTTGATGCGCAGCCTCGCCAAGCGCGCCGATGATCGGTTCGATTCGGCCCGCGACATGCGCAAGCTGCTCGAGCTGGCGGTGCACAAGGACAACCCTCGGGGGATGATCGAGACCACCAAGCTCAACCGCGAGATGCTCGGTCCGACCGGCGCGGCGTTGCCCGCTCCCAAGCCGAGCACACAGCGCCGCGTCGCCACGGCCAACCCCGGGCTCGCCGACGAGCTCGAGCCCGGCACCTCGGTGCGCGGCCCCAAGCCCAGACCGTCGTCCAAGCGCTGGCTGGCGCTCGCCGGCGCGGTGCTCGTCGCTGGCGGCGCGACCGCGGCGATGGTGATGACCCGTGGCTCGCGCGAGCCCGCGCCGGTGACGATCGCCGGCATGGTGATGCCGGTGGGCGGTACGTTCGGAGCGTTGCGGGTCGACACCGACGGAACGCTGCTGCCGCAGGTCGTGGCCGAGCAGTATCACCGCTCGCTTGCCAGGCTCCGTGAGCTCGCGGCCAAGGCCACCCCGGCGTTCGAGATCCCGGACCTGATCCACGAGCTGGTCTCGTTACCCGAGAACCGGTTGTGCGAGCCCTCGCTCTACAACGGCAACAAGCCCCCGGAATATTGCGCCACCGCTGGCTTCACCGTCGCGATCACCAACGCACAGCGCAATCAGCTGCTGGTCACCAACGACGCCAAACGGCTATCCGATGCGATCACGCGCGGCGTGGCGCAGGCGGTCTGCGAGCTCCAGCCGCTGGACGACGAGGCACAGCGCGAGGACCGATGCGCTCGGCTTGAGAAGCTCGTCAAGGTTCCGCGGTAGCTGGATCCAGAAATCGCACGGCAGAAAATCGCACGGACGACGAGATCGGAGCGCGATGTGCTCCGCCCATCGAATTGACAACCCCGCGAGCGTCCACGAATAATCCGGCGCGGAGGGAGCATGTCCCGTACCGTTATTGCTGCGGTCGTTGCCGCCGTCATCGCTGTGTTGACGGCGATCGCATTCTTTGTCACCTCGACAAGCTTTGAACAGCGTGTTCACCGGGATGCGGACGCCCAGCTGACGCGCGCGCATCAGGTCATTCAGCAGATCAACCAGCTCGAGGGCATCGACATCGCCAACAAGGCGGAGCGGCTCGCGGCGCTGCCGGAATTTGCGAAGGCGATCACGACCGAAAACGCGGGAATGCGCCAGAGCCAGGCGCGTGTCGGGTTTCAGAAGTTCGTGTCCGACGAGAAGCAGGGCGACGTCAAGCCGGACATCATCGCGCTGCTCGGTCCCAACGGCGAGATCCTGGCGATGAACGACGTCCCCACGGTGTTTCCCAAGCAGTGGACCGACGCAAAGGGCGACTCGATCATTCCGGCGGTCAACCAGGTGCTGGTGAAGAAGGTGATCATCAGCGACATCTGGAACTTCGGCGAGAAGGGCATGATGAAGATCGGCGTCGCGCCGGTCATCGATCCCGATGCGCCGCCCAATCCGAAGGATCCCGACGGCGTGCCGATCATCGGTGCGATCGTGGTGGCGTATGCGCAGACAGCGGAGGAAGCGCGGCGCGATCGCTCCCTGCTCGGCACCGAGATCGCTTATTTCGACGACAAGCACGTGATCGCGAGCAGCTTCACGCGTGGGGGGCGCGCCGAGGACACCGCGAAGGCTCGCGAGCTGTCGGACAAGCTGGCCGCTGGTGAGCTCGGCATCGAAGCGGTCAAGAAGCCGATCACCATCGACGGCACCGAGTACCTGACCGTCGCGGTAAAGATGCCGCGCAAGTCGACCAAGGCGCTGCCCGCAGGCTATCCGGCGATCACGGCTGGAGCGATCGTGCTCGCACCAGCGTCGGACAACGGCTCGACCGCAAGCACGGTGCAGCTGTTCATCGTCTTGCTCGGTGGCGGCGCGCTCGCGATCGCGCTGCTCGGCCTCTACCTCGCACATCGCCGGCTGATCGCCCAGGTCGATCAGGTGGAGCAGGGCGTCACCGACATCATCAACGGCAACCTGGATCGTACGTTCCGCCCGGTGGGCATGGAGCTGGACGGGCTCGCCAACGGTCTCAACGTCATGCTCGCTCGGCTGCTCGGCCGGCCCGAGCCCGGTGAGGAGGAGATCGATGACGATGGCAATCCGATCATCCCAGGTCGCGTCGAGTTCGACGAAGGCGATGGCGCAGCACCGGCGCCCGATCCGGATCTCGCCGCGCTCGCCCAGGAATCCGAGCCGGATTATTACAAGCGGGTGTATACGGAGTACCTCGCTGCGCGGAAGGCCACCGGCAATCCCGACGAGGTCTCGTTCGAGAACTTCATCGCCAAGCTCAAGGTCAACGAGGGCAAGCTGAAAGCGCAGCACCAGTGCCGCGCGGTGCGGTTTCGCGTCGTCACCAAGGATGGCAAGGTGACGCTCAAGCCGGTCCCGATCTTCGCGTAATCTGAAAGCGATTGGCCGGTCGGATCTCAGGTAGAGAGGTTCACGATCGGCTATTGGTCATCGAAACGGCGCGCGGAGGTGTCACCATGACCGTTCAGACCGGGCTTGAGCGGCTTATCGAAGAGGGCAGCCCGCTGCTGGCCGGACGGCGGGTCGGGCTGCTGTGCAACCCAACGGCCGTCGATCGGCAGCTGGTGCACGCGATCGAGCTGTTGTCGCGAGGCGATCGAGCGCCTGCCAAGGTGAACCTGACCGCACTGTTCGGACCTGAGCACGGCGTCCGCGGCGATGCCCAGGACATGATCTCGGTCGACAACGCGCGCGATGTGCGGAGCAACGTGCCGGTGTTCAGCCTGTACGGCTCCACCGAGGCCTCGCTGTCGCCGACCCCCGAGATGCTCGAGCACATCGACGTGCTGGTCTACGACATCCAGGACATCGGCAGCCGCTACTACACGTTCGTGTGGACCATGGTGCTGGCGATGCGCGCGTGCGCGAAGGCCGGCAAGGCGTTCGCCGTGCTCGACCGTCCGAACCCGCTCGGTGGCAGTCACGTCGAGGGTCCGACGATCTCGCCGGGCTTCGAGTCCTTCGTGGGGCTGGTGCCATGCCCCAACCGTCATGGCCTCACCGCAGGCGAGATCGCGCGGTGGCGCCACGCGGTCGAGAACCTCGATCTCGAGCTGCTCGTGATCGGCATGCGGGGCTGGCAGCGCGACATGCGGTTCGAGCACACCGGGTTACCCTGGGTGATGCCGTCGCCGAACATGCCAACCTGCGATACGGTGCTGGTCTATCCCGGGATGTGCTTGGTCGAGGGGACGGAGCTCTCGGAGGCGCGCGGCACGACCCGGCCGTTCGAGCTCTCGGGTGCGCCGTATCTCGACAGCCATCGGCTCGCGCACGACCTCGGCGCGATGAACCTTCCGGGGGTGATCGCGCGGCCGGCGGTGTTCACGCCGATGTTTCAAAAACATGCCGGCAAGGCGTGTGGCGGCGTCCAGCTTCACGTCACCAATCCCGAGACGTTCCGCCCCTATCGCACCGGCGTGGCGTTCTTGAAGGCTTGTTACGACCAGAGCCCCGCGTCGTTCAAATGGCGGGTAAAAGCGTACGAGTTCATCGCGCTCTACTGGGTGCTGCTTGCGGCGATCGAGCTGCGCCACGCGCCTTTCATCCTGTGGATCGAGGATCTCTCGGCGCAGGACCCCTACTACGTGCTGCCCATCCTGATGGCGGCCTC
>JBFWXW010000083.1:0-26450 GCA_050187075.1 Kofleriaceae bacterium | reverse complement strand
ATCAGGCGAGGGATGGTGGGCGGCTCGGGACCGTGCTGGTCGAGCATGGGATGGTCGATCTCGAAGCACTCACCGTGTACCTCGGCCTCGAGCTAGGCATTCCGATCGCCACAGGTGCCATGCTCGAGCGAGCCAAGCGGGCAGCGGTCCGGTTGATCCAGCCACAGCAGGCGTATCGCCACAAATGCGTACCGCTGGTGGTCCAGGACCGGCAGCTGATCGCGGCGATCGAGGACCCTCATGACTTCGCGACCCTCGAGGCGTTGGCGCAGATCACCGGCTACCGCGTACTGCCGCGCGTCGCCCCCGAGCTGCGGGTCTACTACTACATCGAGCGCTATTACGGCGTCGCGCGCCCTGCTCGGTTCGTGAAGTTCGGTGACTCGCCGCGTGGCGATGAAGGAGCGGTGGATACCGGCCTGCCCGCGCCACCGCTGCCCGGCCTCCCCCCCGTGCCGTCGACGCCGATCGCTGCACCTGGTCCACCGCCGTCGTTGCGCAGCATGAAGATGAAGATGTTCGACGACTCCGAGGCGCTCGAGCTCGACGCCGAGGACCTGATCGACTCGCTCGACGCAGATACGGCGGCGCCCGCCGAGGCGGCACCGGTTGCGTCGGCGCTCCGGGCCCGGACGTCATCGATTCCGCCCGGTACCTTGCGAGTCGCCCCGGTACCCGAACCGATCGCGCCCGACCTCGCGCTGCGCAAGCTCGCCACCGCCACCGATCGCAACCAGATCATCGACGCGCTGCTCGGATTCGCGTCGAAGACGTTCACCGCGGCGGTCGTGTTCACGGTTCGCGACAACCTGGCGTTCGGATGGAAAGCGATCGGACAGATCCCCGGCTACGAGAGCATCGAGCATGTGTTGATTCCGCTCGAGGCACCGTCGGTGATCCAGTCGGCGCTCGCGTCGGAGAAGTACGTGTTCCATGGGCCGCTCGCACCGTCGACGGTGAACTCGTATCTGTACAAGGTGCTCGGTTGCGGCGAGCCGCTCCTCGTCACCACCGGCGTGATCTCGATCGGCAAGCGGGTCGTCAACGTGCTGTACGGGCACGGCTCCGCGCTCACCCCCGTCGAGATCGAGGTGTTCCACCAGATCTGCCATGCGGCCGCCGACGCCTACGCGCGATTGATCCAGGTCTCCAAGCGCAATCGCTGACCCGGCTACCCTGGCGGTGGAACGCGCAGCTCGCGGAACAGCGCGATCGCATAGAATCGACGGCCCGCCTTGAACGCCACGAGCTTCAGCGGCGGACGACCGGGGACGTTCACGACCCACAGCTCGCCGCTGGGGATCCCTCCCGCCGTCGATGAGCGCGTCAGCTTGCCGCCGGCATACGGCGGACCCAGCTCTGCGCCCTTGGTCCGGACTTCCTCGGCGAACGTCTTGCACTCCTTGAGCTGCCGCACCGCGCGGCACGCCGGGATGTCGGGGAGAAACTTCGACGCGAGCGCGGTATCGCCCTTGGCAAGCGCCTCGAACAGGCCGCGGACCGCCGATTCCGCCGTCTCGGTGCCTGTGGTGCTGCCGGTATCGGGCTGTGCCGCAGGCTCGGCCGCAGGCTCGGCCGCCGACCCGTGGCTCCGAACCTTGGCCCTGCCCGGATCATCCTTGCACGCGATCAGCAGCGCCGCGATGAACGCCACGGACCGGATCAACGACATCACCGACGGTTCTATCACGCTGGTACGAACGAGCGCGCCCGCGGGACGACGTTACTGCACGTAGATGACGCCGCTGCCGCCGACCGTGACATGGCAGCCTGCGCGCGAGCACGCACCGTCGGCCGCGCTGGTCAATGGCGTGATCATCGGCGTGTTCCCCGGGCATACGGTCGCGTTTGTCTGTGCCGGAAATTGAATGGTCTGTCCGGTGTAGAAGTTGCCCGCGTCGTCCGCGACCATGCGAATCGCGTCTTCGAAGGTTTCTCCCATGTTGATCACGAGGATGTTCGCCCCCGGGCTCGGGGTGATGCGATCGAGCGCGTAGGCCGTTCCGGCGGCGGTATACGCCGGTGCATTGAGCCCGGTGTTGCCGGCGAGGTGACAGCCACCCGCGAGGCAATCCTGGCCTGCCTTGCTGGTGTTGTCGTCGGTGTGAAGATGGGCGGCGTTTACCGGACCCAGGTCAACGCACGCGGGCGCCGGCGCGTCCATCTTGGTGTTCGTGTTGTTGTTGCTGTTGTTGCCCAACGGCACCTCACCTACGGTGCACCCCATCACGACAACGAGCACGGCGACGAATGGTGACTCCCGAGGGAACGGCATCAGGGTGTCTCCAGTATGCAATTGCAGGCGCATTTCCTCAGCGCCTGACGATCGCTTTGATATCGCACGGATGCAGGCGAGTGTGGGGTTGGACACTGGCGCACAGTGGCCCCCGGTGGGGGGGTCACTCGCCAACCAGGGCGAAAGGCGCGGTTGGCGACCCATGGCCTACCCCATCGCACACGATCGCTACTTCATGACGCAGATGTGGTTCTCGCCCGCCGCAGGCGACAGAAGACACGCATCGATCTGTCCGTCCGGACACTCGAGCGCGATCTCTTGCGAGCACGCTGGCCCGGCCACGGCATCTGCGGCAATGCAGACGTGAACGGTGGTCTTGTTGTCGGTGCAGCCATCCACGCCGCTGGTGCATTGCAGCTGAACGTCGTTGGCGCATGGAACGCCGGGAGACTCGGCGGATGCAACCGCCGCGGGATCACCGCTGGCCGAGCTAGTGGTGGAGGTGGCCGGCGCCTTCGACGCACCGCAGGCCGCAGTAACAGCAACACCAACAAACATCGCGAGCTTGAGCATGACGTTTCTCCTTCGTGAGCGAAACGCCCGTGTTTGACAGCGCTTACGATGACTGGCGCTCACTCGCCAAAGCTGCAGCTCACTTCCGCGGCGCGACCTTCTTCTCCGGGATCTTCACCTTGCTGGGATCGTAGTTCTCCAGGTTGGGCCGCGGGTTCTTCGGATCGTACGGCTGCTGCTCGACCTTCTGCGGCGTCTGCTCCGGCCCGTCGGGGAGCGGCCCCTCGAGCGAGCCACCTGGCAGCTGCGATGGATAGCGCTCGCCGTAGCTCTCGATCATCGACGAGGGGACGCTGTCCCTGCCCTGCCCGCCGACCTTGACCACGTAGGTTTGGGAGGGCCACATCACCCACGCCTCGCCGGGTCCGACGATCTCGAGCGCACGAACGTCGCCGAACTTGTTCTCGTCGACCTGATAGCCCTTCTCCTGCGCGAGCCGGCGCACGAGCTTCACGGTCTCGCGCACCACGCCCGCGGATTTCTCGTACCTGGTGACGGTGACGTTGACGAGATCCTTGTCTTCGATCCGGCCCCGCGCCTCAGCTTCGCGGGTGATGTAGCTGGCGCTATACGCCTCGCCGGTGTTGCCGGAGATCCAGACCTCGACGTCGAGCAGCGGTCCTTGAAACCGGCGGAACTTCCACGATCCCAGGTCGCTCTCGACGACAAGCCGCTTCGGCACGGGTGGCCGACCACCACATGCCCCCACAGCGGCCGCGCCAGCCAGCACGACAGCGAGCAACGCGCGCATGTGCCTTATCGTACCCCTGATCGAGCGTTGACACCGCGCCGCCGTCGCTGAATAGTCCCGCCACCTATGGCCAGCCACCTGTTTTCGTCAGAATCCGTCACCGAAGGTCACCCGGACAAACTGTGCGACCAAGTCTCCGATGCGATCCTCGACGCGTGCCTCGAGGTCGACCCGCACAGCCGCGTCGCCTGCGAGACCGTGGCGAAGACCGGATTCGTGCTCGTCGCGGGTGAGATCACCACCAAGGCGACCCTGGACTTTCAGAAGATCGTCCGCCGGACGGTGAAGGACATCGGTTTCACCTCGTCGCAGATGGGGTTCGACGCCGACACCTGTGCCGTGATGGTCGCGGTCGAGCAGCAGTCGCCGGACATCGCGCAGGGCGTCGATCGCGGGGACCCGGCGAAGCAGGGCGCGGGCGATCAGGGCCTGATGTTCGGATACGCCTGTGACGAGACGAAGGAGCTGATGCCGATGCCGATCCAGATGGCTCATCAGCTCGCGCTCAAGCTCGCGCAGGTTCGCAAGGCCAAGGCGGGCGGCGTTGACTGGCTGCGTCCCGACGGCAAGACCCAGGTCTCGGTCCGCTACGAGGATGGCGAGATCACCGGCGTCGAGGCGATCGTGGTCTCGACCCAGCACGACGATAAGGTCAAGCAGAAGACGATCGAGGACGCGATCCGCGAGCTGGTCATCAAGCCGATCGTTCCGGCGAAGCTGATCACCAAGAAGACCAAGATCCACGTCAACCCGACGGGTCGATTCGTGATCGGTGGCCCGCAGGGTGACGCCGGCCTCACCGGCCGCAAGATCATCGTCGACACCTACGGCGGCTACGCTCGCCATGGCGGCGGCGCGTTCTCGGGCAAGGATCCGAGCAAGGTCGATCGCTCGGCCGCTTACTACGCGCGCTACATCGCAAAACATGTGGTGGCGGCGGGGCTCGCGCGGCGCTGCGAAGTGCAGTTTGCGTACGCCATCGGCGTCGCAGAGCCGGTCTCGATGCTGGTCGACACGTTCGGCACCGGCACCGTTTCCGACGACAGGCTCACCAAGGCAGTGATCGACACGTTCGATGCGCGGCCGGGCATGCTCATCAAGGAGCTCGACCTGCGCAAGCCGATCTTCCAGGCGACCGCCGCGTACGGCCACTTCGGCCGTGAGAACGCTGCGTTCACGTGGGAGCAGACCCCGCTGGTCGACGAGCTGCGGTCGGCTGCTGGGGTCAAGGCTGCCAAGAACGGTCACGCGACCGCGAATGGCAACGGCCACAGCAAGGCGGCGAAGAAGGCACCGCCGGCGAAGAAGCCCGGCAGGTCGGCCGCCGTCGCACGCGCGTAAGCTCGCGGCGACGAAATTCGTCACCCCGGCTGCTCCGGCTCCTGCATTCCGGCATGGAAACAAACAGGGGTGTACGAAACCAGCGCAACGTCGCGACCCGACTGTCTCGTCGCGTGCCACCGCATGGCAGTGGCGAGCGCTTCCTGCTGGGGGCACGTGACGTGCAGAGTTGATCGCGATGATGCGATCGAACTTTCGCCAGCGACTGATCGAGCTCGTCTTGCTCACCACACCCGCGACCATGCTCGCGGGTTGCTTCCCGGGATCACATCACCGCGGCGACCGTGGGGACGACGATGAGATCCCCGACGCCGATCCTTGTTACGAGCACAAGGCGCTCGAGCGGGTGATTCCCGAGCCACCGCCAGCGGAGCTCGCGATGTTCGTCGACGCGTGTGAGGCGGACCCGCGTGATTGCATCACGCTGTGTTACCAGGTGCTCTACGGCGAGAGCCCCGACGCCAGCGTCGAGAGCTGTGAAGTCAGCCACGAGCTCTACGGTCATCGCGTCAAGCTGAGCTACGCCGTCTCCACGGGTATGCCGGGTTGCGGCACGATCATCGACGGCCGTCGGCCCACCGGACTGGCCCGCGCCCGCCAGCGTTGCCCTGATCGCATCAGCGGACACCTCGCACGAGCGGCGTTCTACGAGGCCGCCTCGGTGTACGCATTCGTCGACCTGGCACGCCAGCTCGCCCGTCATGGTGCACCGCCGTCCTTGATCCGGGCCGCGCAGCGCTCTGCCGCGGAGGAAGTCCGTCACGCGCACCTGATCGGCGCGCTCGCGCGCGAACGCGGCGCGATCCCGCCGCGGCCCGTGGTTACCGCGCCGCGCCGGCGATCGATCGAGTCGCTCGCGCTCGAAAATGTGCGCGAAGGCGTGGTCGGCGAGACCTGGGCATCGATCGTCGCGCAGTGGCAATCGCGACATGCGCCGACGTCGAAGCTGCGCACGACCTACGCACGGATCGCCGAGGACGAGCTGCGCCACGCCGAGCTGTCGCGCGATGTCGACGCGTGGGCACGAACGCGGCTGACGCGCGCGGCATGTCATCGAGTCGACGCGGCGCGGGCCAAGGCGATCGCCCGCATCATCCGCAGCACGCGTACGCCCCAGCCAACGGCGCTGGTCCGCGAGCTCGGCCTGCCGGATGCGGGTGCGATGCGCACGCTCGCCAGGCGTGCCCACCAGCAGCTGTGGACGTGATCAGCTCGTCAGCTCGACGAACCGCGGATCGTCTCGCAGGGCGATGAGATCGCGATCGGTTCGAGCTTCTTGCTTGAGCGCGGGATTGCGCGCGAACGCCCTGGCGAGCAGCTCGAGGCACGTCGTGGGCTGGTCCAGGAGCTGGTGCACGCACGCTAGCTGAAACCATGCGTCACCGTCCGCGTCGTCACGACGTACGGCGTCCTCGTATCGAATGCGCGCGTTGGTCAGGGCTTGATCGGCGTCGGCAACATTACCTAGCTGTGCGTGCAGCTGACCTAGCACGTGCCACGAGTGCGGGTCGTCGCGGTTGGCTTTGCACGCCGCGGTGATGTGAGCGAGCGCGTTCAACGGTTCACCACGATCGCGATAGCCCATCGCGAGGTTGTAGTGCGCCGAGCGGTGGCCTGGGTCGATCGCAAGCGCTTTGTGGTAGCTCGCGATGCTCTGTTCCACTCGCCCCAGGGCGTCTAGAACATTTCCCAGCTCCAACCAGTTGTCGGCGCGCTTGGGCTCGACGTGCACCGCGAGCTCAAAGCAGCGGAGTGCGTCTGCGACCCTCCCTGCATCACGCAGACGTTGACCCAGGTTGTACAGCTGCGCCCCTGACCACATCGGACTGGGGATCACGCGAGGCGTCGCGCCGCTCGCCAGGAGCTCGTCGAGCAGGGTTCGCCCGCGCACGGTCGGCGGTTCCGGCCAGTACAGACCGACTTCTTCCAGCTGCGAGAACACGCTTGATCGAACGAGCTCGGCCATCAGCGCTTCGCGACCGGTCGGCATGAACACACCCAGGCTGCGCAGCGGAAGCCCACCACCCAGGATCGCGCGGAGCATGGCGGGTGCGATGCGACGCACGTCGAGTAGCAGCGTACGTAGGGCGGACAGGTTGCGAGCATCGAGCCCGATGTCGACGGGTTGCGTGGAGGTCACGTGGAGCACGAGCCGCTCGAGCCTGGGGAGCTCCAGGCTCGGCATCGCTGCAAGCACATTGGCGCGAATCGTCAGGTCCTCGAGCTCGGGCACGTACGCCGCGCTCAATAGCGAGGTCGCCGACAACTTGTCGCCGCGAAGGCTCAACGACTTCAGGCCGGGTGGCGCGCGTCGTTCGAGCACCGAGCACGCCTCGTCGATCGACAATCCCGCTGAGCACTTGATCTCCAGCGCCGTCAACAGCCGAGCTGTGGGGCTGTCGAGAAACCGCTCCAATCGCTGGGCCGCATCGTGCGCGGTCGCCGAGAACGTCGCAGCGCGCACGAACCCCAGCCGCCACTCGAACGCGAAGCCCGGCACTGGCGGCGCATGCGCGTCCATCCACGCGGCGGCGAGCTGGGCGAACCTGGGATCGCCGGTCTGCTCGAGCTGATGATGAATCATGACCAGCTCGCCGTGAGGATCGCCCTGGGTCTGCAGCCAGTCGCCAAGCACCAGATGGCTCTCGATGTCGTCGAGGTTCCGGCACCGAGCGATCAGCGCTGCGATCTCGGCCGGGGGCTCTGGACGGCTTGCCGCTGGCCGGCGTGACGGCTTGGGGCGAGGTTTGCGCGCGCGTTTCGACGTCATCGGCAGGCCGCTATCGCTGTACCACGGGCGAGATCGCTCGAGCAGGTGGAGGATCTCGCGACCCATTCGACGACGTGCCGTTCACCGTCGCGGTCAAGGGGACGGTGCGACTGGAACTGCGTGCACTTCCCCGTCGTTCGGCACCCGCCTGCTCGTATGCGCCGGGAACCAAGCGTGCACCACCGGCGTGTGCCCGTAGGGGTGAACGAATCGCCGCCTCGTCGAGGACGTTTCGTGCGAACGTCGGGGCGTGCGAACGCGCGTGATCGTCGGCTTGCTCCTGCTGTTCGGCGGGACCAGCGACGCGTGGGTGCCCTCACGCGAGCCGCCGATCGTGATCGCCACAGATCGCCAGCCGCGGACGGCGCGGGTGCTGGTCCCCGCGGGTCATCCGCCGGCTGGATGGCACGCGCTCGTGGATCGCGACACCGGAGTGATCGCGCAGCTCTGGGGGTCGACGATCGCGGCGCCGGGCGCGCGGGCGAGCCCCGCGATCGCCGAGCGTGCCGCGCGCGAGTTTCTGGCGCGCCATCTCGATCAGCTCGCGCCGGGAGCGTCGATCGATGACCTTCGAGTGATCGCCAACCGCATCGACGGCGCGCTCCGCACCGTCGGATTCACGCAGACCTGGCGCGGCACTCGCGTGGTCGGCGCCGAGCTCTCGGTGGTGTTCGGCGGCGATCGCCTGTTCGTCGTGAGCTCCACGGCCGTGCCCGTCGCGCGGCTCGCGGTCGCGGCTTCCTTGCGAGCCGCCGATCCGGCACGTGCGCGCGCCTGGATCACCGGTGCAACGTTGCTGGCTGTGAACGCCTCGCGCGCCGGCGAGCGCGTGGTGGTGCCGCTGGTGTTCGGGCCCGGTGACATCGATTATCGGATCGCCGATCGGTTCGAGGTCGCGGCGACGACGTCACCGGCTCGCTGGGATGTCTATGTCGAGCCCGATGGCACACCGCTCATGCGCGTGAACAAGCTCGCGTTCGCGACCAGCACGCTTGGCTATGACGTGAGCGTACGTTACCCGGCGTCGCGCCACGTGGTTCCTGCCGACCGTGCCCAGATCACCGTGAACAGCGTATCGACCGCGACCGGTGCCGACGGCGGGTTCTCGTGGGCCGGCTCGGATCCGGCGGCGGTCGTGCCCAGCGTGGCGGGCGATCGCGTCCAGGTAGTCAATGCGGCGGGGGCTCCGGCGACCGGGGAGCTGGTCGCGCAGCCAGGACTGCCGGTGACGTGGAGCATGGCGTCGAGCGAGCTCGACGATGCGCAGCTCACCACGTATGTCTACGCAACGATCGCCAAGGCGCGCGCCCGGCTGATCGCGCCAGGGCTCGCGAGCTGGCTGGATCAACCGCTGGCGTTTCACGTCAACGAGGACGCGAGCTGCAACGCGTTCGCGACCGACGATGCGGTGCACCTGGCTCGAGCGTCCGCCGAGTGCGAGAACACCGGGCGGCTCGCGGACGTCGTGCTCCACGAGTTCGGTCACGTGCTCCACCGTCAAGCTGTCATTCCTGGCATGGGCGCCGTCAATCCGGCGCTCGGTGAGGGGCTCGCCGACTACTTCGCCGCCACGATCGTCGAGGACCCGAAGCTTGGCCGCGGGTTTGACTTCACCGACGCGCCGGTGCGCGATCTCGATCCGGTGGCAACCGAACGAGTGTGGCCGACCGATCGCGATCCTGACTCCCACGAGACCGGGCTCATCATCGCGGGCGCGCTGTGGGACCTGCGCACCCAGTTGATCGCGCAACACGGAGCCGATCAGGGCGTCGCGCGCGCCGACGCGATCGCGTTCGGGGTGATGCAACGCTCGCCGGATATCGCGTCGAGCTACGTCGCGGCGCTGATCGCCGACGATGACGACGCCGATCTGGGCAACGGCACGCCGAACCAGTGCGCGATCGCGGCGGCGTTTGGCAAGCACGGCATCACCGCGCCGGAGTACGCCCCGACGACGATCTCGGCTCCCGAGCTCGTGGGCTCCAACGTGACGGTCGCCGTCGCGGCGCCCGCGGCAGGCGGATGCTCGGCAGCGCAGGTGACCGCGATCGAGCTGCGGTGGCAGATCGACGATGGACCGATCACGACCACCGCGTTGGTCGCCCAGGCGGGCAACTGGGTGACGACCTTACCTGCGCTCGATGACGGCACCGTGATCCGCTATGCGATCACCGTCGCGCTCGACGACGGGTCGTCACGCGTATATCCGGACAATCCTGCAGACCCGATGTACGAGCGGTACGTTGGCCCGCTGACCACGATCTGGTGCGAGCCGCTCGATGCGAACCCGATGTGGATGTCTTCGGACGACGCGCAATGGGAATGGGGCGCCCCGTCGGGCTCGCAACCAGCCCACGACCCCGGCGCGGCTCACACCGGCACGCACGTGCTCGGCATCGATGTCACCGAGGATGGCGCGTATCGCGCGAACGAGACCTCGCGCATCGAGACCCCCGCGATCGATCGATCGGGCTTCGAGCGGGTCCGACTGCAGTACTGGCGCTACCTCGCCGTCGAGGATCATGGCCGCGATCAGGCGTCGATCGAGGTCAACGGCGCGGTGGTGTGGACCAATGCCAGCAACGCTGCAGCCACGCTCCGCCATGTCGATCGCGAGTGGCGATTTCACGACGTCGATGTTTCAGCCATCCAGGGTGACCAGCTTCAGATCGCCTGGCAGCTCGTCAGCAACGGCGATGGCCAGCTGGGTGGCTGGTCGATCGACGACGTCTGTCTGGTGGGCACCAAGCGGGCGTCGTGTGGCGACGGAGTCGTCGATCCGACCGAGCAATGCGATGACGGCAATGCGGCCAGTGGCGATGGTTGCTCGGACCGTTGCGAGCTCGAGACGGAGGATGGCGGATGCTGCTCGACGCAGCGCCGGCCCGCAGGACCGCTCGCGCTCGGGTTCCTCGTGCTCGCTGTGATCTGCCGGCGCCCGCGGCGTGCGACCGGATCTGCACCGCGCTGCTTGGTCTCGCTCGATGCTGCAAATGGAGACAGGCCCTGAACTAACTAGTTCGTCGCGTTGAGCCGCTGCTCGAGCTGCTCACCCGTGCGATCGGTCTCCGCACGAATGCCGAAGTAGACCTTGGGACCACGTGGGTCGTCGGGAATCGTCAGCTTGAGATCGAATGGCTCTGGACCGTCGACCTTCTCGATCGAGAACGCGCTCGACACGTCCTCGTGGGTCTCGTGCAGCTTGAACTGGATCCTGTTGCCGTCGACCTTGAACGAGAACAGCTCGAACGTTCCCTTGAACAGCGTGCGATCCTGAAACACGCCGCCGCCCATGTTGGGCACGAATCGATAGACGTGCAGCCGGTCGCGCTCGGACGTGGGCATGTGATCGAGCCAGTTTCGATCGATCAGCAAGCTGCGAGCTTCGTCAGCGGGAATCGCGTTCGAGCTCGACCGCTCGCTGCATGCCGCGAGTGCGGTGAAACCGAGGACAGAGACGACCAGCCCGATGGTGCGCATGACTGGTAGCTTAGCTCGGATTGCCGGGAGCGGTTCAGGCGGCGAGGATCCGCAGGGCACCCTCGGCCCCACGCTTGATCTGGCGCTTGCGCGCTGCGGCGGTTCCGCCCACCGCGCACACCATCAGCTCGGACCCCTGGATCTCGACCTTCACCATCTCGACATCCCACGACGCGCCCGCACCCAGGAGCGTGCCGTTGAACGTCTTGATCTTCGGACCGACGAGCACGACCCGCGCGGCGACCTCGTCGCACGCGAACGTGTCCCCCGACGAGGCGAGCGGCAGGCCATCGGAATCTGCGACCACCATGGCGTCGATCTTGCCGTCCTCGCAACAGGCTGCGAGCTGGTAGCGGAGAGCTTGCGTGGCGGTATTGGCGCGGCGGCGCCGACGTTCCAGGGTCCTCATGGGCTGATCGTCCTGCGCCGCCAGACCGTGGGCAAGAAATGAGCAGGGCGATGCGGGTCAAGCGCGGTCTCAGTTCAGGTCGAACCGCCGATAGCACTCGCCGAGGAGCCGGGCTAGGGTCGCCCAGTCGTGCGCCCAGTCCTCGTCACGCTCCTCCTGCTCACCGCGTGTCACACCATGAAACCGACTCCGACCTGGCCCAAGCTCGATGACGCGCTGCTCGCAGACGCGGCAGCAACGTTCAACTTTCGGCTCGGCCTTCCCACCCCGCTGGCGATCACCCCGGACGGCGCCGTGCTATTCCGCCGCACGCCCAGCCGCGAATTCGCGGCCGATCTGTACGAGCTGACGCCGTCGGGCGAGATCAAGACCCTCGTCGCCGTGCGCGAGCTGGTCGGCACGGGCGGCGAGCAGCTGTCCGACGCCGAAAAGGCGCGCCGCGAACGGACCCGCACCGCCACTCGCGGTGTGGTCGACATCGATGTCTCCGAGGACGGCACCGTCGTGATGGTGCCGCTCGGCGGCAAGCTGTTCGTCATCGACCGCACCACCGGCAAGCGCACCGAGATCGATCCGGAAGGCAGCGCATACGATCCGCATCTGTCTCCGGACGGGAAGAAGATCGCGTTCGTGCGCGACGGCGATCTATGGGTGGTGTTCATCGGTTCTGCACCCAGACGGTGGCTGGCACATGGCGAGCACGAAGAGCTCGGCGTCGCCGACTTCGCGGCGCAGGAGGAGCTCGGTCGAACGCGGGGGTTCTGGTGGGCGCCCGACAGCCAGGCGATCGTGTTCCAGCGCACCAACACGCGCGATGTCGACACGATCTACGTCGCCGATGCGCGCCATCCCAACAAGCCGCCGGTGCCATTCAAGTACCCGCGCGCAGGAACCAACAACGCCACCATCGAGCTCGGCATCATCGGCGTCGCCGCAAACGCCTCCCCACCCGGACCGCGGCCGTTGCGCTGGGATGCTCGCTACAGCTACCTGGTGGATGTCATCTGGCCGCAGCGTGGGCCGCTGACCGCGCTGGTGATCGATCGCGAGCAGGAGAACCTCGCGCTGATCGCATTCGATCCGAGGTCGGGAGCCACCAAGGATCTGCTCACCGAGCACGACGATGCGTGGCTGAACGTCAACGTCGGGGCGCCCAAGTGGCTCGATGATGGCTCGGGGTTTCTATGGATGACCGAGCAATCGGGCGCATGGGTGCTCGAGCTCCACGACGCCTCGGGCAAGCTGGTGCGCGCCCTGACCGCGCCGGAGCTCGGGCTGCGGAGCCTGGTCGGCGTCGATCCGGGTGGCGCGATCGTGGAAGCATCGGCGAACCCGGTGCGCCAGGACGTGTGGCGGATCCCGCTCGACGGTGCACCTGCGATGCGGCTGTCCGGGGGGGATGGGTTCTCGCAAACCACGGCTGCCCGGCACGGCGTCGTGGTGATCGATACCGCGGTCGCCGAAGGCGGGCGCCGATTCACCGCGGTGGCCGCGCGCGGACGCCACGAGCTACCAAGTGTGGCCGAGCGACCGAAGCTGGTGCCGACCACCAGGCTCGAGACCGTCGAGCTGGCGGGACGCACGCATCATGTGGCGATCACCCGACCGCGGGCGTTCGATCCAGGCGCGACCTATCCGGTGCTCGTCAAGGTATATGCCGGGCCGCACAACACGATGGTGCTCGATTCGCGCGACGCGTACGTGATGGATCAGTGGTACGCCGATGCCGGGTTCATCGTGGTCCGCTGCGATGGCCGCGGCACCCCGAATCGCGGCCGCGACTGGGAACGCGCGATCTTGAAGGACCTGATCACCGTGCCCCTGGAGGACCAGGTGGGAGCGCTGCAGGCGATCGGAGCTCGACACCGCGAGCTCGACCTGTCGCGCGTGGGGATCTTCGGCTGGTCGTTCGGCGGCTACGTCTCGACGATGGCGGTGCTGCTCCGGCCCGATGTGTTTCATGCCGCGGTCGCCGGCGCACCGGTCACCGACTGGGCCCTCTACGACACCGCATACACCGAGCGCTACATGAAGACGCCGCAGCACAATGCCGAGGGGTACAGATCGACCAGCGCGCTCACGCACGCTGCAAAGCTGTCGCGTCCCCTGCTGGTGATTCACGGCATCACCGACGATAACGTTCACTTCGCGCATACGCTCGCGCTGATCGAATCGCTCTACATCGCGGCCAAGCGCGCCGAGGTGATCACGCTGTCTGCGACGCACATGGTGCCAGATCCGAAGCTCAACCTCGCACGCGAGCAGGTGCAGGTCGATTTCTTCCGCGAGCATCTCGGCGCTCCGTGATCCTGCATCGCGATGCGCGCTGCGTTGCGGTGGCCAAACCATCGGGGATCGCGACGCACCGAGGCTGGGATGATCGCGACGACGCGTTGCTGCAGCGTGTGCGCGACGCGGTAGGCGCCTACGTCTATCCGATCCACCGCCTGGATCGCGGCGCCTCGGGCATCGTGCTGTTCGCCCTCGACCGCGAGGCCGCACGCGCGTTCTCGGACGTGTGGCCGGCCGCCGACAAGCGCTACATCGCGATCACGCGCGGTCACCCGCCGGAACATTCGATCATCGATCACCCGATCCCGAACGCGTCGGGGGCCGGACGCGTCGACGCGGTGACCGAGGTGTGGCTGCTCGAGACGCTCGGGCGTTATGGGTTGATCGAGGCGAGGCCGCACACCGGCCGACTTCATCAGATCAGGCGCCACCTCAAACACATCTCCTGCCCCCTGATCGGCGATGTTCGTTACGGCAAAGGTGAGCACAATCGAATTTTCCGGTCCGAACATGATCTGCACCGGCTCGCGCTCCACTGCACACAGCTACATGTTCCACACCCCGACGGTGGTGTGCTCGAGGTTCGGTGTGCGCTACCGCGCGATCTCGAGGCTGCGATCGTGAGCTGTCGTGAGACATACCTGCCATCGTGAATCATCGAGATTGCGCGCCGCAGATCTAGCGAAGCGATGATCTGACGTAATACTCATCGGCCCGGCGGACAGTCGCCGTGGCGGAGATCGAATGGGAACGGACTGCAGCTTGGTTTTCTACCGCGGCACGCCGCTCTCGCCCGCGGATCTGTCTCAGGTGTTTCGCCGCGCCGCAGGGTGCCAACTGGCAACGACGACACTCGCGATCGCGCACGCGGAGAGCACGCTGCTGCCACCGAAGCGACGAGGCGAGCAGCTGTTCCCGGTGCACGCGATGTTCGCGTTCGAGCGCCAGGGACGCTACGCGCTTGCGCGCGGCAGCTCGGATGGCGCGCCCCAGAGCGGCCACGACGGCTCGGCGATGGATCGATCGCTGTCGACGATCTTCAGGACCGTCTGGAAGGCGGTCTCGAACGCACAGCCCAATGATCAGCTGATCGATCAGCACCCTGGGTTGCCGCTGGATTGGTTGATCGAGGTTGCATGCGAGATCAGCCGGCTTCGTCACCGCGCGTTGTGGGCGATGGTGAGTCGCCAGTCATCGTTCGGCGCGTACGCGATGTGCGAGTACGGAATCAGCCGCGAAGCGCATCAGTTCCACGGCGACGACTACGAGAGCGGCCCGGATCGGATGTTGTCGCAGTTCGCGGGCGTCGGCATCGCGCGGGTGCGCGACGCGTATGCCGAGCCGAGCATCCAGACGCCGGAGCACATCACGTTCGTGATGTTGACCCAGAAGGGCCAGTTCCTCGATCCGCCGCGCCGCGTGTATGGCGCCGAGCTGGCCAGCTTCTCGCACCTGCTCTGAGCCGCGTCGTCGCGATTCGCTCGACCGTCAGGTCTCGAGATCCTTGGCGAGCTCGCGCCAGAGCTCGTCCCCCATCAGATAGAACGCCCACATCCGCTCGACGGGCGTGACGCCACGCCGCTCCTGAAACACGACGAGATCGTCGAGCTCCTCGTCGAACCAGTACCACAGGAACATCGCGCGGAATGGATCGAGGTTGCGGGCCCGGAGCTCCTCGATCACTTCGTCGGTCTCGGCATCTTCGAACTCGTCGATCAGATCGGATGCTTCATCCTGCAGCCGGCCGAGGTACGCGATGCCGTTCTTGGTGAGCTCGTAGCGGCCCTTCTTGGCGTTGATCGCGATCAGATCGTCCACCGCGAGCTGCTGTAGAACTTCGTCGAGTGGCGACAGCTCGGCGGGGAGCACGACCGGGATCTCCATTCCGCCGTCCTTGGGATCGAGATCGAGCTTCTTCAGCAGCCAGATCCCGGCGTAGGTCTGCTTCTGTTCGTCGTCGATCACGGCTCCCGGGCGGCGTTCGATGGCGGTCGTCACGGCGGCTCGAGAGTGCACCAGGTTTCAGCGGCGATCCGGATCCGGGTGCCAAGATCGTCCTCGTCGAGCCACGCCGTCGCATCGCCCAGTGGGTAGTGGATCGGCAGCGTCGCACACGCCACCGGGCCGAGCCGGCTGCGATGGGGATTGCACACGACCAGCACGATCGCGCGGACGTCGCGCGGAAGCCTCGGCAACCAGCGCGCCAGAAATACCGTCGCAAGCACGCTGACCGAGGCGCGACCATCGTCGAGCTCGAGCTCCAGATCGATGTCGCCCGCGACGTCCTCGGCATCATCCGCCGAGTGAACGGCGACGACCAGCGCGTCCGTGACCCGCGTATCGTTCAACCAGATCTCGTCGATTCGTGCCCAGCCATAGCCTGCGTAGTCGTGATCGACCTCGTCACGCTGGTCGTCGAACCCGAGCAGCTCGCGAACCGGCCGCTCGTGAAACGGCAGGTCGCCGATCGTCAGGGTCACGCGAGCTCGCGGCGCGTCACGCGGCTGATCAGACGCTGAGGCGCACGGGGCGGGTCGTCCGGCCCGCGCGGTTCAGACCGAAACGGCCACCGCCACGCGACCGCATCGGAGCGCTGGGGCGCGAACCGGGCTTCGAACGGCTGTTGTACATTCGACCGCTCTGTGATTTCTGAAACCGGCTCGGGTTCGCCGCGCGGTAGGCGGAGCGCGAGCTGTGGATGGCGCCGGCGCGCGACGCGGTCGTGACGTACGGCTGGGTGTACATCGGCACGTAGCTCGGCATGAACATGTTGGAGAGCATCGCGCCCATCAACATGCCCGAGGCGATGCTGAACATCGGCGAGGTGTAGCCGTGATAGGCGCCGTAGCCGGTGGTCTGGTACGTGGCCGTACCCTCGCCGGTGACCTCGCGCTTGATCGTGAAGATCTGCTCGCCCTCATCGACGCTACCGCTGGTGTTCTTGTCGAAGAAGCCGGTGACGATCTGGGCCTTGGTGCCCTCGTCCTTCACCGCGATGCTGATGACCTCGTCGCCCTCGTAGATCTCGTTGATTCGTTTCTCGAGATCTTCGGGTCCGTTGGCCGCCTTGTAGGCCTCGTTGACCTTGTCCCAGTCGATCTTGACGTTGGTGTTCTCGGTCGTGACCCAGCGGTTCGACTCGGTTTCCGAGCGGCAGCCGGCGCCCATCATCACCACACCACCACCGACCATCGACAGCGACAATACCGTAGCGAGGAGCTTTGCCCTGGAGATCATGCGCGCACCGTACGGTCCGGACGGCCGCGCGTCAACCAGTGAAAATGACCAGTAAACTGCCTATTCTCCGTCCGGCTCGCCTGACGACGCGGGCGCACGGGGTCCAAGGGACCCTAAGCCACCAACACGTCGTCGAGATCGCGAACGCTGCGGTCGAGCACCGCCCAGATCACACCGGCGATCACCGTCGCGACGGCGTCTTGCTCGAGCGGGGTCAAAACCACCCGCAATTCATCGATCTGGTCGCGAATCGACCGCACCATCGCGCGGTCACACTTGCCCGCGCGAACCGCGGCCATGCCGGCAGTCAGCGCCTGGTGATCCAGCCGGAGCTCGCCGAGCGGGGTCCGCGCGCTGAGCACGCGGCAGGCCAGCTCGAGGCCGGCGCCGAACGCATCGGAATCTGGCGCGGCGAGCTCGCGCTCGAGCAGCCGCATGACCGCGGGTTGCTTGATGGCCAACCAGCTCACGTCGTGCTCGGCCAGCTCCTGGTGTTCGTAGCTCATGCGGTCGACGGTAGGGACGCCGGTTCGCGGGAGCCAGTTTTCGGCTATGGTCCGGGCAATGCGTCCCGCCTATGTCGTCGATGGTTTGCGTTCACCGTTTGGCCGCTATGGCGGCGGATTGGCCAGCGTTCGCGCCGATGATCTCGGTGGTCAGGTGATCGCCGCGCTGGTCGCCAAGGCCAAGCTTCCCGCCGACCGGATCGACGACGTGGTGTGGGGATGCGCCAACCAGGCCGGCGAGGACAACCGCAACGTCGGCCGGATGTCGGCGCTGCTTGCGGGGCTGCCGGTCTCGATCCCGGGCGTGACGGTCAACCGGCTGTGCGGCTCGGGCATGCAAGCGATCAACGATGCGGCCCGGATGATCGCCCTGGGCGAAGCCGATCTGGTGATCGCGGGCGGGGTCGAGCAAATGTCGCGGGCTCCGCTGGTGATGGGCAAGCCCACCGATGCGTTTCCCCGTGGCAACCAGACGATCTACGACACCACGCTCGGCTGGCGGTTCATCAACCCGAAGATGGAGGCGATGCACGGGACGCTCGCGATGGGAGAGACCGCCGAGAAGGTGGCGGAGCGCTGCAAGGTGTCGCGCGAGGCGCAGGATCGGTTCGCGGTGACCTCACAGCAACGCGCGGGCAAGGCGATCGCGTCGGGCCGGATCGCCATGGAGCTGACGCCGATCGTGGCCGGCACCGACAAGAAGACGGGTGCGGAGCGTCGCGTCACCGCCGACGAGCATCCGCGGCCCGACACGACGATCGAACAGCTGGCGAAGCTCAAGCCCGCGTTCAGCAAGGCGCCCACGGCGTCGGTGACCGCAGGGAATGCATCGGGGCTCAATGACGGGGCTGCCGCGGTGGTGCTCGCCAGCGAGCCGGCGCTCAAGGAGCTCGGGCTTACGCCGAAGGCTCGTTACGTCACCAGCGCCGCGGCCGGCGTGGAGCCCAGCTACATGGGGCTCGGTCCGGTGCCCGCCAGTGCGAAGGCGCTGAGCAAGGCCGGGTTGACGGCACAACGCATTGATCTGGCTGAGCTAAACGAAGCGTTCGCGGCACAAGCGATCCCGTGTATCGAGCAGATCGGCCTCGATCCCGAGCGGGTGAACGTCAACGGCGGCGCGATCGCGTGGGGACATCCGCTGGGTGCCTCCGGCGCGCGCCTCGTCTTGACGCTGATGCTCGAGCTCGAGCGGACCTCGGGACGTTACGGTCTCGCCTCGATGTGCATCGGCGTCGGCCAAGGAATCTCGGTGATCCTCGAGCGGGCGTGAGCGGTTTCGTGAGAAAACGATCGAGTACGAGCTACCAGGGTAGGTTGGATTAGCCGGGTCAGGCGCGCGGATGACGAGCGTCCAAGAACAAGTCACTAAGTCGCTCAAGCTCGTGGGCCGCGTGCTCGGCGACAAGTTCAAGCTCACCGCGTGCATCGGGATCGGCGGGAGCGGGGCCGTCTACAAGGCGGACCAGATCGCGCTCGGCCGCACCGTCGCGGTCAAGATCCTCAACGAGGATCTGTCGGCCGACACCAAGATGATCAAGCGGTTTGCCGACGAAGCGATGTCGGCATCGCGGCTCAATCATCCCAACTGTGTCTCGATCATCGATTACGGCCGGTCATCCGACGGTCTGCTCTATCTCGCGATGGAGTACGTCAAGGGACCCACGCTGACCCAGTTGCTGGTCAACGAGAACCCGATCCCGGTCGACCGGGTGATCGACATCGCGATCCAGTCACTCGCGGGGATCGAAGAAGCGCACCTCGCGGGCGTGATCCACGCGGACCTCAAGGCCGACAACATCATCCTCGATCAGCGCCGCGCCGGGGTCGATGTGGTGAAGATCGTCGACTTCGGGATCGCGCGCCTGGTGACCGGTGCGCGCGAGCAAGAGGATCGTGCGATCTCGGGTACCCCCGAGTACATGGCGCCCGAGGTGATCAGCGGCGCGCCGCCGAGCTTCGCGTCGGACATCTACGCGGTCGGGATCATCTTGTACGAGCTGCTCGCGTACAAGACGCCGTTCTTCGCGGGCTCGACGACGGAGATCCTCGCCAACCACCTCAAGGCGACGATCCCGTCGCTGATCAATCGCCGAGATCAAGTGCCGCGGGCACTCGAGGCGGTGGTGATCAAGGCGCTCGCCAAGCATCCGACCGATCGGTACGCGTCGGCGGCCGAGATGCGCGATGCGCTGCTGGCGCTCCAGGCGCGGCCCAAGCGCCCGGCGTCCGACATCTGCGGCGTATGCGGCGAGGTCTGCGCGCCGACGTTCAAGTTCTGTCCCGAATGCGGAGCGCCGCGCCAGCGAGTGTCGAAGACGTTCGAGATCTCCAGGCCGCCGCCCGGTGATGCGTTGCCGCTGCCGTTCGTGGGCCGCACCGAGGAGCTCGAGCGTCTGGTCGAGCACATGCTCAAGCAGCCGGCGGCCGATGGCGCGCGAGGCCTGTTGCTCACCGGTGTCGAGGGTGCCGGGCGCAGCGCGTTACTGCGCAGGGCGTATCAGCGCCTCGGCGAGGAAGGCCGCGTGATCTATCAGGTCGGTCCCGACCCGAGCGGGTTGTCGGCGCCGTTCTATCCGATCCGATCGCTGATCGCCGCGGTGCTGCAGCTGCCGCCGATCTCGAGCGAGGTCGAGCTGCGCGATTCGGTGCTCGCGGTGGGGCTCAACGAGCGGGACATTCCTGGCATCGCTCAACTGTTCGGGCATCCCACGACGCTGCTCGAGCTCGAGCCGGCGGTGCGCCGGCGAGAGATCGTGTGGTCGGCGATGCGCGCGCTCGAACGAACGTCGATGATCGCGCCGGTGTCGATCGTCTGCGAGGACATCGATCGGTTCGATCATCCGAGCCTGGAGATCCTCCGCCGCACCACCGAGGTCACGGACCTCGCGCTGCCACCGATCGTGATGACCGCGACCACCGCGTTCAGCCAACATTGGCCCGCGGCGGTCGCTCGGCTCGAGGTGGGGGCGCTCGAAACACGTGATCTCGAGACGCTCGCCGATCAACTCGCGCAGGCCGGCGTGCGTGGCCTGCCGCGCACCCACGAGCTGTTCGAGATCACGCGGGCGGTCCCCGGCCACGTCGAGCATGTGGTTCGGTACCTGCTCGAGGGCGGCAAGCCCGAGGACACCGCGACGTCGCTGCCCGACCTCGTCGCCGCGCGGCTGTCGTTGCTCAAGAAGTCGACCCGCGATGTCCTGCAGGCCGCCGCGGTGCTCGGTATCGAGCCTCAGCTCGATCTGTTGCGATCGATGATCGAGAGCGGTGACCTCGAGCCGGCCATGGCGGACGCCGAGCGCAGTGGCCTGCTCAGCCACGACCCCTCGGGTGAGCTGACCTTCACGTCGCGGCTGGTGCGCGACATCGTGTACGACGCGACCCCCGCAGATGTCCGGCGATCGCTCCACGCGAAGGCCGCGCTCGCGGTCGACACGCTGTCCCCGGATATCGGGCTGCTGGGTCATCATCACGATCTTGCCGGCCACGCGAACCAGGCGATCGCGCTGTTGCGCCGGGCTGGCGATCATGCGGCCGAGCAGCTCGACGATGTCGGCGCGGGCGGATTCTTTCATCGTGCGCTGGTCTCCGTCCGCCAGGCGGTGCTGTCGGGCGACGACGATGGTACGGCAGAGGGCCAGTTCGTCACGCTCTCGGTGAAGCTCGCTGATGTGCTGCGGGCGCGTGGCGAAACCGCGCTTGCGCGTGGCGTGCTCGCCGAGGCACGTGGCTGGTCGGCGACGCCGATGATGATCGCGCTGATCGACCGCGCGAGCGCATCGATCGCGCTCAACGAGGGCGACACCGACGGCGCGATCGCCGCGCTGCGCCGTGGCCTGGGGCGCGCGATCGCCGCGGGCGACATGAACGTGGTGTGCGAGCTCTACCTCGACCTGTCGACGGCGCTGATGCGTTCGGGCGATAACGAAAAGGCGCTCCAGGAGCTGGTCGAGTGCATCGATCTCGCGACCCTTGGCGAAGGCTTCACCGCGGTCGACGGTCCGGAGGCGTTCTGGCGCATCCTTCGGCTGCAGGCTCAGCTGGTCGATCGCACCGGCGACTCGTATCGGGCGCTGCGACTGGCCGAGGCTGCGCTGTTCCACGCTCATCGCATCCGCTCCCGGCTCGGCGCCGCCCGCGTGCAGCAACTGCTGGCGCAGCTATGTGACAAGGCTGGGCTGGGCGGCAAAGCCGAGCGCTATCGGGCCGCTGCGATCAGCGAGATGCGGAGCCTCGGTGATCGCCGCGCGACGGCGGAGCTACTGCTCAGTGATACGCCGGCGCGTGGCGCGCTGGTGGTGGACCCTCGGCTCGACGACGCAATGCAGCTCACCAAGGAAATTGGCTGGGCCGAAGGCCACGAGCGAGCGCGACGTAAGTCGAATCCGCCGCCCGACGTCAAGTCGTAGGATCCAGTGCGATCTCTCGTGAGATCTTCGCGAGAGCTGCGCACTGTAGGTGCGTGTCCTCGGGCTCGTTAACGGAATCTTTGCGTAACCACCCCTTGGCACCTCTCACGGCCAGGGAACCGTAAGGTGGCTCCCCCATGTTCACTGATTCGATGTAGGCTGATCAACGTGGGTACTGTGCTCATCGTCGAGTCCGATCCGCAGACCAGCACGGATTGGATCGAGGCACTTGGCGAACGCGGCCACGCGGTGGTTGCGGCGTCGCAGATGCGCGAAGCGCTGCCGTTCGTGAAGGACGGCGGCATCGATGCGATCGTGCTCGATGTCGATGAGCCGCGCAGCGGTCTGGTCGAGCTGGCGCGCAGCATCGCCGCGCTGCCGGATGCGCCGCCCGTCGTGCTGGTATCCGGGTCTCCGTACGCGCCGCAGATCTCGGCACGAATCGGTGCCGCCGCGTTCATTCCGAGCCCGTGCTCTGCCAGTGATGTGGTCGCCGCGGTCGCCCGGCTGCTCGGTGAGCTGCGACCGGTCCTGCACCTCGAGGACGAGCCGATCACCATGATCCGCCGCTAGGTCGGTCACGGAGGTGATGCTGCACGATGGGGCCCAGCGTCTCGTCGCGCGCCTACCTCGCTCTCGGCTGGAGCCACCCGTCGCCGGGCGCCGCGTGCCCGACGAGACCATGCCCGCTCCTCGGAGGAGGAGCATGGTGGGTTGCACCTGCCCAACTTCGCATCGCATGTGGTCTGCGCGTGGGACGATCACGCATGAGCCCCTCGCGCGACGAGGAGATCAGGTCACCACCAGCATCCGCACGCCGCCGGGTGGCATGGCGATGGTTGCCTTGCCGCGCGTGATCGGGAGGTGCTCGTGCGTGAACGGATCGCGCAGCACCCGCGCCTCGCCGCAGATCAGCACGGCGGACACGGGCTTCGTCGCATCGCTGACCACGAACACGAGCCTGGTATCACCACCGGGTGCGGCGAACGCCATCGCGCGTACGTCGTCTGGACGCTCGATCTGCCACGCGTCGGAGAGCTCGCCGGCGAGGGGCACCAGATCGGCGGCGAGGCCGGGCAGATCGTCGAGTGAGCCCTCGCGGATCTTGCCGCGCCGGCGCGGACCCGCGATGTCGAGCGGACGCCCGAGCTCATCGAGCGATGGCGCACCGGGGCCAGTGACCACGATCGTACGGCGAGCCTCGGCGAGCTCGCCCAGCCGCTGCCACAGCGCACGATCGACGCGATCGAGCGTCGGCACGATCACCGCGCGGTAGCGCGCGAGCTCGTCGGTCGGCGTGGTGTCGTCGACGATGGCGTAGGGCACCTGCGCGAGATCCAGCGCGTGCGAGATCGCCGATGACCAGCGCCGGATCGCGACGGCCGCCGGGTCGGTGCCCAGCTCTGAGGCCCCACCCGGCCCGAGCTGCAACAGCTCGGCGACGATCGGGGGGAGCGGATCGGCGACGTTGGTCGCACGGCCGAATCGCGCATCGGCGCGCGGCGCGACCAGCGCGATCAGCGCATCGCGCCGGAGCGTCGGCCATTCGACCTCGGCGAGCGTGGCGACCAGCGGGGCGATCCATTTCGCGTGCGGTTCGAGCTTGCCGCCGCGGTCGATCGCTGCACCGCCGAACCGATCGCGCTCGACTGCCATGTACAGGTTGAAGCCGCGCAGCCCACACGCGAGCAGCGACAGCAGCTGATCTCGCTCGCGGTCGCGATCCTCATCGCGATCGAGCGGCGGCAGCCATGCCAGGTTGCCGACCAGCGTGTGAAACGCGATCGGCACCGGAGCCGCGTTTCCGACCGCGTGGATCGCGTGTCGACGCAGCTCCCTGAAGCCGGTGCGCGGTGCCAGCACGTCTATCCCTGCAGGTCCTCCGATCGCGGCCTGGATCGATCGAATGTCGTAGTGCGCTTCGAACATCGGCGGCACGTTGTGAAATCGAGCGACCCCCGCGAGCCCGACGTCATCGAGCATCGTCGCAAGCTCACCGAGCGCACGCGCGATGTACTGATCCTTGAACCTCACCCACGCCGCACAGCGCGCGGCGTCGTCGGGATCCCACGCACGTGGTGGCTCGCCGGAAAACCCGCCGAGCTCGTGCCACCACGCAATCGCGTCGGGATGATAATCCAGGTCGTACGCACCGAGCCGGAGCGCAAGATGGGTCTCGTGATCGACACCGAGCGCGACGACCGGGCCATCCGGCGCCAGGGCGGGCCCGATCACGTCGGCGACCCGGGCGTACCAATCGCGAACGCGCGCGCGAAATGCCGTGCTCGCGTATGACGGGACCGGCCACGCGCGCGGCGGCGACGGGAACCACGCCGGCGTATCGCGAGCGGTCCGAGCCTGGCAGGCGGGATCCGCGAGCACGTGATCGGGTAACCCGAACGCGGTGAGCTCGGCATTCACGCATGGCCCCGGCCGCAGCACGACCGCGAGCCCGGCCTGGCGCGCGGCCTCGACGAACCGCCGCAGATCGCAGGCTCCCGTCCACTCCAGCGTGCCGCGCTCGGGCTCGTGGACCCGCCATGGCACCGGGGTCTCGACGATCGTCAAGCCGAGCTCGTGCATCGTACGCAAGCACGCCGCCCAGCGCGC
Source organism: Kofleriaceae bacterium (assembly GCA_050187075.1). Lineage (GTDB taxonomy): Bacteria > Myxococcota_A > Polyangia > Haliangiales > Haliangiaceae > JABFXX01. Next base: position 1,839 of record JBFWXW010000083.1, on the reverse strand, counting down.
AGGCGCGACCCTCCAGTAGTGCATCGACCCTGCGTAGAACGGCAGGTGACGCGCGCCGGCGACCGTCTCGATCCCTAGTCCGCGGTCGTCGAACCAGGTGCGGCGACGTGCTTCCACGTGCGGTCCTCCAACACGAAACGACTCGGCCCCCGCGCCCATGACGGACGCGAAGGCAAGGTGATGCCCTCGCCGGTGCCTGCGTCGTACTCGGGATCCCACGGCAGCAGCAGGGTCGGCCTCGGGTCGCCGCCGGCCGGCGCCCCATGAAACCGCGGCAGGATCGGGTGCAGCTCGCCGCCGCGGTTGCGCGCGGTCGCGAGCACATCGTCGATCGTCGGCAGCTGGGCGAGCTCCCACAACGTCCGCACCTGCGGCGGTGGCAGCCTCAGCTCCTTGGAACGAGCGAGTGCCTCCGCGGCGGTGGTCCAGACTTGATCCACGGTCTCGACAGCGTCGAACTGCGGCTCTTGCCCGGCGGGCAACTCGCACACGAAGAACTGCGCCGAGAATCTCCGCGGTTCGAGCGATGGCGTGACCCAGTGCGACCATGGTGCGAGTACCTCGACCCACCATGCGAGCCCTGACACGTTCAGCAGTGCGGTCGCCGAGGCGCCCTCCAGCACCTTGCGGCGGAGCTCGGCGAGCATCTGCGGGCTCGCGCGGAGCGTCTCGCGTTCCGTTCGATCGGGCCGATCCGATTGCTCGCCCGGTCGCGCCAGCAGCACGCCCGCTTCTTCGAACAGCTCGCGCGCGGCGCACGCCCGCGGATCCTCGCCTGCCTCGGCGCCGCCGCCAGGAAACACGAACGCACCGCCCATGAACGACGCGCCCTTGCGCCGGCGCAGCAGAAACACCTCGTACCCCGCGGCCGCGCGGCGCAACAGGATCACCGAGGCGGCCTCGCGAAGCATGGGCCTCGTTCGTACCACGACTGGTCGGGCGACGAGCCCTCCCTGTGTGCTCGGGCAAGCGGCAAGCGGTGGGTCAGTGGGCCCGCGCCACCCGGGATGCGATCTTGGCAGGCGCCGGCCCGCACCACAAAGACCCGTACACGTTCCAGCACGACTGATCCGATTCGTCGCCGAACGAAAACTCTCCCCACAGCTCGACGCGCTCGCCCATGTCCACCGCCGTCGGCCGCGAGCGAACCAGCATGGGCAACCCTGGAACCGGCCGGCGGTCTGCCGGCGTGGCCCGAACCGCCGGTGGGAACCGCAGCTCGCGCGCCGCTGCGGTCAGGCAGCGTGCGACGTCGCCGTCGAGCCTGCAGCCGAGCTGACTGAACACGGCCTCGGCGACGCGTCCCTCGCCATTGATGGTCAGCAGGAACTGCGTACCTGCATCGTAAGGCATCCGCGGATCGGCTCGCCAGCACTCGCGAAACCGCAACACTCCGGCCTCGACGATGTGGTTGCCCGGCAGATATTCGTTGGTCGGGAGATCTGCCTGCGTCGGGAATCGACGGCTGGCTGCCTCGGGCGATGGTGATGAACGGGCCGATAGCCAGGGGACAGCATCGAATGTGGGAGCGGGCACGCAGCGGCGGCGGAGAGCCACGTTCGAGCGCGAGCCCAGCGCTTGCGGCCTCGCTGCCGGCTCGTCAGCCAGGTCGGTGGTGCTCCACGCGTGCAGCTTCGCGGTTGCCACGACCACGATCCCGACGAGCCCGGTCAGCCCGACCACGGTGCTCAGAGTCGAGCCAGCAATCCGCACCATTGGTAGATCTACTTTCCCTCTTTTGGAGTTTCCGTACGACCCCCGTAGAAACCGTGCATGCGGCTTTCCCGCACACGGCTTGTGGGAGGGCTCTCGTGCCAGCGGTACTGGGTAGCCTCCGGA
>JBFWXW010000082.1:0-26662 GCA_050187075.1 Kofleriaceae bacterium | reverse complement strand
CAGCTGCGAGCGCGCCATCCCGTGCGCTCGGCCGCGCCGCGGCCGATTGCGACGGCCGCGACCGCTGCGGTCCACCCGTCTGCGGGACCGCCGGGAGATCAGCGATCGGCGGCGCCGCCACGATCCGCATCGACCGCGCGGACGTCGGGCGTTCGCTCACCGACGGCGGATCGCGAAACGCAGGTGCCGGCGCGGCAAGCACGCGGATCGGTCGCTGCGCGGTGGCCCCTTCGGTGATCGAACGGGACTCGCGATCGGAGGTAACCATCGGCCTGGCGATCGCAGCCCGGCTGCCGCGCTCTGCGGGAAGCAGGTGCTTGCTGACGCGCCCGATCGGGATCGCCGGAACGGGCGCGACGACGATCGGTGCGGTGACCAGGGTCGGCGCATCGGGCGCGGCTGTGCTGGTGCCCGGCACGACCTCATTCGGTGCAGGTGGCAGCGAGGGCACCGTGCCCGACCACGTGTTGCCCGGCGGCTCGGACCCGCGGGAAAATGGCCGCTCGATCGCGTGGGTGGGCTCGTCGGCGTCTTGCTCGGTGCCTCGTGCGAGCCGCGTCACCCGAGAAAAACGACCAGCCGCGGCAGCAGGTGCCGGGAGTTGTAAAGCCGCCGCGGCTGGTCGAGCTGATGGCGTCACGATCGCCAGCCAGTCAGCGGCTTCGCGATCGGACGGATCGAGGCGCAGTGCCTCGCGGAAGAAGATGGCTGCGGTCTCGTTCTCCTCGCGACGAGCCGCAAGCTCGCCGAGCAGCCGAAACGCCATCCCACACTCGGGCGCGAACCGCAGGATGTCGCGGAGATCGGCGCGCGCGTCGGCTTCGCGCCTGAGCGCCACGAACGACCGCGCGCTGAGCAGCAGGAGCGGCAGGCAGCGAGGCTCGTGCTGGAGGCCCTGCGCGCAGATCGCGGCTGCTTCGGCGTAATGCTTACTTTCGAACAGCTCGGAAGCTGCCGCGATCACTCCTCGGTCCACGGTGGCGTTCTACAGCAAGCTGCAGGCCATCGAGTTTCGATACACAACCAGCCGGAATCCCATGTGTTCTCGGGTGCGGAGATCCGGGGGGAATGTCCCCGGCGTTGTACCCGCGACACCCCGCTTTGCCTGGCCTGCATGCGATCGGCTCGGCATACTGAAGTCAGTGCGCTGGCTCTGGATTACGGCGATCGCGTTGGGTGCTGCGCGCGGCCAGGCCGAGCCACGCTCCACCGACGATCGCGGCGAGTTCTGGCGCGAGGTCGTCGAACCCCACGGCGCCGAGGTCGAACGACTGATCGAGTACACGCGCCACGCGATGCGCATCGCGGATGAGCGCCTGCAAGCCGGGGCCGAGTGGGCGGTGGACCAGCGCATGCGCTACTTCCGGGACAGCTACGGGATGATGAGCTATGCGCGAACGCTGTCGCCGCAGCGCACCGAGGTACTGGTGCTGCTCGGCCGCGCCGCCGAGGAGCTGGGCAAGACCGACGAGGCGATCGAGGCTTTCGAGGAGTGCGTGCGAATCCAGGGCATCGCGAAGGCGAGCATCGACGCGACCAGCCGGCTCGGACTGATCCGGCTGCGGATGGGCGATCGCGACGCCGGGATCCGGTGGCTTCGCTTGGCGCAAGGGCCGCTGTCCGCGGCGACCGCCCAGCCGCTGGTGCACCTCGCCAATGCACTTGCCGACGCCGGCGATACCGTCACCGCGATCGACACCCTGGTCAACGCAATCCCGTCGCAGACCCAGGCATTTCTGCCGCAGGAGGTCACGCTACTGTCGTTTGCGCTCGCCGTGATCTACGATCGCGACGAGCAACGCAGCGCCGCGTTCGAGACGCTGTCGCGGCTCCAATCGACACTATCGACGTCGTTCTATTTCTCGGTCCACAGCGCGCTCGCAGCGATGACGTACACACCCGCCGAAGATCGGTATTACTACCAGGCGCTGCTCTACGAGGCGGTGGGCCTGTACGCGGAGGCGCGCGCACAGTGGGCGCTGTACGCCGCCAGCGGTGGGACGTGGCGCGGGCGCGCGTTCGACCACATGCACGCGATCGATCGCGAGCGCGGCGAGCTCGCTCGCCATCCGCGCCCTACCAGCTCGCCACCCGCGCCTGCTCCGGCGCCGCCGGTACGGTTGCGGAGGACTCCGTGAACCGCCTCGTCGTCGCGTTGGCGCTGCTCGTTGCGGCCACCGCACAGGCGGATGTCTGGCAGCAAGCGATCGCTCGCGGTCAGCCCGACCCGGCGCGCGACGAGTACGAGCTCCAGATGAAGAACGGCGACGACCTCGCGCTGCTTGCGGCGACCCGCGCGGCGACGCGTCGTCAGATCCTCGCGTACCTCGAGCCGGCGCTGCGCGCGTACCACGCGGCGAGCCACGCCCAGCCGGCGCAACCAGAGCCGTACTATCGGATCGGCGCGTTGCTCGATTCGTTCTTCCACGATTGCACCGACGGACCGCTGGGTGCAGTGCGGCCCACGTGCGATCCGCCCGATCCAACGCGCTGGCGCGAAGCGGTCGAGGCGTGGGACGAGTTCGAACAGCGCGCGCCGCTCGATCCGCGGATCAACGACCTGCTGTTTCAGCGCGCGATCATGCGCACCAAGCTGTCTGCGGATCCCAGGACCTCGCGTGAGGATCTGGAGGCCGCCGCGCGAGACTATCGAGCGCTGCTGGATCGCTCGGATGGTCTGGTACGCAGCGCGACGCGCCAGGTGCTTGGCAACCTCGCCGAGACCTACATGATGCTCGGCCGGCTTGAGGAAGCGATCGAGACCTACAGCGCTGCGCGCCGCGAGGGTGCCGACATCTCGACGGCGTACGGGCTCGCCGTCGCGCTCGACCGGGACGAGAATCCCACCAAGGCGCTGGCGGTGATTCGCGCCCAGGGCCGCGATAGCTATGAAGGATTCAAGCGCGATTATCTGAGCGGCGCGGTGTTCTACGTTCCCAAGGGCGAGGAGTACTACTACTTCGCGCTGATCGATGAGGCGTTCGGCAATATCAGCAGCTCGATCGCGCACTGGCGTGCGTTCTTGAGCAGCGGCGCGCATCCCCAGTTCCACGCACGCGCGAAGGCACACCTCGACGCGCTGCAGATCAAGCAGCGCACCAACCCACGCGTTCCACCTCCTGAAGATCTGTTCGAGCGGCTTCCGTGAAGCTGGCAGTGAGTGGCGTGCTCGCGGTGGTGCTCGCCGCGCATTCAGCGGCGGCGCAATCCAGGCGCTACCCACCCGAACCTGTCGATCGCGATCGCGAGACCGAGCAGCAATCGACCCTATGGGAGCACGCGACCAATCCGCGGCGCACGCCATACGATCAGCTGCTTGCCGAGGCGCGCGACATCGGCGGGCAAACGACCGATCAGCGCAAGGCAGCCATCGCCAAGCTCGACGAAGCGATCCTGCTGATGCCCAACGAGCCTACCGCGTACCGGATGCGCGGCGAGGCTCACCTCCTGCTGCAACACTGGGCGAGCTGCGCCAACGATCTCGAAGCCGCAGCCGATCGCACCGGCGCGACCTCCGTGGCCGATCGCAAGCTCATCGGCGATCACCGCCGCAAGCTCGGGTTATGCCTGGCGCGAGCAGGCAGACTGTCGGACGCCGAGCGCGTGCTCGCCGACGCGGCAGCCACCGAGACTTCGTACCAGCCGCGTAGCGAGCTGTTGATGCGGCTCGGGGAGACCCGGATCGCGATGGGCAAGCTCGACGAGGCAATCGCGTCGCTGACCGCTGCGCTCGAGATCACCGAGGCGCCGATGCAGCCGATGATCCGGTGGCAGCTCGCGGCCGCCTACGATCGCGCGCGCCGGCCGGCGGAGGCGATGACCGAGGCGAGGCGCGCGGCGGAGTACGATCGCAACTTCAGCACGCTGACCGCACCGACCGTGGCGATGATCGGCGATGGCGAAGCCGAATATCTGCTCGGTCTGGCTCACGCCGCTTCCGAGCCTGCGCGGCCCGAGTACGCGCTGGTCTACTTTCGCCAGTTCCTCAAGCTTGCGCCGAACAGCCCGTGGCGTAAGCGCGCCGAGGATCACGTCCGCGAGCTCCGGAGCTCCGAGCTGCCCGAATCGCTCGACCGTCGCGGCGGCGCAGCCACGCTCGATCTCGATGCAGCGCGCGCGATGATCAGGCGCCAGATCCCCGCGATGCGCGGGTGCCTCGCGAAGCTTCCCAGCGTTGCCATCGAGATCACGATCACGCGGTCGGGGCCGCGGTCGATGCGCCCCGGCCGTGGCGGCCGGCGCGTCATGTTCGCGCTGCCGCCCGAAGGTGTGGCGGTCGTCCCGCAGCTGAACCTCGACAACACCAATCGCGCCGAGCTGGACGCCGCGATCCGCTGCATCGAGCCCGCCGCGAACCGGATCGCGCTGCCGGCGATCAAGGAGCGCGACCAGTTCTACAAGATCGCGTTCACCGTCGTCAGCCCGTAGGGCGAGGGCTCACCCCTTCAAGAACGCGACGGTCACACCGTCACCACCCTCCGATTGCTCGCCGGCTCGGAATGTCTCGATCGCCTTGTGCGCGGCCAGGTGGCTGCGGATCGCCGCGCGCAAGGCGCCGGTGCCGTGGCCGTGGACCACGAACACCGCCTCACGGCCGGCGAGCAAGCTCTCGTCGACGAACTGATCGACCTGCGCCACCGCCTCATCGGCGCGATGGCCTCGCACGTCGATCGTCGTGTCGATCGTGCGAGCGTTCGCACGACCGCCCGCCGGGACACCTTCGACGAGCGCCACCGACGGCGGCGCCGGCGCTGGCACCACGGGCTTGGCCGCCCGCTCGGCGCGGCGCGCGTTGCGATGACTGTCGAACAGCACGTCCTTGATCGGCACCGTCGCCCGCATGGCGCCGACCCGCACCTCGACCTTGTCGTCCGGCAACGGCGCGACGACCTCGGCGCGTCCGAGCCGCGGGACGATCACCGGCGCGCCGGGGATCAGCTGCTCGAGCTGCACCGGAGTACCGGGCAGCTGCGGGCGCTTGGGCTCGTGCTTCGCGACCGCACCGCCGGCGGACACCAGCTTGCGCGTCGCCGCCCGCACGTCATCACGGGTGGCCTCGGCGGCACGCGCCTTGATCTGGCGTCGCACCTCGTCGATCTCGCGGCGCGCCGACCGCAGATCGGCGAGCGCTTCCCCGTGCGCGGTGCGGATCTGCCGCTCGTAACGACCACGTGCCTTGTCTTGGTCGAGCCGCGACGCGGCTCGCTCGGCCTCGGCGGCCTCGAGCTCGGCCAGCAGCGCGGCGCGCTCGAGCTCGATGCGCCGGCGCTGATCGGCGACGTTGGCCAGCAAGTCCTCGACCTTGATGATCTCGGGACCCATCAGCTCGCGCGCGCGTTCGACGACCGAGACCGCGATCCCCATGCGCTGCGCGACGGCCAGTGCGCCCGAGCTTCCCGGCGCGCCGAGGTGCAACTTGAACGTCGGCTCGAGGCGTGACAGGTCGAATCCCACCGAGGCGTTCGCAAACCGTGAATCGGAAGCGCCCAGCGCCTTGAGCCGCTCGTAATGGGTGGTCACGATGCCGGTCATTCCGCGCGCGACCAGCGCCTCGAGCACCGCCTGGGCCAGCGCGGCGCCCTGCTCGGGATCGGTCCCCACTGCGATCTCGTCGATCAGCACCAGCGACCCAGCCGAGGTCGTCGCGAGCAGATCGCGCAGGTTGACCATGTGCCCCGAGAACGTCGACAGATCGTTCTCGAGGCTCTGGGCATCACCGATGTCGGTGCGGATATCGGGAAACCAGCCGATCGCGCTGCCGCTCTCGGCCGTGAGATGCAGACCGGCCCGCGCCATCAACGCCGCCAACCCGACGGTCTTGAGCGCGACCGTCTTGCCGCCCGCGTTCGGCCCCGAGATCAACAGCATCGTGCCTGCCGCGACCGTGATGTCGTTGGCGACGCAACGGCGCTCGGCGAGCAGCATCAGCGGATGCCGCGCGTGGAGCAGCGCGATTCGCGGAACATCGTCGATGATCGGCTCCGCAGCGACGGTGTCTTCGGCCATGATCGCCGCGGCTGCGATCACATCGAGCCGCTCGGCGACGGCGAGGCCTTGGTCGAACGCATCAGCCTCCTCGGCCACCCAGCCGGAGAACTTGACGAGGATCCGTCGTTCCTCGTCGGCAACCTCGGCCTCCGCCAGCTTTGCCCGGTTGTTGAGATCGACGATCTCCTCGGGCTCGATGAACAGCGTCTGACCGCTCTGCGACGTTCCATGCACGATGCCACGCACGAACCCCTTGCCGTCGGTGCGCACTGGCAACACGTAGCGCTCCTCGCGCTGGGTGTAGTACGCGTCCTGGAGATACGGCGCGAACCGCTCGTCCCCGAGCAGGCTCGACATCCGCTTCTCGAGCTGCGCCTTGATCGCCGCGAGCGCGCGCCGCAGCGGCCCGAGCGCATCGCTGGCGTGATCGACCAGCCGGCCATCGGCATCGAACGCCTCGAGGATCGGGTGATACACGTGGCCGAGGTCGCCGATCTGCATCGCCCGCGAGGCGAGCCGAGGTGCCGACTCGGCGCGCTCGCGAAGGTGCACGCGCAGTCGAGTCAGCGCGCGGCCGGTGGTGGCCACCGCGACCAGCTCGGGCGCGTCGAGCGCAGCGGCCTTGCGGACCCGACCGATCGCATCCGCGATATCGGCGATGCCTCCCAGCGGCAGCGGCTCTCCATCTGACGCCAGCCGCCGCGCCTCCGAGATCTCGCGGCTGCGCTCGCGTGCTGCCTCGCTGTCGGCAAGCAATTGCGAACCGCGCACGCTCGCCTCCCCGCGGGCCGTGGCGCAGCGCTTTGCCCAGTGGTCGACCAGGGTCGGCCACCCGAGGTCATCGAGTGATTTCTGCGAGGTCATGGGACGTCAGGCGTGGGCATAGCTTAGGCCCGCACCGTCGATTCGCACGTCCGTCAGTCGCGAATCAAGTGGGGATCAGGTCGCCCAGACTGGGTACCACGCGATTTCGGCCGCTGCGCTTGGCCGTGTACAGGTGCTCGTCGGCGCGCTTGATCAGGGTCGCGGGATCGACGCCGGTCTCGCGATGCAGCGTCGTCACTCCCAGGCTGATCGTGAACTTGATCTGCTGCGCGTCGAACGCGCACGGACGCTCCTCGATGATCGTCCGGAGGTGCTCCGCGAAGACGATCCCGCCGGGAAGCGCCGTCGATGGCAACACGCACGCGAACTCCTCACCACCGTAGCGTGCGAACAGATCCTCTCGCCGGATCCGGGGCCGGATCCGGGTCGCGAGATCTTTGAGCACCGCATCGCCGGCGAGGTGGCCGTAGGTGTCGTTGATCGCCTTGAAGTGGTCGACGTCGAACATGACCAGGGTCAGGGGATGACCGTGGCGCGAGCACACCGCGATCTCGCGGTCGAGGAACTCGGTGAAGTAGCGCTTGTTGTGGATCCCCGTCATGCCATCCTGGATGGCCATGTTGTGGATCGCCTCGTGGTACGCGCTCTCGATGTTAGAGCCCGACAAGAACTTGTAGATCGCGTCGCCGAACCGCACCTGGTCGGAGTCGGACAGCTGCTGGGTCTTGATCCGGTTCTCGTTGACGAATGTGCCGTTGGTCGACATCAGGTCTTCGACCCACCAGCTGCCGCGGTCATCGCGATAGAGCCGCGCATGCTGCCGCGATACCGAGCTGCGGCTGACCACCAGCGCGGCCTCGGCGTCACGGCCGACGATGTACGAACGATTTGCCAGCGGGATCCGACGCCCGAGGTCGGGGCCGGGAGGATGCAAGTTGACCAAGCATGCGTCGCCGCCCGATGGCTTCTGTTCCTCCGCCACATCGAGCGGGCGCTGCAAGATCAGCGTGCCGCCTTCCTTGTAGTCGTCTGTCACGGAACGGTTCCTTATAGCCCGGGTTTCGGAAACCTGTCCAAGCGCGCGACCGCTAACTGCTGTACTCGCTTACCCAGCGTATCAGGACCGCCGCCCCATCCGAAGTCGATCGAGTGGGGCTCACATCCGACCGTTCCTTACCCCCGTAGCTGCGGGAGTCCGCGTGCTAGCTTCCCCGGCATGTCTCGCGCCACCAAGCTGCTTGCAGCAACCACCATCGTGGGCTTTGGCACGTCCCTGTGGCTGTACTTCGATAACCGCTTGCTCCGCTACGAGCTCGAGGAACACGTCAAGCCGACCGCGACCGAGGTCGCGGAGGCGGGTCAAGCCGACGACGACACCGAGGATGGCTGGGCGCCTCGCAGTGCCTCGATCCCGCCCATCAGGTCCATCGGAAATACCCCCGCGCCGACACTGCCGTCGCTGTCGCGCGAGAGCCGGCTCGACAGGCGGATCGCCAAGACCGAGCTGTACGCCGCGCTGTTCGGGCGCATCGAGGGCGAGACCGAGGAAGAGTACCGTCAGCGGGTCATGCCGGTGCTCCAGGAGAAGCTCGCAAAGCCGCGCGCGCGCGTCGCCGAGAACCGCAAGATCGCCGAGCAGAAAGCGGGCGTGACCCCCGAACAGTCCGCTGCGCTCGACAAGGCGGTCGACAAGGTCTACTCGGACGTCCTGGACTACGCCAACAGGGCGATCGCCGATGGCACGATCTCGCCGTACAAGCGCAACGTCTCGGGCTGGATGGAGGTCGTCGGCGGGTTCGGCGGAATCATGACGGATGCCGAGGCGCAGTTCGGCAAGATCATCGGGCCGGACAAGCTCAAGGCCATGTACGAGGCCGGGTTCGAATGGCCCGAATACGTCGGGTTCAGTGCTCCCTGGGAGAAGCTGACGCCGCCCCCACCCGCGCCCCGCTGACTCGCCGGCGAGGCTGCTCAGAGTCCGACCCAGTAGTTGGCCTTCACCATCACGACGTTCTCTGCCTCGGCGTCGAACAGGCCCGCCAGATCGCGGCCCAGCCGGAACCTGCCGTCCTCGATCTCGCTGGTCCGCCCGTGGCTCCAGATCGCAAAGATCGTCGAGCCCGGTCGGTACTCCCAGCGTGCGACGACCGTCGAGCGCAGCTGGCGGAAGTCGAAGTCGGGGCGATCGACGCTGTAGGTCGCGCCGTCGGCCTGGCGGAACGTGTACACGCCGTCGGCGAGCACCCACTGACCGTCGAGGCGCGCGAACCGATCCGCGAACCGCCGCGCGCCGGGCTGATCGACGTCCTTGAGCTCGCTGTAGCGCCCGCTCGAGACGAACGGCTGCGCGTACGCCTGCAGGCTGAACCGCGGTGAAAACGTCCAGTTCATACGCACCGTCATCGCCGCGGTGCGCTGCTTGATGTGGGCGAACACGTAGCGAGTGCGATCGAGCGAGTCCCGAGCCTCGTCGACGTATTGCATCGGATCGTTGCGCGCGTACCACGTCGGCCCGATGAACACGTCGATGTTCGACCGTGCCTGGATCGTCGCGCCGAGCTCGATGCCACCATCGATCGCATCCGCGGTCCAATCGCGACCGAACGTGCCGAACAAGCTGAACCACACCGGCTTGCGGGTGTCCGTGGTGACGTTGGCCCATGCGTTCACGTGTGGATCGACACGCAGCGCTCCCCCGCCGCGCAACGCGCCGGGCGCCCACTTCGATCGAAGCAGGTTGCACCCCATCGACAGCGTCCAGTAGTTCGCCACCTGGGTGCCGGCGTTGCACTCGAACCCGATGTCGGTGAGCCGCGGCTCGAACGTCGACACCGTGAACACGTCGCCGCTGACCTGCCAGTTCAGCACGTTGTCCCCGGGGGCGTCGTCGCGATACTGCGCCCACACATACGGGATCAACTGATCCGACGAGCGCTGAAAACCCGCGTCGTTGAGCTCGAGCCCGATGGTGCGGAGATCACCGCCGAAGCCGTAACGCACGTGCTTGGTGTCTCCGAGCTTGCCGACCAGCCAGGACGCGCCGGCACCCGTCAAGCTCGTGCGGGTCGGATCGAGGCGCTCGCCACGCAGGTCTGGGCGCTGATAGAGGTGGCGATTGGACTGCTGAGTCTTTGCGATCGCGAGCTCGGAGCCGTGCACCCAGCTGCCGACGCCGTGAACATCGGCCTGCCACGCGCTGTGGTCCCAGCGGTGCTTGAGCTGGAGCCCCACGGTGTACGCTTGGTCGTGGAGAACGGTCACCAGCGGCGTACCCGACAGCGACCGGTTCACGGCGGTACCCGAGAGCCCGAGCGCGGTCCGGCCTTCGTTGAAGTCGCGCTTGATCCGAACGATCGAATAGTTGGTGAGCGGTGCGATCACGCGATCCATCGTCTGGCCGCCGGTGTCGACCAGCGTCGCCGATTGTTGACCGGTCACCGCGTCGAGGATCCCGAGTGACCAACCACCGCGGGTCTTTCCCGTCAGCTTCGCAGCGCCGTAGATCGTGGTCGACGACGGCGCCTTGATGTACTCGAGCTCGACCTCTGGCTCGGGCGGCGCCGCGCCGATCCTGCGGCTGTAGAACTGACCCTCGACCGTGTTGTCGCCGTTGCCGATCGGCAGCTTGAACAGGTCGACCCCTTCGAGGAAGAACGGGCGCTTCTCGGCGAAGAACAGCTCGTTGGCCGACAGGTTCACCTGCGACGGATCCGCCTCGACCTGTCCGAAGTCCGGGTTGATCGTCGCCGACACCGTGAACGCCGAGCCCAGGCCATACTTCAGATCGAGCCCGAGGTTGCGTTGCGCGGTCAGGCGTTCGTTGAGCGGATCACCCGACTCGACCGGCATCGCGGCAACTCCGCCGAGCACATACGGCAGCAGCTCCAGCCGGCGCCCCGGCCGTAGCTGCGAGATTCCCTCGACGACACCGAACTTGCTCACCACCTCGGGTGCGGAACGCGGCCACGGCGACCACGACGCCTGTTCCTGGGTGCGCGCGACGATTCGCACCACCTGAAGGCCCCACTCATGGGTGCCTTGCCCTGCGAATCGCAACTGATTGAACGGGATCCGAAATTCTGCGCACCAGCCCTGCCCCCCGATCGACGTCTCGCCCGACCACACCGCGTCCCAGGTGTCGTCCTGGTTGCTGTCGTCGAACAGCATCACGTCGCGTTGCACGCCCGCGGCGTTGAGCTGGAACACGTACGCGGTGCGCCGATCGTGATAGCTGTCGATGCCCACGGCGATCGCGTCCGCCAGCACGTCGACGTCGCGACGCGTGAGCAACCTGCGAATCTGCTGCGGCTGCGGGTCGGATGCCCATACACCGACGTAGAGCGCCTGGTCGTCGTAAAGAATCGCGAACGTTGTCTCGAGCTCCGCCTTGATCCCGTCCCTGGGGAATCGCTGGGTGAAGCCGGTCTGCTTGGGCGCTTCGGCCCACGCCCCTTCATCGAGCCGGCCGTCGATGGCGATCGGCCCGGTTCTCCGAACCGCGCGTGCCCGCGTTGCCGCCGGGACGGTGTCGGCGAACGCTGTGACGGTTCCGAGGGCACCGACGACGATCCCCGCCGCCAGCACGTACACGCGCCAAGTCATGCGCCGCAGATCCCTGGTCCGTGTGGATGGTGGACGCAGGCGCCGCTCCGGTTGCGAAATTAGCTTCCGCAGCGGAACGTCGTGATGGAGACCAACCGGTTAAGCTGCGACCATGAAGGCGACCCGCTGCGACACGAGTGTCGGTGTGAGCCAAGCGCAATCCCATGCTTGCAGCGGTGACAGCTACGAGCCGCCTTCAGCTTCGTCCGTTCCACGTATGAAAGCGGTGCTGATCCTGACGCTCGTGTTCGGATGGGTGGGGTCGGTTCGCGCCGAGCCGACGCCCCAGCAGAAGATCGCGATGACGGCCAAACCGTCGGTGGTCCGCGTGTGGGGTGCATACGTGGCCACGCTGTCGGTCGCCGGACAGAAGCTGCAGGTCGGCGTCGGAGGTAGCGGCACGGGATTTTTCATCTCGCCCGACGGCTACATCGCGACCAACGCGCACGTCGTTTCCGACATCCACGCCGGCGAGGATGCGATCAAAGATCGCCTCTACATGCAACTGATCCGCGAGCTGCAGGTGCGCGGTGGCCGGGACATCGCGGGCATGTCGGTCGTCGAGATCCGCCGCGCTCTCGAGGGCAGCGCCATGGTCGAGCTCGAGAAGCGCGCGTATGTCGTCCTACCCAATGGCGACAAGCTGCCTTACGAGATCACGGCGTTTGGCAAACCGGCGAGCGGTCGCGACGTCGCGATCGTGAAGGTGAAGACGCAGAACGCACCGGCGCTGGCGATCGGGGACTCCACCAAGACCCTGGTCGCCGATCAGATCGTGGTGATCGGCTACCCGGGCGTGGCCGACATGAAGGTCTTGCTCGACGAGAAGTCGCTGCTTCAGGCGTCGGTCACCGATGGCTCGATCTCGTCGCTGAAACACGCGACCAGTGGCGAGCCGATCCTCCAGATCTCCGCGCCGATCACCCACGGAAACTCCGGTGGGCCCGCGCTCGACATGCGCGGCACGGTCGTCGGGCTCGCGACGTTTGGCAACGAGAGCGAGATCCAGGGCTTCAACTTCCTCGTCGGCTCCGCAACGCTCAAGGAGCTGATCGAGGAAGCCAAGATCGAGATCAAGCCGAGCGAGACGATGAAGCTGTGGCAGGAAGGCCTCGCGCACTACTGGGCGGACGAATACACCGCAGCGGTCGAAAAGTTCCAGGAGGTCGATACGCTGTTCCCGGCGCACTCCGACGTCACCAGCCTGATCCGGCAATCGAATCAGGCCAAGAAGGATGGCAAGGAGAAGCAGCCGGCGAGCTCGGGTGGGATGATCGCGGGCATCGTCCTCGGCGGCCTCGTCGTCGTCGGTGGCGCAGGCTTCGCACTGACGCGGCGCACGGCGGGACCGGCGCCTGGATCGGCGAACCAACCGCCGATGCCGATGCCGATGCCGATGCCGATGATCGGAAACGCGCCACCCCACGCTGGCGGGCAGCCATACGGCCCGCCGCACCAGCCGCACCAGCCGCACCCGCCACATCATCCGATGCCCATGGCCGGACCCGCGCACCCGCATGCTCCGGGGGCTGGGGGCGCCCAACAGCCGATGTTCGGCCGTGTGCAGCAGCAGAGCGCAGCGCAACCGCAGATGTTCGGCCGGCTCCCCAATGCGCCGCAAGAGATTCCAAAGACGGTCGCCGTTCAGTCGGCCGGCATCGCACCGACAGCGTTCATCTCCCAGAGCCTCGGCAACCTGACCTGCACGCGTGGCCAGCTGATGGGTCAGCGATTCTCCCTGATGCCGAGCGGCTTGATCGTCGGGCGGCAACCCAACGTCGCCCACATCCTCGTCAACGACCACCGTGCCTCCGGCAAGCACGCGTGGATCGGGATCGAGAACGGCAAGCTCGTGGTCATCGATCAGGGCACCACCAACGGTACGTACGTCAACGACGTCTCGCGCGGCCGGATCACGCGCCACGAGCTGCGCGATGGTGACGTGATCATCATCGGAGAGCCGGACTGTCTGAGCCTCCAGATCAAGCTCGGGGCTTGACGAGCTTCGTCAACGTCGAGCGGCCGGTCACGACCTTGGGATCGGCGCGGTCAGCTCATCGTTGCGGCGTGCGTGCTCGAGCAGCAGCTGCGTGACGGTCGCGCCGAGCTCGTCGCGTCCCCCGATCGCCGCCGGTGAAAATTCGAACTGACCATCGCGCCAGTCGAGCAGTCGCATCAACCGTTCCTTGGGTGCGCCGTTGCCGGTGCTCGCCTCCACCTTGAGCAGCCGGCCGTCGGCGACGAACACCCGGGCGATCTCACCGCCGCGTAGCAGCAGCAACACGCCGGACTTGCGCTCGAACTCGAACAGCGACAGCAGCGTCGCAAGGCCGATGTCGATCAGGCTGCCACGCAGACCCGGGTTCGAGGCCGGCGGCGACGGCGCGGCGACCCGGTGGACCCGGATCACCAGCTCCTCGTCCAAAAACGGCCGTGGGATGTAGTCGCGCACGCCCGCGCGAAATGCTTCGAGCCGGTTCATGTCGCCTTCGTCGCCCGTGAGCACGAGCGGCACATCCGACAGCGTCGCGTGCTCCGACATCGCGTATGCCAGATCGACCCCGGTCATCGCGTCCATGTGTGCGGCGGCGATGATCGCATCGGGCCGCCACACGTGACACGCCTCGAGGCCCTCGGTCGGACTGCGGGCCGCGGTCACCTTGAAGCCCGCCGCCTCGAGGCACCGAGCCATCCGGTTACGCAGTGGCTCGCTCGGTTCGATCAAGATGACCTGCGTCGTCGTGGACAGGCTGGGATTGGTGATCTCGGTGCGCAGATCCTCGAGGTGGGCGAGCAGCTTCTGGCGCCCGGTCGTGTTCGGGCCAACCAGCTCGAATCCCATGCCCGCGTGACGGCCGAGTGCGCGTGCCGCCGACGGCGTCAGCATGTGGGCGACGCGGCCGAACAGCTCCACCTCGGAGCCATCCGGCAGCTCGACATGGATCGCGGTCTGCTCTCCGACCGGCAGCAGCGCATCGGTGCGGATGAACAACCCGCGCGCCGAGATGTCCTCGGTCTCCGCGACCACTCGCCCGGACGGACGATCGAACTCGACTCGACATCGGCTGACGAGCCTGATGTCGCGTCCCCGGCCGAGCTTACGCACCGAATTCAGTCTATCGACGCGCGTAATCGTTGTCTCGTTTACGTCAGCGAGGACGCCCCCACCTCCTCGGCCGGCGAAATTCCAATGTATTTTCAAAATACTGGAACTCTAGGCTTGCCGCGGGATGAATCTTTCAAGAATCTTTGAACGATTCGGGATCATCTAGGCAGCAATCCATGACTCAGTTGGCAACCTCCGCCGCGGTCCTCGGCCGCCTCGCCCACGTAAGCAATGTACGCGGCGCCCCCGCGCTCGGGGAACGCCTCGTCGATCTCGATCGCTGGATCAGGGCCGACCTCGCCGCGTTCGAATCGGAGCTCGCGACGGTGCCACGTGGTGCGCGCATGGTCCACGCGGCAGCGCATCACCTGCTGGATCTGCGCGGCAAACACCTCCGGCCGCTGTGCGTCGCGTTGACGAGCCGGTTCGGCGAGGGGTTCACCGCGCAGGCCCGCGCGCTCGCGGTTGCGGTCGAGCTGGTCCACAGCGCCACGTTGCTCCATGACGACGTCGTCGATCTCGCCGAACGCCGGCGCGGACAGCCCGCGGCGTGCACCGTGTACGGCAACGCAGCGTCGATCTTCGCGGGCGACTGGTTGCTGGTGACGGCCCTGCGCCGGATCGCCAGCGCCAATGTCGACGGGTTGCTCGATCGAATGCTCGCGGTGATCGACGAGATGATCGTCGCGGAATCGGTGCAGCTCGAGCGCCGCGGCAAGATCGCCGGCGCGCGCGAGGACTACTTCGCGATCGTCGAGGGCAAGACCGCGGCGCTATTTCGGTGGGCGATGGTCGCCGGGGCGCGCGTCGCGAAGCTTCCGGCTGCGGCCGAGGCGACGCTCGAACGCTACGGCCTGCATCTGGGCGTCGCGTTCCAGGCGGTCGACGACGAGCTCGACTTTGCCTCGGACACTGGCAAGGACGCGTTGACCGATCTTCGCGAGGGCAAGATCACGTTTCCGCTGGTGGTCGCGCTCGAGCGCGAGCCCTCGTTGCGCGGCCGGATCGAAGCCTTGCTCGCCGCCGACACGCCGAATCGTGACGAGCTCGGCAGCGTCGCCGCTGCGGTTCGGTCGTCCGGCGCCCTCGCCGAGACGCGTGGGCTCGCCGAACAGCACGTCCAGCGTGCGCTCGAGGCGCTCGAGGAGCTTCCGGCCGGCGAGGCTCGTGACGCGCTCGTGACGGTCGCGCTCGCCTCGCTCGAGAGGACATCGTGACCGCGCCGCAGGCCAACGCGGCGTTGCCTGCGCTGGGCAGCGGGGCGATGTTCGACCGGATCGCCCGGCGCTATGACCTCGTCAATCGGGTGTTGTCGCTCGGGCTCGACAGGAGCTGGCGGCGGCGCACGGTTCGCGCCGTCACCGGGCCGCTGGGTGATGCCCCGCGGATCCTCGACGTGGCCACCGGGACCGGCGATCTCGCGATCGATCTCGCGCGTGGCTGCCCGAGCGCCACGGTGATCGGCCTCGACCCATCGACCCAGATGCTCGCGATCGGCAATGCCAAGCTCGCCAAGCGCGGGCTGACCGACCGGGTGAGCCTCGTCGTCGGTGACGCCCAGCAGTTGCCGTTTGCCGACGGCGAGATGGACGGCGCCACGATCGCATTCGGGATCCGCAACGTTCCTGATCGCATGCTCGGGTTGCGCGAGCTGGCCCGGGTCGTGCGGCCCGGCGGCCGGATCGGCGTGCTCGAGCTCGGCGAGCCACGGGGCGGCGTCCTTGGGCGCGCCGCGCGGTTCCACACGCGTCACATCGTCCCGCGGCTCGGCGGCCTGCTCTCGGGAACGCGCGAGTATGCGTACCTCCAGTCGTCGATCGCCGCGTTTCCTCCGGCGGATGCGTTTGCGTCGATGATGCAGCACGCGGGTCTCCACGTGCTCGCGGTGACCCCATTGACGTTCGGCGCATGCACGCTGTTCGTCGCGACTCCTGCGGAGGCGTCATGAGCTCGGCGGCGGATGCCGTCGCACACAGCCCTCGCTGGGAACCGGCGCCGTCGCAGACGTCGGCGTGGCTCGAGCGTGGCTTGGCGCTTGCGTCGCGCAGCCATCTGCTGACCTACGTCGCGCTGCCCACACCGATCGCGAGCGCACCGCCGATCGTCGATCGGTTCGGGGATCAACCGGTGGCCACGTGGACCTCGAACGAGCTCACGCTCGTCGGGATCGGGATCGCGCGAGAGATCCGTGGATCCGGCGACAAGCGCTGGGATCAGGTGATCGGACGTGCGCACGAGCTCGTACCGGCGGGCGATGCCCCCTGCGTGGTGATCGCCGGCGAGCCTGCGCCGATCGACGCGCTCGGGTTTGCGCGACCACGGCTGATCGGTGGCGGTGCGTTCGCACCGGGCGCGGCGGACCGCGCACCGTGGACCGGATTTGGCGACGCGTGGTTCGCCCTGCCCCGCTGGAGCTACGTCCACGATGGTAAGCGCGCGTTCATCGTGCTCGCCATCGATGCGCACGACGCCGACGATCGTGCGCGCTGGCATCGCGAGCTCGCCCAGATCCACGAGGGCATGATCGGCTCGCCGAGCATGCCGCGCAGCCAGCCGGCGTTGGTCGAGCGCGAGCGTGCCGATCACGCGACCTGGCGCGCTCAGGTCACGTCGATCACCGACGCGATCGCCCGCGGCACATGTTCGAAGATCGTCGCCGCGCGCACGTGTGGCGTCACCCTCGCGGGGCAGATCAATGCCGCCACCCTGCTGGAGACGCTCGACCGCGAGCACGCGGACTGCGTGCGCGTCGCGATCCGCCCGCCGGGCGGCGCAACGCTGATCGCGGCAACGCCCGAGCGGCTGATCCGGCGCGATGGGGATGTCGTGTTGTGCGACGCGCTCGCCGGTTCGATCTCGCGCGCCCGGGCTGCAGGCTCGGCGGAGCTCCTCGAGAGCGCCAAGGATCGCCGCGAGCACGACCTCGTCGTGCAGGGGATCCGCGCCGTGCTCGAATCGCGCGGCGCCGTGGTCGATGCACCAGCGACCCCGGTCGTGCGAACCCTGCGCCACGTACTGCATCTGCACACGCCGTTTCGCGCGGTCCTGCGCGAGCGCCAGCACGTGCTCAGCATCGCCGCCCAGCTTCATCCGACACCCGCGGTCGGTGGCACGCCCACCGACGTGGCAACCGCCTGGATCCGCGCGCACGAACCGAGCCCGCGAGGTTGGTACGCGGCGCCGGTCGGGTGGTTCGATCTGGAGGGCAACGGTGAGCTTGCGGTCGCGCTGCGCTGCGCGGTGATCTCCGGACATCGTGCCCAGCTGTGGGCCGGTGCCGGGATCGTCGCGGGATCCGATCCCGATCACGAGCTCGCCGAGACCGAGATGAAGTTGCGAGCGATCCTCGGCCCGCTCGGGGTCTCCGCATGAACGCGGCGGTGCAGACCGCGTGGTCCGAGCTGATCGCCGCCACGCTCGCCGACGCGGGTGTGGCAACGTGCGTGGTCAGCCCCGGATCGCGGTCGACACCGCTGGTCGCCGCACTGGCCAATCAGCCCCGACTCGAGCTGGTTCCGATCATCGACGAGCGCGCGGCCGCGTTCTTCGCGCTCGGCGTCGCGCGTGCGACCGGGAGGCCCGCGGCGCTGGTGTGTACGAGTGGCACCGCGGCGGCGCACTATCTGCCTGCGCTCGTCGAGGCCAGCATGGCCGGCGTTCCGCTGATCGCGATCACCGCCGATCGCCCGCCCGAGCTTCACGATTGCGGCGCATCGCAAACGATCGATCAGATCGATCTGTACGGAACGTTCGTGCGCGCCGCGTTCGATCTCGGCGCACCGGTGGGAACCGCCGCCGCCGCGCGTGCGGTGCGGCGCAAGCTCGTGCAAGCGATCTCGCTGGCGCGCGGACCGCACCCAGGTCCGGTCCACATCGAGGTGCCGCTATCCAAGCCGCTCGAGCCCGTCCACCCGTCGACCGAGGACGAACGTGCGTTCACGCGTACGACCTTGGAGCTGATCGGCGATCCGATCGTCGCGCCACCGCGCCTGGCTCCCGATCCACAGGCGCTCGACCTGCTCGCAACTGCGATCGCCGCCGAGCCGGCGGGGCTGATCGTCGTCGGCGCGATGCCTCCGGCGTTCATCGCGGTGAGAGATCGTGTGCTCGCGCTCGCGCGGCGCGCCGGTTATCCCGTGGTCGCCGAGGCCGGAAGCCAGCTGCGTTACGGCGCTCGCCCGAGCGATGTCACGATCGTCGATCAGTTCGATCTCATCCCGGCGTCGGAGTTGCCCCGGCCTGGCCTGGTGATCCAGCTGGGTGCCGAGCCGGTCGCAGCGAGCTGGGCATCGCTACTCAGCTCGGCGAGTCCGGCCCGCTGGGTGCTCGCCGATCATCGCTGGCACGATCCTGACTCGAATGCGCGCGGAGTGATCGTGGGCGACGTTGCGAGCGCGCTCGATCGCGTGATCGCTCGGCTCGCCGATCGCGCGGCGCTGCCGTCGTGGCTCGACGATTGGCAGGCCGCGAGCAGCCACGCCGGCAAAGCCCTCGAGCAAGCGCTCGAGCTTCATCCACGCAGCGAGACCGCCGTGATGCGCGCGGCGGTTGATGCGGTGCCCGAGGGAGCTACCGTGCAGATCGGCAACAGCTTGCCGATCCGCGTCGTCGATCACGTCGCTGGTGGCGGTCGCTCACGCACGGTGGTGACCCAACGCGGCGCAGCGGGCATCGACGGCTTGATCGCATCTGCGGCGGGTGCAACTCGCCGTGGCGCGCCGGTGCTGCTCGTGCTCGGCGACGTCAGCTTTGCTCACGATCTCGGTGGCCTGCTGGCAGCGCGCGCGGCGACCGCCCCGCTCGCGATCGTCGTGATCGACAACCGCGGTGGCCAGATCTTCGCCAGCTTGCCGATCGCGCGCACGGGGCTGGCGGCGTACGAGCAGCTGTTCGTCACCGCCCCTGACCTCGACCCGGCGGCGGTGGCCAGCGTGCTCGGCGCACGGGCCCTGACCGCGACCACGGCGACCGCCGTCGGTAGCGCGGTCGCGGACGCGCTAGAGACCCGCGGCGTCACGGTGATCCACGCTCCCGTAACCACTTCAGGTGCACGCGACGTGCGACGCACCGCGATCGAGCTGTATCGCAGCCCCGCGCTGCGAACGGCGCATGGAGGAACAACATGACTGAAGTAACTTGGAACCGCCGCCCTGGCTACGAGGACATCATTTACGAGACGTCGTCGGATGGCATCGCGAAGATCACGATCAACCGGCCCGAGGTCCACAACGCATTTCGGCCGCGCACCGTCTCCGAGATGATCCGCGCGTTCGATGAGGTGCGCGATGACGCCTCGGTGGGGGTCGTCGTGCTGACCGGTGCCGGTCCCAACGCGTTCTGCTCGGGCGGCGATCAGCGCGTCCGCGGCAACGGCGGCTACGTCGGGTCGGACGGAATTCCGCGACTCAATGTGCTCGACCTGCACATGCGCATCCGCTACCTGCCCAAGCCGGTGGTGGCGATGGTCGCCGGCTATGCCGTCGGCGGCGGCCACGTGTTGCACCTGGTGTGCGATCTGACGATCGCGGCGGACAACGCACGGTTCGGACAGACGGGTCCGCGCGTCGGCAGCTTCGACGCCGGCTTCGGGAGCTCGTACCTGGCGCGCGTGGTCGGACAGAAGAAGGCGCGCGAGATCTGGTTTCTGTGCCGCCAGTACGACGCCAAGGCCGCGCAGGAGATGGGCCTGGTCAATACCGTCGTCCCGCTCGCCGAGCTCGAAGCGACCACGATGCAGTGGTGCCGCGAGATGCTGCAGCAATCGCCGACCGCGCTGAGGTTCCTCAAGCTCGCGATGAACGCCGATTGCGACGGCCAGGCCGGCATGATGGCGTTCGCCGGCTCGGCGACGCTGATGTACTACACCACCGACGAGGGCCGCGAAGGCAAGGAAGCGTTCCTCGAGAAGCGGCCGCCCGACTTCTCGAAGTTCCCGCGCTATCCCTGATCCGATGAACGCCTGGATCGCAGCAGCGCGGTTGCGAACGCTTCCCGCGGCGGTCGTGCCGGTTGCCGTGGGCACCGCGTGTGCCGCGACATCGGGCGGCGTCGCGTGGGGCCCCGCGCTCGCAGCGCTCGCCGGCGCGCTTGCGATCCAGATCGGTACCAACTTCGCCAACGATGTGTTCGACGCGGAGCGCGGCGCCGATGGACCGGATCGAATCGGTCCGTTGCGAGCAGTCAGCGCGGGCTTGATCAGCGCGGCCGCGATGAAGCGGGCGATGATCGCAGCGTTTGCGGTGGCCGCGGCGTTCGGCGTGTATCTGATCTCGGTGGGTGGTTGGCCGATCATCGCGATCGGCGTGGCGTCGATCCTGTCGGGCATCGCGTACACCGGCGGACCTTGGCCGCTCGGCTATCACGGGCTCGGCGATGTGTTCGTGATGGCGTTCTTCGGGTTCGTCGCGGTGTGTGGCACGGCGTTCGTCCAGCTCGGTCACGTGCCGGCGCTCGCGATCTGGGCCTCGATTCCCGTCGGGGCGATCGCGACGGCGATCATCGTGGTCAACAACGTTCGCGATCGCGCGGGTGACGCGAGGGTCGGCAAGCGAACGCTCGCCGTGCGGTTCGGCAGGCGCGGGGCGATCGTCGAATATGCGCTGCTGCTCGCCATGGCGTACGCAGTGCCCGTGGTACTCGCAGCGAAGCTTGGCGCGTGGGCCGCGCTGCCGCTGCTCACGGCGCCGCTCGCGCTGCTTCGACTCGGCCAGCTCGCGCGCGCGAGCAATGGCCCCGAGCACAACCAGTGCTTGGCCGCAACCGCGCAGCTGTTGCTCGCGTTCGGCGCGTTGTTCACCGTCGCTCTCGCCGTGGTCTGACATGCGGATCACCGCGGTCCGCTGGCGCGTCGATCGGTGGGCGATCCCTGGCCACGGCGCAGCCAATGGACGCAGCGAGCGAGCGGCGGTGCTCGTGGAGGTCGCCACGGCGGGCGGTGCACATGGTTGGGGGGAGGCCGCCCCGCTCGAAGGTATGTCTGTCGATTCACTCGCGGATGCCGAGCAGGCGATGCACATGTTCGCGGCTCGCGCGCCGTTCGACGTCGAGCCGACGATGGCGGCAATCGCGAGCGTCGCGGAGCTTGCAGCTGCATCGCCGGCGGGTCG
This sequence comes from Kofleriaceae bacterium, assembly GCA_050187075.1. Taxonomy (GTDB): domain Bacteria; phylum Myxococcota_A; class Polyangia; order Haliangiales; family Haliangiaceae; genus JABFXX01. The sequence continues at coordinate 5,035 of JBFWXW010000082.1, read as the reverse complement.
GTTCGCGATCGAGACCGCGCTACTGAACGCCGCCGCGACGAGCCTCGGCACGTCGGTGGCCTCACTGCTCACGGATGCGCCAGCGGTCGAGCGGCCCTGCGCGATCGTCGTCGATGATCCGAACGCCGCACGCGCCGCGGTCATCGCGGGTGCGAGGTGTCTCAAGATCAAGGTCGGTGCCCGCGGTGATCTCGAACGCGTGGTCGCGATCGCGCGCGCAGCCCACGGTGTCGAGCTGCGGATCGACGCGAACCGCAGCTGGCCCATCGAGCGCGTCTACGAGCGACTGCGCGCGCTGGCCGACCTTCCCGTTCAGTTCATCGAGGAGCCGTGTCGAGACGCCCACCTTCTGGTGAAGGAACGGCTGCCTTGCCCGATCGCGCTCGACGAGAGCTTGGTCGCGCTCGACAACGCAGAGCTCGCAGCGGCCGTGAAATCACCGGGGCTTGGCGCGCTCGTGCTGAAGCCCACGCTGCTCGGCGGATTGGCTCGCTGCCTCGCGCTCGCGTCACAGGCACGCGCGCACGGCGTCGACGTGGTCGTCACGCATGCCCTCGAAGGAGCGATCGGTACGGCGGCGTGCATCGAGCTTGCGCTGGCGCTCGGCGGCTCGCAGGACGCCGGCCTAGCACCGCATCCAGGACTTTGGAGAGGGCATCGGGGATCGGGCGGCTGGCGTCGCGATGGAGATGATGCCGCGTGGTGGCCAGACAACCTGGTGACAACTGAAATCGCGCGCGAGCTCGCGAGAGCCGGAGCCGCGGACGCAGCCGAGGCAGCAGCCGGGTCGGCAGCCGAATCGGCAGCGGGATCCGAGTCCGAGTCCGCAGCCGCCGTGGGATCGGCAGCGGGATCCGAGTCGGCAGCCGCGGCCGCGCTCGCATCCGGTTCCGAATCCGACTCCGGTACGCGACGCCCGACGCCCGACGCTCGACGCCTGCACCACCCCATCACTCTCATCGCTACGCCGTCCCACTCGACGATCGCCACCATCCACTCCGCACTCACGGCCCGCCGCCCCATCGCCCTGCTCCACCATCGCCTTCCTCCCGCCGAGCTCGCCCGCCAGCGCACGCTCGTCGAGTCAACACCCGTTCCCGACGAGACCGCGGTCGTCCTGTTCACCTCTGGCTCGACCTCCTCTGCGCGCGGGGTCGTCCTGTCCCGCGCGGCGATCGAAGCAGCCGCCGACGCAAGTGCACGCCACCTCGGCTGGCGCGATGACGATCGCTGGCTGCTCGCGCTGTCGACTGCGCATGCCGGCGGCCTCGCGGTGGTGGTCCGCTGCTACCTCGCGAATCGCCCGATCGCGCTGCTCGATCGCGACTTCGATCGCGCCACGGTCGTGTCGTTGCTCGAGACCTGCACGCTCGCGTCGCTCGTCCCCACCCAGCTGGCCGCCCTGCTCGACGATCCGAGCTGGCGACCGCCCCCTCGGCTTCGCGCGATGTTGCTGGGCGGCGCCGCCGCTCCTCCCGCGCTACTCATCGCGGCCGCGCGACGCGGTGTTCCGTTTCTCACGACCTACGGCCTCACCGAAACCTTCGGCCAGGTCGCCACCGCCCCGCTCGAACGCACGGGCGACCCTGAAGCGCCGATGATCGCGCTCGCCGGCGCCACGTTCACCGGTGGGACCCGCGCGACTCCGGCGCCGATCCACGTTCGGGGTCCGATGCTCGCAACGAGCTACCTCGACGGGACGCCGATCGCGCCCGAGCTCGTGACCTCGGATCTCGGATTCGCCGAGAGCGATTCCCTTCACATCATCGGCCGCAGCGACGATGTGATCATCACCGGCGGCGAGAACGTCCAGCCGTCTGTGGTCGAGGCCGTGCTCACAGCGACACCCGGCGTCCGCGCCGCATGCGTGTTTGGCATCGCCGACGCGCGCTGGGGCCAGCTGGTTGCCGCCGCGATCGAGGTCGACCGAACGTACGACGCTCGAGTCGCGGCAACGTTCTGGCAGCAGTCACTTGCGAGCCACGCACGACCGCGTGCGATCGCGATCGTCGACGCGCTCCCTCTGTCACCAAACGGCAAGCTCGATCGGCGCGCTGCGGCCGTGCTGACGCGTGCAGCCGTCCGCTATGACTGACCGCTAGCTGGCCGAAGGGTCCCACGATCTCGTCAAGTGCGTCCTTCAGCGGCATGACCCTCCCATCGATCCGCACGCAGCTTGAGATCGAGGAACCCTGCGCTGGCGCACGCTTGTCGAGTAGAACGCGACAGATCCGCTCCGGATCCGACTCGCGGAGGGTCTTGCGTAGCGCATGTCCAGGACGCCTTCATAGCCGTGGCACAAAAGCGATCCAGGTTGATCGCCGTGCTCTGGCGACCGTGACTCGAGGAGCGCCCGTTCGCGGCGCTACGTCGCTTCGAGTGAACGTCATGCTTCCCTCACACGAATAGCGTTGGGGAGGGTTGACCTCGCGTGCACTCCGCGAGAGGTCACGATGATGAACGTCAAGGTCAGCCATCTGGCGAACGGGATTTCGATCATCGCCGCGCTCGCTGCGTGCGTGTCGGCGTGCAAGAGATCCGGAGCAGGAGCGCAGGCCCCGGTCAACACCGCCCCGCCGCAGGCGGAGGTCGCGGCCAGCTCACCAGCGGCCAGCGCGCCGGAGCCGGCGCAGACGCCGAAGGTCGGCGATCTCGGCAAGGTCGGAAACGTTGACTACAAGCTCGTATGCGATCCGTCCGTGCAGGCCGAGTTCGATCGCGGCCTGGCGCTGTTGCACTCGTTCTTCTACGCAGAAGCGCGCAAGTCGTTCCAGGCGGTGACGTCCAGGGATCCCCGATGCGCGATCGGTCACTGGGGGATCGCGATGACCTGGTATCACCCGATCTGGGCAGCGCCGACGGCGGACGAATTCAAGGCCGGCCAGCAAGCGATCCAGGCGGCGCTCCAGGCGAGCGAGAAGGACAAGCGCGACGAGATGATGATCGCGTCGCTGGTTGCGTTCTACGAGGCGACCGAGCCCGCCGGCGAGCACCCGACGGGCCAGAGCTGCCACGGTCCTTCCGGCGCGCATCCCGCGCGCGCCACCGCGTTCGCAGCGCGTCTCAAGGCGGCGCACGAGGCGTTCCCGGAGGACATCGAGGTCGCCAGTTTCTATGCGCTGTCGCTCCTGGGCTCGGCGCCGCCGGTCGATCCTGCGCTCAAGAACCAACGGGCCGCGGCGATCATCCTGGAGAAGTGGTGGGCCCGACGCAAAGATCATCCCGGCGTTCCGCACTACCTGATCCACGCCTACGACTACCCATCCACGGCCAGCAAAGGGCTCGACGCTGCCAAAGCGTACGCGGCGATCGCCCCGAACGTGCCCCATGCGCTGCACATGCCTTCGCACATCTTCGTCCGGCTGGGGATGTGGCTCGAGAACATCGATAGCAACCTGGCGTCGGTCCGGGCGGCCAGCAGCTACGGCGCGCAGATCCACCCCGGTGCGGTCTCGTTCGACGAGCTGCATGCGCTCGATTACCTGGTCTACGGCTACCTGCAGACCGGCAAGGAAGCCAAGGCCCGGCAGATCGCAGATCGCATCCGCACCATCACCAAGACATTCCCCGCGATCGACTTCGCGGGCTCGTATGCGTTCGCGGCAATCCCGGCTCGCTATGCCGTCGAGCGCCACGACTGGAAGGCTGCGGCGGCGCTGCAGGTTCCCGACATGCCATTCTGGAAGCAGTTTCCGTTCGCCGAGGCGCACATCGAATACGCGCGCGGCATGGGCCGTGTTCGTTCGGGCGATCTCGAGGGAGCGAGGAGCTCGATGACGCGCCTCGGCCAGCTGAAGGACGCGATCACCAACCCCGCGTTTGGCTACTTTCAGAACCACGTCGAGCTGCAGGTCAAGGCGATGACGGCATGGATCGCCAATGCCGAAGGCAAGCAGGCACAGGCGATCAAGCTGATGAAGCAAGCCGCTGCCGCCGAGGACAAGCTTGGCAAGCACCCGGTGAGCCCAGGGCCGGTGTACCCGATCTACGATCAACTCGGCGAGCTGCTGATGGACGCGGGCAAGCCCAAGGAGGCGCTCGCCGCGTTCAAGGCGACCCTGATCACATCTCCGCGTCGGTTCAACTCGCTCTACGGCGCCGGGAAAGCCGCGCTGGCCGCCAAGCAGAACGACCAAGCGCGCAGCTACTTCGAGCAGCTGATCGCGATGGCCGGTGACAGTGACCGCGCCGAGCTCGGCGAAGCGCGGGCGTTCATCGCGCAGGCCACCGCCCGATAGCCGCCACGAGCACGGACGCGCGCTCGCATGGCTCGCCGTTCAGGACGTCGTCGACACCGAGGCAGCGATCCGACGAACGCTCAACGCTGATCCGCTCAATAGATGACGAAGCCGGTCTCACACTCGGTGAGCGGACCAGCGAGTCCCGACCAGCCGGGGTTGGGCGAGACCGCCGCCGGACCCGTTCCGAGCGACGGCGACAGCTCGTAGGTCGCAGGATCCATCCGGTAGAGCTGGGCATCTTTCGCCAGCACGTACAGCCGGGCGATACCGTCGGTGAACAGCTCCTTGCCGAGCGCGTGGATGCCCCACGTGCCGCCGTTGCCAGACATCGTGCCGGTGCCGGTCTCGAAGTTGAACTCGTAGACGTCGCTGGTGTCGATCGCAAGACCCGGGTTGTCATGGATCTCGTTGTTCTCGATCCCGGGGCTCATGTCATCGATGTCAGCGACGACCGCGTTCGAGAGATCGCTCACGATCGCAAACGAGAAGTCACCAGCGATCGGGTTGCCCGTGAACCGGAGCAGCCGGTTCCCTTCGGAGCTGCCGACGTCGACGCCCGTGTCCATGCCGTAGAGCCGATCATCGCAGTCGGTGTAGAGCCCTTCGAGGTTGATCCCGTCCGGCATGACGCCCAGCGGAACCGCGACCGCCGGGCTGCCGTCGCGCGGCGGCGATGGGATATGGAACAGCGTCGTTTCGTCGGCAACTTGATCCTGGCGGCCGCCCAGGAGTGAGCCATCGGGGAGCATGGTCAACATGCTCTGACCCGCAGCCAACGAGATGCCGGTGATCGT
>JBFWXW010000081.1:25592-27369 GCA_050187075.1 Kofleriaceae bacterium | reverse complement strand
TGCTCTTCCGATCTCCACGAGCATTCTCATGGCGCGCACCCGCATGCTCGCGGCGATCATCATCACCACCCGCACCCGCATCCGCACCTCGACGGGGCCAACGGCCACCACCATCCGTACTGACTCCGTGGCGCCAGGGCAACTGCTACAGTCCCGGCCATGGGCGCAGCCACGACCTCCGAGCCAACCGGCCCGATCCGCAGCATCAATCCCGCCACTGGAGCAGCGATCGGCGAAGTGCCTGATCAGCCTGCCGCCGAGGTGAAGGCCGCGGTGGAGCGCGCCCGCACCGCGCAGAAGGCGTGGGCGGCGACGCCGATCGAGGCGCGCTGCAAGCGCGTGCTGAAGTTCGCCGAGGTACTGATGTCGCGGGCCGAGGAAGTGATCGATGTGATCGTGCGCGAGAACGGCAAGACGCGGCTCGAGGCGCTCGGCATGGAGGTCATCCTGATCGCGGATCTCGTGCGCTACTTCGCCAAGCACGCGCCCGAGATGCTCGCGCCCGAGCCCGTCGCGCTGCACCTGCTCAAGCATCGGTCGAGCTACCTGCATTTCGTACCGCGCGGGGTCGTCGGTGTGATCTCGCCGTGGAATTTCCCGTTCGCGATCCCGATCGGCGAGACGATGATGGCGCTGATCGCTGGGAACGCCGTGGTGCTCAAACCCTCGGAGGTGACGCCGTTGATCGCGCTCAAGGCGCGGGAGCTCTACCTGGCGGCCGACCTGCCGGCGGAGCTGTTTCAGGTGGTCACCGGACGTGGTGCCACCGGGGCGGCGCTGATCGACAGTGGGATCAACTACTGCATGTTCACGGGCTCGGTCGCGACCGGCAAGAAGGTGGCAGCCGCCTGCGGCGAGCGGTTGATCCCGTGCACGCTCGAGCTCGGCGGGAAGGCACCGGTCGTCGTGTGCGCCGACGCTGACCTCGATCGCGCTGCACAGGCGATCACGTGGGGCGGGTTCGCGAACTCCGGCCAGATCTGTGCGTCGGTCGAGCGCGTGTATGCGGTCGATCGGATCCACGACGCGCTGGTCGAGCGGGTGATCGAGAACGCCCGGCGGCTGCGCCAGGGCGACGGCGGATCGGATGGGGATGTCGACGTCGGCGCGATGGCGTGGGAGCAGCAGATTCGGCTGGTCGAGAAGCTCGTCGATGATGCGGTCGCGCAGGGCGCCACGGTGGCGACCGGCGGAGGACGAGCGGCCGGGCCAGGCATGTTCTACGAGCCCACCGTGCTCACCGGTTGCCGGCAAGAGATGGACGTGATGCGCAAGGAGATCTTCGGACCGGTGATCCCGATCATGCGGGTTGCTGATGAAGAGGAGGCGATCAAGCTCGCCAACGATTCCCACCTCGGGCTGCTCGCGTACGTGTTCACGCGCGATCGCGACCGCGGCAAGCGACTCGCGGAGCGGATCGAGGCCGGCACCGTGATGGTGAATGACGTGCTCAACACGTACGGCTGCCCCGAGACGCCGTGGGGCGGCGTGAAGCAGAGCGGCATCGGCCGCACGCACTCGGCGCAGGGGCTTCGCGATCTATGCGAGACTCGCCATGTCAATTACGACCGCGTCGCGGTGCCGCGCGAGGTGTGGTGGTACCCGTACAAGCAGGCGACGTTCAAGGCATTGCTGCAGGGGGCCAAGCTGCTGTTCGGCAAGCGCCCGTGGCAGCGCTAGCAGCGCTGCAGGCGGGCATCGATCGGTTCTGTTCGGCAAGCGCCCGTGGCAGCGCTAGCAGCGCTGCAGGCGGGCATCGATCGGTTCTGTTCGGCAA
>JBFWXW010000081.1:0-25582 GCA_050187075.1 Kofleriaceae bacterium | reverse complement strand
CTGTTCGGCAAGCGCCCGTGGCAGCGCTAGCAGCGCTGCAGGCGGGCATCGATCGGTTCTGTTCGGCAAGCGCCCGTGGCAGCGCTAGCAGCGCTGCAGGCGGGCATCGATCGGTTCTGTTCGGCAAGCGCCCGTGGCAGCGCTAGCAGCGCTGCAGGCGGGCATCGATCGGTTCTGTTCGGCAAGCGCCCTGTTCCGCAGTTCCCTGTTCCGCAGCTCCCTGTTCAGCTCGATCTCCCGTAGCGATCCTCTAGCCGCACCACATCATCGAGCTCCGGCGTCGAGACCTCGAGCACATCGGTATCTTCGATCGCGATCATCCGGTGGCGGAGGCCGGGTGGGATGTGAAATGGCTCGCGCGGCAACAGCTCCCGCGACCGCGGCGATTCGCCGTCGGCGAAGTGGATCAACTGCATCCTCCCGCTCAGCACCATGATCGTCTCATCCTTGACCCGGTGGTACTGCAACGACAGCGCCTCGCCGGCGCGAATATGCAGGATCTTTCCGACGTAGCGATCGGTCCTAGCCCAGATCAGCTCGTGACCCCAGGGCTTGGCGACGACCGACATCGTTACTTGGTTTTCGGCGGTGGGGTCGCGCTGCCGCTGCCAGCGCCTTCCGACGGTTTGTCCAGCGTACCCGTCGCCGTTGGATCGAGCTCGGTCGGCATCTCCACCTTTGGCCGCGCGCCGGGAATCTCCTCGCGGCGATCGACCTTCCCATCAAAATCGTCGTCGTAAAGGATCGCGAGCAGGATGTTGTCCTTGTACTGCTCCCACAAGTCGGGCTGACCGTCGCTGTTGCGATCGCGCTTCACCGCGCTGAGCTGCCCCGCGGTGTCGTATGACTCCTTGACGTCGAACTTGCCGTCGAAGTCGGTGTCGCGCTCGGCCTCGGCGACGGCGCCCAGCTTGGTGTCGTAGACCCGCGAAACGTCCCACTTGCCGTCGAAGTCGGCGTCCGCCTTCTCGAACAGCGGCGTGCCTTTGCGGTTGTAGCCGACGACCCAATCCTTGCGACCGTCGTGGTCGAAGTCGACCTGCTTGCAGGTCATGAACTCGACTTTGGTGCCGCCCTCGTCCTCGACCTGGTACAGCCGCCAGACGTCCGGCCGGTTGTCCTTGTTGAGGTCATAGGTGACGATGTTCTTCCCGTTGGCGTCGCACAGCGTCGGATCCACCTTCGGCACCGAGCTGTCGGAGGTCTGATTCAGGGTGTCTTTCTTGTTGCTACCGCCACAGGCAATCGCGAACAGCACCGCCGACAACGCAACGAGTTTCGAGAGCTTCGCCATCACGGTGAGCCTAAACGGGCACCGCAGTGACCGCAAGTCTGGGTCCGAAGAGTTGCCGCCAAGCCCGCATCCGAGGGCCATCGGAACGGTTTTCGCGCCCATTCACCTTCCCGGTTCTCGGTTCACCGTTCCGCTATGGGACGAACAGGGAACAGGGACGCGAACCATGAATGAAGAACGGTCCCAGGTAGCTTGCGAGCGGTTCTGTCCGTGTTCCTGTTTGACCCCAGGCATATGGCCACGTAGGGTCATGGCCGGTAACGCCATGGCGCGGAAGAAGATCTCCACGACCGTGTACATCACGCCGGAGCAGGACGCCCGGCTGAAGGCGTTACACGGCCGGACCAAGGTGCCGGTGGCCGAATACATCCGTCAGGGCATCGATCTCGTGCTCGACAAGTATCGCGATCAGCTGCCCGGTCAGGTCGATCTCCGACTCGGATCACGCTAACAACCCACCGCTTCATGTCGTTCCCCGCCGAGCGGATCCGCAACTTCTCGATCATCGCCCACATCGATCACGGGAAGACCACGCTTGCCGATCGCATCCTCGAGGAGTGCGGTGCGGTCACCGCTCGCGAAGCGCAGGCGCAGATGCTCGACAGCATGGATCTCGAGCGCGAGCGCGGCATCACGATCAAGGCGCAGTCGGTCCAGCTCCACTTCAAGGCGAAGGACGGCCAGATCTATCAATTTCACCTGATCGACACGCCGGGCCACGTCGACTTCCACTACGAGGTCTCGCGTTCGCTCGCCGCGTGCGAGGGAGCGCTGCTCGTCGTCGATGCCGCGCAGGGCGTCGAGGCCCAGACGCTCGCCAACGTCTACGTCGCGCTCGACAACAACCTCGAGATCGTCCCCGTGCTCAACAAGATCGACCTTCCGGTCGCTCGGCCCGACGAGATCAAGAAGCAGATCGAGGACACGATCGGGCTCGATGCGTCCGACGCGCTGCTGGTCTCGGCGAAGACCGGGCAGGGTGTTCACGAGATGCTCGAGGCCGTCGTCGAGCGGATCCCGCCCCCCAAGGCCGACCGAGACGCCCCGCTGTCAGCGCTGATCTTCGACAGCTGGTACGACACGTTCCGCGGCGTCGTCGTGCTCGTGCGCGTGATGTCGGGCAAGATCACCAAGGGCACCAAGCTGAGGTTCTGGGCCACCGAGCAGACCTACGAATGCACGATGGTCGCGGTGCGCCGGCCCCAACCGATCGAGATCGACGGACTCGAGGCCGGGCAGGTCGGGATCCTCGCAGCGTCGATCAAGGACATCGCGCATGCGCGCGTCGGCGATACCGTCACCGATGCGGATCGCCCGTGCGCCGAGCCGCTGCCCGGGTTCAAGACCGTCAAGCCGATGGTGTTCGCCGGGTTGTTCCCGGTGGACGCGGCCGATTATCAAGACCTCAAGGATGCCCTCGGCAAGCTCGTGCTCAACGACGCTTCGGTGACCTACGAGCCAGAGACGTCGGCCGCGCTCGGCTTCGGGTTCCGGACCGGGTTTCTCGGGCTGCTTCACATGGAGATCATCCAGGAGCGGTTGGAGCGCGAGTTCAACCTCAACCTCATCACCACCGCGCCGAGCGTGCGTTACCGGATTCTCCAGCCCGGCGGTGAGATCATCGAGGTCGACAACCCCGCGAAGGTTCCCGACCAGGGCAAGTACGACAAGATCGAGGAGCCCATCATCCTCGCGACCGTCCACCTGCCACAGGAATACGTCGGTCCGATCATGCAGCTGTGCCAGGAGCGGCGCGGCGTCCAGCAGGGGCTGCACTATGACCCGGGCGGTCGCGTCCGAGTGGTCTACGAGATGCCACTGGCCGAGGTGGTGTTCGGGTTCTACGATCGACTCAAGACGATGTCGCGCGGTTATGCATCGCTGGACTACGAGCCCGCCGGTTATCGGGATGCTGATCTGATTCGTCTCGACGTGTTGATCAACGGCGAGCGCGTCGACGCGCTGTCGATCATCTCGCACCGCGATTCGGCGTACCACCGGGGTGTCGAGCTGTGCACCAAGATGAAGGACGTGGTGCCGCGCCAGATGTTCGACGTCGCGATCCAGGCCGCGATCGGCAGCCGGGTGATCGCGCGCACCACGGTGAAAGCGGCCCGCAAGGATGTGACCGCGAAGTGTTACGGCGGCGACATCACGCGCAAGAAGAAGCTGCTCGAGAAGCAGAAAGAGGGCAAGAAGCGAATGAAGGCGGTCGGCTCGGTCGAGCTGCCGCAAGAAGCCTTCTTGACGGTTCTCAAGGTGGACTGACGGATACGACGCGTGCGCGCTGCCAGCCTCGATCGTCGCGTGAAGCAAGAAGCGCGCATGCTGGTGCGTCTCGCGAGAGCGGCGCTATCGGTCAAGCCGGAGCTCGACAAGCTGGCGACGGCGGCCGAGGAGGTCGACGCCGCCCTGACCGCGCGCGATCTCCGGCGGGTTCGCGATGGGCTACCGGCGCTCGACAGCCTGGTCGACCAGTACGTCGAGCAGACGCCGAAGTCGATCGCTCGCAGCTACATCGAGTCGATCGGCGCGGCCATCGTGATGGCGCTGGTGTTGCGCGCGCTGGTGTTTCAGGCGTTCCAGATCCCGTCGAGCTCGATGTATCCGACGCTCGTGATCGGCGACCACATCTTCGCCAACAAGTTCATCTACGGGATGCGCATTCCGTTCACCGACATCAAGCTGTTCGAGCGATCGCCCGATCGTGGGGACGTGGTCGTGTTCATCAAGCCGTGCGAGCCCGATAAGGACTACATCAAGCGCGTGATCGCGCTCGCGGGCGATCGCGTCGAGGTCCGTTGCAACATCGTCTACGTGAATGACAAACCGATCCCGAGCCAGCTCGTACAAGGGGACGGCTGCAGCTACGAGGACTTCGAGCCCGAGACCGGCAAGTGGTTCACCACCACGTGCAGCCGGTATCGCGAGACGGTCGACGGTGATGCCCACGACGTGTTCCACGAACCGAACCGCCCTGCGCGCGACGAGCAGCTCGCGCGGGATGGCGAGCTGAGCGAGCCGAGCCCGTACGACTTCCCGGACAAGGATGCGCCGCCGCATTGTCCGACTCATCCCGATGGTCGGCCGCTCGTCCCCACGACACAGAAGTACGGCCTCGTGGTTCGCACCGATCCATCGGCGAGCAATGCGTGCGCGTTGCAGCGCCACTACGTGGTGCCCGATGGGCACGTGTTCGTGATGGGTGACAACCGCGCCAACTCGCAGGACTCACGGTCCTGGGGCTCGGTCCCGATCGAGAACATTCGTGGCAAAGCGCTGTTCATCTTCCTGTCGTATCGGACCGCGCGGGAGGTTCGTGCCAGCCGGATGGGCAACTTTGTCGACTGATCGCCGACAGGCTCGCAACTCATTGGTCGCCGCCGGTGGCGTGGTGCATAGTCCGCGCTAGGACGTCGACAACGATGCTGTCAACCACACTCGATCGCCGCGTACGCAAGGAAGCGGGAGCTCTGGTGCGCGAAGCGCGCGCGGCCCTGGGGCGCGACAGCGCGCTGCGCGGCAAGCGAGCGGAGCTCGAGGCCACGACCACCGCGATGGAACGCGCGCTCGCCGACGGCGACCTCGCTCAGGTCAAGCGCCACTTGCCCGGGCTCGATGCGGTGGTCGATGAGCTGATCGTGCGGCCGAACCGGTCGCCGATGCGCGACACCATCGAGTCGATCGCGGTGGCGATCATGATCGCGTTGTTGCTCCGGGCGTTTGTCATCGAGGCGTTCAAGATCCCGTCGAGCTCGATGTATCCGACGCTCGAGATCAACGATCACATCTTCGTCAACAAGTTCATCTACGGGCTGCGCATCCCGTACACCAACATCAAGCTGTTCGAGCGATCGCCCAACCGTGGCGACGTGATCGTGTTCGTGCAGCCGTGCGAGCCCGACCGCGACTACATCAAGCGGGTGATCGCAGTCGCCGGCGATACCGTCGAGGAGCGATGCAACGTCGTCTACGTCAACGGCAAAGCGATTCCGAGCGAGCTGGTTCAGGGTGACGGCTGCGAGTACTCCGACAGTGATGAGGCAGGAAATCGCCAGACCAAGCGTTGCACGCGGTACCGGGAGCTCGTTGATGGAAAGCGTCATGATGTCTATCACGTGCCCGATCGTAGGCTCGACGATGACGGGTTCCCGACCAACGGCCGCGTCCCGACCTGCATGAGCGATCCCAGCCCGCCGTCTCCCGGCGTGAAGCGGATCGCCGCGCCGAATCAGTTGCCCGGCAACATCGTGGTGACCAAGCCGGGTGCCGCAGACACCTGCGAGCAGCAGGCGCACTACGTCGTGCCCGAGGGGCATGTGTTCGCGATGGGTGACAACCGCGCCAACTCGCGAGACTCGCGCTACTGGGGCTCGGTGCCGATCGAGAACATCAAGGGCGAGGCAATGTTCATCTGGCTGTCGTATGTCGAGCGAATCCCGGCGGATCTGCAGCTGGATCGAATCGGCAACTTCGTCGAATAACCTGGGAGAACGGCAGTGGGACTCGCGGCGGCGAAGGGCGCAGCTGGTTGACCTTCAGAAGCGACAGGCCGACCTCGACGCGCAGATCGCTGAAGCGCGCTGGGCTACCTCCTTCACGATGTTCTTCGGTGTTTCGCGGTCTCGTGTTATGAGCGCGCCATGTTCAATCGCGTCATCTGGACCGTGCTCGGGTTGGCGATCATGTCGTGCGGTGGAGGGCCGGCCCAGACCAGTGAGCCGGTGGCGAACCAAGCGGCGCCCCAACCGCGCTCGACGGCTGACGCCGAGGTCGACCACGCCCAGGTGAACGACGCCGAGGTGAACGACGCCGAGGCGAACGCGCACGAGGCACGCGAGGCAGTCGCGAAGGCAGAACGGGATGCGGCAGAAGCATCCGCTCGGTTAGAGGCGATCCAGCGTCAGGTCATCGAGAACATGAAAGCGATCGAGAGCGCCATCGCGGCGCTCGAGGCTGCGGAGCGCGATCTCAACCGAAAGGCAGCCAAGACCAAGCTGTCAGCGCTTCAGCGCGCACAAGCGGAGCTCGAGAAGAACATCGCAGCGGCCAAGGCCGCAGCCATTCGCGCGGAACGTGCCAAGGGCAACGAGATTTCGAAGGAGTGCCAGGACAATCCGCTCGCGGAGGGCTGCTCCTAGCGAGCACGAGCGCAACGCCCCGATCGAGCCGGCAGCCGCTGGCCCTACTGTTTCTTGGGCGGGACAGCCAGTTGCTTGAACACGGTCGCCATCGCCTCGGCGATCGCGACCTCGGCGGCGGAATCCCACGCGTATTCGCGGTCGCGGTCGCGGATCGTGCGGCCGACCTCCTGCTTGATCGTCGCCTTACCGTCGCCGGTGAAGCCCATGGTGCGGCCGGGAATGGTCTCGCCCAGCATGTGGATCTCCAGCCGCACGACCAGACGCTGCGAGTTGGCCTTGTCGGGCATCGGCTCGACTTCCTCTTCTGCCCCGGTGACCTCGACCGTGACGAGGTAGGCGCCGGCGATCCCTTTCTTCTTGAGGAACTTGCGATACGCGTCCGCTTTGCTGATCGGATCGGGTGCGCCGTCGAGCGCGGCGACCAGCTGTGGGTGGCTGGTGAAGGTCTTGGTGATCTGACCCTCGACCCGCTTGGTCGCGGCCGTGGCAACCGCGGGCGGTTTGACGTGATCCTTGGCGGTCACCGCCGCGAGCTTGAAGTGGTACTTCTTGGGCGCTGCATCGCTCCGCGAGGAGACCAGCAGCGCGGCGGCGACGATCAAGAGTCGAAGCATGGGCACCTCATCATAGACCCACAATTGGGGCACGTTTTTCCTTGAGACGGCGCGTGCTAACGTCGGATTCACGATGCGGCCGCGATGGCACGATCTGGTCATCGTCGCCGCCATGGTCGCGATCTTGATGGTGGGCGTGTGGGCGTTGTGGGGTGACGACATACGCACGGCGCTACGGCCACCGGCGCCGGCGGCCGCTCCGGCTGCAGGCAGCGGTCAGACCTGAGGCCTACTCCAGGCACGCCGGACGACCCTCACGCGGCGGTTGATGGACCGCGAACTTGACCGTGATTGCCACCGCTTAGTACGGTTCGACAGGGCCCCGGCGAGGTCCACCTCAGGAGCAAATGTTCACCATACTCATCCAGGAAAAGGGCGGCGAGCAGCGCCGCATGGTGTTCAACAAACCCGAGGTCACCATCGGTCGCGTTCAGGGCAACGACATCGTGCTTCCGAAGGGCAACGTGTCGAAGCGACACGCGAGAATCGTGCTCAAGGACGGCAAGTTCATCATCGTCGACCTCAAGAGCACCAACGGCACGTACGTCAACGGCCGCAAGATCACGAGCCCACTCGTGGTCAAGGACTCCGACAAGATCTACATCGGCGATTTCATCGTCGGCGTCGATGAGAATGCTGGCGCCGAAGGCGACGGCGCATCAGAGACCACCACGTCGCCACCGTCCGATCGTCTCGGTGGCATGTCGGACCGCGTCGCTCAGGCGTCGCCGGCATCACCGGTGGAGCCGCGCCCCGAGCCGCGCCCCGAGGTTCGCCCTCCGCGGCCGACCGAGGCACAGGTGCCGCCGCCATCGTCCGAGCCCGCCGCGGCGATTGCACCGCCGACGGTTCGACCTGGCCCCCCGCGCCCCGCGCCGGGCCCCGGGCCGCTCGCCCGCGAGCCTGCGATGCCGCCGCTGTCAGCACCACCGCCTCCAGATCGGCGAAGCCCGCCGCTCGCGCCTCGGCACCAGAGCGGAACGATGCCGCCGCCGCTCGCGCCGATTCCTCCGCCGATGGGGCCTCCGCCGAGCTCGATCCCTGCGACCGAGGCGAACAACCCGCCGCTCGGCGGTGGCCACGGTCCGTCGTCGCAGGCGATCGCAGCTCCGCCTCCCGCGGTGATCGCTGCGCCGCCGCCGATGGTGGCAGCGATGCCCGCGCCGAACGCCGCGCCGCCGCCGATGGGACAACCCGCGCCGGTCGTCCCGCTGTCGGCCGAGAAGAAGCGGCCGTCGGTGAAACGCGTCGTCAGTCGGTCGGTGGCCGCGCCGAGTCGGCGTGGAGCTCAGATCGAGCCGCTCGACTCCAAGGTCGTGAAGATGCTCGACCTGCAGTCGACGATCCTCGAGCGCCTTCGCGCGAAGCTCGACCTCGACAAGATTCCGGTCGAACGCCTTCACGACGAAGAGCTGTGGCAACGCGCCGAGCGCGCGACCATCGATCTCGCCGAGGCGCTCGAGACTTCGGGCGAGCTGCCCAAGTACATCGACCAGGACGCGCTGATCAAGGAGACGCTCAACGAGGCCCTCGCGCTCGGTCCGCTCGAGGACCTGCTGGCCGACGAGAAGATCGACGAGATCTTCATCGATCGTCGCGATCGGGTCGTGGTCGGCAAGGACGGTCAGCTCCGCGGTTCGGGCCGCGCGTTCTCCTCGGACGAGGTGTTCGAGCGCGTGGTCAAGCGGCTCGTGGCAGAGGCCGGCGCGACGATCGACGAAGCGCATCCGATCGTCGATCTCCGCATGCGCGACGGCACGCGGCTGACCGCCGCGATCTCGCCGGTCGCCGCGCGCGGCGCGTGCATCGTGCTCAAGAAGGCAGCGAGCCAGATGCCATCGCTCGCGGATCTGACGTCGCGCAACACGATGAGCCGCGGCATGTCGGATTTTCTTTCGACCTGCATCACCGCGCGGCGGAACATCCTGGTATGTGGCGGTCCCGGCTCGGGCAAGACCACCGTGCTCGCGGCGCTCGCGGGCGCTGCACCTTCGGGAGAGCGGGTGGTGTCGGTCGAGGAGGTCGGCGAGCTGTCGCTGGGGCGTGACGAGTGGGTTCCGCTCGAGACCCGCGCGGGGGTCGGCAAGAACGTCGAGGTCGATCTCGGCGCGTTGCTCGAGACCGCGTTGCGGTTGACGCCGGATCGCCTGGTCGTCGGAGAGGTGCGCGGCCGTGAAGCGGCTGCCCTCATCACGGCACTGAGCTCTTCGACCGACGGTGCGATCGTCGGCATGACGGCGGACGGTTCGACGGGCGCGCTGAGCCGGCTGGCAACGCTGACCCGCGCGATGGTCCCGGGTTCGGAGCATGCGATTCGCGAGCTGGTGACCCAGGCGTTCGACATCGTCGTGCATGTCGCGCGCTGGCCAGACGGTGCGATCAAGATCATGGCGATCGAGGAGATCGTCGGGTGCTCGGAGACCACGTTCGACACGCAGGTCGTGTTCCAGTTCCAGAACGGCGCGTTCGCGGCAACGGGCACGGTCCCGCGGTTCTATTCGGAGCTCGAGGCCCGCGGCATTCCCGCGGACCAAGCCGTGTTCCGGTAACCCGCGCCGCGGGCGAGCGCACCACTGCACGCCGCTGGGGCCCGCACCTCCACGCCCATGCCGGGCGTGCCGCACAGCGCTCTCAGAACCGGCCGCTGAGCTCGGGCACGAGGAGCTGCTCGAGCTGGTCAGCGTAGGGTTGCATGGCGAGCGTGTTGCGACGGCGAGCGAGATCGACGGCATTCATGATGCCGCCGACGTAGAAGAACGACGCGACGGTGCCGGCGGCGGCGGAGGTGATGTAGTGGTGCTCGCGCGCGAGCTCGACCGTCGCGCCGATGAACAAGCCGTTGAGCACGAAGGTCACCGCGGCGGCCTGAAGCGAGCCGGCGTAGAGCTGGCCCGAACCGGGCAGCACGGCGCTGAGCACGCCGGCAAGCGCCGGGCTTCGCTCGCGGGCATCGCGGTAGCGCCGCTCGAGCTCGATCGCGCGAGCTCGCGTTCGATCGTCGAGACCTGTGAGCACGCGCGCGAACGCATCCTCGTCGGCGAGCCTGCCGAGGGCGCGGATCGCCACGGCGCGCTGCACGGGCAGCCGCGCGAGCGCGGTTCGGGCAGCCGCATCATCGCCACCATCGACATACGCCCACGCGAGCACGAGGTCGGCGATCGGAGCGTGCGGTCCCGCCGCGAGGTCGTGCAGATCGGCCAGCGCATAGGCGCGGTCGTCGAGGCGGAGCAACGCGATGTCATCGTACAGCCGCCAGTGATCGGCGAGCCCTCGGTCGCCGCACATCACGCGCAGTCCGACCACCGCATGATGTACGTCGGCAAACCGGCGAGCACGGAGCAGCGATGCCAGCCGTGGCGAGACGCCGCGATCGCCGCATGGGTCGATCGCCGCGGCCATCTGTGGGGCGCTCGTGATCTCCGGGGCTGCGGAGTCATCGGCACGAGCGAGCGAGCCGCTGCACAGCGCGGCCACGACGAGTACGCTGCGCGCGGTCATCGGCACGGACCCGGCAGGTCGACCCAGCGCAGCCGATCTTCGACCCGAAGCGGCGCGAGGAACTTCGGGGAACCGCCTTGCTCGAGCAGGACGCGTGCAACGCCCCAGTACCACGCCGCGATCCCACCGCACGATTCGGCACGCAGCGCGAACATCGTCGAGTCGCTGGGCATCATCTTGCACCTCGGTGCGAGGCCGAGGCTGCGCGAACCGGCCCAGCGGTAGAGGGCCGTCGCGGTGGATCGCGCCGGTGTCGCGGTGCGGTACGCGAGGTCGACGACATTTTCCGGCGGCCGCGTCAGTGGCGGGATACACCCCGCGACGGTCACGAGCACGAGCGCACGAACAATCACGCGCGAGGCGGTGCAGGCGCGGGTGCCGGTGCCGGTGCGGGTGCCGGTGCCGGTGCGGGTGCCGGTGCCGGATACGGCGCGGCGGGCGGAGCCGGGTACGGGGCAGGGGCCGGGTACGGGGCAGGGGCCGGGTACGGATACGGCGCCGGTGGATACGGCTGCGGCGCGGCCGGGTACTGAGGAGGATACGGCTGTGGATATGCCGGCACGAGCTCGTAGTTGTGATCCGGCTGGTAGCCCATGATCCACAGAAACGGCACCAACAGGAACACGCCGGCGATGCAGGCCCCGGCGTCGAATTCTTCGTTGCGCGAGATCGTGGTGCGGAACGGAGGCAAGCCTGGATACTCGAGGCGCACCTCGGTTTCGCTGCTCACGATCTTGGTATCGCTCATCGTGTACGGCGTTTGCCCGACGAGCTCGTCATCGATGTAGACGCGCGCGCCAGGCGGATTCGAGCGAATGACGGTTGATGAGGTGCACGCCACCGTGACGGTCGATGCACACAGAGCGCCGGCGACGAGTCGCTTCACAGGCAGCGGGTATACCGGGCGCGATCGAGTCCGATCAAGCGGACTCAGGCCTTGTTCTCGATCCGGCGCGATAGCGCGAGCACCTCGAGGTCGCGTGGCCACACCGCGCGGAGCAGCTCGAGCAGGCCCTTGGCGGACACCGTGTCGCCGGCTTCGAGCGATTCGCGCGCTCCCGATAGCTGCTCCTGCTTGAGGCTCGGGGCCAGGAGCGAGGTCTTGGTGGCCGCTTCGGCACGGAGCATGTCGTCACCCGCCCGCGTCGCCAGCCGGGCGAGCTGCGCCCAGAAGTATCCCGCTTGCGGATGCTGGACACCTTCTGCGGTCTGCGCCGCCATCCTGGCCTCGTCGATCGCGTTGCCCAGCTCACCCATGCGCTCGGAGATCCGCCCCAGATCGAGCCACGCCCACGGCAGCGCGGGATCGTCGGCGACCACTTGTTCGAGCTCGTCACGGGCGTTCTCGATCGCTCCCTCGTCGAGCAGCGCCAGCGCGAGCCGCCACCGCGGTCCGGGCGCAGAGGGGTCGCGCTTGATCTGCGCGCGCAGCCCGCGCTCACGGACCTCGGCCACGACCTCGCCCTCGTCGTCGAACGCACCGTCGGCGAACTCGCCGTCGCGGTCGTAGAGCAGCGCGGTGGCATCGACGACGCCCGCCAGCCAGCGGTCGAGCCTGGTCCCGTCGCACACCTCGTCCTCGATCGAAGGATCTTCGCGCCATATCCGGCCGCGGTGATCGATCGCGAGCGCGTCGCCTTCGATCGATCCGAACTGCCAGCGACCGGAGCTGTTCAGGGCGACATCGGCGGCCGCATCCAGCTCGATGGTCTCGAGGAACAGCCGCGCGCCGTCACAGCGCGCGTACAGCTCGACGAGCGGACCTGGGAGGCCCGCTGGTAGCTCGGCGCTGGGTGGGTCGATGTCGTGGAGTCCGGGCGCAGCCTCGTCGAGCACCGCGAACACCCGGTCGAAGCCATCGACCCCACCGGCCTGGTCATCGCGGCGTCGCTTCGCCATCAGCGTCCGAGCGGCATCGCGCCGACCGCAACGATCGGCTCGCCCGCAGTGTCGATCCCGCGAAACACCGCGACCACGCGAACACCCGACGACGGCGCGCCGAGCCGCGCGAGTTGCTGGCCGCCCTTGCTCGACGCGGTACCGATCGAGGTTCGGACCCCGCGGCCATCTTCGACCAGCACGTCGACGGTACCGGCGCCCAGGCCCTTGCCGGAGACCACCACCGAATCGGTGACCGCGATCGTGAGCTCGCCGCGCAGCAAGAAATCGAGCAGCCCCGCCTCGTAGCTCGCGACCTCGGGGAGGATCGCCGCGATCTGCTCGAGGATGCACTCGTCGTCCAGCCCGAACGCGAGCATGCCGTGGTCGACGCGATAGCGCGCGAGGCACATCCCCTTGGCATCGCGCAGCGTGGTGCCGTCTTCGCGCGAAGCGGCCATCAGATTGAGCCGCGGCAGCGCCGGCTGCGGGCGGACGAGCGTGGGCTGCTCGTCGCTCCGGCTGCGCTTGGGCAGCGTGTTGGGAGAGAAGTACGTCCGCGCGATCAGGTCGGCGAGCCCGCGGCCGTCGGCCGACGAGAAGAAATCACGCAGGTGCGTGCGGGTGATCTTGCGGGACGGCGCCGGCACTCCGAGCCGGCCGTGAGCGAGCGCGGCGAGCCGTTCGAACCGCGAGCCGAGATCGTCGGGCCCGGCACCGAGTGGCTCGAGATGCGCCGCCTCGTCGCCGCGCACGCGCGATGGCGCGCCGAGATCCCCGAGCGTGTGGAGGATCGCCCCGGCGGCGATCAACGCAGCCGCCATGTGGCGCGACCGCTCCCCCGGCGTTCGCGCCGAGACCGCCTTCGCGTACTGCGTCATGAACGCGTCGAGGTTGAACGGATTGTCCTTGGCTACCACCCAGTCCGGCGCGGGCGTTCCGCGATCGGGGAGGGCCGCGCGACCGATCGCCTCGCGCACCTTGTCCGTCAGGCCGGCCACGATTCCGCGATCCGGAGCGCGCCATCCTTGCTTGGTGGCCGGGTCGTAGAAGTGGTTCGCGCCGTGGCTCGAGGGAATGTCCGCCAGCGCGGCGCCGGCGGTCAGCCAGGCCAGTGCGGTTTGCCGGCCGCGAGCGTCGGGAACCGCGCCGTGGCTTGGCGACAACAGCTTCACCGACGTCATCAGCGTCGGCGCATCGGCGGGCGGAATGGTCAGTGGTTCGAACAGACCACCGTCGAATCCCAGCGTCACCAGTCGGCGATGGAGCCGCGACGCCAGCGCGGCTTGCTCGGCGAGGCCGGCATGGGTGGTCTCGGGCTCCCAGGCGGTTGCCGTTCCGGGAATGACCGCGAGGCCGGCCGCCACCGCGAGCGCTCGTACACCCCACTTCACTTGGTCGCTCCCGGCGCCGGGATCAGCGCCTTGATCTTGGTATGCACGCCCTGCGCGAGCGCGGTGACGTCCTCGTTCGAGTTGCACTGGTTGGTGCCGCAGGTCAACAACACGACCACGCCGCGTGGCGCGTCGAGGAAGCCGACGCCGCGGATCTCCGCCTCGAGCGCGAGGAACGAGCGACTGGCGACATCATCCTTTTCGGTGATCCCCGGCAGCTGGGTGAGCAGCTCCTCATAGCGCTCCTGCGCGCGCCCTGGATCGAGCCGCCACAGCCGGATCGCAACGTCCCAGGTCTCCGGCCGGCCGAGCGCCTTGAAGTGCTGGGACGAGTACGTTGCGGTGTCGGGCTCGTCGGACAACGGGCCGGTCTCGAATCCGCCGTCGAACTTGGTGCGTGCCTTGATGTCGGCCTCGGTGAGCAACTGCGCCGCTACCAGATACGTGCCCTCGATTCGCCCGCGCGGATCGTCGATCGTCGATGGTCGCTTGCCGTCGAGCTCGGCACTCGCTTCCGCCAGCTCCCACTGCGTCAACGCAGCCACCGCGGCGCCACCACCCACGAACCGAACGTGGCGAGCGTGCGACATCTCCGTGCGCCAGCGCTCGAGCAAGATCTGGTTGTCGCGCTGAGCAAAGTCCATGCGTGCACCGAGATCCGAGAACCGGCGATCGCTGCGATAGGCGACGTAGCCGCGCTTGTAGATCAGCAGCGTGAACTCGGTGATTCGACTGCCACGGGGGATATCGTCGAGCTCGGGCACCCGGTAATACCCGGCGGCGTCGGTCGAGCCGACAAACTCCCGCGCGCCCGCCGGCTCGGGAAGGGCCGTGCCGCGCTCGAGCGTCCACGCACCGAATACCAGCGCGCCCGCCACCGGAGCGTGCGTGGTCGTATCGACGACACGGCCGGTAAATGGACCTCGCAGCGATCCCGGATCGGCCGCGTCGGGGCGCGCGCGAAACGGCGCCGTTCGCACCGCCGTATCGACGCACCCGGCGGCGAGCGAGATCCCGAACGCGACGATGACGGCCACGCGGGTGCCCACGCTGGAAGAAGACGCTACGTTCGATCGCATGGGGCGCATGGGCGCTTTCGTGGACGGGAGGGGGACGGTATTAGCAAGACACTCCATATGTTGCAAACCGGCCCGTAGCCATTCCCGAGATCGAATGTTGTTGAGACACTCGCTGTGCAGTCCTTCCAAAGACGCGTGGCCAAGGTTCGACTAACACGTTAGGGGTCCGATGCGTTGTTCGATGTGTGGGCATGAAAGCCCAGCCGGCTCGTCGTTCTGCCTCAACTGCGGCAGCTCGCTGGCACCTGCGTTCGTGCAGACCGCGGCAGCCCCATCAGGGTTGCCCGCGGCGCCCCCGGTGCCCGGGATGCCCGGGATGCCCGCGGTGGCCGCGATGCCCGCGGCGCCCGGGATGCCCGCGGTGGCCGCGATGCCCGTGATGTGTGCGGCGTGTGGCACCGAGAACCCTCCCGGAATGAAGTTCTGCCGGAACTGCGGTACGGCGCTCGGGTCTCCGCCGCCACCGGGTGCGATACCGATGGGTGGTTCGCCGATGGGCACACCCCCGACGGCCGCGCCGATGGCGGGACCGGCGTTGGCTCCCACGATGGCTGCCCCCGGTGGACAGAATCCATATCACCAGCAACCGCCGGGTTCGGCCGGTCCTGTACCGGGTGCGCTGCATACCCCCGGACCCGCGGGGGCACCGGGCTCATCAAGCCCCGCGAGCTCTTCGGGCACCGTGACCTGTCCGCGCTGCGGTGCTCCGACGCCGGTCGGGTTCGCGTATTGCCAGCAGTGCGGCCTGCACATGCAGGCGCTTCAACCAACCGATCTCGGGGCCAGTGTTCGGTCGCAGGGCGGCGGTCGCCCTGCGTCCAACGCGCCCGCGCTCGCGGTCGTCCCGGCTGCGCCGGCACCGTCAGCGCTGAGTCAAGCCGGAGCTGCATGGGGCACCGCGATCCTGGTCAATCGCGACGGCTCGGATGGTCAGCGGTTCTCACTCACCAGCGACTTCGTCGTGATCGGGCGGACCGGCGATGTCGCGTTTGCCGACGATCGATTTCTGGCGCGCGAGCACGCGCGCATCGAACGCACCGCGACCGGCGTGACGCTGCTTCCGCTCGATACGCTCAACGGGGTGTTTCGCAAGGCCGACGCGCCTGTCGAGCTCGATGATGGCACGGTGATCCTCGTCGGTCGCGAGGTGCTGCGCTACGAGCGCGTCGATCCCGAGGAGACCAAGGTACACGCGCTGGTTCGTCACGGTGTCGCGCTGTTCGGGTCGCCGCCCCGGGAACCGTGGGGCAGGTTCGTGCAGCTGGTTCCGTCGGGCGGCTATCGAGATGTCCGCCATCTCGCCGGCGAAGAGGTGGTGATCGGACGCGAGGAAGGCGACATCGTGTTTCGCGACGACGCGTTCATGTCGCGTCGCCACGCCGCCGTGACCTGGGACGGCAAGCGCGCGCAGATCAGCGACCTCGGAAGCTCGAACGGAACGTTCGTGAGGGTCGTGGGATCGACGGCGCTCAAGCACGGTGATCACGTCAGGATGGGAGACCAGCTGCTGCGCATCGAGCTCCGGTGACTTCGGACGACGGCGCCCCGCGACCTGCGCGCGACAGTCAGAGCCGTCCGCCCCGCGAATCGATCGAGGTGATCGTCGCCGGTGCGAGCGACGTCGGCCAGATCCGCGAGCACAACGAAGATCACCTGCTGGTCGGCGATCTCGACGAGATGGTCACGCGCGATGTTGCGACCCAGTGGTCAGCGACCGGTCGCCGCGGCCCGTTGCTGGTGGTCTGCGATGGCATGGGCGGGAGCTCGGGTGGCGAGGTCGCGTCGGAGCTCGCGGCGCAGGTGCTGTGGCGCGAGCTCATGAAGACCGACGAGCCGCGCGACGCGGAGGTGTTCGCAAGGCTGTTGCGGCGCGCGGTGCGAATCGCCAATCACGACGTTCACGCGATGGCCGAGCGCGAGCCCGGGTTGCGGGGAATGGGGACGACGCTGTCAGCCGCAGGATTCGTCGGCGGTAGGATGGTGGTTGCGACGATCGGCGATTCGCGCGCCTACGTGTTGCGGTCGGGCGAGCTCGTCCAGGTCACCCGCGATCAATCGTTGCAATCGGCGCTGCTCGAGGCGGGGCACTCCGCACGAACGATCGAGAGCGCTGGTGGCGCGATCCTGCAGGCGCTTGGCGTTGACAAGGATGTCGAGCCGTCGCTGTCGGTGATCGATCTGCGACTCGGTGATCGCGTGCTGCTGTGCAGCGATGGATTGCACGGGTTGGTCGCCGATCCGGCGATCGCGCTGCTGCTGTCGACGCCTCGCACCGTCCAGGACGCGGTCCGCCTGCTCATCACGGCCGCACGCAACGCTGGCGGGACGGACAACATCACCGCCCTGGTCTGCGAGGTGTCAGGCGCCGGGCTTCAGGCCCCGGCCGGGCCCGACGATCTGCCGATGTTTCGCGAGTTCGATCCACAGAAGGAAGGCGAGCTCGCGTTCACGCCGACGTCCAACGTCGCCAACCGATTGGCCGCCCGGATCGGGCTCCCCACGACGACGATCCCTCCGTCACTGCCGGTCACCGGGCAGCACGCGATCGTGCGCTCGTCGATCGGCATCCACGTGCCGCCGGTCGAGGTCGAATTCGAGCGGCCGGGGCCCGCGCGCGAACGGCTCCGAGGACCGGTGCGCTGGTGGTGGTATGTCGGGGTAGCCGTGCTGGCGTGCGCGATCGCGTGGTGGCTCGGGGGACGGTGATACGATGACGCCGTGCGGGTCGTCATCGACCACATGGCTGGCAGCCGGCGCGGGCACCGCCAGGAGTTCCCCGCCCGGGCTCGGATTCGGTTCGGTCGCCATCCCGAATGCGAGGTGTCGTTCGATCCCAACCGCGATATCGATGCGAGCTCGCGCCACGCCGAGCTCCGTCCCGCGCGGGCAGACAACGACGCGGCACCTGCCGACGCCGGTCCGGATGGCTGGGTCCTGGTCGATCTGGGCAGCTCGAACGGCACCTACGTCGAAGGTCATCGGATCACCGAGACCGCGGTGGCGCTCGGTGTTCCGGTCAGCGTCGAGTTCGGACCGGGTGGCCCGCGGATCCGGTTGTTCGTTGGTGATGACGCCGCGATCGAAGCGTTACCGCCGGCGCCCGTCGAGGCACCGCGGCGATCGTGGGTGCTCCCCGTCGTCGGTCTTGCGATCGCCCTCGGCGTGATCGCGGTGGTCGCGCTGCAGTGCTAACGCAAACCTCACGTCACGACACCAGCACGCGAGACATGCGCCGGCAGTTTCAACGGGGTGCGCGCGTACGACCTCGGCCGCACCGTGACATGCACCGGCATCCTCGTTGAGCTCCACGCGTTGGCGGCGATCAACCGTTGAAGTGGTCGCGGCATTTCGACGTTGAGGTGCGCGCGCCCGCGGCATTTTCGACGGTTGAGGTCCCCGCGTTCGCGGCATTTTCGTTGGCTTGCCGCGTGCGGCCTCAGGAATTCTCTGAGAACATCTCGGTGGGATGAACTGCCCCTCGTGCAGCGCAGCACTGGAGAGCAATGCGCGGTTCTGCGGCGTGTGTGGGTATCGCCTGCAGGCTCCACGTGCGCCCACGCCAGCGCCCGGGGCCACCATCGCGTCAGCGTCAGGAGTACCGGTCATCTCGCCGGCGGGGGCCGTCGCGCCGGCGCGCGCACCGGCTCCGCAGCTCCAGGCGCAGCCCCAGATGCAGCCGCAAGCGCAACCCAAGCCACTCGCGCAGCCGCCGCGCCCGAGGACGCGCTCGCAGCTCGAAGATCTGCTGCTCAACTCGGTGCTCAACAACCGGTTCAAGATCGAATCGAAGATCGGAGAGGGCGGGTTCGGCTCGGTGTACCGCGGCACGCAGCTCGCGACGGGTCGCAAGGTTGCGCTCAAGCTGCTGCACCCCGAGATGACCAAGGATGAGAACCTGGTCAATCGGTTCCGGCGCGAGGGCATGGTGCTGTGCAACTTGCGCGACGCGCACACGATCACCACGTACGACTTCGATCGCACGCCCGACGGGACGCTCTACATCGCGATGGAGCTCCTCGAGGGCAAGAGCCTGCACCAGATCTTCCACGAGCAAGCGCCACTCGAGTGGAAGCGGGTGTTCAAGATCCTCACCGAGATGTGCAGCTCGCTCGCCGAGGCCCACGCGCAAGGCATCGTCCATCGCGATCTCAAGCCGGAGAACATCTATCTCGAGAACCGCCCGGGTAACCCGGAGTTCGTGAAGATCCTCGACTTCGGGATCGCGAAGGTGATGCGCGGCGACACGATCGATCCGCAGTCGCCCCAGCTGACGGCCACGGGGCAGACGCTCGGCACCCTCGAGTACATGTCGCCGGAGCAGCTGATGGGGAAGGCGCTCGATGGCCGCAGCGACGTCTACGCGCTCGGCGTCGTGGCCTACGAGATGATCACGGGACGGCTACCATTCCCCGACGCCAAGGGGCCAGCAGGCTTGATCACCGCGCAGCTCAAGCAGACGCCAGCGGCGCCGTCGACGGTGAACACGCGCGCCGGGCTGCCGCCCTCGGCCGACCGGCTCATCCTCAAGTGCCTCGAGAAGGACAAGAACAACCGGTTTGCCGATGTCACGTTGCTCGCGAGCGCGCTGCAGGAGGTGTTGACCGAAGCAGCGACCGGCGCGTCGAGCAGCCACCATCGAGTGTCGCCGGAGCCTGACCCGCGCGCGATGGCTGCTGCGCCGAGCGCAGTCGCTGCGGCCTACGGTCCACCCGGCTATCCGCAGCCACAAGCTGTCCCGCACGGCCACCTGCCGGCCCCAGGGCACGCAGCGACACCGCCGGCGGGCGCACCCAATGTGCCGGGTGCAAGCTTCTCACCACCCGCGGCTGCGCCGCTCTATCCGCAGGCGTCGCAGACGCAGCTCCACGCGCACCAGACGGAGCCCCGGGTGCGTTCGAGCGCCAGGTGGGTGTGGTGGATCGTCGGTCTGCTCGCGATCGGTGCCGCCGCGGGCGCCGTGCTCGCGCTCGTCATGAGCTGAGACCAGGATCGAACCGCCAAGGCGGCACGACCCCGAGGTCTGATCTCGCAATCGGCGAACGCGCGCGCTCCAAGACCTCGGCTTGGCGGCCTGGCGGTTCGCTCTGTTGTTGTTCATCGCGCGAGCAGCGAGCGCGCGCGTTCTTCACTCTTGGAGTTGTCGGACCCGCCGTCGATCCAGGCCTGCAGGGCTTCGCGCGCATGAGCCGTGTCACCACGCGCAAGGGCGAGCATGCCCTCGAGCTCGAGCGCTTCGGGCAGGCCCGGTGCACGCGCACGCGCGCGCGCACAGACCTCGGCGGCGCGTTCGAGCTCGCCGAGATCGCGTAGCGCGCGAGCTTCGCGGAGGTCGGCGCGGGCAGCGGTCAGCGTCGCACGACGCGCAGGATCCGCGGCGGGGTCGGCGAGTAGATCGGCGGGCGGCGACGCGCGATCGCCCTCACGGCGGAGCTCGTAGCGCAGATCGAAGGCGCGCATTCGATCGTTGGCGCTCGGGTCACCGACCCACAGCTCCATCGAGGCTGGGTCCAGCACGAGCGTGTGAACCGCCCGGCCGTCATCGATCATGCCGCGATGACCTGCAGGTCGCACGACGTCGTCGAGGCTACGCTGATCGCGCAGGATCGCAGCCATCGCGCTGGCATCGGGCAGCGGCGTGCGCACCAGCCGCGTCGCGCGCTCCACGCGTTGCATCACCGGCAGGAACCGGCGCGCGCGATCGTTGTCCGGATCGTCGGACAGCGCATTGGTGGTGAGCACGTTGCCGATCGCCGGTGCCTTCGGCGAGCGCTCCACGATCGCCTTGCTCGGCGTGCGCTCCACCTGGACCCACGTGCCGCTCGCGCCATCGACCACTGCGATGACAGCGGTGCCGAGTGTGGGCGTGGTCTCGAACAGCTTGATGGCTTCGTCGAGGGTCTTCGCTTGCTCGAGCACGGTGCGCGCGAGCAATGCGACCGGTCGGGCGACCCGCGTTGCGCGGACGTCGCTGGTGCGCGCCGGTTCGACGAACACCGCGATGCCATTCGCATTGATGCCGCTGACGACACCGATCTCGCCGGGCCAGCCAACTCCCGCCCAGGCGACGCGTCCCTCCGGGCGCGCGATCGTGACCACCGGCAACGCGAAGTCACCGCCGTCGTCGAGCCCGGGCAAGGAGAATGTACGCCCGACCCATACCCGCGCCGGCGCGGCCGCCTGCGGGGCGATCACGGTCAGGCTGAGCGCGAGATTCTTTTGCTCGGCCTCGGCGGTACGCGGGGACGGCGCGCCAACGTCGAGGACTGCTTGTGCGCGGATCAATTGCTCGAACGACAGGGCGACCCCGCTGGCCTCGGCGCCTCGTACCACGCCCGAGACCATCCGGCGGTCGTAGTCGATCAGGCCGTCATCGACGAACCGCCAGCGCCAGGCGAGCCGGATGCCGTGGGTCAAGTCCCCGATCATTCCGCCGTGTGACACGGTGCCTTCGATGGACGGCGCGGTGGCTCGGACCGCCGCGGCGAGATGCGGCGCGAGCAAGCGACCGTGGGCAGCGCCGATCGTATGCGGATCCCCTGTGACGCGGAGCACCGCGATCCCGCCGGTCCATGTAAGCGAAGAACCGCCATACATCAGCGCAGGTGGTGCACCGGGACCGGACTGGACGGCGGTGACCGCGCCGGAGACCGAGCCCGACGGCGCCTCGTAAGTCACGGTTCTTCGATAGATGAACCACGCAACGACGAGGACCACGCCGAGCATGCCGACTGCGATCCCTGCTGCCCGCCATGGGCGGCTCACGGCCCTGCGGCGTTCTCCAATCACGAGCTCGGGCATCGGTCCGTCGGGTAGTACCCCGAGGACTGCGATCTAGGAAGCGCACCGCTGCCAGCGGCTGCGATTTTGTCGATTGACCATTCGGGCCGGCGATTGCTAGCCTCCCGAGAAGGGGCGCGTCGATGTCCGGATTCGATCCATCGACGGCGTTGCTGGCATCGGCAGCGCCCGTCGCATCACGTGGGCTGCTGATCGCCGTCATCGCGTTGCTCGCGCTCGTGATCATCGGCCTCGCCGCGATGGCGCTCGTTCTGCGGCGCCGCACCCGCGCATCACCGTCGGAGCAGGCGGCGCCTGATCTGCCCTCTGCGCCGGTGCTGCCACCGGTGGTCCCACGACGCGTCCGGCCTGCTGTCGTTCGAGGTGGCGGGGGCGGCGGGCTCGCAGTCGCGACCTCGAGCGCGATGGTGTGCCCGACCTGTCGCACCGAGTATCACGGACTGGCGTATTGCACGCGCGACGCGCGTAGGCTCATTCCGCCCGAGGAGATGCTGACGGCAGGGATGGGGCCGGCGCGCGGCAGCGGACGGAGCGCCGGGCTGGTGTGCATGGCGTGCCGGCGCGCCTACGAGCCCGGGCTCCGCAGCTGCCCACATGACGGCAACGAGCTGGTCCCATTTCCGGTCTACAACGCGACCCGCCCGCGCCGTCCCAAGACCAGCGATCCGGCCGGTGTGATTGCCAGGATCTGTCCGGTGTGCAACTCGAAGTACGATCTCAACGCGCGGTTCTGCGGCCACGACGCCGGCGAGCTCGTGGTGATCAACTGACGCAGCTCCGCGTACCCTGATGGGAACAAGTCCCGAGTGCTCTGCGTAGTGTTCGGGGGAACCACCGCATGACCGAACCAGCCATCGCGACGCCTGTGGCAGTGCGACCGCCGACGAACCGACCTGCTCGGCGCTGGCTGCGCTGGGTGGTGCGTTCCACCATGGTGCTCGGTGGCCTCGTGGTCGGGTTGATCGTTGCGGAGCTGATCTTTCGCGCGCGTGCCGACGGTGCGTTTCCGCACCTCAACGTGTACATCGCGGACGCCGAGCTGGGCGTGCGGCTGATGCCGGGTGCGAGCCAGAAGGTCGCGTTCGGGGGTAACCCGGTCACCCACGTTCAGATCAACAGCGCCGGGTATCGCGGTGACGAGCTGCCTGCTCCCGGCACCGACGAGGTCCTCGTCGTCGGCGATTCACAGGTGTTCGGCCTTGGCGTCGAGCAGGACCAGGCGTTCTCGGCGGTGCTCGCGAAGGCGCTGGGCAAGACCGTCATCAATGCCGGCGTTCCCACGTATGGACCCGGTGAATACCGCGCGGTGATCGCCGAGCAGCTCGCCCAGCGGCACCCCAAGACAGTCGTGCTCACGATCAACCTGGTCAACGACCTGTTCGAGGTGCAGCGGCCGAACAAGGAGCGCCACGCGGTGTGGGACGGCTGGGCAGTGCGCCGCGAGACCGCGCCGAGCTCGACGACAGCGTTCCCGGGGCGTGACTTCGTGTATCGGCGCTCGCACCTGTTCTTTGCGCTTCGCAAGTGGCGACACGCGGATGATCAGATCGACGAGCGTGGCGTGCCGTCCGAGGGGACGTGGAAGGATCTGGTCGCGACGGGCGAGGATGTCTCGAAGCAGCGCCTCGCGATCCAGCAGGCACGCCAGCAGCGGCTGCAAGAGGTGACCTCGGCGCACCAGCAGCTCGAGACCGCCGAGCTGGCGCTCGACGCCAAGGTCGCCGAAATCGCGGAAGCTGATGGCAAGCTTGGCCGCACCGAGCTCGAATTCACGCTGGCATCGGCGCGCGCGAACCCCGGGGACATCGTGACCGAAGACGACACCGGCGAGAGCGGGCGATCGATCGTCGCGACCGCCGAGCACATCGCCGCGGCGGCGAGGGTGCGCGCGAAGCTGCGCAAGGATCTCGCGAAGTGGGCGAAGGCACATGCCACGGGCGACGCCAAGGAAGCGCTCGCGTCGTTCGAGGCGCGCGATCAAGCGATCGCGAAGCTCACCAGGCTCGACGTCGAGAAGCTGCAAGCGGCCCTCGATCCACCGCTCGGTGCATACATTCGCGAGGTCAAGCAGCTGGTCGAATCGGGCGGCGCGCGGCTCGTGGTGGTGATCCTTCCGATCGATGTTCAGGTCTCCTCCGAGGAATGGAAGAAGTACGGCAGGGAGCCGATGGACATGGAGCCGAGCAAGGCGTTGACCCATGAGCTGGTCGAGCTGTGCCGGTCGCTCGGGATCTCTGCGCTGGATGCCACGCCGGTGCTCGCGAGTGCCGAGCCCGGGGCGTTCCTCGACAAGGACATCCACATGACCCCGAAGGGCCATGCGGCGGTCGCGGCGGCGCTGGCCAAGACCTTCGCCGAGCCGCCGCCGAAGCCGGTCGTCGCCAGCGATCGCTCTGCGATCCCGGGGCCCGACGTGTATCGGCAGGCGCCCGAGGTCGTGGTGAAGGGTTCGACGGAAGCCGCGTGCGAGACCAAGCAAGTTCGCGAGTGGTTGCGCGTCCGCTGCTCGCGCACCGAAGATGCCTACCCGCGGTCGATCGAGATCGAGAAGGATGACGGCACGCAGACCCTCGTCATGCACATGCCGCTCGAGATCACGCTGCTGATCCCGGTGGTCCAAGGACGGGAGCTGGTCGCCAGGCTTGGATGGTCGGACAAGACCCGCGTGCTCCGGGTCTCGTGGCCCGCCGGCGCGGCGAAACCGTCCATGGCGTTCGACAAGCCGGTCAAGCTGGCCAAGGCCCTCGGGTGGCCGACGTTCGAGGAACGCCGGACGTTCCGATCGCCGGTCGAGCGGGCCGTGTGCGACTGCTGGCAGCGGGTGTTCGGTGGTGAACGATACGAGTCGCGCGACGAGGTGTTCACGTGCCCCGGCGCCTACGGAGCTCCGGATCAGGCGTGCGTCGATCGCTACTACCGATCGATGTCCACGTGCCCGGAGTTGCTCGCGTGCATCCGGCGGGATCCGGCGAGCCCTCCGTGAGGCGCGCAGTCGTTCGACTGGTGACGCCGATCGTCTGGCGGGTGCCGGGCCATGGCGCTCGCAAGCTGTACGGGTTCGCGCGTGCAGAGCAGGGGAGTCGGATCGATCTGTTGCAGGCGGCGGCGCACACCAGCTCGCTGTCGCGCCGCGCACAGTATCTGCGACATGCGCTCGACGAGACCCGGCACGCTGCGATGTTCTGGCGCCGATCCACCGAGCTGCGTAGCGAGGAGCACCGCGCCGTGTTCGGCCCGCCGATGGCGGACGTCGAAGATCTGTTCGTGCGGCTCGGCGAGACCCGGTTCCTCGCGTTCGTACATCGCGGTGAGCGACGCGGTCGCGAGCAGTTCGAGCTCTACGCGCGTCACTTCGGCCGCCGCGGTGACACGCGGACCCAGAAGCTGTTCGAGGCGATCCTGGTCGATGAACATCGTCACGAGCGGTACACGCGCGAGCTGCTCGTCGAGGTCGCAGGGAGCGAGCAGGCGGCGCTGCGCGAGCTGCGGTGGGCCGCGTTGTGGGAAGCGTGGCGAGGATGGCGGAGGGCTGGCCGCACGCTCGCAGGTGCGCTCTACGTCCTCGCGATGACCGCGGTCTATGTGGTCGCCGGGCCGTTCGCCGCGGTGGGCTCGCGGATGGCGAAGCGCCGTGCCAAGTGGCGGCTGGCCACTGCGGAGCACCCGCCCGACGCCAAGGCCGCGTGATGGCCGCGGTGCTCGGGATCTCCGGCGAGTACCACGACGCTGCCGCGGCGCTGGTCGTCGACGGCGTGATCGTCGCGGCGATCCAGCAAGAGCGGCTGTCCCGGATCAAGAACGACCCCCAGCTGCCGCTCGCGGCGGCGCGCGCGTGCCTCGCGCATGCCCGGCTGACGGCCGCCGACCTCGATCGCGTGGTGTT